>CAYXDO010000082.1:0-47244 GCA_964463485.1 uncultured Myxococcales bacterium | reverse complement strand
GAGAAAAGACTCCTCGCCAAGAAGCCCCACGTCCTCGGCCGCGACGCGATCCTCGAGCAGCCGTTCGATGGCCAACCGAGGAAGACCGACCGGAGCTGGAGGCCGCTCTGCCACGCTTCCACGAACAAGCGCTGGTTCGAGTACCTCGAGCAGGTTCGCGCCTTCCGCGCGCTCTACGCGGCCGCATCCGCGGCGTTCAGAGCCGGCAAGATGTCTGTGGCATTTCCTCCCTGGAGCTTCCGTCCGAGTACGTCGGTGAGACAGGGACTCATCGCCACGTAGCTCGCGCGAGCTCCGACCGGCCTGAGGTCCCGCAGCGCCTCCCGATCGACCCGCGGCGTCGCCGAGTCGGACAGGCTCGTTCTTAGCGTCTGGAAGTGCCCTTTCGAGCGCTGCGAGGAGCTCCGCCGGCGCCGTTCGAAACCTGAATTCGGCGCCGGGCTGCTACAGCGGGCCCCCGCTGTGACGCAAAACTCAGGTGAGTACCCACTGAACAATTCCGACCGCCCACCGAAAATCGGTCACAGAGGGGCACGGCTTGAATTTGGGGGGCACGGCTTGAATTGGGGGGGCACGGCTTGAAATGGGGGGGGCACGGCTTGAATTTGGGGGGGCACGGCTTGAATTTGGGGCACGGCTTGAATTTGGGGCGGGGCGGGCACGGCTTGAATTTGGGGGGCGCGCACGGCTTGAATTGGGGGGACCCAATCCTCCTATTCCCCAATTGCCTTGGCCTTAGTGCGTCGCTTCGGTCGTGGTTGCGGTTGCGGAGCAGCTGAGGCTATCGCGCGCAAAGCTCGATTCACAGCTTCCGATGTTGGATAGAGTTCAGCAACATCAGGATCAAGAACGACCACGTTCGAGCCCTCACGAATTCTATCGACGTACTTTCCGCGGACTCCTTTCGAAAAGTCGTATTCGGCTCGCATGGTCTCATAACTAGTTTTGTCCTTCTTCATATTGCTTTCTCTCGTGTCGCGTTGCCTGCCGTGCAGAAATTATCCGAATCACATCGTCTCGGTCTGTGTGCACGACCACGACGAGATCACCTCCGTTCATCTGGCCCAACAAATGAAGCGATCCTCGTCGTCCGAATTGTCTGGGTCAAAAATTGTTGTTGAAAGCGGATCCATGAACGCTGTGGCCGCATTTTCGAAGGCTACGCCATGCTTCTCACGATTGTCTCGAGCCTTTCGTTGATTCCATTCGAATCGCAGCGTCATCGGTCCATGGTCCGTGCCCTGTTTGGCCGTGTGATCCGGTGCTCCGCAAACTCAGCTACAAAGCCATGTTCGCGGCCCGTTTCTCTGCATAGTCTTCGGATAAATACTATTCCCTACGCCGACCAATAGATCGCCTCCCATTTATGTTTGCACGACGGCGACGGCGACGGCGACGGCGACGGCGACGGCAACGGCAACGGCAACGACTCGAACGCCAGCCCCGCCTTGTCGATCTTCTATGGTACCGGCTAGGCCGGGTTATGCTCCTTCGCGACCCCTCGCAAATGCGGTGCTCAGAGAGGCGAGGGCGTGAGAGTCCACGATTTTGGTTTTCATGGCCGCTGTCCTCGCTCGACCCGATCCATCATGGCGGTCAAGGCCTCTTTCGTGAAGGCGTTTGCCGCTGGGATCTTTACGGTGACACTGGTGGAGTTGGTCGTAGGCGGCAGGTCCAGTAAGCTCGACCTCAGCGTAAGAAGAGCTCCTTCGAGCGCCGCGAAAGCCTCCGCCGGCGTCGTCCGCAACCTGAATTTGGCGCCGGGCTGTCACAGCGGGCCCCCGCTGTTACGCGAAACTCAGCTGAGTCACTACTGAACACTTCCGACCGCCCACCGAAAATCGGTCACAGGGGGGCACGGCTTGAATTTGGGAAAAAAATCGGACACAGGGGGGGGGGACGGCTTGAATTTGGGGGGCACGGCTTGAAATTGGGGGGCACGGCTTGAAATTGGGGGGCACGGCTTGAATTTGGGGAGGCACGGCTTGAATTGGGGAGGCAGGCAAGCTGCGCGCGAAGAGAGAGGAAGGGCGAGTTTTCTGCGCCGCGCGAGGGCGTGACCGGTCCACGGGAGCTCGGGTGCAAGTTATGCAACACGACGGCCGGTGAGTCATCCGCGGAGACTTTGGACCCTACTGGCTGCGGTCGCATCGTTCGCGCCCCTGACGGCGACGGGCCAACACATGGTCCGCTTGCCGAAAACGGGGGCGCCCGGCGACCTGGGAGGAATCGCGTGGCCGGAGCCGCGCTTCGAGATCCTTCGGGACGTACTCATCGTCGACAAACTTACCGGTCTCATGTGGCCGAGGGACGCCGCGCGCCTTCCGGTGGTCGGGGCCGAAGAACAATACCAGCTCGTCGACGACATGAACGAAGGACGGCGCGACGGACTCGGCTACTCGGACTGGCGCGTGCCGAACCTGCGTGAGCTCTGGAGCCTCACTCACTTCGGACGGTCGACGTGCATCGACGGAGCCGCCGCGTGGCTCGAGAGCAAGGGGTTCCAAAACGTCGTTCGCAACTTCTTTCACGGGTCTACCAACATGGTCCCTGGCACAGGGTGGGATTTCGGTTGCCACGGCAACCAGACTCAGCAGGACGGGCTCCTATGGCCCGTTCGGAAGGCTCGGGCCGGTCCCGCCTTGCTTGCCAATGTCGGCCAGCGCTACTGGCGGATTCCGGGAGAAGAGGGGTGGCACCGCCCTCACGTCCAATGGGATCCGGCCAGGCGATTCGTCGTGCTGCCCTGCCAGGGCGATGCTACCGGTGAGGACAGCGTCCCCGAAAACGACGCCGTGATCGACACGGTCACGGGCTATCTGTGGGCCCGCAACGCCAGGGCCGTGACTCCAGCCGTGCCCTTCGACGAAGCTGCGGCCGAAGCCGCGGGAATGAGCCTCTGCGGGCTCTCTGGCTGGCGGATGCCAGACCTCCTCGAGCTGACCAGCTTCATCCCCCTGGATGGGTCGATCGACCTTACGGACTACCTTCCTGAGCACGCTTCGATCGTCGGCCTCGTACCCTGTTTGCCCGGCAACTGCCCGAGCACGGTCTTCTTCAGCTCCACACCCAACCCGGTCGCCCCAGGGGAGCTTCGAATCGGCTTCATAACCCACCACACGTATGATTTCTACAGCACGACGGTGCCTTGGGTCACGTCCGACGCCCGGCTCGAAGGGTGGACGATGCCGGTCCGAGAAACCTGGGGATCGATCCGTGTGGACGGTGCCTTCGAGGCGTTCCCTGCCACTCCCGTGGGTGAGATCTCCGATGCGCAGAGAGTCACCGTTCACAACGATGGCTGGGTGCCACTCCAAGTCCTGGACGTGGCGATCGAGGGCGAGGACAGCGGGCAGTTCAACCTCGACTACGAGGATTGCACGCTCGCGGTGATTTGGGACCAGGACTACGAGAAGCTGAGGGACGAATACTACGTGGACGAGTGCGAGATCCGCGTCTCCTACGTGCCGAATGAGGCTGGCGACCACTCGGCGCAGCTCGTCATTCCCTCTTTCGATCGGGACCACGACCCAGTCCGGCTGAGCATGCACGGAAGTGCGCTCGTTCGGGACTTCGATGGCGACGGGATTCCGGATTGGACGGACCGCTGCGTGGAGGTGAAGGATCCGGATCAGGTTGACGAGGATGGTGATGGTGCGGGGGACGCCTGCGATCCGTGTGCTGGGGACGGCGACAATGCGTGCCTTTGGGCGCAGGAGGTCGCGGACCTTGGCCCCGAGCGATCCACCCTCGGAGACAAGCCACGAATATCGATCGACCACCGCGGGACGCTGCACGTGGCTCACCTCGGGAGCGACTCCGACGAGAGCTACGTCCGCTACTCTCGAAGTCCGGCCCCCCGGATCTGGGAGAGTGAGGAGATCGCGAGAGCGGCGGACGTTCCAGACCGGCTCGGCATCGACGTCGACGTCGCGATTGCGACCGACGGTGACGGGCGGCCGTCGATCGCATACTTCGACGACCTGAAGGAGGAGGTGCAGGCCGCCGACAAGCGCGCCTTGGGCTGGGGCTTCGAAACGCTCGAGGCCACACGGCGAAGTCATTGGCACCCTCAGATGTTGGATATGTTCGCGGACCGGGTTGGGACCATGTATCTCGTGTTTCTCCAAACCGACTGGTCCCGGCTGAGAGTCGGTCGTCGAATCACGGGAGGCACCTGGTCGATCGAGGACCTTTCGACGGTCGAAGACGCGGACGACACCGCGTGCGTCGCGTCCCAGCGGGGCCGACCCGTCGTGGCTTACGGCGATTTCGACCGGCGCGCATTCATGTTCGCCGAGCGACGTGGAGCAGGTTGGGTTGCAGAGCCAGTCGACGAGGGTGTGCGCGTCTCTGAGTGTGATTTGCTCGTCGACGAAGCGGGAACAGCTCACCTCGCGTATACGGCCGTGGATGCCGATCAGGATACCGACCTGATCTACGCGCAGAAGCTCGACGGCGGCCGCTGGCGGCGGGAGCGAGTCCTAAAGGCCTTGGGAGCCAGCGGCACGGCGGACTCGATCTCGATCGCGCGGTCCGCGGACCGACGGATTTCGGTGGTCTGGTTGCCGCACGACGCGATTCCTGGACAAGTCTCGACAGCGGAGCGCGGGCCACATGGGGGCTGGGTGTTTTCGAAGATCCCGCTGGAGCTGACCGATCGGCAGGGGTCGAGCGACGCGGCGCTCGACGACGCCGGCATCATTCACGTGCTGTACGGCGGCTCCGTGGCAGGCACCGTCCCGGAGCAACCTTGGCTCCGGCGCCCTGCGCTGCTGCACGCGACTCGCCCCGTGTACAACCCATCGGGCGCCGATCTCCGATTGGACCTGAGCGAGCATCCTGATCCCGGATGGGTGGGCGGCGCCATGATCTTCACGATCGTGGTGAAGAACAATGGTCCGGAGGTCGCTCGCGGAATTACGGTCGAAGTCCGGCTCGAAGGTGGTGGCAAGCTCAGTGGTGACCCTCCGGAGAACTGCACGATGACCCAAGGCGGGTTGAGCTGCACGATCGAGGAGCTCCCAAACCAGGCCGAGCGAGTTTACGAGCTCGCCGTGGAGGCTGCGAAGCGCGGCAAGGTGTCGATGTCGGCCGAAGTCTCGAGCACCTCACTCGATCCCATCGCGTCGAACAACCAGGCCTCGATCGATGCGGAGGTGGGGTTTGCGCCTTTCCGCCCGTCCGCAGGCCCGCTGCCATTCTCGCCGGCCCCTGCGGGCCCTGGGGAGTCCGACGTTCCCGTGGCTGAGTACGGCATCTGGTCGGGCACGCGGGAGGCCATCCAACTCAGCGCAGCCGTGGTCCGTCTGAGCGGCGATTCCAATGCCTCGATCGGCAGTCTAGCGATCCATCGCGACGCGGACGAGGACGGCCGGGTCGGCGAGCGAGACTCAGTTCTCGCGACCTCGACGCCCTTGGGGGACTCGACGTTTTCGATGAGACTCGATCCGCCGGTGACTGTCGCGCAGGGAGAGGTGCTCGCGCTCCTGTTGGTGGCGGATTTCGAAGCGTCGGACCACGCATCGGCAGCAGGGCTTCTCGGCGGAGTGTTGTTGCTGCTTGGGGCCGCCCTCTTGGGACGGCGACGCGGGTTCGTCGTCGCTGGCGTGGCGACGTTGGCGGTCGCTACGCTGGCAACGTGTACGTGTGGAGACGAGCCGGGAGAGCCTCCGCCTCCGCCCGTCGCTGCCGCCGCAACCCATCTCCGCTTCACGCTCATCGACCTCGAGGCCCGGGGCCTCACCTCGACGCTCGCCCTGAGCTTCGACGGCATGCCCGTGCAGGGCCCCAGAGTGACCGTCCGCTGACCGCCCCGACGACGGGCGAGCTCAGTTCGTCGATCAGTGCTTGAATTTGGGCGGCCCGGCACGGCTTGAATTTGGGCTCGGTCACAGGGGGGCACGGCTTGAATTTGGGCTCGGTCCACCGAAAATCGGTCACAGGGGGCACGGCTTGAATTCCAACTGCCAGTCCCGCCAGCAGTTGGTTCGCTCGCGCGGAGTGACCCCGCAAAGTAAGCACGAAGATCCGAGGAAAGGTCACGTGGAGGCTGGGGAAAGTACAGCCGGGTTCGTCGACCGAGTACTCGGCTCGCAAGAGCGCGTCGAACGGTGAGTTTCCGGAGATAATCGGTCGAGGATAACTCATGGGATAAGCCAGGTAGATCGCGAAAGCGAGGCTGGCCGCGATGACGACGGCGAGCTGAATGCGAAACAGATCGCGAGGACTGCGGGCCAGGAAGATCGGCAGGGCGAGGGCGAAGTAGTAGCCGCCGTAAAAAGGATAGGCCCAGGTCACGAGCGGAATGGAGTCCTCACCCGGTAAAAACGGAGTGGCTCGGGAGTGCGGTGAAGTCGCGTGATTGACCCACGCGTCTTCGCGATCGGGCGGCGACGTCATGATTCCCTGCAACCGGCCGAGCTCGGGTGCACTCAGCGAGGGTCCCACCATTTCGACAGACCAGCGCCGGGGCTGCGCGGCACACCCTCGTAGTGAGAAGTGTCGTTGTAGAGTTGCAACCGCGCTCGCACTGGGTCCTTGAAGTCGAGGACGTTCAAGCAGGTCGGTGACTGCTCCAATCGGTCCCGATACCCTCGCGCGTCGATGCCGAGCAGCCCGCACAAGATCAGCCGAATGGTCGCTTTGTGAGAAATGACCGCGACGGTGCTTCCCGCGTGGTCGAGCACGATCTGGCGAACTACAGGAAGCGCCCGAGCCATCACCTCCGCGCCGCTCTCGCCGCCCACCGGCGCGAAGGTGAATGGGTCTTCTTCCCAGGCCGCATATTCCTCCGGAAATCGAGTCTCGACATCCCGACGGGTGAGTTGCTCCCATCTCCCGTGTGAGATCTCCCGCAGGCCGTCACGCACGCCTACCGGCAGCGCGTGAGGCACTGCGATCAGGCGAGCCGTGTCGACTGTTCGCCGCAGCGGGCTGGCATAGATCGCGCTCAACTTGTGACCGGCGAGGCGTGACCCCAAGGCGAGCGCCTGCGCACGTCCGGTTTCGGACAGGTCCACGTCAGTCGAGCCAGCAAAGCGATCCTCTGCGCTGAGGTTCGTCGCGCCGTGACGAATGAGGAGAATTCGCGTGGTGGGCATGGGTGCATCGCGCCGTCGAAAGCCTTCGAAGGTCAACTGCCTCGCTCGCACGCTCGAGAGGCGGAGACCTCACTTTCGAAGCGAAAGGGACAAAGTCAGCGCGCGCGGCACGCCGAGCTCGAGCGCGGCGCGCTCCCTCCTGCGATCGGGATCCTGACCCTCGGCCGCCTCGGACCCTAAATCGAAGGCGTTCGAGACGACGAGGGAGACGAGCAGCGGGACGGAGGCAGCCTCGAACCCATAACTCATTCCGATGTCCGCCATGAGTTGGAAGTCCTCGCGCGGGCCGAGCAGCGGGCGGTCGTACGAGAGCGGCGAGCCTCGGTGAGAGCCGAGGGTGAAGGCGACTCGACCCTCGTACTCATGGCGATCGAGGAACGCGAAGGGCTGGCCGTCGCGATGGGAGAGCGACAGCGAGAGGAAGAGGCCTTGGCCCGTCTCGATCGGACCTTCGCCGAAGAGTCGCCCAGCAACCCACAATTTCGTGATGAAGGCGCGATCCGCGTCGAGACTCGCCAGTCCGAAGAGATCCGCGTTGGGGTCGCGCGGCAGCGGCGCGAACACGTCGTTGGCGTCGGGCCCGTTGCCGAGCGGCGGGTAGCCGACCGACGTGAAGGCGGAGAAGCTCAGCGCAAACACGAGGTTGCCGAGGTCGCGGGTGCGCGCCTGGAAATGGCCACCGAGGTAGGTCGCGCCTCGCTTCGACGAGCGGAGCAACCAGCGCGTCTCGTTGTCCGGTCGAAAGAAGAACACGCCGTCGATCGTGTCTCCGAACGCGCCCGGAGGGCCATCCAGCACGAGCTCCGGAAGCGCCTCCAAGTGCCGAATCGAGCCTGATAGCTCGAGGTCCAACGACTTCGTGACGCCCGCGATCAGGCCTACGGATCCGATCCAACTCACCGGTGAACGGATCGCCGGATCGATCACCGTGAATCGACCTCCCTCTCGTCGCGTTGGACCGAGCGTGTCGACGAGCTCGGTGAGCGCCAAGCCGCTCGGGTCGAGCGCCTGGGCCAAGGCGTCGGACGGAGCGATCGGATCCCGACGTCCGAGCACATAGCCCTCCACACCGAAGAGTCGAGCGCGTCCGCGAAAGCCGAGCCCCACGTCGGGGAAGAACAGAGTGTTCGTGAGAGAGTCATTGAGCGCATAGCTCGCTCGCACATACCCATCGAAGTCTAACCTCGCGTCCCCGCCCACCGACGCCCTGACTCCGGCCCGAGCGGAGCCCGTCGAGACGAACGTCGAGCCCACCTCGAGCTCGTTGCGCCCGTAGAGTGATCCAAGCGACGTGAGTGACTCGGTCCAGGACTTCGTCGAGGAGCTCCTGCCGAGGCCGTGAATCGTCAGCTCGCCATATGCTCCTTCGCGAGTTCCAACTCGCGTCTCGATCACCGCCATCGTGATCGCGCCGGGAACCACCGACGGGCGCAGGCCCTGACCATCAGGGTCCTCGATGGACCGAGCCAGCTCGGGCTCGCGAAGCGCCACCGCAGCGTGGCTGAGTGTGAGCCCAACCGACAACTCATCGCGGACCAGCCCACTGAAGACCGCCAAGCTCCGAATTGTCGCACTCTCACGCGCGGCTCGCCCGAGCTCGGAGGAGACGTGGCCCCGATCTCGAAAGCTCCCAACCAGACGAAGTCGGCCCGACTCGGTCTCGGAGAGGAGCGCACCATCGACGGCGAGAGTTTGGTCCTCGAACGAACCCGAGCCCAGGCCGGGGAAGAAGCGTCGATCGCCCCTGACCTCGATCCCCACCGCGCTCGGCAAGCTCCCCAAGTCGATCTCGTGGGCGAGCTCCAGCGCAAACGCATCTCGATAGCGTCGCTCCGACGACGGTCGGATCCCTCGCTCGGTCGCGTGCTTGCCCGAGAAGGTCGCCAAGACGTCCCTTGCGAACGGCGCCATGCCCAGCACAGATCCTTTCTGAGCGTAGCCGCGAGCGAAGGTCGCCGGACGAGTCGCGCGCTCGTCGATCGACGGTCCGCCGCTCTCGGGCCCAAAGATCGAAATCGTCCCAGTCAGGATCCTCGGAAGTCTAACGAGCGACGCGCCTTGCTCCATGGGGCTCGACACATCCAGACCTTCGATCGTCCACCGCGTGCGCATCGCGGACTCGCCCAACACGGAAATCCACTCCCGATCGCTCTCCGCAAAACCTCCGCTCTCGTCGATCAGCGAGATCGTGCTGGGGCCTAGCTGATCGAGCAGCGCGATCCGGCCCAATACGGTGGGGGCGAACGCGTCGATCCTCCGAAGCACGAGCGGCTGATCGAGCCGCATGGAGAGCTCTTGGCTCCAACCCGAAACGGGGAACGCCGTAGCCCAAAGCCCAGCGACCGCTGCCCTGAACACCGTCGGGACCTGCCCGAGGGCCTTCATCCTCGTCCCCCAGGGTCGACTTGGTCGTGACTTCCGTTGGCAGATCGGCTCATAGTCGTCGACTCGTGAGTCTTCCTGGGAGCAGCACACCGGACGTTGCGCGTATCAAGGCGGAGATCGACGAGATGTTCGATTCCGTTTCGAAGCTGGACCACTTCCAGCTTCTCGGAGTGAAGCCCGACACGCCCCCGGAACAGGTCACCCTGGCCTTCCGATCCCTCGCCAAAAAGTGGCATCGCGACGCCTACGGAAGCCTCCCGCTCGGCCCCCAGAAGGACAAGCTCGACGATATTTTTTCGAAAATCAGCGCGGCCCACGAGACACTCATCACCCCCGAAAAGCGCTCTGAGTACATGGTCTTCATCAAGCGCAAGAACGCAGGCATGGTCACCGACGTCACTGCCGTGTTCCAGGCCGAAGAGCTCTATGACTCGGCGCTCGCCGCGATCCGAAAGAAGCAGTTCGTCGAGGCTCGAAAGTCACTGGAGGACGCCATCAAGCTCAACAAGGACGAGCCGCTCTACCATATGTCTCTAGGGTGGGCGCTCTTCAAGATGGAGCCGAAGCTCAATTTCCGCGCGGCCCTCGACTCCATCAATCGAGCCCTTCAGATCCGCGAGAATCTCGCGGAGGCCTATTATTATCTCGGCGAGATGTACATCGCTCAGGAAGACAACAGCGAGGCGATGAAGAACTTCAAGCGTTGTGCGAGGCTCGATCCGAAGCACATCGAGGCCGCTCGCCGCGTACGCCTCCTCAATCAGCGCGACGAACAGAAGAAGAAGTCGGGCGGGCTCGGTGGCTTTCTCAACAAGCTGCTGAAGAAGTAGCCGAAGAGCCTCTCCGCCCTTCGGCGATTCAGTTCAACCTCCGCATGAACCACGGAGAGCAGAGAAGGAACACGGAGGGCACGAAGGCCTTCTCTCCAAAATCTTCTGTGTTCTCTGCGTTGCTGCTCTGTATCCTCTGTGGTTTGCCCAGCGCCGAGCGATGATCGTCGACGTATCGCGCAACCTGGTTGTGCACCCTCCGACCGTCGCCCCGAGAGGTGGAACGTGTTCGAGCGCCGATCAGCGCCCGCGTGTCAGGGCCCGCGTGATCTCGAAGCGCGCTTCAGGGCCCGCGTGATCTCGAAGCGCGCTTCTTCGGGCGATACAAAAACGATTGCGGATCCGTTAGCGCCTCGATGCTCTCGTCGAGCTTCTTCTCGATCGCGTCTTGTTTCTTCTTTGGCTTTTTGCGCTCGACAGCCTTCTTCTTCGTTCGGATCTCTTTTTTGACTTTCTGAGGGGCCGGCTTGGAGGCCACGGGCGTCGGCGTCGGCGTGGGCTCTGGATCGGCTGCGGGCGTAGGTTCTTCGGGCTTTCTCGCGTCGACAGGCTCGGGATCCGGAGCTTCATCGATCGCGACGTTGGCGGGCCTGGCGGGCTCCAGCGTGGGTGACGTCTCCGCGTGGGACGTGGACTTCGTCGAAGCCGAAAGCACGAGCCCGCCGATCAACACGAGCGCGACGCCGCCTGCGATCGCGAGCTTCAGTCCCTTCGGCATCGGCCGAGAGATCACGATGTCGTCGGCGAGCGCCTTCGACAACGAAGACGTGCTCGCCGGATCGCCGAGCATCGGTTCCGCTGGGAAGTCGAGCGTTCGCTCCCCGCCAGCGCCTGGTCCCGCGGGTCCGGGCGGCGCCCACGACGCGCGCGGCGGCGTCGGGACGCTCGATCGCGCGTGCGGTGGCAGCGTCTCGAGCAAGCCCACGAGCGTCTGCCAGACCTCCTTCATCGACGGCCTTCGCAGCGGATCGAACGAGAGGCACGCGAGGATCAGCCCCTCGAGCTCCCTTCTGCGAGGAACGTCCGCTTCGAGCTCGAGCAGTGGAAGCTCGCCGAGGATCTTCTGCTTCAAGACCGCGGGCGTCGTGCCCACGAAGAGCCGCTTGCCAGATACGACCTCGTACAGAATCTCGCCCAGCGCGTACACGTCCGTTGCTGCTGAAACGGGCTCGCCCGCGACCTGCTCAGGAGCCATGAACGAAGGCGTCCCCAGCACCTGCCCCGTCGCCGTCTTGTGACTGGCCGAAGGGTCCTCGATCTTCGCGATGCCGAAGTCCACGAGCTTCACGCTCGGCGTCATCGACAGGTCCGTCTCGAGCGACCCGATGAGAATCACGTTCTCGGGCTTCAAGTCGCGATGCACGACATGCACCTCGTGGACGGCTTGAAGCGCATGCGAGAGCTGAAGGCAGATGTTGATCGCCTGTCGCATCGACAACCGCGGAATGTCCGAGAGCGCCGGCCCCGACAAAAACTCCATCACGTAGGCCACACGCCGCGGATTCGAGGTCTCCGCGAAGTCGATGATGTCGACGATGTTGGGGTGCCGAATGTCGTTGACGACCTTGGCTTCGGAAAAAAATCGCGAGACGTGGCTCTCGTCGTCTGCGTACGGGCTGCCCAGCACCTTGATCGCCGCGCGACGACCCAACGCGACGTGCGTGCCCGCAAACACCCAGGCCATGCCTCCATGTCCCAAGACGGAGTCGAGCCTGTAGCCGGCGATCACTTCGCCAAGCTCCGCCGGGGGAGGGGGCGCCATCCACCTCCGAGACTACGGCGCCTTGCAGTCTTTTGGATGCGAGAATGCGCCGATGGGTCGTCTGCTTACATGTGCGTCCTGCGCCCTACCTTGCTGGCCGGTGGAACCTCCGAGGCCTTCGCGCCACTTGACCCTCGCTGGTATCAAGGCTCGCATGAGGCATCTCCACGCGAATTCTGATCGTGCTCCTGCTCGGAGTGGCTGTGGCTCTAGGGCTCCGTGTTCTCCGCGGGCGCACCGGAGAGGCCCCCTCGCCGGTGGTGGCCGGCGCCGAAACGCGAGAAGTCGATAGGCAGGTCAGAGAGCTCTCGTACGAGAGGTCGCGAAATGGCCGAGGCAGGTACGCCATCGCGCTGCTCGACGCCATCCAGGACGCGACGCTCATCCACCTCGTCGCCGGCGCTTCCACGCTGACGGTCCGCGCGAGCGGAGGCGCTGACCTCGCCGCCAAGGCCGCGGAGCGCCTCACTCGTCCCGAGCCGTTCGAAGAAGTCACGATCACCTCGGCCGGATCCGCGGATTTTGCGATCGCGGCCAAGCCCTCTTCGGCGCCTCTTTCGCTCCCGACCCCGGCTGCGCTCCCGGCGAAGATCGATCACGCCGAGGTCCTGTCGCAGCTGCAAAAGCTCGCCAAGGCTCGGGCGCTCGCGCTCGAAATCGAGATCAGGCCAAGCGAGCGTGATCGATGGTTGCTTCGCGCCGCGATCTCGATGCGCGTGACCGGTGCCGCACGCGCTATCGTCGATCTGGCGGGCGCCATCGACGCCTCGCCGACGCTGATGATGGTTCGAGAAGTGTCGGTCCAGATTTCCGGCGCAAGCCCGGTGGGATTTCTGCAAGTGTTCGTGTACGCCCATCCCTGACTACTGCCATCCCCGAGCGCTGACGCTGATGTGCTCGCAACCGCTTGCAGCCGTAGCATACGGACCCTTGGTGTGTCGTTCTGAGGGCACCGAGTTGCTGGTTTTTTGTGCCACGGTGCCTTAGCTTACGGACGGGTGATCGACCGTTTCGGACGCACAGCGCGTGACTTGCGAATCTCGGTCACGGACCGCTGCAATCTTCGCTGCACCTACTGCATGCCGCGGGACGTTTTTGGTCCGAAGTATTCGTTCATGAACCGAACCGCTTTGCTGAGTTACGAGGAGATCGCGTCGATCACGCGGGCGTTCGTCGAGCTCGGAGTCACGAAGATCCGACTCACTGGCGGTGAGCCCTTGATGCGCAGGGATCTGCACGTCCTCGTGGAACAGCTCGCGGCGATCGAGGGCGCAAACGACCTCGCGCTGACCACCAACGGCGTGCTGCTCGCGGAGCAGGCCCAGCGACTCAGGGAAGCGGGTCTGCGCCGAGTCACCGTCTCCCTCGACTCGCTCGACGACGTGGTCTTTCGCCAAATGAACGACGTGGGCGTCCCGGTAGCGCGTGTGCTCGCCGGAATCGAGGCCGCCGAAGCGGCTGGGTTGACTCCGCTGAAGATCAACACGGTGGTGAAGCGCGGCGTGAACGATGGCGGGATCCTCGATCTCGCGAGGCACTTTCGCGGAACGGGCTCCGTCGTTCGATTCATCGAATTCATGGACGTCGGCTCGACCAACGGCTGGAGGCTCGAGGACGTCGTGCCTTCGCGCGAGATCGTCGAGCGTATCGATCGCGTCTTTCCTCTCGAGCCGGTCGAGCCGACCCGAGAGGGTGAGGTCGCCGAACGTTGGAAGTATCGCGACGGAGCCGGCGAGCTCGGTGTGATCTCGTCAGTGACGCAGCCTTTCTGTCACGGCTGCACTCGCGCTCGCCTCAGCGCCGACGGAAAGCTGTACACCTGCCTGTTCGCGACTTCGGGGCTCGACCTCCGTGCCTTGCTTCGCGATGGGACGAGTCGCGAAGAGATCCGCTCGGCCATCGCCGATCGATGGTCGAGCCGCGAAGATCGTTACAGCGAGATTCGAACACAGGCTTCGAGCGGACTGGCGCAGATCGGTCGGTCGACCGGCTCGACTCGGCGTCGAATCGAGATGTCTTATATCGGCGGATGAAGCGCCGAGCGAAGCGAGGCTGCCCGGTCGGCGGGATTCACTCCCGCCGGGCACCGGTGAATCTGCGCCCCGTCATCGCGCTCGGTCCGCTCTGTTTGGCGGCGTGCGCGCTCGACCGAGTCGACGGGTCGCTGATTTTGGAGCTGCTCGGAGTTCCTTCGGAGGCCACTCTGCTCGAGATGAACGTGCGCTCCGAAGAGCGTGAATTCGGCGCCACGATCTCCCGGCCAAAAGATGACGTGGTTCGTGAGTTCTCGGCCATTCCAGCCGGATCGGCGCTCGTGAGTGTCACTGCACTCACGGACGGAGAAGCAGTGGCGGCGAGCGACCAGACGCCGATCGTCGTGCCCGCGTGGTCAGAGCTCTCCGTGAGGCTCGAGCTTCATTCGCTCAGCGCGCTTCGCATCGTCGACCCGCCGGACGGCACGCAGGCTCACATCGGTGACGGGCCGATTCCCATCGTGATCACGGCGCTCGATCCGGGAAGGAAGGGCACCCTGGTCGTGGAGGCGAACGGTCGGCCGGTGGGCATGACCGAAAATTCGACGGGCTGGATTGGGCAGGTCGACCCGCGTTTTGTGGGTCCCAGACTGCCCGCGCTCCTCGAGCTCACCGCGAGGCTGACTCAGGGCGGGCGCACCACGCGTTCGTCTCGGAGGGTCGAGGTTCACAGGCGAGCCTTCGCACTTCGAGTCCATGCGCTCCCACGAGTCGCAGTCTCCGCGGGAGTCGTCTGGGTAGGGGACTCGTCCGGTGAGGTCTTCCAACTCGAGACCTCGTCGGGCGACGCCCACGGTCGCTGGAGTCTCGGAGGCGGAGTGATTGCATTGACGGCCGTAGGGTCCGGAGCGATGGCGCTGACCGAGGGCGGCGACCTCGTGTTCGTCGATTCTTCATCAGACCCTCGGATCCTCGATCTTCGCGCTGAAGGCTCGACGTCCCTCTCGTCGATCTCCAAACGCGTCGCCGTTGGCGTCGGGCGCCAACTCATCACGTTCGAAGCGCCCGACGGGATCGCCGAGACGATCGCGACCTTTGGCTCGACCCTTCGTGCGCCTGCTCTCGTCGACGAGCACGGGCTGGCAGCGGCCGATCTGTCGGGCGCGGTGATGGGGTTCGACTCTTCGGGCGCTCGGGTGATTGCGACATCTTTGAACGAAGCGGTCGTCGCCAAACCTTTCCGATCGGGCTCCGGCGAGCTCATCGTCTCGGGCGCGATTACGGGCGTCGTCAAAGGACTCACTGCTTCCTCCGCCGTCGAATACGGCGTCTTCGGCGCTCCAGTCGTCTTTCCCCCTTGTGAGCTCGGCAATGAGTTGGTCTTCGCGGCTGGGGATCAGCTGCGGTACGTCTCGGGGCGCGCGGTCTCCGTGGGCGCGCCGATCACTGCGCCGCCCAGGCGTCTCCGCGATCGAGTGGTCGTCGGTACGTCGGATGGTAGGACGCTCCTCGTGGGCTCCACCGTCGAGTTGGTTTCTGTTTTGCCGAGCGCGGTCACGGACTTGGTTGCCTTCGAGGAGAGCGGGAGGTTCCTCGCGGTGGGGGTCCGTGGGGACCTCGAGATGCTGGAGCCGGAGGTTTTTCGGTGAGATTTCGCCAATCGTCCGAGGCCGCCTGTAGGGGAGGGCGGAGCGTCGTCGTGCGCGCGTTCGTGATCATGGCAGTGTCTTCGATGACGACCGAGGCGAGCGGACAAGTCACCTTGTTGGTCAGCGGCGAGGGGGAGCCTCCTGCGGAGCGTGTGCTCACCGCGAGTGTGGCTGGATCGACGGCGATCGCCTTCGATTGGGGCTCGCTCGAGGCTCACCCGCGGTGTCGAGGAGCTACGTGCCGAGTTGGGTTCGAGACGCCGGGCTGCCGCCGGGTCGAGGTCGCGGTCACGGACCTGTTCGGCGAGCAACTCTTGGCGACGACTCAGGTGTGCGTCGGCGAGGCGCCTCAGGCTTCCGTCGAGCTGCAGGTCGGAGCTGGAGCCACGACCGTGCGGCTCGACTCGGCGAGCGAAAACTGGGCGAGGTTGTGGCTCGACCGGGCCGAAGTCACACCTCGAGGTTTCCTGGTGCCAAACGACGGCGCCTGTCACGCCGTGGACTCCGTGGTCATCGGACCATCGGGGGGAGTTGGGATGGATCGCCGCACTTTGTGCTCTCCTGACGCACCCCTTGTGTGGGTAGGCTCTGCGGAGGCCGCTCCGCCTTCGGGCGGCCAGCGAAGGCTGTGCCTCGAAGCCGCCGACCCTCTTGGCCGGGAGCTCACCACGAGTGAGTCAGGATGTTTCACGAGCTCGCCGGTCGTTGGGGTGACGAGGACGGTGGTGACCGCCAGCGCTGGGGGCCTCACCAGCTTCGCGAGCCTAATCACCATTCCTGCGGAAGGTATCTTTGAGCTCAAAGTTTTTGAGCTCGAGGTCCCTGAGCCTAGGTTGCATAGTCGGGCCGTGGAGCTCGGTGTCTTCGGCGGCACGCCCCCCTTCGCGGCGCTCGCCGTCGACGACGCTGGTCGGGAGCTCGAGGTCACGACCCAAGGCCGCACGCTTCGGGTCACGGGCGTCGAGGGGGCCGTCGAGGTTTCGGTCACGGACGCCAAGAGACGCAAGGTGCGAGCCCGAATCACCCCCCCAGGACAGCCTTCGTTTGCTTCCGCTCAGTCCGATTCGGCGGGCTGCTCGGCCGCTCCCGGACCGACCATGAGTACGTTGATGATCCTCGGCCTCCTCATGTCTTCGCTCGGCTGGAGGCGCCGCTCGTGATCTTCGATGGCAATCGTGCGCTCCTCGAAGGTTTCCGTCGCGGGGACAAGTCGTCCCTCCTCGCCGTTTACCGCCACTATGTCGCGGACGTCTCCGCCTTCTTACGCCGCGGCTTCAGCTTCACCTCGGCCGGACGAACCTGCCGATTTCGCGGATTCGGCGGAGGGTACGAGATCGAGGCAGCGCTCCAGGAAGTCTTTCGACGGGCCTTCGAGGAGAGGGCGAGGCTCGCCTTCGACGGAATCAGCGCATATCGACCTTACCTGCTCCGAATCACCCAGAACCTCGTCATCAACGATCTCAAGTCGAAGCAGCCGATCCTCTTTCGCTTTCGATCGGGCGCTCCCGTGGTCATCGACGTGGGCGAGCCCAACGAGGAGGTCGTGTCCGGCGATCGAAGCGCGGATGAGATTCTGGAGGCCCGGGAGGTTGCGTCGCTGGTCCAGCAATTCAAGAGCAGCCTGAACGCCCGTGAGCTCGGGGTCTTCTCCGCGAGATTCGAGGAGGGCCTCTCGGCGGAGGGCGCGGCCAAGAGTCTCGGACTCACGCGCAGCAAAGTGCGAACGACCGAAGACCTCGTGAGACGGCGTTTCCTCGAGCACATGCAACGCTCCGGCTACCTCGAGTCCTATCGCGAATCCCACGGCGCCCGAAGCGTCGCTACGCTTCCGAACGCGATCGTCGCGCTCCTCTCGTTGGGGTTGGGACCATGAGTACGGAGCGACTGACTTGTGTGGACGGTCTCGGTCCACGACTGGTGGACGCGGCCTTCCTGAGGACGCCAGACCGGAGTGATCGGGCGAACCTCGAGCGACACCTCGTCCAGTGCCCACCCTGCCGGGAACGCTACGAGCGGCTCTGGCTGGTCGAGCGCGTCGTCGCGCACGGACCTGAGTGTGTCGCGCCTTCTCCGTCGGAGGTCGAGCGGGTCGCAGCGGCGCTCTTCGAAGATCAATCGGTGCACTCGAGGGGTAAGTGGCCGATGCTGATCTTCGGACTGTCCCTCGGAGCTGCTGTGTCGTTGGTCGGGGTCGTGGTGCCGGCTTGGCTCTCCAAGGAACGACCCTCCGAGCTCGTCGCGCGCGGAGGCGAGATGGCCGGCGCGTCGGCGACGGTCTTTTCCGTGAGTAACGAAGGGGAGGTTCGAGGCTTGAGGGACCGAGCCATCGTCTTCGTGGGAGACCAGCTCAAGGTGAGAGTGAGCCTACGGAGTCCGACGTCGGGTCCGGTGAGTCTGGTCTGGTTCGCAGACAAGCTCGACCTGAGCAGCGATGACGGCAAGTCACCTGACGTCTGGCTGGGGAACGCGGAGCGCATCGACGTGCTCCGAGGCCCGCTCGGAGCCGGCACGAGCTCCGTCATGGGTTCCGCGGAGGTCCGCGGGCCGCCCGGGTTGAGGTTCTTGAGCGTCGTGCTCGGGGAGGTCGACCCCACGAGCAAAGACGTGTCGTCGATCGCCGAGCTCGTCCTCGATGTGAGGAGCCGCTGAGTCTCTGGAGTGTCCGGTGAGTCTTCGTCGCACGGGATGCCGATGATTTGGGCCGCGCTGATGGCTGCGGCTGTGCCCTATCGGGCTGCGCTGATCGTTGGAGTGAGTGTTGGCTTCGATGGCGGTGCACCCCTTCAGTTCGCCGACGATGACGCCGCTCGTTACTTCGAGCTCCTGTCGACGCGTGTCGACGAAGCGAGAATCCTCACGGTGCTGGATCCCGACAGCCAGAAGCTCTTCCCTGACGTAGCGTCCGTTGCCGGCGCGCCGACTCTCCTCGCGCTGGACGAGAGCCTCTCGGAATTGAAGACGCGAGCGGAGCTTGCTCGAAGTGATGGCAAGCGAACGGAGCTCCTCTTCGTGTACGTGGGTCACGGGCGAGTTCGTGGCGGAGAGGGGGAGGTCAAGCTGCTCGATGGCTCGGTCGAGCGCCACGCGCTGCACGAGAAGGTGCTCGCGGCAAAGTCGTTCGACCGAGTACACGTGATCGTCGATGCGTGCAGCGCGTACCACTTCGTGAACGCCCGCGGCGACGAAGACGTCGATCGAGCGTTCGAGTCGTTCTTGACGTCCGAGACCCTCGGCGCGCACCCCACGGCGGGAGCTGCGTTGGCGACGAGCGGGGAGGGACCGACACACGAATGGTCTGAAATTCGGGGTGGGTTGTTCAGTCACGAGGTTCGAAGTGGGTTGCTCGGGGCAGCCGACGCCGACGTCGATGGGCTCGTGACTTACTACGAGCTCGAGGCATTCCTCGCCGCCGCCAACCTCGGCGTGCCGGCGCCGCTCGGGCGACCTCGTGTTTGGGTGCGGGCGCCGGCCGTCGAGCTGCACGCCGCCCTCGCTCCGACGGTGCGATCGGGTCCCGCGGTGAGCTTCGAGGCTGATGTCGAAGGACACTTCCTCGTCATCGACGATCGAGGGCTGAGACACGCGGAGCTCCATCGTGAGCCCGGCCGCGTTGGCCGAGTTACCCTCGACGCACGCCGATCGTACGTTGTGGTCGGACCGACCGGCAGGGTCGTCGCGCGTTCCAAGGCCGGCGAGTCCGTTCACGTGTCGTCATCGGCCACGGATTTCGGGGAGTGGAGACACGAGCGGGGCACCGAGAGCCTGCCCGCGATCTTTGCCGAGCCCTTCGGACAGCGCTTTCTCGGGGGGTACGCGGCTGGCCTCGCGACGATCTCCGACTCGTCGGTGTCAGCGCCCTACCCATGGCTGAGTTGGGTCGCGTTCGGTGTCGGCGTTGTCGCACTCTCCGGGTCCGTGTGGCAAGGTATCCAGGCTACGTCCGAACATACGCGCTATCTCGAGGCCCACGATGGCGACGAGCGCGATCGGCTCGCAGAGAGCGTGGCGACCAAGCGAGGCTGGGCCGTCGGCCTCGGGCTGACCGCCGGATTGGGCCTCGTCACCGGAATCGTCTCCTTGGTCGCCGAACCCTGAATTCTCCTTCGAGTGGCCCGGCGGGCTATCCGACGCCCTCGTCCGAGCTCGGCACCCAGAGCTCGAATACGAGCTCGGGAGCCTTCCTTCTTTGGACGAACTCAGCCACTCGCATTCTCAGAAACGAGCGCGCCCGATTCAGACGCTCGATCACTTCGTCCCGAGGCGTAGGGGCCTCGTCTTCGTCGACCAGCTCGATGACCTCGACGAGCAACCGGAAGCCTCCAGGCAGAGGCCGGACGGCCTCCACTCCCAGCCTCGCTATCAACTCATCCCGACTCTCGGGCAACACCAGACTCAACACACGCTGAACCTCCGAGCAAAGCTGGAGGGATTTGTTTGGCGAAAGAGACTCCCGTCCCTGACGCCTTCGAGGTTTGACCACGAACGCTCCTGGGCACACGCCCACGTCGCCCATCTTTCGATGGGTCACGAGCCGCCGCGAACCCGAACTCAGGCCGCGGTACGGCGGAACATGCGATTCGCTTGAAGATCCAGCATGTCGGCCTCCCGCCTCGTCGAGATGGAACGAGGCAGGTCTAGACTCTGCCAGAGTAGGCTCGACCGGGCAAGTCGTTTTTTCGCAGCGTCGCAAAATCGTCCGATGCGGAGACGAGCCTCAGGCGGTAGCATCCAACGATGGGTCCGCTCGTCCGCAATTGGTCCGCCTGCCTCCTCGGTCTCACGCTCGCCTGCGCCCAGGCCGAAGCGCCTTCGGTCTGGGTACCCGGCACGACGTACCCCAGCGAGGGCGCAACGGAGCGCGGCCTCAGAGACGTCCGCGGCCTCGTGCACGCGCACTCCGTGTTCTCCCACGACGCGTGCGACGACGAGCCCGTCAAGAACGGCGAGCGCGACCCTGTCTGCTTCGATGACTTCCGGCGAGGTCTCTGCCAGTCCAAACACGACTTCGTCTTCTTGACCGATCACCCGTCCGACTTCGCCGGAACGCCCTTCGAACAAGCGCTGCTCTTCCGTTCCGCGCGCGGGGACGAGCTCCTCGACTCCAACGGGACGCCTGTCGCCTCTCGACTGAAGTGTGAAGACGGAAGCCCTGGCGCGGTCATCTTGCCTGGGAGCGAGAGCGACTTGATGCCGGTCGGCCTCGATACTCACCTCCCTTCGGGAGAGTATGGCGCCCGTACGGTCGCTGGCGTGAAGGAAATGCATGATGCCGGTGCGATCGTGCTCAAAGCTCACACCGAAGATACCAACCCAGACGAGGTCATTTCGCTCGGGCTCGATGGGTTCGAGATGCACAACCTTCACGCCAACGCCCTCAGATCCGCCGGTGTCCTCCTGGATCTCATTCTTACCAACTCGGAGCACCCGGAAGAGCTGCCCCATCCCGATCTCATACTCGTTCCCATGCTGGACGAGGACCCGCGGTACCTACAGACGTGGGGGACCGTGCTCGCCCGCGGCCACCACGTCGTCACGACGATGGGGAGCGACTGCCATCGCAACAGCTTCCGTGCCATCCTGCCCGACGGAGAGCGGGGAGACAGCTATCGAAGGATGATGATGGGCATGTCGAACCACCTCCTGGTTCGGCCCTGGAACGACGGGAACTTCGGCCCCGCAGAGCTGAAGGAGGCGCTGAAATCGGCCCGGTCGTATGGAGCCTTCGAGGTCTTCGGCTATCCGGTCGGATTCGACTTTCACGCCGAAGGGAGCTCCGGCGTCGTCGAAATGGGTGGAACGACGCCGGTCGGCTCCACACTCGTCGTGCGTGCACCCACGATTCGAGAGTTGAATGCCGACTGGCCTTCGCCCGAAGTCACCACCAGGCTGCTCCGGGCGCGGGAGGGCGGATTCGACGAGGTGCAAGCTGCACAAGGCGATCTGAGGTTCAAGGCCGAGGAGGCGGGCGCCTACCGTGCCGAGATCAGGATGAAACCCAAACACCTCACGGCACATCTCGGGAGGTACGCGCCGGAGGTCGTCAACAAGGACTACGTGTGGGTCTACTCGAACGCCATTTTCGTCGACTGACTCGAAATTCATCCTTCCGGGCGATTCTTTGGCGAGCGCTCATTTCTTCTTCTTCCCTCCCTTCCTGGCCGACTTGTCAGTCGATTCGGCAGTCTGCTGGGCGACGAGCTTCTTCATGCGATCCACGCTGCGCTGATAACCTTTGCTCTTTGGTCTCAGTTTCAGCGCGCGCTCCAGGAACTTGATCCCGAGCTCGGGGCGCTTCTGTTTCACGCCGATCAGGAGCCCCAGCCGCTCGAGGAGTTGGGGTTCCTCGGCGTGCGCGATCGCTTCTTTGAGCGCGGTGACCGCCATGTCGAGCTGGCCGTCTGCTTCGAGCTTGGCCGCGCGCCGCTCGAGCGCTTCGATCGATGGATCTCGGTTGGCTTCGAGGCGGACGATGTATGACTCGAGGTCGCGATACGATGGATTCTCGCGGCCAAAACCCATCGCGAGCTTCACGTGATTCTTGGCCGCGCCGATCTTGTTGTCCGAGATGGCCTCGAGCGCGGCCAAGACGAGCTCGGCGGCTTGCCTCACTTGCCGGTCAGGGTCCGTCAGCGGGAGGTGCTCGGCTCTCACGGGGGGTGGACCAAGCGGCGCGCCGGGACCATCACTCAGACGCGCAGGGACTTCGACCACGTTTGGCCCGCGCGCCGAGGGCACCGCGGAGCTCAGCGGACGTTGATAGGCCGAGTCGAGCCAACCCTCGGCCTCGGCCTGAGATCTCCCGCCCTTCCTAGTCTCGACCAAGTCGATGGGTATGGGTGGCGGAGGGGCGGGCGGAGGAGGAGGGGGAGGGTTGGCTTCCAGAAATCCAGACTCACTCTCGACGAGCACCTCGTCGGGCAACACGAGCGCCGGAGCGCTCTCGGCGCGTGGAAGCAGCCCCAGCGCCTCGCTGATGAGCGCGGCGAAGGGCCCTGGGCGCACCAGCGGCTCCGCGATGTGATCTCTCGCGTCCACCGGCGGCGAGATCGAGTGAGTGGGCCGCGGCTCTGGGATCGGGTCGGGAACGACTTCGACCGAAATCGACCCACTCTCCTGACTCGAAAGATGCACGATGATCGGGTCAGCGGGCTCGAGCTGGACCGCCAGGCGCCCGTCGGTGATGACTTGATCGGTTCGCGACGAGTCTCGAGGCGCCGATTCGTCGGCCGCATCGGGGCGGCTGGAGATGCGCCCGGTGATGATTTTGACGACGGGCTCCTTGACGACCGGCTCTCCGAGCCCGGCGATGGAGCGGATGTTGACTCGGACGGGAATGACTTCGGTCGGGTCCTCCCCATCCGAGCTGCTGTAGCCACCCCGCACTGGCTCCCGACAAACGGGGCAGTAGACGGCGTCGGAACGCAGCTCCGCCAAACATCGGGCGCAGCGCATGGGTGACTTCCCTTCAGCCTACGCCGAGCAGCTCCACTTCGAAGATGAGTCGGGAGTTGGGTGGAATTACCGGCGGGAACCCCCGCGCGCCGTAACCCATCTCCGGCGGAATCTCCAGTCGTCGCTTGCCGCCGACCTTCATGCCTGCAAAGCCCTGATCCCAACCCTTGATGACTTGACCCGTGCCGAGCACGAAGGAGAAGGGCTGGCCGCGATCGAGGCTGCTGTCGAATTTTTTTCCACTCTCGAGAGTGCCGGTGTAGTGCACGGTCACCTTCTTACCTGCGACCGCTTCCGCGCCCGTGCCAATCTCACGGTCTGTCATCTTGAAAGTCATGCTGCTCTCCCTGGTCGACAGTCGACGGTCGACGATATGTCATTCGAGGAGTACATCCGGCTGTCGACTCAGAACCGTCGGCGGCTCGGGCGACCCGAGGCGCGAAACCGCTGTCTAGCACCGATCGGCGACCGATGGTAGACAGAAGCGAAAGACCGAGGGTTGGTCATTCTTTGCCGTCGAGGGCTTCGCGGACGCGGTGCGCGAGCTCCTTCAAGGTGAAGGGCTTCGGCGCTGGCCCGTCACTTCCTTGAGAGTGAACACGAGCCCACAGACTCGCTCTTTGGACGCAGACACAGGCTCGAGCGTCCAGTCCCAGTAGGTGGTGTGGCGATCGAGCTGGTCGGGATGCTCGAACGCCTTGGATGCATGTGAGGCCGATATCCCGGTCTCCAACACCCGCCGAAAGATGGCTTCGTTCTCCCGGTGAGGAAACAGCTCGAAATGGCCACGACCGACGAACCACTCAGGCGCTCGCCCGCCGCAAGCCGACGCGTACCCACGACTCACCCGACGAAAGTGCAGGTCCGAGTCGAGCCATGCGATCAGGCTCTCCTTCGAATCGAGGATGGCGTCGAGGATTTTGGAGTCCAGCCGCTCGTCTTCGGAGGTCGACCCGCTGGCCACGTCCGACACGCGCGGAGCCTATTCCGCCGGAGCGCCGAGGGCAAGCCGGGACGGGGTCGCTATTTCGCGGGCGAACCGTAAACGCGGGCGAGGGTGACCTCGACTTGAACTCGAACGCCGACCTCTACGCCGTGAAGCAAGCTGCTCCGCCGCGGGAACTGCGCGTGCAATGGGCCCGCCCCGTCGATCTCGATGTCGACTCGAACTCGATCTCCAAGCGAGACCATCCTCCGCACCGAGGCGACCCCCGGGTCAGCGCGCCAGAGCTTCAAGTCATGACTTCGGATCACGAGGTGGGCCGCTCCGATGACTGCGACATCTTCGCCGAGCGGCACCTCCAGCGCGCCGGCCTTGGCCGTTCGATTGACCACCTCCGCGCTCAACACGTTGGTGTCGCCGACGAATCGGGCGACCACTTCCGACTTCGGGTGGTCGAGAATTTCTTCCGGAGTTCCGGCCTGCTCGAGCCTGCCCGAGTGCACGATGATCACCCGGTCCGCCAACGCGAACGCTTCGTCCTGGTCGTGCGTCACGAAGAGCGACGTGACGTGCAGCTCGTCATGAAGGCGTCGAAGCCAGCGCCTGAGCTCGGCCCGGACCTTTGCGTCCACGGCGGCGAACGGTTCGTCGAGCAGCAGCACCGAAGGCTCGGGGGCGAGGGCGCGGGCGAGCGCCACGCGCTGGCGCTGGCCACCGGATAGCTGCGATGGATAGCGCGAGCCAAGTCCATCGAGGCCCATGACTTCCAGCAACTCACCCGCTCGCTTTCGCCGCAAACGCTCCGGCACCTTTCGAACCCACAGCCCGAAGGCCACGTTTTCGGCCACGGTCATGTGTCGGAACAATGCATAGTGCTGGAAGACAAACCCAATCCCCCGGTCCTTGGCATGGAGGTGATCGACTCGCTGGCCTCCCATCCAGACCTCCCCGCGCTCCGCTCGTTCGAGGCCCGCGATGATTCTGAGAATCGTGCTCTTCCCACTCCCGGATGGGCCGAGGAGGGCCACGAGCTCACCGCCGCCGACGTCGAAGCTCACGCCTTCGACGGCGGGCTTTGGACCGTAACTCTTGGTCAGCCCCACCGCCCAGATCGCCGCCGACTCGTTTCTGGCCACACGATCATCCTGGCGCCTGGGCTCGACGAGACGATTTGGCGAGGTGCCATCGCGTGCCCGGCCCTCCCGAGTCGAATGAGTCGCCTCAGCGCCTCCGAGATCGAGGTTGTTCACACCTGCTCCTGGCCTTTCTTCAACGCTCGGGAGCCGGCCCTCTCGAGGAGCGTCTTGACTCCTAGAGCTCCCACCGCGAAAAAACTCAACACCGAAGCCGCAGCGAACGCTCCGACGAAGTCATACTCATTGTAGACTACCTCCACATGGAGGGGAACGGTGTTGGTTTCGCCTCGGATGTGTCCCGAAACCACGGACACCGCGCCGAACTCGCCTATCGAACGCGCGGACGCCAACAGCACTCCGTGCACGAGCCCCCATTTGATCTTCGGCATCGTTATGCGCACAAAGGTTTGAAAGGCCGACGCGCCGAGCACCGAGGCGGCGAGCTCCTCGTCGGATCCCTGCGCTTCCATGAACGGGACGAGCTCCTTGGCGACGTAAGGAAGAGTAACAAAGAGCGTGGCCAGCGCGACCGCGGGCCACGCGAAGACGATCTTCACGCCAATGGCAGCGAGCCACTCGCCGAACAGCCCATTCCGTCCGTAAAGCAAAATGACGAGCAACCCAGACACGACGGGCGAGGCGGCGAGCGGAAGCTCCGTGGCAGCCAGGATCCAGGCGCGTCCGCGGAATTGGTGCCGTGTCACGAGCCACGCCAGACCGACTCCAAAAACCGAGTTGGCAACGACCACGAACGCGGTGATCCCCAGAGAAAGGTAGACGGCCGAAATCATATCGGCATGGGTGACCGAAGCGAGCCACCCACTCGCTCCGCGGCCAAGCGCTTCTGTCACGACGGTCACGAGCGGCAGTATGAGGAGCGTCCCGACGATCGCCAAAGTCGCGAGGATCATCACGACTCGCAGGGGCCTCGGGGAGCTCGAGATGAAGCGTCTCGAATGCATCAATCGCCTCCACGCCTAGCGAGGCGGCCAAGCCACAGATTGGCTGGAATGGTGATTCCCAACGCGAGCACGAGAGTGACCGTGGCCAGGACGGCGGCCGCCGCAGAGTCATATTGCTCCAACTCCGACACGATCAGGAGCGGAACGACCTCGGTCTGGTACGGCATGTTGCCCGAGATGAATACGACGGATCCGTACTCACCGAGCCCCCGCGCGAACGCCAACAGACCCCCGGTGGCAAGCGCTGGCGCGATCTCCGGCCAGAGTACTCTCCTGAAGGTCGACCACCGTGAGGCCCCGAGGCTGTGTGCGGCTTCTTCGACGTCGGGATCGAGATCCGCGATGATCGGTTGAATGGACCGTACGACGAAGGGGAAACCGACAAAAGTCAGAGCGATCGCGATACCCAGCGGTGCGAAAGCCACTTGAACGCCCCACCGCTCGAAATATCGCCCTACCCATCCCTCCGGCGTGAGCAGGGTGGTGAGCGCGATTCCGGCAACGGCGGTCGGAAGCGCCAGCGGCAAGTCGATCAGCGCGTCCAGCCATCGACGACCCGGAAACTCCATTCGGGCCAGCACCCAAGCCACCACGAGACCGAGTCCCGCGTTCATGAGCGCCGCCGCGGCGGCCGTTCTGAAGCTGAGCCAGATCGCCGAAAGGGTCCGCTCAGCCAAGACGATCTCGATCACCTCGGCCCGAGTCAACTCACCGAGCTTGCAGACGAGCGCGCCCAAAGGGAGCACGACCAGAACGGCCAGATAAGCTGAAACGAAGCCGAGCACCCAGCGAAACGAGCGCGCGCGGTGTCGCGGAGAGTAGGCCGGTCTCACCGCCGAATGACCCTCGTGAGTTGGTCGAAGCTTCCTCCGTCGTCGAAGTGGGTCTTCTGAGCCAACTTCCAGCCTCCGAAGGTTCCGTCGACGGTTACGAGCCGCACCGGCGCAAAGGCCGACCCGAGGTCCCTCATCGCCGCTGCATCCCTGGGCCGATAGTGATGTTTGGCGGCGATGCGCTGCGCCTCGGGCGAGAACAGAAACCGCAAGTAAGCTTCGGCGACCTTGCGCGTCCCGCGGGCGTCCACGACGCGATCCACCACCGCCACCGGTGGCTCCGCCAGTATACTCATCGGAGGAGTCACGATTTCGACCTTGTCGGCTCCGACTTCGTCTCGCGCCAGAAATGCCTCGTTCTCCCAGGACAGAAGCACGTCTCCGATTCGATTTCGCGTGAACGTCGTGGTCGCGGCGCGAGCGCCTGCGTCGAAGACCGGCACGGCAGCCAGCAGTCTCTTCATGAAGGCCTTGGTCTCCGATGGGTTGCCTTTGCTCGCCTCGAGCGCATACGCCCACGCGGCGAGATACGCATAGCGGGCCGCGCCCGAAGTCTTCGGATTGGGCATGACGACTTTGACGTCGTCCTTGACCAGGTCGCACCAATCGCGAATCGCCTTCGGATTTCCTTTGCGGACCAAGAAGACGATCGTCGATGTGTAGGGGCTCGAGGCGTTGGGAAAGCGCTTTTCCCAGCCGATCTCGATCAAACCCTTTGCTGCGATGGCATCGATGTCGTAGGCCAGGGCGAGCGTCACCACGTCCGCTTCGAGCCCGTCGATGACGGCTCGGGCTTGTTTGCTCGAGCCGCCGTGGGACTGGCGGATGGTCACTCTCTCACCGCTCCTCTTGTCGACCGACTGCGCGAAGCTCTGGTTGATTTCGACGTACAGCTCCCGGGTCGGGTCATAGGAGGCATTCAGAAGTTGCACCTGGGCCTGGGCCACGTTGGGCGCAGCCAGGAGCAGCGAGAGCAGGAGCTTCATGTGACTTTTCATCATCGTCCTCTTTCCCCGAGTCACAGCGCGAGTTGAAGCCGACCTGCGATCAGAAACTCAGTCGGCCGGTCGCCTCCGTCGAAGCTCGACCGCTCGAAGTCTACGGCCGCCTTGAGGTTGGCGTTGAGATACCAGTTCAGGCCCACTGCCAGTGCAACGGACGAGTAGGATGATTTCGTCTTCGCCAGACCGAGCCGCGCGGAGTCCACGTCTAGCACGATGGATGACAAGCGGACCGCAAACTCCATGGCACCCATCCCGCCAGCGGAGATATCGAACGGACGCTTCGGGATGACGCCCCGATGGCTCGCATTCTCTCCGGTGAGCACTCCCCGGGCCGCGGCCTGCCAGGCGAGGTGAGAAAGGTGAGTTGCCAGAGCTCCGCGTCTCACTTCCTGGTCGACGTAGACGAGCTCCCCGAGAGCGCCCAGAGGGCCGAAGAAGTAGTAGACCTGCGGCGACCAACGAAGCCTCGGACCGCTCGCCACGACAGCGTCCTCGGAGCCGCCGCTGGCGAAAGAGAAGAACGTGGCTTGGCCAGCGGACTTGAACGAGCTCAGCCCCGGACTCGCAGGTGTGCCCTCTTGCTCCCCAAACGACGCCGCGAGACCGAGCCCCACGTTCCGGAGCCACTCGACGTCCGACAGCGAGAACGGCTGCACCATCACGCGTCCGACGAAGTCCTTGTCGTCGCTGATGTCGCCGTCCCCGCTCGCTCCCTCCGACACGCCGTTGAAGATGCCGATGGCATACTGAAGGGTCTTCTCTCCGAGCTCCCCGTGGATCATCAAACCGATGTCCCGGTTGGGCGCGAGCTGAGTTGGATATGCGCGCTCGATGAAGGCCAAGTGCGCCGGATGCTGAAGCCTCTCGAGCCCAAACGGAGCCTTCTGTTTGCCGGCGCGAGCCCTCAGCCACGGCCGCAAAGTCACGTCCAAATAAGCGTCCTGCAGAACCAATTGCCCGCCCGCAAAGTCCGGCATGATCTTCACTTCGGCGATCCCGAAGAGTGTGCCTTCGAGCGTGATACGTACTCGGCGAAGGACAAACTGATCCAGCAGAGAGTCCGGCTCGTCGCCCTGAAATGTGCGCCCGTCCGCTTGAACGAGGCCGCCTACCTTCAAGCGGAACTCCGAGTCCTCGGAGCGAATGACGCCGGAGCCGTCCCAGTCAGCGAGAATCGGGGACCGGCTCGTCGACTCCCCGATCGACGAGGTCCGAGCCTGCGCCAGAAGGGCGCAAAGCATACTCAGTTGAACGATCACGATACCTCCGCGGAGAAGCTCGATTCGCGCCGGACCAAAGGCCGTGCTCCTCGAGCGGGCTTGGAAGCGCACACTCAATCAGCAATCGTGCCAGCCGAACGGCGGCCCGCGGAGTCGCCTGTCCGCGAGCTTCCAGCATATATGACGGTTAACCTTCAAATATGCCCGTGACATTTGACGGGTTCCGTGAATCCATGAGGAATGATCGACCTCGGCGTGTGGAAGTCGCTTTGTCGCAATCAGGACCTGGAAGAGGCGTTGCCGCAGGTGTTCGAGAGGGTCGCGCCCCGCCTGAAGATGGAGCACCTGTGGATTCGGAGAGTAGACCTCGAGCGCTCGGCGATCGAGACGGTCGCGGATGCCGGGTCCGACGGCGGCGTGGCTCCGACCCGGACCGAGCTCTCCACGGAGGCGGCTCGAGCGCTCTCCGGTTGGTGTCGAGCGGGCGAGATTCGAGTAGGTAGTCTGGGCGACGAGATCCTCCGCACGCTCGCTCCGGCAGGCGTCTCCGGCAGGCTCTCCGCGGCCCCGATCCACGACGCGAAGAGCGACGTGTCCGGGGCGCTCCTGATCCGCCATGCGGAGCTCCCGGGTGAGTTGCAGCGATTGCTCTCGGAGTTGGTCGAACCCCTCGCGATCGGCCTGGTGAACCACGATCGGCAGCGGGAGCTCATGCGGTTGAGGGAGGCCCTGGAGGCCGACAAACGAGCTCTGTTGTCGCGCCTCGATCGACAGGACATCGCCGACACGGTGGTGGGGGCGAGCGCGGGCCTGTCGAACGTCATGCGGAGCGTGGCTCAGGTCGCGCCGACCGACGCTCCGGTGCTGATTCTCGGAGAGACGGGCAGCGGCAAGGAGGTGGTCGCCAGGGCCATCCACCACCAAAGTCGCCGTTCCAGAGGGCCGATGGTGCGAGTGAATTGCGGAGCGATTTCGCCAGGACTCATCGACTCGGAGCTGTTTGGTCACGAGCGCGGGAGCTTCACCGGAGCGGTGGGTACACGAAAGGGTTGGTTCGAGCGCGCCGATGGCGGCACGCTCTTCTTGGACGAGGTGGCTGAGTTGCCTCTGGACGCGCAGGTTCGACTGCTCAGGGTGCTGCAAGAAGGCGTCGTGGAGCGTGTCGGTGGGCACCGACCCATTCACGTCGACGTACGAATCATCGCGGCGACTCACCGGGACTTGGAGCAAATGGTGGGAGAGCGGCGATTCAGGCAAGATCTCTGGTACCGACTCGGTGTGTTCATCATTCCTCTACCCGCGCTGAGGGAGCGGCGAAGCGACATTCCGGAGCTCGCGGCGCACTTCGCTGCTCGCGCGGGAAGGCGGCTCGGGGCCGGTCCGATCTCGCCCTCGCGCGCCGAGGTCGAGCTGCTGTTGGCCTACGACTGGCCCGGGAACGTGCGCGAGCTCGCCGCGGTGATCGAGCGCGCCGCGATCCTCGGCGACGGCAAGCGGCTGGACCTCGCACGCGCGTTGGCCGGATCTCCGATGTCAGCGAGCGCGTCGTCCGGGTCGCGCTCGCGTCACGAAATCATCTCCCTCGACGAGGCGATGAAGCGGCATGTCGAGGAGGCGCTCGATTTCACCCGCGGCCGGATCGAAGGGAGGGGCGGCGCGGCCAGCTTGCTCGGAATCAACCCGCATACTCTTCGCGCGCGGATGCGCAAGCTGGGAATCGATTGGTCGAGGTTTCGGCTCGAATATCGCCTGGCCCGCCGCGACGGTTCCGAATGAGTGGCCTTCGAGGGGCTGGGTCCGTTCGCCTCGTCATTTTGTGCGACTGGGGGCTCGACGAAAGGCCGCGAGTCCAGGAAACTGAGGGCGCGTGAGGTTGATTCTTGCCTTGCTGTGGCTCGCCGTCATCGCCGGTCCGACGTTCGCTGCGGAGCCCGACCCAGTCACTCGGGCGAAGTCGTTGCGCGACGAGGCCACGCGCGCTCTCAAGAGGGGCAAGGTCGCGGACGCGGTCAAGGCACTGTCCGCTGCGCAAGACTTGGCGCCCGAGTCTTCGACCGCGCTGAGTCTGGCGAAGGCCTATCGCAAGCTAGGAAAGGCGCCGGCGGCTGCCAACGCCTACGCCGCGTTCCTCTCCTCGGCCCCGAACAACGATCCGTCCGTGGCGTCCGTCAAGTCGGAGCTTGCGCGGATGGACCTCAAGCTCGCCCGGCTGCGCCTCGTCGGTCCGCCCGGACTCACGGTTCGAATCGACGGCTCCATCGTCGGTCGGCTTCCGCTCGAGCCCGTTCGAGTCACGCCAGGCCTGCACGACGTCCTCTTCGAGAGCCCCGATATCGTTCCCGTGATGAAGAAGATCTACGCGGGCGCGAAGCTTCAAGTCACCGTCGATGTCGAGCTCGCGGGATTCGATGCTCGCTGACTCGTCTTGCGCAGCCTCGCTTCGCTCCGTTGAATTCCCGGACCGAAGTCGATCCACGAAGGGCCGATGGGTGTTCGTCGCGACTCTGACGATCTCATGCGGCTCTCCGAGCTTCGTGACGCCGGACCTCGGAGACTCACTGATCGCCTACGCCGTGTTCGAAGGCAACTCGGTGCGGAGCGCGGGTCTGCTCGACGAGAGCGCGGCGAGCGTCGAGGTGGAAGGTGAGTATGAAGTGCACACCTGGGCTCTGCCTCGCGAATGGATCGTCGACCTCGACGGCCGGACCGTCGACGCGTCAGGGCTCGTGGTACAGAGCGACGACGCCGTGGACGGTTGTCATCGCTGTATCAACGAGGCCGCCTCGCCGAAGTGGCTGCTCGTGCCGGGCGAGAGTTGTCCACCCCCTCTGTTCGCCACCGCCCGAGGTTGGGACGCAAATGAACAACCGATCCCGACGAGCGAGGATCATCGACAGGCCGTTCGTCTGAGTAGGCGTGGCACGTGCGCCTGCCCGATTCCCGAGCCCGAGGAGTTGCCTGCGATCGAGCTGACGCCGATTCTTGCTGACGCTTGGCCCGTTGGCGCGGTCGCCACGTCTTCGGCGTCCATCGCGATCTTCGAGGAGCACTTCGGCGTCGTCTACTTTGGCGACGGGCGAAGTATGGTGCGGCGTAGGCCCTTTCGAGGGCCTGTCGAATACGCCGAAGCCACCCGGCTTGGTCACTATCTGGTGGCCACGAACCACCCCACGACACCGAACGTAACTGAGCTCGAGCTCTACGACGACGAGCTCGAACGCATGGCGACGCTCGAGTCCAGCCGAGACCTGTCCGATCTGGCGATCGACTCGACCAGCGGGGCCATGTTCGTGGCCCCCAAACGATTCAACGACGGCCACGATGTCGCACTCTGTACCGAGCCCGAGAGTCCAGCTCGTTGTGATTGGTTGCTCCCGGCCGAGGCTAGCCCGCTCGGTCCGGCCAAGATTCGGATCACGGGCGGGAGGGTGCTCGTTTGGAAGGAATCCTTCTTCTACGCGCTCGAAGGCGTTCCGTCCCCCGGAGAGCTGGTGGTCTCGACTCGTGAGAGGACAGGCGGGGTGACGCTCGGAACCGTCTCCGACGAGTTGGGGGGGACACACCGCTGGAGGCTCGACGAGTGGCCGTCCATCGAAGGGAGACGGGTTGAAGGCTTCGACGCGGTTGTCGCGGACCAGGCGGTGTTCGTCCTTGGGCGGGTGAAGTCGGGAGCGCTCGCCGACACCTTGCTCCTGTCCGCGCCGGACGAGCTCGAAGGTCCGCGGGAATGGCGGGTCGTCCAGGTGTTCGGGCAGCAGGACAGGATCGGCATCGCGGCGGATGCGGAAGGCGTGCTCGTCGGCCTCGCAAGGGACAGCTATCGTTGCACGCGTGAGGCTTGCGGGCCGCCCCGCGCCACCTCGGACGTCTTCTCCACCAACCACCGGATCAAGGACCTGACCAACGATGGGTTCGGAAGGGTGGTGGCCGTGTCCGAGACTTCGGTCTTCGTGAGACCGAAGTCGGCCGCTTCCTTCGAGAGAGTTCATGGGCCCGAGTCTCCGTACCCCGTCGTTGCGGTTCTGAGTCGTCAGGACTCGTTCGAAGTGTTCACCGCTCCGGGCCAGAAGATAGCCCTCGAGGGTCCTCTGGTCTCGACCACGGAGCCTCCAGCGAGTTTGCTGCGGCTCATCGACGTCGCGTACGACTCGAGCCGCAGCGCGTACTTGGCCGTTCACGCCGGTTCCGAGCGCACTCAGCTCGTCCGAATTTTAGACGATCGAGTGGAGATGCTCGAGCTCGAGTTGCCCCTAGGCACTTACAGAGTCGCGGAGGTCGCGCCGAGGCGATTCCTCGTTGCGTCCCCCACCGAGCTGCTCGCCTTCGTCGATGACGAGCTGCTGTCCATAACCGTCGATTGGGACGACCCTCAGACCCCGCTCGTGGAGCTCGCGCCTGAGACTCACCAGTGGCTAGACATCGGTGCAGGAGGGGGAGGCGCGTGGGCTGTAGGCTCCCCAGCGCTGGTGGTAAAGGTCGAGATGTTTGCCGAACCGCCCAAGGCCACGCGTGTCTCCGCCGAGCGGCTCGACCCGGAGCTCTACAATCCAGCTTCGGAAGACTCACTCGCGCTCTCTGCCGTCCATGTCGACTGCGCTGACGTCGGATCCATCGGGGCATTCGGTCGCAGCTTCGCGACCAACGAGACGGGCCGACTTTGGCACCTGCGGCCCGGCGCTGGCGGACTCCTCGACTTTCCCGCCGCCTCGGAGAACGGCGTCGCAGCGCAGGGAACCCAGAGTGACTCAGGTCGCCCGCTTCGCGTGGTGGGTCGTGGGGGCAGCCTCAGCGTCGTCTTCGCCAATGGCTCGGTCCACCGCGTCGGAAGTGCCGGTCGATTCCAACTCGGCGGCGCAACCATCACGGCCGCCGCGCAGGCTCGATCGGGTGAGCTCGTGGTCGGGACTTCGGGTGGCCTGATTTTCCGGTCGAAGTGAAACTCGGGCATGAGTTTGGAGACAGGTCCAACAACCGGCGCGAGGGTCTGCTGGTCCGTCGCGCACGCGGCGTCGGTGACGACGGGTCGTATCAGCGATTGTCACGATCCCATCGAGTGAGTGCTTCCTTGATGTGGACCTTTCGGGAGCCCTGCGGATTTCGCTTCCGCTCGGCGTCGACGAGGCGCTGGGCGAGGTCTTTGTCCCCATGAGTCTTGAGGAGGAGCGCGTCGAAGAGTCGCTGCTCCTTCTCCGCGCTGCTCTCGCCGAGGAACGGCCTGAGGAGCAGGAACAAGAAGCCCGCGACGGCGAAAATGCCCATCCACCTTCCCATGATACTTCCCGCATCTTCCGCCGAGGGTTAGTCGAATTCAAGTGACGCTCGCCGAACCGCTCGGCCGAGCTTGGGGATCGCGGCTCAGGCCTGTATGCTCCTAGCATGTTGGGGTCGATTCTGTCCCTCATGGTCGCCACGTCGACCGTAGAAAGTGCGATCGCGCTGGTCGATCTCGAAGACAAAGTCGGCCTCGCGCCTGCCATCGCCGAGCGATTGGGCGATTCCTTCGCCCAGCTTTTGTCGCGGTCCAAGAAGCACGCCGTGATTCCCAAGTCGGTATGGCAGGCGAGCTTGCCGCAAGACTTTCGCGGGTGTCGAGGTGTCGCTTGCGTTCACACCGAGTCTCACGATTTCGTCGCTTGGAAGCTGCTCGGAATCGGTACCCGATGCCTTCTCATCGCCGAGCGAATCGATCCCCGCCGATTCGTCGTCTCGACCGCCGCCACGTGGATGGGGGGCTGCGGCGAAAAGGACCTGTCGAGGGGAGTCGGTTCGTTGGCCAGATCTCTCGACGTCGAGCAATTACCTGCGCCGGTTGCGACCGTCCCAGCGCTCGTGCGTCCGAAGTCATCCCCACGTTTGGATCCCGTGCTCGATGAGTACCTTCGGGCGAGGATCTCGGGAGCTGGGTTCGCCGTCGTTCCTTCCGACGTGGCCCTCGACACGAAGCTCGGGAGCTGCGGGCTGCAGTGTCAGCTCGAGCTCGGCCGAGCAATGGCCGCCAGCGTGACGATCGTCTCGACTGTCCTGTCTCTGGGGGACGAATGTGTGTTGAGCTTGGTAATTTATGATTTGCGGACCGCGACCTCCATCGGCGGCGCCGACGTGAAGGGTCCGTGCTCCGCCGAGGGACTTCTCGGGCTGGTTCCCGGTGCGACTCTGGCGCTGGGCAAGACGAGAGAAGTCGCGCCCTCGCCGAAGAAGTGGGAGCCTCCTTCCTCCTTGGACCGGTTGAAGGACGAGACCCTGAAATGTATCAGAAGACTCAGTGGCGCGCCGGAGCGAGCATCGCTGATGCTGGCCTTCGTCGAGGCTGCAGCCGGGGGGTCGTACGAAGGAGTCGAGCGGATCATGAAGCAATGCCTCCACCCCGCGAATCGACCTACCCATCGATGAGACCGGGTCGCGTACTCAGGATCCGCGTGGCTCGGCTGAGGGCTGGGTTGCTCGAGCCGGCTCTCCTGGAACCTACGAGTGTCGCCGGAGTTTGTGCCTGAGTTTGGAATCGGACTTAGCGGCCGTCCTTCGTGCGGATGGAACAACGCCGAGAAATTCCTCGCAATCGCTCGGCATACTGACAGACTCGCTCGAAACGAGCTTCTCGAGCGGTCTGCAGAAGCGACGCCCATGACCTGGCGTCGAGCTCCAGAAAACCGCCAGCTACGATCGGTTCGAGCGCTCGGCCGGTATCGCGAGTCCGCCTGAATTGCCCTCGGAGAGCTCGCCTCCCGGCAGGTCGGCGATGGCAAGCGAACCCGGAGTGCCCGCAAACTCCCTTCGAATGGACCCGATGGCGGAATCGATTTCGGAGCGAAGGGCCGCCGACCCGCACCTGGATCGGGCCTCGTATAAGGCGTCCAAGGAGTCGAGCGTTCCGACTCGAGAAAGGACCTCTGCCGCGGCGGAGACGACTTGCTCCGTCGGCCCTTCGACAATCCAACGCTCCGCAGGCTCGCGTCCCAGGTTTCCCGAACCGAGTGCGCGCAACAACTCCGCGGTCATTGCGACCGGAGGGTCCGCCATCACCACTGCGCGAATGGCTCTGATTGCACCGAGGTGTACCAAAACGCGAATGACCTCCACGCGGAGCTCCTCGTCGGCTTCCTGGCAGCTCCCTCGATTCAAGGCCACCTCTCCCAAGAACGAGATCGCGTCGAGCTCGCGGCCCTCGAGCTCAAAGGTCTGGGGCGCCTCCGCGAGCTCGCTGCTGGACTCCGAAAGCTCGCGCTGTCGCAGGCGCTCCTCATACACGAAGGCCTGCCAGACCCTAAAGATGAGCGGTCTGGAGCCCGAGCGCTCTCGTGACGCCTCGAGCGTCAAGTCTCTTTGCTTCGCAGCTTGGAGCAAACTCTGGAACGCTGCGTGTCGAAGCGACTGAGCTCCCTCACTCATCGCCGAGATCAAATCATCGATCGCCGACTTCTCACCCCGAACCGAGTATGCCTTCCAGAAGCGGCACAGCGTCGCGAGAGTGCGGTCGCGATCGTCTGGCCGTACCGAGCTTTCGCAGCGAATCGTGAGGTCCCCGGCTGAAGCCAGCAGGCTCGTGGGTCGGGGTGCTGGCTCGAGCCCCGCGGACCCGAATAGCGCACGCGCCAGTACTTGGGCTCGCGGCTCGGCGACGTCGCGCGGGACCTCGAGCGGAAGCACGAGCTCCGCCCAAACAGGAAGAACGCCAATGATTTTGACCTCGTCACAGCCCCCTGGGGCTTCTTCCGGAATCGAGAGTTGGCGCCGGTCCATTTCGCCCGGAAACTCGCCCTTGGCAACCAAGCGCGCGATCCGCCCGTCGAGATCGTCGCGGAGGCGCTTTCGGAGGGCTTCTATTTCCTCCTTGGTTTGAACGCTCCACCCGAGAATCTTGGGCAGATGACGCAGCAGCATCGCGAGCGCGAACAGCCAGAGTGGCAGCAACTCATTCAGGGGCGCCATCATAGGATGGAAGACGAGTCCGACACAAGCCTGCGCGGAGATCGCCCCCGGGCGGCGCGAAGACCAGCGATCTTCGAAAATATTTTCAACCGCGCCAGCGGAGCTGGGTTGAAAAGGGTCCCACTGCAACCCGTCGACCTCGTGAGGTCGTTCGATGAGTGCGACATGCGACCGACCCTCGATCGTACCCACCGAGCCTCCGGTCGCCTTCGCGGTCTTGGCAAGCGCGGCGGCGGTGCGCGGTACTGGAGCACGTCCGACCGGGTTGCGCCGCGAGCAGGTCGCCGAAAAGGGCTCCGAAACTCATGCCGTGCCCGTGCCGTGTCCGTTTCCGCTGAATGGGTGTATTCTCCCGCGAATGCGGTTGTTTGGACCTTGGACTCGGGGGGCCCACCTCTCGCTGTTCCTAGCTTCGAGTTGCGCCGTCCCCGAGAAGCTGCCTGTGTTTGCATCCAGCAGGGACGCCCAACCTCCGGTCGAAGAGCCCGAGCAGCAGGACGCGCGCCCAGGCGATGGCGGATCGAGAACGGAGCTTGCTCCCGACGCACGACTCCAAGACGCGACAGCGCCCGATGCGGGCTCGCCGCATGACTCTGGCTGCGGTCTCGAGCGATGCGCGCCGATCGTGGTCGAGTCCTTTCCCTTCGAGCATTCCGCGGACACGCGCTGGGTTGGCGACCGCTACCTCGACCGCTACTCATGCTCAACGAACGACGAGGGGGGGCCCGAGGTCGTGTACGAAGTTCGCGTGCCCGCGGCCGGAATTCTCTCCGCGGAGCTCGACGACGTCCCTGAGGACCCGCCCGACATGGACCTTCACTTGTTGCGCGCGCTCGACTCGGAGGCATGTGCGGCTCGAGCCAACGTGGGCCTCGAACGCCCCGTGGCACCCGGGGTGTATTTTCTCGTCGTCGACACTTGGGTCGACTCGTTAGCGAAGGAGCGTGTTGGTCCATATAGGCTCAAGATCGACTTCGTAGCGCTGCCTCGAGGTGCTTGCGAGATCGAGCCCGTGGAGCTCGAAGTGACTTGGCCTAACTGTCCGAACGAGTCGCGAAGCTGTCACGTCTCAACCTCATCCGGAGGCCAAACTAGGGTCATGGCGACCCCCTCGCTCGGCTCGGTCCGACGACTCGGACATTTGGTGACCGATCATGATGCCGTCTGGCCAAGCGGACCTCTCGATCACATCGCGGCTCACTACGAAGCGTCCGAACGCGCAAGCGAGTACGTGATGTCACGGCGCGAGGGCTGGATGTTTTCCTCCGACGGATTCGGTAGGTCCGAATTCGGCCCCGTCCCGACCGTCGACGAGTCCTGGCTGGTGGAGATGCCTTGGTATCGGGCGCCTGCCCCGGGGACGAAGATGATCGTCTACAACCCCGCCGTGCGGCGCGCGCTCGTTGGAGCCGCCGGCTATTCTACGGACCCCGGTGAGTCGACGTCCATTGGTGGCGTGTCTGAAGAGGCGATCCGTTTCTTGAGCTCGGTCCATCGAGGCCCTCTCATCTTGGGTTTCGCTCGCGATCAGTCGCTCAGTCCGGGACCTCTTGTGTGCCCGTGACGCAGGTTGGACCAAGCACTGAAAAAGAAATAACCGGCCGCGACACACGAGTTCGAATTCATGTTATCCACGCCGTGAACGCAACTCGCAGGGGGCGTTCGGTAGCTCACAGCCGTAGGTGGAGGAAAAATGTACAAAAGGTGGGCCTGTATCGGCATCTGGTTTTTCGGGTGCAGCAGTGAGTTTCGAACGTCAGAGGAGGTCGAGCTGACCGTCGAGCTCGAAGGGCCAGGCTCTGGCTCGGTCGTGTTTCGCCCCGCGGGCACTTCGTGTTCTCCGCCCTCGAACGAAGACCGATTGTTTTGCCGAAAGTTCGACTCGGGCACGACGGTGCAACTCACCCCCGCGCTCGACGCTGGCTCCGAGCTCGTCGAATGGATGGGCGCGTGCGCGGGCTTGGCGGAATGCTCGATCTTCGTGAGCAAGGGCGTCGGCAAGGTGATCTTGTCCACGCGTCGAAGCGGGGCGCTGCTCGATCCCGAACGCGTCTGGGTTACGCGACGACCGTTTGGAGACCTGCGAAGCTCCGAGCCGCGGCTCACGGTCGAATCCTCGCCCGGCGCATTGCCACGAAATTGGAGTATTCGCGTCCGCGCGGGCGACCAGGCGCTCGGGAGCGCTCGGGCGGATCGAGCAGACGGATCCTTCGCACCGGTCGAGCTCAGCTACGCGGCGCAGGATGAGTTGGTCGCCGCCGTCTCCGACACCGAAGGCACGGTTCGCGGCGAGGTCCCTCTGGTCCGACGGATTCTGATCGTCGATCGTCGCGCTGTCGTCAGCGCAGACTCTCCAATCGAGGTGACGACGACGCCTCGACTGGCAGCGCCCCTGTGGCAAGACCTTGAACGGAGCGGGTGGCCGTTGAACCCATCGGAGCTCACGAAGTTGTCTGCCTCGGCGGAAGGGCCGGTTCGGCGCACTTCGGGCGCGGTGTGGCAGGAACGAATGCCGACCACCGAACGGCCCGGACCACGATCCGGAGCTTCTGCGGCATGGGACGCCGCACGAGGGCACCTCGTGTTGTTCGGAGGACGAAACGAACGAGGACTCCTCGACCAGACTTGGGAATGGGATGGAGATCGCTGGACGAAGCTCGAACCCGCGGCTCGCCCGGAGGCTAGGGCGGATTTCGCGATGACGTATGACGCGCTCCGGGGACGAGTGACGATTTTCGGTGGAGATTCTGCGTCAGGGCTCCTCGGGGACGTCTGGGAATGGGATGGTCAGACGTGGAGCCGGCTAGAGTCCTTGAATACCCCTTCCGCACGCTCCGGACATACTATGTCTTACGATCCCCGGCGCGGCGAGACCGTCGTGTTCGGTGGCCGCACGGCAGCCGGACTCAGCGACGAGACCTGGCTGTTCGATGGCTCGAGCTTCTCTCGTGTCCCTGCGCTTGGGCCAAGCCCCCGCGCCGATCACTCCATGGCCTGTTCATTCCTCGGATGTGTACTCTTCGGCGGTCGAACGGGATCGCGTCTCTTGGCCGATACGTGGCAGTGGGACGGCGCCTCGTGGGCCCAAGTCGATACGGTCGGACCTGACCCGCTCGCGGATTTCGTCCTCGTGTCGGTGCCCGAAGGTCATTTGTTGGTGGGCGGCGCGCCCAATGAGCTCGGGGATGATCTGTGGAAGCTCTCCGGCACGACGTGGACTCGGCTTGCTCATCGAATCGGTCGAGCCAGCTCGTCGGCGGGCTGGGACTCACGTCGCGAGGAGCTCGTCATCTCGGGTGGGTTCGACACATCCGGCCAGGTCCGAGACGAGGTTCTGTTGTTCGATGGCAACTCGGTCGTGACTTGGGGTGATCGGCCCCCAGAGACTGATCGGGCTCTGCTCGTGCGCGATCCCGTGGGTAGGGGCGTTCTCGAGTTTGGAGGTGTTCGTGCTACCGGGATCTCGGATCAGTTTTGGAGGTTCGACGGGCGCGCGTGGACTCAGGTTGAGACTTCGTCTCGACCCCCAGCACGGTATGGCGCGTCGGTCGCGGTGGACGACGAGGGTGGCAGGTTATTCGTCTCCAACGGCTGTGGGCTGCCCGACACCGCCGTTCACTGCGACGCCAACGCGGATAGCTGGGGTCCAGGTGATGCGTGGGTTTGGAATGGCGTCGACTGGACGGCGCTTCCGCCGCCTGGCGACTTGAACGTGGATGGCGGGGCGGTCTTCGATCCCGAGCTCGGTTGGATTGTCCTGAGTGGTTGGTTCTGGGGAGGCGCGATCCCTTCCGCGCGCCGCTTCGATGGAGAGATTTGGAGTGACTTGACGCCTGTCCCAACGGGGCTGGCTCGCCGCGTGTTTGGAAGAGCGGACGACCCTGGCCGGGGTCAGTCCTATTTCTTCGGAGGTGAGGTCCGACTCGAGAATTTCGACGACACCTGGGTGTATCGGGCGGGGCGATTCATCGACCTCGCTGCGCGAGACGGGCCCGCAGCCAGAACGGGGAGCGGATTCACGTTCGACATCAGCGCCGATCGAGCGGTTTTGTTCGGAGGCCAAGGACAACAGGGATCAGTCAACTACAATGACTTATGGGTCTACAACCCAGCGGACAACGCCTGGCAAGAGCTCGCGCCGCTGACTCAGGTGCCCGTGCCCAGGTTCGTTCACGGCTTTGCGTACGATCCGGAGCGAAAGCGGACTGTGCTGTTCGGTGGCCGCGACGCCACGGAGCGGGCGCTCGGCGACACGTGGGACCTCGACCTCGGGCAAGGTCAACAGCCCGGAATGATCGTCAATTTCAAGCTGAGCTCCCTCGGAATTGCGGCGGGAGTGCCTTCGAGGTTCGTTCTTCGAAGCACTTCGGGCGGAGTCGCCGGCACCGGAGGAACGGGGGTCATCGTCATGGCTTGGAACGCCAAAGCGGGCGAGTGGCAGAGCGTCGGAGGCCACACGTCCGGCGAGAGTGACGAGGCTGAGACCTCGCTGCCGGAAGCCGCAGATTGGGTCAAAGCACGGGACAACGACCTGAATTTCCTCCTCACGACGCGAGGGACTCAGGACCAAATCGGCGAGCCGGCCGCCATCGAGCTCTCCGGCGTCGAGCTCGAAGTCGAGTACCGCGTCGAATGAGAGCGAGGCCCGGTCGAGTCGGAGGTCTTGCAAGCAACCGACGACTCGCCGTGTCCCGAGCGCTACTTCCGCACCTCTAGCTCGAACTTACTCACTTCGGTTCCAGGCAAGCTCGTCTTCGGGTTCCTGGCCCATCGCAAGAGCAATTCCGTGTCGAGGCTCGACTCGGAGAGCACGGCATACACGGTCGCCCCGCCGGGCGCAGCGTCAGGGAACTCTCCTCCGCCGAGCGGACAGATGCCCGACGCACTGCACTCATCCTGGATCGAGGTTGGAATCTCAGCGGAGGTACCGGGCGCTGGAAATAGCAACTCAGGCTCCCCGTCTGGCCCAACTCCGACGAAGTAGGCGAACCGGAACCGCGAATCGGAATCGCGTCGATAGTGGAACGTGAGTGGCTGGGACTTCGGGATCCACACGCAGCGCTCGCCTACTCCACAGGGTTGGTTATCTCCGCGAACCAGCATCAGCTCGACTTTCGGACCCTTCGCCGTCCATTCGACGCGCGGGCGGGGCCACAGGATCATGAGGAGCGCGCAGACCAAACCTGCGATGGCGAGCCCCATTCTTCGCTTCTGGGGCTTCGAGTTGAGCGCCCCGCCTGGAGTTGTGGTCTCCGCTTGCGTCGGAGCCACGCCTGGTGTGGAGGACGCTTCAGGCGCCGCCTGAGAGCCGCTGACGAAGTGCGGGGCGGTGCCCGTGAAGCTGGCGCCGTCGAAGCCGGCAGAGTCCACGAGCCTCAACCGGCGAGCCAGCACCACGGCGTGCAGTGCGAGCAAATCATCGAACGGAGCGGCAGGCCCTTCGAGCAGCAGAACTACGTCCTGGACCGCTCCAGATGAGGCCCGCTCGAGGGCTTTTCGGATCGCTTCTCCTCCTCCGTGGGCGCCCGCCGCCTTCGCGAGCGCTCTCCTGTCGGAGGGAACGCCGAGGGCGTCTCTGGCAGCCAAGAGGTATCGGAGCGGTTGAACGATCGGGCCCGCACGATCTCGTGTATCTGGCTCGAACAGGGCGCTCGCCAGCGCATCGTAGCTGACGCCCTTCGCGTCCCATCCCCGGCGGAGCGTCAAGCTCAACATCGTCACCGCGATGTCGGCCATGAGCAGCGCCGTGACGACGTGATTCCACCTCGAGACCTCGTCGAGCGGGACGAGGGGCCGCGAGCTCCTCAAGCGTAGCGCCTCGTCGAGGCAGCGCGAATGCTGGCATCTCCAGACCGGTCCCGGGGCGAACTGACTCGTCGTGGCGACAAAGAGCGTCCCGGCTCTGTCCGAACGGTCTTGTCCGTCATGTCGCAGACTCGCCAACTCGGCCACGGCGTCGAGCAAGTCGAGAGCTTGGCCATTGCTCACGGGGGCAAGAAGGCGACGCCCAAGGAGCTCCAACTCGCTGTCATGAGGCGGAGGCTCGGCAGAAAGGAACACGAGTCGGCGCAGGAGGCTCGCAGAGGTCGCTTCGAGCTCGTCGCGCTCGGCGGCGCGGCCCAGGGGCCCCGTGTTGGTCATTGGCCTAGCGGAAGGGTTCCCGTCTTTCCCTGTCAACGACTTGGGCCAGCGCTCAATGTCCATGCCCTAAACAAAGGCAAGGACTTTCCGCCGACTGGCTGGGGAACGACCGCGTACGGTACTCGAGATCTTCCGTGATATCGTGCTCAATTGCATGGGATCGTGGGGCGTATGGATCATTTCGACTCTCCTCGCGAACGAGTCCGGACCGGATGTCTACGTTCTTCTCGTTGGGCACCCTACGGCCCCTGTTGCTCTAGGCCTTCCGGCGCTGAGCTCGGTCGACGAGGACGTTCTTCGCATGGCCGAGATGTTCTCCGTCCTTTCTCCGCGTCGCATGGAAGTGCTGGTGCGGTTGGACGAAGCTCAGTTGGCGCTGCATCCGGAGCTCGAGCCTCGACCGCCTACCCTCGCCGCCCTCGAGCAGGCCGCCGGCCGAATTCAGCAGGAGGCCACCCTTCGGTCGAGCCCCGCGCAGATTTATGTCTACTTCTCAGGACACGGCCGACGACGGCTCGGGGACGTGATTCGCACGGACCTCTTTCTGGAGCCCGAACCTGGAGCTCGAGACTCGGCGTCGCGAGAGGGTGTCATCGACGGGGCGATGCTCGGCGAGCGCGTGCTCGACAGGCTCGCACCCAACCGCGTTCATCTCATCGTCGATGCTTGTCAGAGTGCGTTCCTCCTAGAGACGCGGGGAGGTTTCGGACCTCGTCGTCGGGTCCGAAAGCGGTTCGACGAACCTAGAACGAACACCACGCGCTTCGTCGAAACCCATCCCAACGTCGGCGCGATTCTCGCGACCAACGGGAGTCAGGCGACCTTCGAACGAAGCGACCTTGGTGGGTTGTTCAGCTACGCGGTCCGTTCGGCAGCGCTCGGACAGGCCGATTTCGACGAGGACGGCGTGGTCACCTACGCGGAAATGGAGGCCGTCATTCCTCAAGTGCTGGCGGGGCAGGGTGGGTCTGGACCGGCCACCGTGCTTGGGGTGGGCGGGGACAAACACGCCGCTTTTCTGGACTATCGACGAGTATCAGGATCGAGGCTACTGTTCGGTCCAGGGCGTCATGAAGTCTTCACGGCTGGCTACCTGCCTTACGCCGTGATTCACCCCGCGAAAGAAATGGCCGCGTACGCGCTTTTGCCGCTCAACCATGTCTATGCGACGATGACTAGGACGACGACGAGCGCGCCGGTGTGGCGGCGGTTCGCCGCCGGGGCCGCCACGATGCTGCTGTCGCGCCTCGGTGCCACCGACGCCGTTCGCCTGAAAGGAGACACGGTTTTTTCGGAGGGTGATCTGCTCCCGGTGCCGGTTCGAAGGGAGCTAACTTCTCAGCTCGACGACCCGTCACCCGCGCCGTTGAGTTACCTGGGCCTCGGACTGGACTCGCACGTACTCACCTTTCCCGCAGGTGGACCAGGAGAGATGAACATCAAGACCGGCGCGGGCCTTTCGGGCCGCCTTGGCGCAGGCCCGTGGCACGGAATTCTCGAGCTCGCGTGGAATCACGGAGCCGGTGAGCTCACCGCGAGCGAGGTCACCTTCGTCGCCGACGCGTTCGAGACGCAACTCGGTGTTGGGTACGTCGTCTTCGACGGGCAGCCTGAGTTGCAGGTGGCCGCCCTCGCCGGACCTTCCGTGACTTTCAAGAAGGATTCGGATGGGCAACGCCAAGAAGCGATCTCGATCGCCGCGCTGGTGGAAGGTCGCGTCGTCGTGCCCGTGGTCGGCGCGGTCTCAGGAGTTGGAAACTTGGGCTTCGGTGCCCAATGGCTGTGCGTCGATGGATGCGGAGCTACGTCCGTGGATTTCTCGTTCCGCACCGGAGTTGGGTTCGAATGGGAGCTTCCGCTGAGCGATTGATCCTCCGCGAACCCACCTTCTTCTTGGGCTCCATCGGACGCTCGACGATCTGCCGCTCGGAGGAGATGCGCGCCGCGTCGGCACAATGGCCACGCTTTGGATCGCTCCCGCCTGTCGACCCATCGATCCCTCTGTTTTCGTCGATCGTCGAGAGCGGAGCTCATGAGAGAGCCGAGGCAAGGGAAGTGCCGGCACGCGCAACACGGCCGCCTCGCGCGTCCCGCCCTCGAGGCGTCCTGAGCCGCAGGGTGGGACGGATTGTCGCGCCCCGACTCCTCGATTGTAGACAAGTCCGATGTGGGCTAACGCCGCAGAGCAGGGCGCCGCCGCGCCCGAGGAGGACCGAATGAGAGGGCAAGGCATTCTTCGACTCGCCGCAACCGCTGCCGCGTTGGTCGCGTGCGGCGAAGCCGTCGAGACGGGCGTCAACGCGGAAGGGCTCACCACCGCGGCGAGCTGTCCGATCGGCTCCAACGTGATCCAAGGGACGCCCGGCAACGACGTGCTCGTCGGCACCGCGCTCGACGACTGCATCCTCGGGTTTGCGGGAGACGACCAACTCTTCGGCGTCGCGGGCAATGACTACCTCGTCGGCGGACCCGGACGCGATCTCGTTCGGGGCGAGTCGGGCGCCGACAAAATCTACGGCCAGGGGGACGACGACGACCTCGACGGCGGCGACGGAAATGACTTCGTGGACGGCGGTCAGGGGGCCGACTTGGTGCAAGGTGGCCTCGGCCACGACGTCCTCCTGGGTTCGGGCGGAGCCGACCAACTCGTCGGCGGCCCAGGCGATGACTATCTGAACGGCGGCGACGGCGATGACTTCCTCGACGGCGGGGAAGGCAATGACCGGTTCTACGGAGGCGCAGGGAGCGACCGAGTCGTCGGCGGCAACGGCCATGACTTCATTCGCGGCGGCGACGGAGACGACGTCATTGGCGCAGGCGACGGCAACGACCGCGTCGACGGCGGCCCAGGCAACGACGTCATCGATGGGAACGAAGGCGACGACAAGCTCGAGGGCGGCCCAGACAACGACTACCTCCTGGGCGGCGGCGACACGGACTCGATCGACGGGGGGCCCGGCGCCGACGCCTGTGATGAGCCCATCGCGCTGAATTGTGAGTTCGACCGATCGCCGCGCGCGTGCTCCGAAGCCGCCACGTGCGATCCCGGGCGCTTCTGCGCCCAGGAGGCGGGCACCTGCGTGTATTGCATCCCAGACTCGACGTGCGCGCCCAACGAGTGCAGCCCGGGCGTGGGTTGCCTCGGCGGTGACTCATGCCCGGACGATCCGGACAAGACTTCGCCCGGCGTCTGCGGCTGCGGCGTGTCCGACGGCGACGGCGACGGCGATGGCACGGCCGACTGTGTCGACGCCTGCCCGACCGATCCCAACAAGGTGAGTATCGGCGCGTGCGGCTGCGGAGTCTCCGACCTCGACACGGACGGCGACGGCACCGCCGACTGCCTCGATGGGTGTCCGGCCGACTCAGCGAAGGTGGCGCCCGGCCTGTGCGGCTGCGGGATCTCCGACGCTGACACGGACGGCGACGGTACGCTCGACTGCACCGACCTCTGCCCTGGCGACTCATCCAAAGTCGGGCCTGGTGTGTGCGGCTGCGGGGTCTCCGACGTCGACACGGACGGCGACGGCACCGCCGACTGCCTCGACGGGTGCCCGGCCGACTCAGGCAAGTCGGCGCCGGGTGTCTGCGGCTGTGGCGTGGCGGACCTCGACACGGACGGCGACGGTACGCTCGACTGCACCGACCTCTGCCCAGCCGACCCATCCAAGGTCGCGCCCGGCGCGTGCGGGTGCGGTGTGGCGGACTTCGACACGGACGGCGACGGCGTGCTGAATTGCCTCGACGGCTGCCCGGCCGACCCGAACAAGACTTCTCCTGGGCTCTGCGGATGCGGAGTCACCGACCCGCTCTGTGAGGACAACTGCCCGGCCGACCCGAACAAGACCGAGCCCGGAGTCTGCGGTTGCGGCGTCCCGGATTCGGACGGCGACGGCGACGGAGTCCCGGACTGCAACGACGGCTG
>CAYXDO010000081.1:0-47281 GCA_964463485.1 uncultured Myxococcales bacterium | reverse complement strand
GGACCGGGTCGCGGGCCGATTTTCGGCAGCGAAATCAGCGTGCGGAACCCCTGCGGACGTGGGCTCCAGGTTGACAGCCTCTCCTCGCGCAACTACCTTCGCGCACCCCGCTCCGAGGAGCGGCCGGCAAGATGGCTAACCCCCTTCGAGATCCCAGGGCCGGCAGATGATTCGCCGCTTCCTCGCGTCGATCCTCATGTTCGCCGTGACGCTGTCCGCGTTCCCGTGGGAGGTCCTGCCGCCGGGGCAGCTCGAGGGGTCGCTCGCGGTCTTGGCGCCTCCTGGGTCGCACCCGTGCCCGGAATCCGTGCCCCAGGGCGGCGACCCTTGCGGCGGCGGCTGTCTTTGCCCCTGCTGCCCAGCGCACGCCCTCGCCCCTCCGGTGGTGGACGTCGAAGTAGGCGCGCGCCCTGCGGGCCAAAGGTCCGACCTCGGTCCGCGCGCCGAGGACCTGAACCCCAGCGACATCGCCCAGCGCATCTTCCACCCGCCGCGCCAAGCCTGAGCTCGAACCCGGTTTCCTAGCGCGGTCCGACCGGCCCGCGCCGTTCGGCTCGTGGTCACGGGCGCGCTTGAGAGGCCGCAGCGGTCTGCTCGGCGTCCCGTCACGGATGGGAGATGTGGTCGTGGTCCTTGGAATTGCGCCTCGCGATGCGAGGCTGCCCGGCGGGGGTATCCTCCCCGAACGGGCTCCGTTCATTCGTTCCGCGCGAGGGCTCGGTGTCCTCGCGCTCTTGATTTGGTCCGGGCGGGGGCGCGCGGACTCGCCCCCTCAGCTCGAGCTCGCCGCGGCGGTGGCGCGCGCGAGGGCGAACAATCCGCTCGTGGCCGCCGCGCGGCTCCGGATCGGTGAAGCCAGGGGCGACCTGATCGGCGCGAGCGTCCTGCTCGCCGACAACCCGGAGGTCGAGCTCGCCGCCGGACCGCGGCTGCCGGGCCGCGGCGAGGCGACGACGATCGCCATCGAGCTTGGCGCGAGCCAGCGCTTCGAGCTCGGTGGGCAGCGGAGCCACCGCCTCGACAAGGCGCGCGCCGAGGTCGAGGCCTCGAGCGCGACCGCTGCCGACGTGGAGCGCGTGATCGACCTGGCCGTAGCCGAGACCTTCTTCGAGGCGCTCGCGGCCGCCGAGCGGCTCAGGCTCGCCGAGCAGAACGAGCAGCTCGCGTCCCAGCTCCTCGAGCTCGCCCAGAAGCGACTCGACGCGGGCGAAGGCACGCCGCTCGACGTCCGAGCGAGCCGCGTTCGCGGGGCCGAGGCCAAGCGGCTCATGCTCGCCGCGCGCGCAAATCAGCGGGCCAAGACCGCCCAGCTCGCCAAGCTCCTCGCGCTCGAGCCCGACGGCCAGCTCGCCCTCGCGGGCGAGCTCCCGACGGAGGGCGCGCTACCTCCCTTCGCCGAGGTCGCGGCGCGGGTCGCCGCGCGGCCGGACCTCGCGTCCGTCGACCACGAGCTCGAGGCGGCGAGGGCGACGATCGGTCTCGCGGACGCGGAGGCCTGGCCTGACTTGACGGCCCGTGTCCTGTACGGCCGCGACGAGGGCGCGGACACCGCGATGGCGGGCCTTGGCGTGCCGGTGCCGCTCTTCGACACCAACCAAGGCGAGCGCGCGCGAGCCAGGGCGGTCGTCGATCGCCTGGGGGCCGAGCGCGCGGCGCTCCTGCTGCAGCTCACGACCGAGGTCCGCCTGGCCTGGCTCGCGTTGGAGCAGGCCCAGGCCGCGGTCGCCCTGTACGACGCGGAGGTGCTTCGCGCTCTAGAGGAGACGGCCGAGCTCCTTCAGCGAGCCCTCAGGGCCGGCGAGGTCGGCTTGCCCGAGGTCATCGTGGTCCAGCGCGAGGTCCTGGAGGGCCGAGCGGGCCACGTCGAAGCTCGGCTGACCCTGGCCATCGCCCGCGCCCGGCTGCTCGCGGCCACCCACCTGCCCCAAGTACCCCAAGTGCCCCACGGGGCCTCGTCCCTCGGAGGTGCACAGTGAACGACTTTCATCGCGTAACCATGTGGATCGTCGCGGCGAGCCTCGCCGCTTGCACGAAGGCGAGCCCGCCCGAGAGCGAAGGCGAGCCCGACGAGCCCCGCAAGGACGAGCCGGATCGCCTTTCCGTGAACCCAGAGGCGCTCGAGACCCTGCGCCTCACGTATGCCAAGGCCGAGGTCCGCGACGTCGAGCCGTCGCTCGAGGTGCCGGCCGAGATCGTACCCGTGCCCGATCGACGAGCGACAGTCGGACCTCGCGCCGCCGGCCGCGTCGTGGAGGTGCCCGCGAACGTCGGCGACGCCGTCGCCAAGGGGACGACGCTCGTCGTCCTCGAGAGCGAGGAGGTCGGTCGCGCGCGCGCAGACCTCATCGCGGCCCGCGCCCGCAGGGACGTCGCCACCCGCGCGCTGACGCGCCAGCGCCAACTCCTGCAAGACGAGATCACCTCGCGGCGGGCCGTCGAGGAGACGGAGGCCGCGCTCGTCATCGCCGAGGCCGACATGTCGGCGGCGCTCACGAGGCTGGCCACGTTCGGCGCGGAGGCGAAGGCCGAGGGCGCCGATGAACCCGGCAATCCCGCTCGGGTCCGGCTCGCAAGCCCGATCGCCGGCACCGTCGTGGCGCGATCGGTCCACGTGGGCCAGTGGGTGCAGCCCGCCGACACCGTCGTCGACATCGTCGACCTCGATCAGCTCTGGGTGCAGGCGTCCGTCTACGAGCGCGAGCTGCGCTTCGTGCGCGTCGGCCAGGCCGTCCAGATCGAGGTCCGCGCGTTCCCCGGCGAGGTCTTCGCCGGGAAGGTGGCCCAGATCGATGGCACGCTCGACGAGCGCACCCGGTCGGTCGGCGTTCGCGTCGTCCTGCCGAACCCCGGGCATCGCCTTCGCCCAGGCATGTTCGCGACCGCGCGCGTCCAGGGGGCCCACGACCACGAGCCCCGCCACCTCCTCGCGATCCCATGGGCGGCGGTGCAGGAGGTCGACGGCCACCGAGCCGTCTTCGTAAAGGTCGGCGAAGGCACCTTCGAGCTCCGCCGCATCCACACCGGCGACCGCGCCGGCGACTCCGTCGAGGTGCTCAACGGCCTGGCCGCGGGCGACGAGGTCGTGGCGGACGGGAGCTTCCTGCTCAAGGGCCAGCTCCTGCGAGCCACGCTCGGGGAGGAGGAGTGATGGCCGCCAAGCTCGTCGCGTGGTCCCTCCGCAACCGCTTCCTCGTCGTCGTGCTCGGGCTGCTGCTCGTCGCGGCCGGTGTCGAGCACATGCTGCGCCTCCCGATCGACGCCGTCCCCGACGTCACCAACGAGCAGGTCCAGATCCTCACGACCGCGCCGGCCCTCGCCCCCCTCGAGGTCGAGCGCCTCATCACCTTCCCGGTCGAGTCCGCGATGGCCGGCATCCCCAACGTCGCGGAGATCCGCTCCGTCTCGAAGTTCGGGCTCTCTGCCGTGACCGTCGTCTTCGACGAGGGGACCGACATCTACCGCGCCCGCCAGCTCGTCCAGGAACGGCTCGTCGAAGCCAAAGAGGCGATCCCGGAGGGCTATGGGACGCCAGAGATGGGCCCGATCGCCACGGGCCTCGGCGAGATCTACCAGTTCGAAGTCCGGGGCGAACCGTCGTGCCCGACCTCACGAGATCCGGGCGGCATCGACACGCCCGAGTGCTGGTCGCCGATGGAGCTCAGGACCCTCCTCGACTGGTTCGTCGCCTACCAGCTCAAGAGCGTGCGCGGCGTCGTCGAGATCAACACCTTCGGGGGCGAGCTCCAGACGTACGAGGTCGCTCCGGATCCCGCCGCGCTGTTGAGCCATGATCTGCCGCTCTCGCAGCTCTTCGACGCCCTCGAACGGAACAACCGCAACGTCGGCGGCGCGTACCTGGCGCGCAACCGAGAGCAGGTCGTCATCCGCGGCGAGGGGCTCATCAAGACGCTCGAAGACATCGGCGAGGTCGTCGTCCGGACGAGCGACGAGGGCGTCCCGCTTTACGTCCGCGACGTCGCCGCGGTGCGAAAGGCTCCGATGGTCCGGCAAGGCGTGGTGACGCGCGACGGGCGCGGAGAGGCGGTGGCCGGCATCGTCATGATGCTCATGGGCGAGAACTCCCGAGACGTCGTCGATCGCGTGCGCGCGAAGGTCGACGCCATCCGCGGCAGCCTCCCCGCCGGCGTCACGATCGACACCTTCTATGACCGCACGGACCTCATCCGGCGAACGATCCACACCGTCGAGAAGAACCTCCTCGAGGGCGGCCTGCTCGTCATCGCGGTCCTCTTGCTGATGCTCGGGAGCCTACGCGGCGGCCTCATCGTGGCCTCGGCCATCCCCCTGTCGATGCTGGTCGCGTTCATCGGCATGGTGCGCGCGGGCGTCTCGGGGAACCTGATGAGCCTGGGCGCCATCGACTTCGGGCTGATCGTCGATGGCTCCGTCGTGATGATCGAGAACGTCTTCCGGCTCATGTCCGAGAAGCAAGGCTCCGGCAAGTCGCCCCGGGAGCTCGTGGCCGAGGCCACCACGGAGGTCGCACGGCCCGTGGCCTTTGCGGTCGGCATCATCATGATCGTCTACCTGCCGATCCTGACGCTGTCCGGCGTCGAAGGGCGCATGTTCCGCCCGATGGCGGTGACGGTGATCTTCGCGCTCGGGGGCTCGCTCGTCCTCGCGCTCACGCTGGTCCCCGTCCTCGGATCGCTCTTCCTGCGCAAGCCGCTGCGCCACCACGAGACCTGGTTCGTGCGCCTTTTGCGCCGCGGGTACGAGCCGCTGCTCGGCCTGTCCCTTCGCTTCCGCTCGGTCGTCGCGGGCGGAGCGGCGTTGGTCTTCGTGCTCGGGCTCGGGATCGCCTCGCGGATGGGCGCGGAGTTCATCCCGCGCCTCGACGAGGGCGCGATCGCCGTACAGATGTGGCGCTTGCCGTCGGTGTCCGTCGACGAGGCCGCGGCGCAGTCGACGATGACCGAGCGCGTGCTCCTCGCGGCTTTTCCGACGGAGATCGCGACGATCGTGTCGAAGACGGGCCGGCCGGAGATCGCGACCGACCCGATGGGCGTCGAGATGAGCGACGTGTTCGTGATGCTGCGCCCCAGGGAGGAGTGGAAGTACGCGTCGCGTGAGGAGCTCATCGAGGCGATGGAGGACGTGCTCGCGGAGCGGGTGCCGGGCGCGGCCTTTGGCTTTTCGCAGCCCATCGAGCTCCGCGTGAGCGAGCTGATCTCGGGCGTGCGCTCCGACGTGGCGATTCAGATCTACGGGGAGGACCTCGACGTGCTGAGCCGTTTGGGCGCCGAGGTGGCGGGAGCCGTCTCTTCGGTGCCGGGCGCCGACGATGTGAAGGTCGAGCAGATCTCCGGCCTCCCCATCCTGACGGTCAGCGTGGACCGGCGGTCGATCGCTCGTCATGGCGTGAATGCGGACGAGGTCCTCGCGGCCGTGGAGGCGCTCGGGGGCCGGCAGGTGGGGATGGTCTTGGAGGGCGAGCGGCGCTTTGCGCTCCAGGTCCGCTTCCCGGCCGAAGTGCGCAACGACGAGGGGCGGATCGCGCGCATCCCGGTGGCCTCGAGCGGCGGCCGGCTGCTGCCGCTCGGGGAGCTCGCGACGCTCGACACCGAGCCCGAGGCCGCGCAGATCAGCCGCGAGCGCATCCAGCGCCGGATCTCCGTCGAACTCAACGTACGCGGACGCGACATCGCGACGGTCGTGGCCGAGGCGCGAGGCGCGATCGCGTCGGTGAAGATGCCGCCCGGCTACGTGGTCGAGTGGGGAGGGCAGTTCGAGAACTTGGAGCGCGCTTCGCAGCGCCTGATGATCGTGGTGCCGCTGGCGCTGCTGCTCATCTTCGTGCTGCTCTACGGGACGTTCGACGCGGCTCGGCCCGCGCTCCTCATCTTCCTCAACGTGCCTCTAGCGGCCACGGGCGGAATCGCGGCCTTGGCGGTCCGCGGGATGCCTTTCTCGATCTCCGCGGCGGTGGGCTTCATCGCGCTGTTCGGGGTGGCGGTGATGAACGGCGTCGTGTTGATCAGCTACATTCGCAAGCTCGAGCAGGAGCGAGGGCTCGGGGCGCTCGAGGCGGCGCGCGAGGGCGCGATCGTGCGGATGAGGCCGGTGCTGATGACGGCGCTGGTCGCGGCCCTGGGCTTCGTACCGATGGCGATCTCGAGCGGCTCCGGGGCTGAGGTCCAGCGGCCGTTGGCGACCGTGGTGATCGGCGGCCTGGTGACGTCCACGCTGCTGACGCTCTTCGTGTTGCCCGCGGTCTACGGTTGGTTCGCCGGACGGCGTGTGGACGTCGAGATGTAGGAGGACTCCATGAAAGAGATCAAGGCCATCATCCAACCCTTCATGCTCCAGAAGGTCTGCGACGCGTTGCGAGCGATCGACGGCCTGCCAGGAGTCACGGTCTCGCAGGTGATGGGGTGGGGCAAAGGACGCGGCGCCGGCGCGAGCGAGACGGTCGAGGAGGGCGGCTGCACCTTCGTGCGCAAGACCAAGCTCGAGGTCGTGGTCCCTGCGGCGATCGCCGATGAGGTCGTCACGGCGATCGCCGCAGCCGCACGGACCGGAAACATGGGCGACGGGAAGATCTTCGTGCATGACCTCTCCGAGGTCGTGAAGATCCGCACCGGCGATCGGGGCGAGGGAGCGATCTGAGTGTGAACGAACGAAATCCAGCGCAGCAAACCGGCGAGACGCCGAGCGCGACTCGCTCACGCGATTGGATGCGCATCGCGTCGTGGCTCGTTGGGACGACCTTGGGCTACAACGTGATCGAAGCCGTCATCGCGCTGTGGTCGGGGGCTGCGGCCGACAGTGTCGCGCTCGTGGGCTTCGGCCTCGACAGCATGATCGAGACGGCGGCCGCGAGCGTCCTGCTGTGGCGCCTTCGGGTGGAGGCCCGGGGCGCTGATGCGGAGACCCTCGAGCGCACCGAGCTCCGCGTGCACCAGTTCGTCGGCTTCACCTTCGTCGCACTGGCGTCCTATGTCACCGGGCAGTCGGCCTGGACGCTTTGGAGTGCCGATGCGCCGGAGGTGAGCCTTATCGGGATCGTGCTCGCCGCAGCCTCGCTCGTCGTGATGCCGCTCGTGTCGTGGGCGAAGCTGCGCGCGGCGCGCGAGATCGGGAGCGCGGCGCTGAGGGCCGAGGCGAAGGAGACGATCGCGTGCTCGTACCTGTCGTTCACGCTGCTCCTCGGGTTGGCCGCCAACGCGGCCGCCGGATGGTGGTGGGCGGATCCTGCGGCGGCACTGTTGATGGTGCCGTGGCTCGTGAAGGAGGCGCGCGAGGCGCTAGACGGCGGGGACGACCACTTCACTTCTGCCGACTCACCGGGACCAACAGTCCGGGGTTGAAGTATCCAGAGCTGCTTGGCTTGGACTGTCGTCCGGGTAGCATCGACCTTTTGATTGATCGGGGCCGAGGCGATGCCGTAGCTACTCTCCTTCATGGGCGGGTCCTCTTCACCCTCCATCTCGCGGAGCCTGAAGTGGTGCTGGACATTCGACCCCTTCGACGCAACGTGGGAAGTGACCGTGCTGATCAAGGCAGCAGACCTGGCTCGGTGAACAGCCCTCGACGCAGACACTGCCGGCTGACCCATCCGGCCCACCATCCGCAAGGCCGCTTGCATCCACAGCGGTCGCATCGGCCGCGTCGAGGGCTGGCTCCTGGCCCGCGCCGCATCTCGTCGAAAGGGCGGCGACCGCGATCAAAACGAAGATTGGCTGAGCTCGATCGAACGTCATCCGCAGTTTGCTCACGACCGGATCTCGAGAACCCGATTCATCGTGCCGAAGTCGTTTGGAACGCCCGAATCGATCGCTTCGACGACGGCATCGTTCGAAACATCACAGCACCAGTTTCCATCGACGACGAACTTGTACTCGTAGCGACCTGGAGGCAGCGCGAGGTCGATCGACCAGTCGCCGTCTTTCGAGCGTCGCATGGCGAGCGCGTCGGTCTTCCACTCGTTGAAGTTCCCTGCCAGGAACACGCGTTCGGCTCGCGGGGCTTTGAGGTGAAGCGTGGTCTTGTTTTCGTTCTTGGTTGTCATTGTCTCGCCGTTCCTTTCGATTGCACGCGCGGACGCGTGGAAGACGCCGCCCGGAGATCCGGGCGACGGAGTCATTGAAGAAGCGCTCGAGGGATGCTGTCGCGAGGGCCTGGCGTCGCTGGCGTCCGAACTTCGGCCGAACGTCGTGACCTTCACTGCGTGAATGCGCCCCTCGCAGCACGGGCCGTAACAGTCACAGCCGACGTGCTCGCACTCGAACGAAAACCTGATCTCTTCGACAAAGGCGTCGAAGGGGCCAATCGTTGCCTGATGAAAGCTCGCCCCCAGCTTCATCGCGTCCACGCTGACGTGTCACGGGACGGTATCTGCTTGAAGAGCTCGAGGATGTTCATCGCCGACGAGGATCCGGCCGCGCTCATGAGTTGCTCCTCTCGAAGCTCGGATTCGAGGCCTGTCTCCGGGGTGCCGACCAGGCGCCCCGGTGTGTCGGCCGTTGTCATGACTCGGAGAGCAAGAGCCGGGCCAGACTTCGCCCTCGCCGCGAAGTCCCAATGGGACCTCGGGCGGTGGGGCCGGTGGCTTTCTTGGTTACTGCAGGCGGATCATCGCGGAGCACGACGGGACGATTTGGGCCGAGAACATATCGGGGGGCGGGGCCTTCCACGTCGAGCTTCCGGCGCGCCACGGGGCGACCGCGCAGAGATCCGCGCTCGGGGCGTCCTCGGCCCTGCGCCCTCGAGCGGTCGACGAGCAAACGCTTCGCGCTACGACTGAGGCGGACGCATCCGTCGTGACCACACTGTACCTGTTCGAGTTACAAAAATTCTTCCGTCGATGTCACCCCTTGGGAGCGGCGATTCCGAACCGGTAGCGCGCGCTCTGGAAGGAAGCGACGAGAGCGCTGCTCCGGGCGAGGTGGCATGAGCTGTGCTTTTGCACATCGCAACCCGACGTGGGCGCGGGCCCACGTCACGCCGATCGCCGGCATCACCGAGCAACGTTGATCGCTCGACCTCATCGAGCGAGGGAGCACGCGGATCATGTTGAACACCAGTCACGTCACGTTCTTGATCAGTCTCCCTTTTCTAGGATGCACCGCGGCGACGCCCGGCGCACGCCCCCACGACATGAGCACGGAAGAGCACGAGGCTCGCGCTGAGGAAGAAGACCGACAGGCAACAGCGCACGCCAGGCAGTATGACTCCCAAGCCGACGTCGAGCGGCTGCGCTGTCGGCCCGGCAGTTCGGCCGCGCGGCGAGATCTCGTCTGGAGCGACATCTGTTGGACGTCCGTGACGAACGCGACGAACACGCATCGACGCCAAGCGGAAGAGCATCGCCGTCACGCGGCGAACCATCGTGCGGCCTCCCGGGCGCTCAAAGAAGCCGAGGCCAGAACATGCGCGGGGATCGCGCCCGACGATAGAGACATGAGCCCATTCGAGCATGCCGAGGACATCATCGGCGTTGGACCACTGACGATCCCGGAGGCCGACGCTCGAGCGAAGGTGCCGACGGAACGAACCGTCGGCGCCATCGTCACCTTTCGCGCGCTCGAAGGCATGACAGCCGAATGGCTCCAGCGCGTCGTCGACTGCCACCTCGCTCGAAACGCGTCGCTCGGGCACGACGTGCCGGAGATGCCGAACTGCCCGCTCGTTCCGCGCGGAGTGGAGGCGCGCGTCTCGTCGACCTCAAGGTCGTCCGCGCGTGGAAGGCGAGAGGTGCCGTCGTGGCCATGACAGGCGACGGCGTGAACGACGCGCCCTCGCTTCGGGAAGCGCACATCGGGATCGCGATGGGCAAGACGGGCACCGAGGTCACGCGCGAAGCCTCCGACATGGTGCTGACGGATGACAACTTCGCGAGCATCGTCGCGGCCGTTCATGAGGGACGCGGCATCTTCGACAACATTCGAAAGACGCTGGTCTATCTCCTCGCCGGCAACGCGAGCGAGCTCGGCGTCATGCTGGCGGCGTCGATGCTCGGGTTGCCGCTGCCGCTTCTTCCGCTCCATCTCCTGTGGATAAATCTCGTCACCGACGGGCTTCCGGCGCTCGCCCTCGTCACCGATCCTGTCGACCCGGACGCGCTGAAGAGACCTCCGCGATCGCCGCTCGAGCCGATGCTCGGGCGTTCTGAATGGAGCACCATCCTGCTCGTCGGACTCCTCGAGGCGTCGGCGACACTCGGCGTCTTCGTCTGGGCTCTCCGCACGAGAGATCTGACGGAGGCGCGCAATCTCGCGTTCTCCGTCCTCGTCTTCGGCGAGCTCTTCCGCGCGTTCGCCGCCCGAAGTCAGACGCGCCTCTTCTTCGAGGTTGGCGCCTTCACCAACGTTCGGCTCCTCGGCGTCGTGCTGATCTCCGTCCTCGTCCAGCTAGGGATCCATCACATCCCCGCGACCCAGGCGCTCTTTCAGATCGGAGCTCTGTCGCTCGCGGACTGTTCCCTCGGCCTGATCGTCGGGCTCGGTCCGGTCACGGCCGTCGAGCTCTCAAAGCTCGTCAAGCGCCGCGTTTCTCACCGCGGATCGCCGAGCCGATGGGCCAGGGAGGCGTAATGGCCGCCGTACTCGACACGCACGCCGCGGTGAGGACCGTTGACGTCGATCAGCAGCACCGGAAAGGAGCTGCGAAGGGCCTCTTCGACGAGGACCGTCAAGAGGCCTGCTTTTCCAGATCCCGACGACCACCCCGTGGGTCACCAGGTCGTCCGCGGGCAGACTGAAGAGAGCACCGGTGACGGAGCGACGGGCGCCGAGGCCAAGCGAGATCGTCACGGATTTCGCTATTCAGGCAGGAAGGGACCGCCGTCGCCGGTATCGATCGGCGTGGCGCCAGGAGGCGCTATGTCCTTCGGGTCGGCCTTACTGCCCCGTTTGGAGCGAAGTCGTCTCAGGGCGTTTCGGAACGAAGCCGCTTCAAACCGGCGGCGTTTGGGAGCGTCTTCGTAGCAGGCGTTGATCCCGGCCATCCGAGCTTCATGCCCGAGCCAGACCGCATAGGTTAGGACGCGGTTGCGAAGGTCGCGCGCTTCGGCTTCGCTTCGCAGTCCGAGCACGGCAAGGACGTCTCGACCGCTGGCTTCGTCCCGGAGCTTCTCACCCTCGAGGACGAACTCGGCCGTGAGGCCGTAGGGCTCGAGCGCGGCGCGGTGCTTCTTCACCAACCCCGTGAGCATCTCGAGGTCCGCTTTTTCCTCGTCCAGGGTCTGGGAGGAGTTCACGTCGGAGAAGAGCTCAGCCAAGGACGGTTGTGCCCAGAAGGCGGCGCCGCCTATGGCACTGAGTCGACCGCGCCACTGGCGGCTCGCGGCGACAGTCTCTTCGATGGTGCGATTTCGGAAAGATCCGGCCTTGGCTCCTTCGGCGAACCAGGTCACGGCGGTCTGTCCCAGGCGGATCGCGTTTTTGAACCGCTCGACGCGATCGGCACCGTAGTTTTTGGCGGCAAGGTCGGTCGAGTAGGTCCTGACCGCGACGTACAGGTCTTGGAGCTCAGTCAGAGTCTCCGAGACCGGCTGCGATGGCGCGAGGACCTCGGTGACCACACGGTCCATTTCCGGTGTGGCGTCGGACATGAGCGCCTGAAATTCGGCGGGTGTATCAACGCGTTTCGTTTCCTCGAGCATCGCTCGAGTCTCATCTGTAAGTTCGAAAACCATGGGAACTCCTCCTGGGGAGCAAGCTAGCCGCGACTGGGACCGAAGACAAGCGGCGGAAGGCGGAAAACGTGCGGGGAGGAAACCAGCACGTGGAGCCGGGGTTGAGACGAGAAGCGCGGGCTCATTGGCAGCGCGTCGCGGCGGTTGGGCAGCGCATCGCGACGGTTGGGCAGCGCGTCGCGGCGGTTGGACAGCGCGTCGCGGCGGTTGGGCAGCGCGTCGCGGCGGTTGGGCAGTGAGTCGGGGCGGTTGGGCAGCGCGTCGCGGCGGTTGAGCAGCGAGTCGCGGCGGTTGGGCAGCGCGCCGCGGCGGTTGGGCAGCGTGTTGGGGGAGGCGGGCAGCACCTGCTGGCATCTCGAGGTGGCCTGCTGCCCCGCGTCGGTGGCGCGCTGCCCAACGTTCGATGACCGCTGCCCCACGTTGGTGAGGTGCTGCGCCGCGTCGGTGAGCGCTGCCCAACGTTCGACGACTGCTGCCCCAAGTTGGTGGAGTGCTGGCCGGCGTTCGGGAGCTGCTGCGCGTTCGCTGATGCGTGCTGCCCAGGTGCCGCCGAGCGCTGATCAGCCGTCGCACGCTGCTGCCGCCTCGACCTATTCGCTCCACTTCTCGGCCGAGAGCGGCAGCGCGTTCAGCTCGGCGCGGGCCTCGCGCCACGACGGATAGTGTTTGTCGAGACGCCCAATGAACCGCTCGCTATGCGCAGGTTCGACCAGGTGCAGCATCTCGTGGACGACCACGTACTCGACAAGGTCCTTCGGCTTCTTCACGCCGTGTTGAGCCGGATGTTTCGCTCGCGATGATTGCAGGTTCCCCACTTCGTCTCACTCGGCGTTGGCCGCGGTCAGGCGCGCGGAGGTGCACAAAGTGACTCCGTCGCTGCTCACGAGCTCGGCTTCCGCGAAGAGGAGTGGCCCCTCGAGCTCCGAGAGGCCGACTCCGTCGGGTGCGGTGGCGCGCAGCCCCAGCAAGACCGAGTCTTCGCCGCTTGACGAGAATCCCCGTCGCCACACGCCGTCGGCGACCAGTGCAGCTCCGAGCTGCGGCCTGCCCGCTTTCGCGATCTGGATGGCGACCCATGGGTTCCTGGGGTCGGTCGCGTTGGTCGGGTTCCCTGGATCGAATCCACGAGCTCTGAGCGACAGCACGAGCATCAGGCTCCCCTGCGGTCCCGACTCGATCTTCGCCTGGGTTGCAGGAAAACTCTCGAACAGGTGAGTGCCGGTCCCGAGCTCGAGGAAGAGATCGCGAGTCTGTTCCGAGCAGGGGCCGGCCGTGGGGATCGCGGACCCACTCATCGGCTCCCCGCCAGGGCCGGGAGGGACATGGACCTCCACGAACGACTGATACTCGAGACTCTCTCGAGGGTACCAAATCATGAGCCCGTACATGACGTCAGCGAGGCTCGTGCTCCGAAAGAGGAGCGTGTCGCCGGGACGCGTGCGGAGGTCCCGCGGGGGGGTCTCGAAAGGGCGGGCGGTCGCGAACTCCTGCCATCCGCGCTCCTCCGATTGCGGCCGGGTGATCGTTTGGGCGATCTGGTCTCGCGCCGAGGCGGCCAAGCTCGACCGGTCGAAGGGAATGTAACCTGAGTTCCCTGGCTCCGCGTCCACGGCCTCCGCGACCAAGACCTCCGTACCCTCTCGCACGACGAAGAGCTCGTGCCGAGCGACGGAGCCCGTGGAGTCGTTGTTCGGCAGACGGAAGCCAACCTCCGCATCGAGGTCCGCGCAGAGGGGAATGGCGAACTCGACGAAGGATCCGGACTCCGCGAGGTAGTGCTCGCCGTGCCTGAGGGTCTCGTGGATCGATCCGCGCGGCACGTCGAACATCGGATAGGTTCCGTCGTCGCGACGGCGTCCTCCTCGACCCTGCAGATCGAGGTGATGATAGCCCGGCGCGGAGATCGCACCGGGCGGACACTCGTGACCCTTCTTTCGAAGAAGCACCGGCGACGGAGGGTCACTCATGTCCAAAAGATTACCGCCCACCGCCCAAATCGTCCCCTTTGGGTCGGTCCAGACCCCATGCAGCGGCAGGTCGGTCACTCTCGGCAGCTCCACGACCTCATCGCCGTCGAGGCTAGCCCAGAAGCCGTCCTCGCCCGCCACGGCGGCCGCGGCGGCGCCGGTGTGTACACCCATGAGTCCAGGAAGCTGACCAGCCGGAACCAGCTCCTCGAAAGCCAGGCCGTCTCTTCGCCAAATCACGCCGCGCCCAGCGCCCCGACCTCCCACGGCCCACACTTGCTCCGAGCTGCGTCCAGATAGAGTCAGAATCACGACTCGATCGCTCGGCGTCGGCATTCTCGACCACGCCCGGCCGTCGAAGTGGTAAATCGTGCCGAGCTCACCGCCGACGAACACGTCCTCGGGGCCGGTGCCCCAGACCTTGAAGAAAGCGCGGCCTTCGTACTCGTCGAGCGCGGGGTCGGAGAGCGTGCGGGTGACGGTGCCGCTGCGGACGTGCACCTGACCTCTGCCGTCGGCCCGCGTGAAGTCACCGCTCACGAAGTATTGGAGGTCTGGACGAGCCGCCCACAAGCCGAAGATGGTGTCGTGAGTCCCAGTGTCGAACGGCTCGAAGCGGGGAGGTGAGCTACTCACCAGCACGAGCCCGAGGCCACCCTCGCCTACGACGAAGACGTGATCCCTGTCGGTACCCGACACCCACCACGCTCGCCCCGGCCCAGCGACGTCGACCGCGTGGAACTCAGCGCCGTCGTAATGCCAGATGCCCACGAACCCGCCGTCAGCCGCGGCTGCCCGCCCACCCACGATGTACACATCTTCCGGCGCGGAGCCCCACACGGACAACAGGTGGGTACGGTCGACGCCGGTGAGCGAGCATTTGACGAGGAGATCGGGTGTAGAGACCGACTCGTCGCAGCGAGCTCCGCGTGGGATCTCGGCGCCGCTCACCGGAGGTGGGGCTACGTTCGGCTCGACGCATCCTACGAGCAGCGAGAGCAGAGCGGCGCAGGGCCTGACCACAGCAACATGAGACCAGCCGCCGCCTCCGCTGTCCGTGCCTTGGAACAATACTGCACCTGTCGGAACCTCGGGATGCGGACCCACACGCCGTCGCAGGTCACTCCGTCGCGTGGCTTGACCTTCGCCAAATTCTGCGAGAGGTTTCTAGCCCGCTCGAGCAACTCGAGCGAGGCTCCGGCCCGAATCCGGCCCGCCCCCTCCCCCCACATAACAGGGCCGGATTCGGATCGGGGCTCGACTGGCCTCGCGCTCAGCGAGGCTCACTCGAACCCGTGGGCCATTGGACACTTTTTCGAAGAGCGCCAAAGGAGCTCCCATGCCCAAAGCCCTCGACGAGTATGTGAGTCAGCAAGATCGGGCTAACGGCGACATCGCCGACGTCGGAAGGATAATCGAAAAACACAGACAGCAAGTCTACCGACTCATGCGGCGATTCGGCGCCGAGCGAAACGACGAGTGACTTCTACGTGCTACTCGGAGTCGCCTGAGTGAGTCCGGGGGCTCGCATTCGATGGGCGGCAGGTGGACGCGTTTTCGGCCAGATCGGTGAGGTCAGAGGGCGCACACGAAGCAACCGGGTTGGACCTCGCACCAGCCGTAGAGCGCGCTGCAGGTAGCGCCGCTTGGACATGAGCTCCCGCTGTTGCAGTTCTGGGTTGGGGCGCAAGATGGAGCTGCGCTGCAGCGCCAACTCACCGTGCGCGACGTGGGGCAACACGAGCTTGACCGCGCTGAGATTCTTCGTCAGGACGTGCCGGGCCTTGTACACGGATCCCATCGCCCCGCGGCCGAGGAACTCGAGCAGCTCGTACTTATCGACGATGATCCTCGGCTCAGCGTCGGAGCCGCTCTGACCTCACCTGATCGTCCCATGTTTTTCACCCGGGCTTGCTGACGCCCTGAGTTCGAAGTTCGTTACACAACGGGTGCACGACCGACCTGCTGCGATTCAGTTCAACCTCCGCACAAACCGCGGAGAGCACAGAGAAGGAACACGGAGGGCACGACGGACTTCTCTCCAAAATCCTCTGTGTTCTTTGTGTTCCTGCGCCCAGCGCCGAGCGATGATCGTCGAGAGATCGCGCAACTTGGTCGTGCATCCTCAGGGCCAAGCGGGTCGAGTCACTTCTCCAGGCGAGCTCGGGTCGGAGGACCGGAATCGCTCTCGCTCCCATCCGCGAAGCAGGAAGAAACCGCGGCGCCGCGCTCCCGCACCAGGCCGTAGCTCTTCAAGCGCCGCCACAGCGTGTTCTCGCCGATACCGAGCGCCTCGGCGGTCGCCTTGCGGTTGTCGCCGAGTCGCTCCAGGGTCGCCACGATGTGCCGTCGCTCCACCTCGGCGAGCGACAGGATCTCGCCCGGTGTCGACGTGGCCACGGGGTGCGCGCCTCGAACCTCCGGGGGCAAATCGCTCACCTCGATGCGCGGCTGGCCCTCGGCCAAAATCACGGCCCGCTCGATGGCGTTCTCCAGCTCACGGATGTTGCCGGGCCATGAGTAGCCGTGGAGCAGATCGAGGACCTCCGAGGACAGCGAGCAGGGGCCGCAGCGATTCTCGCGGCAAGTCCGCCCGATGAGCTCCCTCGCGAGCGGGAGGAGATCCTCCCGCCGATCGCGGAGCGGCGGCACCTCCAGCGGCACGACCCGGATGCGGTAGTAGAGATCTTTGCGGAACGCGCCGCTGGCCACCATCGACGCGAGATCGCGATGGGTCGCGGCGAGGATCCGGACGTCCACGTGGAGGTCCCGGGTCGCTCCCACCGGCCGTACCGTCCGCTCCTGCAGGGCCCGGAGAAGGCGCACCTGGACGCCCGGCGTCGTCTCGCCGATCTCGTCGAGGAAGAGCGTGCCGCCGCTGCTCGCCTCGAAGAGGCCCTGCTTGTCCCCGGCAGCCCCCGTGAAGGCGCCCTTGGTGTGGCCGAAGAGCTCGCTCTCGAGCAGCGTCTCAGGGAGCGCGCCGCAGTCGATGGCGACGAAGGGTCCGCCGGCTCTTCGCGAGCGCTCGTGGATGAAGCGGGCCAGTCGCTCTTTGCCGGTCCCGCTCTCGCCGGTGATGAGCACCGTCGCCTCGGTCGGCGCCGCTCGTTCGGCCAGGTCGATGACTCGACGCATGGCCGGACTCTTCGCCACCAGCTCGCCGGCCGTCATGCTTCGCCCGCCTCCATATTGGAGGTGTAGTAACGCCAAATGGGCGCCGTCGCAACCGCCAGAATGGAGGGCGCGGGTCGTCTCGCGCGCGAGCGATTGCATAAGTCTCGGAAAGACCTGGGCAACACGCGTCGATGCGGCCCATGGCACGGCTGATGCTGTGGGAGGCTGGTGATGAGCCAAGCGACCACGAAGGAAACGACGCAGGCCTGCACCGTACCGAGCGCGCCGAGCCCGCGAGTCGAGACCCCCGACGACAGGGGACGCTGGTCGATCGCGGCCAACGCCGGCGCCATCCTGTCGGCGTTCGTCGCCTCCGCGTGCTGCGTCGGACCCCTGGTGTTCGCCCTGCTGGGGCTCGGGGGCGGGGCGTTGCTGGTGAAGCTCGAGCCCTATCGGCCCTTCTTCATCGCGCTCACCTTCGCCCTGCTCGGCTCGGGCTTCTACTTCACGTACCGCAAGCCGAAGGCCTCCAGCGCCGACGAGGCGTGCGGATGCCCAGCGCCGGGGACCAACCGGGTGGGCCGCATCATGCTCTGGACCGCGACCGCGCTGGTGGTCGGGTTCCTCTCGTTCCCTTACGTCGCACCGCTGGTCTTCAGTTGAGCCGTCTTCAGTTGAGCCGTCCCGAGGAGACCCTGCCATGAGCCATCGAAGAGAGTGGACCTTGTCCGTCGAAGGCATGACCTGCGACCGCTGCGCCAGGACCATCGACGACGCCGTCGTGCGAATCCCGGGTGTCGTCGAGACCGCGACCGATCACCATGCGGGCCAGAGCCGGATCGTCGCCGAAGCGAGCGTGGACGCCCTAACCCTCGCGGGCGTCATCCGTGGAAAAGGCTTTCGTGTGGTCGCGCAAAAGGACCGACTTGCCCCACCCAAGCAAGGCGAGGAGCTCGACCTCCTCATCCTTGGCGCGGGCTCCGCGGGCTTCGCGGCGGCGATCAAGGCGACCGAGCTCGGGGCGAAGGTCGCCATCGTCGAGCGCGGGGCGCTCGGCGGCACGTGTGTCAACGTCGGCTGCGTGCCTTCGAAGACGCTCATCCGGGCTGCGGAGGCGCATCACCAGGCGGGCCGCTCAGCCTTCGCGGGCATCCACACGAAGAACGAGCGGCCCGACCTGCGGGCCCTCGTGTTGCAGAAGGCGAAGCTCGTGGCGGAGCTCCGGCAGGCCAAGTACTGGGACGTCCTCGCCGCCTACCCGAGCATCCTGCTGATGAAGGGCGAGGCGCGTTTCCGGGTGGACGGGACCGTGCTGGTCGATGGCCAGCCCGTGCGGGCCCGCCGGGTGCTCCTGGCCATGGGCGCCAGCCCGTGGGCGCCGCCGATCCCTGGGCTCTCGGACACGCCGTTTCTGACGAGCACGACGCTCATGGAGCTCGAGGAGCTGCCGCGGCGTCTCATCGTGATCGGAGGCGGCGCGGTCGGGCTCGAGCTCGCCCAGACCTTCGCGCGGCTCGGCAGTCGGGTGACCGTGCTCGAGGCGTTGGCCGGGATCGTCCCGGCCGAGGACCCTGAGCTCGGAGGAGCGCTCGCGGGCTATCTGCGCGAAGAGGGGCTCGAAGTGCGCGCCGGCGTTCGGATCCTGGAGATCTCTGGCGCTCCCGGCGGCTATCGCGTGGTGATCGAGGACGCGGACGGACGGGGCGTGATCGAGGGCGACCAGCTCCTCGTCGCCACGGGCCGACGCCCGAACACGCGTGGCATGGGGCTCGCGGAGGCCGGCATCGCTCTAGGCGAGCGGGGCGAAGTGCTAGTCGACGAGCATCTCCAGACCCGCCTCGCTCACGTCTACGCGGCCGGCGACGTCATCGGGGATCCAGCCTTCGTCTACGTCGCCGCGTACGCCGGGAACCTCGCGGCCGAGAACGCGCTGAGCGGCGACGCCCGCACCTACGATCTGTCCGTCGTGCCGCGCGTGACGTTCACGTCGCCGGCGGTCGCTTCGGTGGGCCTCACCGAGGTCGAAGCGCGCGCGCGGGGCCTCGCGGTGGCCGTCTCGAAGCTGCCCATGGCCCATGTGCCCCGCGCGCTCGCGGCGCGCGACACGCGCGGTTTCATCAAGCTCGTCGCCGACGAAAGGACGGGCCTGCTCATTGGCGCGCACATCCTGGCGCCCGAGGCCGGCGAGATGATCGAGCAGGCGGTGATGGCGATGCGCTTCGGCATCCGCATCGACGAGCTCGCGTCGCTCATGCACCCCTATCTCACCAACGCCGAGGGGCTGAAGCTCGCCTGCCAGACCTTCGAGAAAGACGTGGCCAAGCTGTCGTGCTGCGCCGCCTGACCCCGAGGAGACCCGAGAAATGAAGAAGGCGCTCGTTCCGATCCTGCTTTCCGTCGCTGTGGTCGCGCTGGCCGCCGCTGGATCGCCCTTGCCGTCGCTTTTGCCGTCGCTTTTGCCGCAGGCTCGCGCCCAGGCCGCCGAAGCGCACGCGAGCCTGCACGTCGAAGGCATGCACTGCGCGAGCTGCTCCGTCACCGTGCGCGCGGTGCTTCGCCGCCTCGACGGGGTGACGGACGTGGCCGTGAGCGCCGCCGACAAGCGGGCGCGCGTCGCCTATTATCCTCGGCGGATCACGCCCGAGCGAATGGCCAGGGCCGTCACCGACGCGGGTTACCCGACGACCGTCGAGCCCGCCAACGACCGATGACCCGCCCTTTCGTTGGCGGGCCAACACGGGAGAGACTGAAACGCGGCGAGCGTGAACTCGGCGAGCGATGGGATCGTCGATCCGGGAGCGAGCCCTTCGAGGCGACCCAACACCTCGGCTGCGTTCCTCGTTCTATGAGTCCTCCTACTCGCGAGGCGACGGCGAGGCCCCAGCCTACCGCACCGCGGACGCGGAGCTGTCCCCGCTCTGGAACGGCCGGCTCCTGGTGCATCTGGAGTGGGCCTTGGGACCCGTGCGCCTTGCCGCCGAGCTTGGTCGGATGTGGAACCAGTACCCAGACTTCCCTTCGCTGCCGACTCGGCATGCCCGGATCGGGGGTCTGGGGTTGGACGCGGAGCTCTAACCTGGGCGTGAGCTGGAAGGGCGGAAGCTCGTCGGAGGAGGGCAAGGCTGCCGGCGCCTCGGACCGCGGTTTCGAGGACGAAGACGGTGACCATTTGACCCGGCTTGGTGCGGCCAGCGCTCAACTCGGGTTCCGCGGCGGGTGCTCGGGCCAGCGGCGATCGTTCCTCAGGGAAGCGAGTATCGCCTGGAGCAGCTCGCTCGAGCTCTCGGCGAGCTGCTTCTCTTTGACCCCGTCGAGGTCGATCCCGAGAACTTCTGCGAGCGCGCGAATGGCGAGCTTCTTTCCCTCATCGAGCCCGAGCTTCTTTCCCTCGTCGAGCCCGAGCTTCTTTCCCTCGTCGAGCCCGAGCTTCTGGCCCTCGTCGAAGCCGAGCTTCTGGCCCTTCGCGAGCCCCGTGCGCTCCGCGAGGCTCAGCATGCCGCGCGCATCTTGTTCGGCGATCTTCGCGCGGTCGTAGGCTTCCCACTCGTCGTCGGTGAACGCGCTCATCCGCGCCGCGTCGAGCGCCGATTCGAAAGGGGCGCTCGCCAGCACTGGCGGCACGATGCTCAGGTTCTCGGCCTCCGAGAAAAAGTAAGCCCACTTTTCCACCGCGGTTCGGGGGTCCCGGCTCCGATCGAGCTTGGGGAGCTCGAGGAACACGTACTGAATTTGGCCCAAACCCAAGAGGCTGCCGGTGGGCTGCTCCTGCATCCGCCAACGACTCAGCATCGGCACGGGCTCCGGCCACAGCTCGAAGTCGCAGATCGTCACCCCGACGACGTCCGACAGCTGCGGATAGCCTTCGCCCGTCCGGAGCTGCGTCGTGTACGACTTCGAGACGTTGTACACGACGCGGCGTTCGAACCCCTCGACGTTGAGGACCTGCATCTCGACGACGTAAGTCGTACCCTCGGCGTCCGTGCACTTCACGTCGACGATAGAGAGCTTCATGCCTTCGATGGGAACGCGCTGCTCCGGGTGAAGAAACGTGACGTCCGCCAGGCGGTGAGCTCCGCGAAGCTCGAGGAGGTCATTCAGGAGCTCGATGAGGAGGTCTTTGTGGGTTTCGGTGCCAAAAATCCGCTTGAACACGAAGTCGGTCTTCGGGTCCGCAAAGACGGGCCGGGTCACGACTCCATTCTACAGCGCGGCCGACGGGCCGCAACCCGCTGAGCAGGTCGAGATGGAGGATTCCATGAAAGAGACCACGGCGAGCCAGACCTCGAGGTCTTCGACGGCGCGGTTCCGCCTCCCCGGCCAGACCTCGAGGTCTTCTGGGACACACCGCAGCGGCGTTTGGAAAACCTCGAGGTCTTTTGGCGAGCGGCGGGCGACCGGTCCACGGTGCTCGAGCTCAGCGAGAATCTTCGGTCAGTCAGCCAGTCAGTCAGTGTTTGTGTTCTTCGTGTCCGCCCTCGTGTCCGCCGTGCTCGCCATGCCCGCCCGCCCTCTTCCACGCGAAGCGGGCGCTCTGCAGGGCTCCATCGAGGTTGATGCTCACGACGGCGACGAAAGCGTCCGCGTCTTTGAGATCGGCCGCGGCGCGAAGGAACTCGCCCGCCGGCGTAAGAACGAGATTCTGCTTTTCTCGCTTCGGGACCTGCAGCACGACCTTGGCCTCCCGACCCTCGATCGGGAGCGTCTTCTCGTTCGCGTCGAGCAAGTACACGTTGAGCTCGGCGTCTTTGGAGACCAGCTCGACGTGGTACTTGCCGACCGTCTGGACGATTCCGCCGTGCGGCGCTTTGTGCGCGTGCTCCTTACCGTGTTCATCCGCCCATCCGGTACGGGCGACCAGCGCAGTGATGAGCAACAAAGAGACTCCAACCTGTTTAGGCATCGACATCTTTCCTTCTCCTTCTCGCCCGTTCATCAGGGATGCTCGGGCTGCTGACGCGACGGGGCCCCAAAACCTTGGGGGTGCGTTCGACCTTCATGGCGGGTTGGGCATCGACACTTCTCTCCTTCCTGCCCTTCATTGGGCGATTAGACTTTGCTCGATGTCCGCTCGCGAAGGTAGCTCTCGAGCGCTGGCCCGCCAAATCTCAGGAACACGGCTGGCGTTACGGCCATGTCGAGCAACGTCGAGCTGGTGAGCCCGCCAAAGATGACGACCGCGACCGGGTAGAGGATTTCTTTGCCAGGTTGGCCCTTGGCCAGGATGAGCGGGATCAGCGCGAAGCCCGCGACCAACGCGGTCATCAGCACGGGCACGAGCCGCTCGAGCGAGCCTCGAATGATCATCTCCTCGCCGAACTGCTCATGCTCGTGTTCGACGAGGTGGATGTAGTGACTGATCATCATGATGGTGTTGCGGGAGGCGATCCCCGTGAGTGTAATGAACCCGACCAGTGATGCAACCGAGAGTGTTCGATCGGTCAGCCAGATGGCGGTGACGCTTCCGATGAGTGCCAGCGGGATGTTGACGAGGATTTGAAGCACGATTCGCATCGAGCGGAAGTGCGAGTACAGGACGAGCACCATACCGGCCAGGGAGAACAAGGAGAGGATGGCGATGAGTCGGGACGCTGCCTGCTGCGCCTCGAATTGGCCCCCGTAAGTCACGAAGTACCCGGTCGGCAACGGGACTTCGGCCGCGACCTTGTCCTGGATATCTACGACGACGCTGCCGAGGTCCCGGCCTGATACGTTGCAGGATATGACGATACGCCGCTGTACGTTTTCGTGCATCACGACGTTGGGGCCGGCGTCCTCGACGATCTCGGCGAGCGAAGCGAGAGGGACCTGGGTGCCGGCGGGCGTGTCGATGAGCGCCATTCGCAGCGCCTCGAGGTCGCTCCGGGAGCTCTCGTCGTAGCGGACGAGGATTTCGTGGGTCCGCTGGCCATCGAGGATCTGTCCAACGACGCGGCCGTTGAGCGCTGTCTCGAGGGTTTCAGTGAGCTCGCCGACCTGGACTCCGTACCGGACGGCAGCCTCGCGCCGAGGTCGGATTCGGATTTGGGGCACGAGCACCTGCTGTTCGATCTGGAGGTCCACGACCCCGTCCACCGCCGACATAGCCTTTTGGATTTCGCCGGCCTTGGCCCGCAGCGTATCGAGGTCGTTGCCGAACACCTTCACCGCGAGCTGCGCCCGCACGCCGGAGAGCAGGTGATCGAGGCGATGCGAGATCGGTTGTCCGATGCCTACCAGCACACCTGGGATCTGCTCGAGGCGATGCCGGACATCATCGAGGAGCTCCTCTCGCGAACGTTGGGAGGGGCGGAAATCGACCTCGATCTCCGAGTAGTGGACGCCCTCGGCGTGTTCGTCGAGCTCCGCTCGGCCGGTGCGCCGACCGGTCGAGGCGACCTCCGGGACTTGGCGGATAAGCTGCTCCGCGAGCGTGCCGATACGGTTCGACTCCGAGAGTGAGGTCCCCGGCGCCGACAACACGTTCAGAGTGGCCGTTCCTTCGTTGAAAGGCGGCATGAACTCGGCGCCCAGGAACGGGACGGAGGCCGCTGCCACCGCGACCATCGCGACGGCAGCCCACATCACTCGGTTTGGATGGCGGAGCGTGGAGTGGAGGAGTCTCGTGTCCTGCTTCTTGAGCCAGCGAACCAGGAATCCGTCCCCGTGCTCTGTCACTTTGGCCGTGGGCAGGAGGTACGAGCAGAGGGCCGGCGTCACTGTGAGCGACACGACCAAGGATGCGAGGATTGATAAAATATAGGCGACGCCCAGGGGCGCGAAGATGCGACCCTCGATCCCCGAGAGCGAGAACAGAGGGATGAAGACCAAGACGACGAGGACGGTGGCGAAGACGATGGAGTTCCGGACCTCGGACGATGCCTGGTAGATGACTTCCAGGAAGGGCTTCTGTCGTTCCGCGGGGAGATGCCGATTCTCGCGCACGCGGCGAAGGACGTTCTCGACGTCGACGATGGCGTCATCCACGAGCTCGCCGATGGCCACGGCCAGGCCTCCGAGGGTCATCGTGTTGATCGACAGGCCAAAGGCGCGAAAGACGATCGCCGTTGTGACGATCGAGAGGGGGATGGCGGTGAGCGTTATGGCCGTCGTTCGGAAGTTCAACAAGAACAGGAAGAGGATCACGACGACAAGGATGGCGCCGTCCCGCAACGCTTCTTCGACGTTGCCGATGGCGGCCTCGATGAAGCTGGACTGTTTGAAAAGCTCGACGACCTTCACGTCCTTGGGCAGTCCGGCCTCGAGCTCCTCGAGGGCGCGTTCGATCTCTCCCATCAGGATCACCGTGTTGGACCCGGGCTGTTTCTGAACCGACAGGATCACCCCTGGTCGCGCGTCGATGGATGCGTCGCCTCGCTTGAACCTGGCGCCGACGTCGACCGTGGCGACATGGCGGAGCAACACTGGCGCGCCATGGCGGTAGGTCACGACCGTATTGCGGAGATCGTCGAGCGATTGGGTCCTGCCGATGTTGCGGACGAGGAACTCCTGGCTCTTGCGCTCGACGAAGCCGCCGGTCGTGTTGTTTTGGCTGCTACCGGCCGCCTTTTCGACCTCCTCGAGGGTGACGTTGAACGCGAGGAGCCGCTCGGGGTGGACTCGGACCTGGTATTGCCGGACCTCACCTCCGATGTTGACGACCTGCGCTACACCCGGGATGGTCAAGAGTCGCTGTCTGACCGTCCAATCGGCCAGGCCACGCAGCTCCATAGGGGAGGTCTCCCCTGCTTCACTGACGAGGCCGATGAGGACGATTTCCCCCATGATCGAGGCGATGGGGCCCATCACGGGCGCGACGCCTTCCGGGAGGCCTTCGCGCGCGATCTGGAGCCGTTCCGAGACCATCTGGCGTGCCCGGTAGATGTCGGTGTCCCACGTGAACTCGATCCAGGCGATCGAGAGTCCGATTCCCGAGGCCGAGCGGACGCGCTGCACGCTGGGTGCTCCGTTCATGGCGACCTCGATGGGGCGCGTGACCAACGTCTCGACCTCTTCTGGAGAGAGCCCGCCGGCCTCCGTCATGATGGTGACGGTCGGGCGGTTGAGGTCGGGCAGGACGTCGACGGGCATCTTGGAGATCGCCCACCCGCCGTAAACGAGCATGAGTGCTGCAGCGGCCACGACGAAGAGGCGGTTGCGAAGCGAGAACTGAATCAGTCGATTGAACACGCCGTCACCTGGATGCCGAACGGAGTTGATGAACGCCCTGGGTGGCGACCCGGTCGCCCGCCGACAGGCCGGCGCGTACGGCCCAGTAGGTGCCATCGCGGGAGCCAAGGGCCACTTCGCGCAAGACGAACTCCTCAGGGCCGGTGTGGATGAAGACCACTTGCTTGCCGTCGAGATTGACGAGCGCTGCGTCCGGAACGGCGAGCGCGCGCCGGGGCTGGCCCGCTGCAATCAACACCTCCGCAAACATCCCGGGTCGCAGTCGACCATCTGGGTTAGGCACCTCGAAGACGGCCTTGGTCGTCCGGGTCGCAGGGTCGACGAGGGGCGCGAGTGCGAAGAGCGAGCCGCTGAAGGAGGCCCCTTCGTAGGCTTCGACGCTGATGCGGGCGTCGCCGGTGCGTTCGATGCGGCCGAGGTCGGCTTCGTAGACCCGCGCCTCGACCCAAACCACCGCCGGATCGAACACGACGAAGAGCCTCCTGGACGTGTCCACCTGCTCCCCGGGGCTGACGTCGGTGTCGCCGACGACTCCATCCAGCGGGGAGGCGAGGGAGAAGTGGGAGAGGCCGCCGCCTCTTGTAGGTGCCAGAAGATCTCGCTCGCGCACGGCCTGCTGGTACGCGCCGAACGCGACCTCGAGGCTCACTTCCGCTTCTTGAATCTCCCGAGTGGCGACAACGCCCTCGAGGGACCGGACGCGTTCGAGATTTCGCTTGGACTGCTGCAGCTCGGCGTCGACCTGCGCAACCCTGACCTCGGCCCGAATTCGCTGGGAGCCGAGCTGGGCGAGGTCGGTGGCAGAGAGCGAGGCCTCAACGACCGCGAGGATCTGCCCTCGCTTGACCCGCTCGCCCAGGTAGGGGAACCGTCCGCTCGGCCCGGGCAGCACTCGGCCGGGCTGAGACGCAAAAAGCGCCGCGTGTCGGTCCGAGCGAGGCATGACCTGACCCAGGGCGACGACGCGGTCGCGCAGCTCACGCTCGGCGACGGTCTCGGTGAGGATGCCCAGAAGAAACTGGGACTCCTTGGCGAGCACGATGGGCCCACCCAGCGCAGGAGCGGCAACGTGCGGCTCGTCGCCATGGTCGTCACCGCCATGGGCACGTACGTCCCGCGGGGACATGAACATTGCACACATCAACATGGCCGCGGACTCGACTCGCGACCGTCGGCGACGCCAGAGGACCGTCAGCACCCCGCCGACCATGCCGACGAACAGCGCCGCTTCGAGCCAACCCCACGGGCCCGTCGACCTGGAAGGCTCCGCCGTTGTTTCAACCGTTGCCACACCGGTTTCGACCCGGCCGACGGCGATCAGGTCGACGACGTCGGTCGCGGTGACCGTGGCGACGAGCTCGTACGTCCCGTCCTTTGGAAAGGTTACGCTCGCTTCGTAGACGCCGGACGCGTCGGTCGCGGGTGCCTGGACCGTAACGTTCCCAGGCCCAGAGAAGTCGAGCTCGACGGTCGCGCCTTCGATCGGGCGGTTGGACGCGTAGTCGGAGAGGAGCACGCGCATGGTCAAGGGTCGGCCCGCGTGCTGCCCCTCGTATTTCACAACGAGCTCGAAGTTCTCGGTTTGGGCGGCGGCGACCCGAAAGCCTGGTCGGGCGGTCGCGCCGGGGGCCGGGCGCGGAGGGCCGTGGTCCTCGCCCCCATGTGCCAAACTCACGGCAGGCAGAAGCAGGATCCCCAAACCGATCATCCGTCGAAGCATCTAATGGTCCTCCAGCAGGCTCGCCGGGTCGCGACCTAGAGCGCGAGCGAGGGCTACTTGGGCGAACACGTAGCTCTTCTGCGCTTCGAGGTGGTCGAGCCGGGTTCTGAACGAGCGGTCTCGGGCGGCGAGCAGGCCTGGCGCGTCGATCTGCCCGGCCTCGAACGCTCGGGCGAGCAACTCCAGGTTGCGGTCCACACGCGGCAGCGCCGCCGCATACAGGTCCAGGCGACGGGCAGCGGCACCGAGATCCGCCTGGGCGCTGGCAACCTCTGCGCTCACCGTATGCTCCAGCGCGATCACCTCGAGCTCGGCGGCGGCGCGCTTCGCGACGGCCTCGCGAATTGCTCCCTGGTTTCGATTGAAGAGGGGGATCGACAGCGCGAGCTTGATACCGAAGTACTGGTCGGCGTCGAAGACTTCGGGTCCAAGCCCCGCGGCGCCTTCTCGGTGGAGGTTTGCTCGTTCGAGCTCCCAGCCAAAGGACAGGCGCAGGTTCGGTATCGCCTCTCTTTGGAGGAGGTCGACTTCGGCTCCTCTCGCCCCTGCCTCTGCTCTGGCGGCCCAGACATCGAGACGCTCGGGCTCGTCGGACCCAGAGTCCCCCTGCGTCGCACGATCAGGCAGCCTTCCCGCCGCGCGCAAGGCGGTGGTCGCCGAGCGACCGAGGAGTCGATTGAGCTCCGCACGAGCGCGGGTCAGAGCCGCGTTCGCCAACTCCGTGTCGGCTCGAGCTCGCTCGACCTCCACGACGAGGAGATTGTGCGCGACCTCAGGCAGGTCGCCCTCGTCGAGCCTCCGCTGGCCTGCTGCACGGATGTCCTCGTTGAGCCGGAGGATCTCGACGACGACCTCGGCCTCCCGCTGGGCTTCCAGTAACGCGTAAAATGCCTCCATCACTCGCCCAACATAGATTCGCTCGAACGCGCTCACGCCGTGGCCCGCAGCCTGTAACTCTCGCTCGGCGACGTCGCCGCGAAGCCCGGGCTGACCTGCGAGCTCCAGCTCCACGGTGATCGCGGCGCTGAACCGGCGCTCGCCCTCGTCCGTGAGAAGGCGGTCGTCCAACCAATCCCCTTCCAGTTCGGGGTTGCGACGGAAAAAGAGCGAGGCTTGGTCACGCCTTGCCTCGGCCGCCGAGACCCGGTGACGAGCGGCCAAGATCGCAGGCGCTCGCTTCCGCGCGGCTTCGACTGCAGCACCGATGGACAGCTCGTCTGCCTGCCCTTCCGCGGTGGCCAGCGCGAGCGTGAAGGTCAGAAGAAATCTCAGCTTCGCTTCGATCGGCGCAAAGGTTCCGCGGCCGGTGCTCATCGAAGGCGACCTGAGCAAGATTTGCGCCGGCGGCGAAAGATCCTTCGCACGCTGAGCACGGATTCCGCTTTCCCGTGAGGTTTCGCGGGTCGTGAGCCCGCGCTTCCCAAACACTCGGGCCAGGCCGGGTCGCCCGCGGCTCGCGGAGTGTGGCGACATCGGTTACGGTTTCCAAACCGTCCAAGTCACGTGAGCAACGGCCCTGCACGGGATTCACCGTCGACACTCCGTGCTTCTCGATGGCGTCGACGCTTGCCTTCGTTCGTGGCCGCACTGGCGATAGCGAGTGAGAGCGATTAGTCAGTCAGTCTGGGTAGCCGGCGAGCATCAAAAAGCATGCGCCCGAGACGGCTTTACCGTCGACCTGGCCGGTGGCGGCGCACCGGCCGTGATAGGCATCGACGCCGAGTACCGAGGCCTCCTGATCGTCCGCGGTCGCGGTGAGAGTGATCGATAGCCTCGGCGAAGCGGAATCGATTGCGATCGCAACTGGATATCGAACGCCGGAGCGCGGCGAGGTCCACGAGCGACGCCTCTGGAGCCGGAGCCCCTCGAGCGGGATCGTGGTCCCGTTGTCTGCGAGCGTGGCGCAGCTTCCCGGCAAACCGCCTTGCCCTTCCTCGCCATGGACATTGAGCACCGTCAGCTCGCGGCCGTCGTCGAGGGAGGCAGTGAAGTAGTCATGGTCGTCCTCCATCCCGTCGCTCCAGAAGTGATCGAGGCGGGCCAAGCCTCGCACGGGGATCGTGCGCCGATCGAGCTCGATCGCGCCCGCGGCATGCGCCCCCACGATCCCGTATCCGAAGACCGTTCTCGACCCCCAGCGCGCGACTCCGGTGCCGCACAGCGGCGAGATGCGGTTTTCTACGGGCACTCGAAGGCCGATCGAGACCTCGTGTGTCCGAAGGGAGAGCTCAACGCCCCGGCCAAGCACGCGACGATAGAAGGAGCGCCCAAAGCGCTCGTGGAGCCGACCCTCCGTGTGCTCCACGTCGGCGAAGAGCGGAGGGAAGAGGTTCGTCCCGATGACGAGGCGGCCCGCACCGTCGTCAGTCAGCGCGACCGAAGCGAGCTGGCCGGAAAGCACGAACCAGCGCCCGTCGAATAGGACACCCGCGAGCGAGTAGCTCTTGCCGTCCTTGCCCTCAACGAACGCATGGACCGTCCAGAGCTCGGTTGCCGCACCGGAGTGCCGGCCTTCGTCGGCGGGGAAGGAGAAGGGGGGCTCTCGGCCGAGCGCGGTCGATGGGCCGCCGGCGAGAATTGCAAGCAAGCATGCAAGAGCAAGCCTCACGTCCAGCGCCGTGCGCGTCGGTCGAGCAGGCGGGGCTGACGACCTTCGGCCTCGCCACGCCCAGTATGGAACGATCATTGCCGGTCTTCTTGCGGAGGCTCACAGCTCGACTCGGACGCGGTCGGGCCGTGAAAGCAGGAGTAGATCACTCCAGACTTCTCGAGCGTGTCATGGTCGACGTGGAGCGCGTCGAGGAGCTTCAGGATGGCCGTTTGATGGCGAGCCTCCTCTTCCTTGTCCGCCTTGCCTGAGCGCGTGCGATAGGTGTGGTCTGCGAACTCCGCCTCCAAGCGATTCACCGTCACATCGACGTTGGAGAGCATGAACACTGGGCCGTGATGCTCGCACTTTCGGATCCGATCGATCACGGTGCGAAGCTGCTTGATCCGGCTCGCGTACAGTCTCTCATAGACCACCTCTTCCCGTGCAGGTACTACCCGAAGGGGGGCGAGGGTCCCGAAGGTCACTCCGCCGACTCGCGTAACATGATCCTCTGCCATGAACGCGAGCCCGTACACGGCACCCGCATAGCTCTGCACCCGGTCAATCATGAACTCTTCCTGGGCGTAGAGCCCAACGCTGAAGAGCAGCCCCACCGTCGCGATCAGAGCTGCCACTAATTTCTTCATGATAGACTCCTTTCCTTTCGTACGGAGGGCTCTCAATAACCGTGCCGGGCCGCAGCCGCGGAAGGCTCCGCTCGGGCCAGAAGAAACTGTGGCCCTGCAGGTCACGGTGCTCGGCCGCAATCCGTCATAGGTACGCGTTCGTCACGTACTGCTGGACCATTCGATGGGTGTTGAAGAAGGACGCGTTGAGCGCGATCGTGTTCCTCATGATGACGCTCCACTGATCGCGCCGCTGATAGAACATCGGCGCGATGATGAGACCGAGCTTGATGTAGAGGTCGTCGCTGTCGTGCAGGGAGGTCTCACTCGCATTGACGGGCACCGCAGCTGGTCCGATCGCCCAACCCGTAACCCCCTCGATGTGCCCTTCGATCCACCAGCCGTCGAGGACGCTGAAGCTCGGGACACCGTTGTGAGCAGCCTTCATGCCCGACGTCCCCGAGGCTTCCAACGGACGCTGGGGCGTGTTGAGCCAGAGGTCGACGCCCGCGACCATTTTCTTCGCGAGCGCCATGTCGTAGTCCGCCAGATAGACGACGGGGATCTCGTCTCCAAGGCCGTCGGCGACCTCGAGGACACGACGAATGAGCGCCTTACCCGGTTCGTCGTGCGGGTGTGCTTTGCCCGCAAAGACGAGCTGAAAACGGCCGCCGCGTGCGGCCGCATCGCGGAGGCGCTGCAAATCGGAGAAGATGAGATCTGCCCGCTTGTATTGTGTCGCACGCCGGGCGAAGCCGATTGTGAGGGTGTCAGCCCGGAGTGACCTCCCGGTTTGGTCTCGCACTGCGGTCAGCAGGTCAGCCTTCGCGAATTCGTGTGCCTCCCAGATCTTCTGCGCCGGAACCCGCCCAGCATTGCGAAGGAGGAACGGATCCGCGCTCCAGCCCGGAAGGTACTCGTCGAAGAGACGAGCCAACGCAGGCGCCGTCCACGTGCGGGAGTGAACGCCGTTCGTGACGTGGTGGATGCCGTAGCCTGGGAACATTTCCCGGGACACTTCGCCATGCTTCTGGGCGACCGCGTTCACATAGCCACTCAGATTGAGCGCAAGCGAGGTCATGTTGAGACGCGTGTTCCCTCCGAGCATCTCGAGCACCTGACGTGGCACGAAGTCACCCAGCACTCGGCTCACGAGCTCGCGAGAGAACTGGTCGTGGCCGGCTGGGACAGGCGTGTGCGTCGTGAAGACGCACTCGCGACGAACGTCTGCGAAGCTCCACTCTGTACCTCGAGGTCCGTTCCGGCGCCGGAGGAGCTCCAGCGTAGCGAGCGCGGCGTGGCCCTCGTTCAGGTGATAGCGGCGAAGGCCGGAATAGCCAAGTGCTGCCAGCATCCGAACACCCCCCACGCCGAGGACGAGCTCTTGGCACAGCCGGTAGTGATCGTCACCAGAGTAGAGGGCTCCGCATAACGACCGATAGAAGTCCGGGTTCTCCGGAAGGTCAGTGTCGAGGAACAGGACGGGCACATGAAAGCTGGCCTCACTCCCGACGTCCCGCTCCCAGGCGCACACCTGCACCTGCCGTCCTTCTATCGCAATCTGCACCGTCGGACGGAGCGGTCGCAGCACGTCTTGCGGATTCCAGACAGCGGGCGTCTCTCGTTGGCCGCGTTGCCGATCCAACGTCTGCGTGAAGTAGCCACGACGCTGGAGGAGAGTCACGGCGACCGCGGGCACCCGCAGGTCCGCGCAGGACTTGATCGTGTCACCCGCGAGAACGCCGAGACCACCCGCGTAAGTAGGTAGCTCGGGCTCGAGCGCGATCTCCATCGTGAAGTAGGCGATGCGGCGCTCTTCCGGCCCAACTTCACCCGTTGGAACCGCCGCTGGAGCCTTCAGGAAGCTCTCTCGACAGAGCTCGGAGCAGAAGGAGATCTTCCGCCCTTCGTACTCCATGTGCGGAGCGTTGGCTGCATCGACCGGCATGCCGCAGACGGGGTCACGTGTCATCGTGGTCTTCATGGAAGACCCTCCCTACGTTGTATTTCGTGGAGCTCATGACGTCGCGGGCCCCGTGCTGGCCGTCGCCGCAAGCGGCTGACCAAGCGCCGGAAGCTGGCGCCTCCTCCACAGGAAGTAGATCGGCGGATAGACGAGGAGCTCCATGATGAAGCTGGTTACGAGCCCTCCGACCATAGGCGCCGCGATGCGCTTCATGAGATCGGCGCCAGTCCCAGCCGACCACATGATAGGCAAGAGCCCTAGCATGGCCGCGAAGACGGTCATCGCCTTCGGACGGACGCGCTTCACAGCTCCGTGGATGATGGCCTCGACGAGATCGTGCTCGGTGTGGAGTTGGCCGTTCTTCCGGAACTCCTCGTGCGACAGGTCCAAAAACAGCAGCATGAACACACCCGTTTCGGCATCGAGCCCCATGAGCGCGATCAGCCCAACCCAGACGGCGATCGATATGTTGTAGTCGAGCATCCACAAGAGCCAGACCGCGCCGACGGCGGAGAAGGGCACAGCCAGCATGACCACGCTCGCCTTGAACGCGGACTTCGTGTTCATGTAGAGGAGGGTGAAGATGAGCACCAGGGTGAGCGGAAGGATCAGCTCGAGCCGCTCCTTCACGCGCAGCATGTTTTCGTACTGGCCGCTCCAGGTCATCGCGTAGCCGGTGGGAACCGTCACGCTCGCCGCCACGGCACGCTTCGCCTGATCGACGAAGTGGCCCACGTCGATCTGGGAGGTGTCGAAGTCGACATAGACGTATCCTGCCAGAAGGCCGTTCTCGTCTCGGATCATCGAAGGGCCTTGCGCGAGCACGACGTCCGCGATCTCCTCCATTGGGATCTGTCCCTTGCCGGTCGGCAGCGGCAGGAGCACGCGCCTGAGAGCCTGCAAGTCCTCGCGATAATCGCGGGCATAGCGCACGTTGATCCCGTAGCGCTCGCGTCCTTCGACGGTGACACTTTGGTTATCGCCGCCGACGGCCGTCATGACCATCATGTTCGCGTCGTCGATCGACAGACCATACCGCGCGAGCTTCTCGCGCTTGAGCACGAAATCGAGGAAGTAGCCTCCCGCGACCCGCTCCGCGTACGCGCTGCGAGTGCCAGGGAGCTTCGAAACCGCAGCCTCAGTCTCCTTGGCGATGCGCTCGATGGTCGCGAGCTCCGCGCCCATGACCTTGATGCCAATGGGTGTACGGATGCCAGTGGAGAGCATGTCCAAACGGCCCTTGATCGGCATCGTCCATGCGTTCGAGATCCCCGGGATCTGCAGCGCCCGATGCATCTCGTCTTCCAGCTCGACGTAACTGATGCGGTCGCTCCAAAGGGCACGAAGCATTGGATCGAGCCACCCCGGCGCCCAGGATGAGTACCAGCGTGGTTTCTTTCGCCATTCGTGGTCGGGCTTGAGCATCACGGTGGTCTCCATCATGGTGAAGGGTGCTGGGTCCGTAGATGTGTTGGCCCTGCCAGCCTTGCCGAACACACGCTCCACCTCAGGAAAGGACATCAGGATCTTGTCTTGGATCTGGAGTGCCTTCTGAGCTTCAGCGACCGACATCCCGGGCTCGACGGCCGAGGGCATGTACAGAATGGTCCCCTCCCAAAGCGGAGGCATGAACTCCGAGCCCAGGCGCAGGTACACCGGAATCGTGCTGACGACGATGACCACCGCGACGACGATAGTCGCCTTCGAGTGGCGAACTACGAAACGACAAGGGCCCTCATATAAACGATGGAGCAAGTGGCTGATCGGATGGCGATCCTCGGAATAGTACCTACCGACGACGAGCTGCGTCGCGATCCATGATAGGAATTTCGGCCGGAAGTTGAAGGGCTCGATACGGGCGAACAGCATTCGCATCGCAGGGTCGAGTGTGATTGCCAAGATTGCAGCGATCGCCATCGCGAGGTTTTTGGAGAACGCCAGAGGCCGAAAGAGGCGACCTTCTTGGTCGACGAGCGTGAATACAGGCATGAAGGCGACCGCGATGACCAGGAGGGAGAAGAAAACGCCCGGCCCGACCTCCATCAGCGCCTCGAGCCGTACCCGATGGAAGTCACCCTTCTTTCCGTCTGCCTGCCAGTGATGGATCTTGTTGTAGGCGTTCTCGACTTCGACGATGGCTCCGTCGACCAGGACTCCGATGGAGATCGCGATGCCCGCGAGCGACATGAGGTTCGCATTCAACCCCATGAGCTTCATGGGGATGAACGCGAGTGCCACCGAGACGGGAATCGTGATGATGGGGATGATCGATGAAGGAAAATGCCACAGGAAAATCAAGATGATGATCGAGACGACGATCATCTCTTCGATCAGCTTGTCTTTGACCGTATCGATCGCGCGCTCGATGAGCTCCGAGCGATCGTAGGTGGTGACGACCTCGACGCCGGCAGGAAGAGAAGACCTCACCTCCTGCAGTTTTGCCTTCACGCGATTGATGACGTTGAGGGCGTTCTCTCCCGCTCGCATCACGACGATGCCGCCGACCACGTCGCCCTTGCCGTTGTAGTCCGCGATGCCGCGGCGCATTTCCGGACCTAGAGCGACCTTCGCGACGTCCCTGATGAGCACCGGGGTCCCGCCCTCGGAGCGCAGCACGATGTTCTCGATGTCGCGGATGTTCTTCACATAGCCGCGGCCGCGCACCATGTGCTCGCGACCGGAGAGCTCGACGAGCCGACCCCCTACGTCGTTGTTGCCTTCGCGAACGGCGTCGATGACTGCGTCGAGCGGGAGCTCATAAGCAGCCAGTTGGTTCGGATTGACGGTGACCTGGTATTGGCGTACCTGACCACCGACCGTGGCGACCTCGGATACGCCGGGGACGCTCTGCACGGCGTAACGCAGGAACCAGTCTTGGTAGGAGCGCAGCTCGTCGGAGGAGTGCTTTCCGGTGTTATCCACCAGCGCGTACTGGAAGACCCAGCCGACGCTCGTTGCGTCGGGGCCAAGCTCCACTTTCACGCCGGGGGGCAGCTGGGGCGTGATCTTCGAGAGGTACTCGAGCACGCGCGTGCGCGCCCAGTACATGTCCGTACCGTCCTCGAAGATGACGTACACGTAGCTGAAGCCAAAGTCGGAGAAGCCGCGGATCGCTTTGACCTTGGGTGCGCCCAAGAGCGCCGTGGTGATGGGGTAGGTGACCTGGTCCTCGAGGATGTCCGGACTGCGGTCCCAGCGCGAGTAGACGATCACCTGGGTGTCGGAGAGGTCGGGGAGGGCGTCGAGCGGGATGGTACGCATCGACCACCACGCGAACACGAGCGCGACGATCGTCCCCGCGATGACGAGGTATCGGTTCTCGGCCGAGAAACGGATGATTTGTCTGATCACGGCTGGTGCCCGTCGTGGTCGTGGGGCGAGCCATTTTCATTTGCAGTATTTCGCGGTCCCTGGGTGTCGGGGGCAGGAGCCGGCTCGGAACTGCCTGGCAGCACCCGGGCACTCTGCGGAGGAGTAGCCGTCGCCTCCGCGTCGCCCATCCCGGCCAGGGATGCTCGCAGGCGCGATTCGGAGTCGATGAGGAAGTTCGCGCGGGTGACGACCAGCTCACCCTCGGTGAGCCCGCTCGAGACCTCTACGTGCGTACCGTCGCTCTGTCCCAGCATGACCCTACGCGGCTGAAACTTCCCTTCGCCGATCGCGACGAAGACGACCTTCTCGGTGCCAGAGTCGATGACCGCGTCAGGCGGGATCCGCAACCCCAAATAGGGGACGCCCAGGAGAATGACCTCGCCGAACATTTCCGGCCGAAGCTCACCGGTCGGGTTCGGGAATGTGAGGCGTACCTTGACCGTGCGCGTCTTCGGATCCAGCAGCGGATCGAGGAACACCACCTTGCCCTTGAAGTCACGATTGGGGAATGCGTTGAGCTCGAGACGCGCGGCCATCCCTTCCTTCACGAACCGGAGCTCGCGCTCATACACGTCGGCGAGCACCCACACCGATGAGAGATCGACGATCTCGTAGGGCATGGCGCCCGCGTCGAGCTTCATGCCCTCTACGACATCCTTCTTGGTCACGACGCCATCGAGCGGCGAGTAGAAGGTGAGCGTCTTGCTGGGTTGCCCGCTTCGTTCGACACGATCGATTTCAGAGACGGGCACATCCCACAACGCCAGCTTGCGCAGCGCGGCCGCCACGAGATCATCCCCATCGTTCGTGGCCGATCCACCAGCCTTGGAGAGGGCCCCTTTGGTCTTGAGGGCAAGGAGGTACTCCTCCTGGGCTGAAAGGAGGTCGGGGCTGTAGATAGTGAAGAGGGGATCGCCGTTTCTGACCTTCTTGCCGACGAAGTCGACGAAGACGCGTTCGACGAAGCCGGAGATTTTGACGTTGATGTGGCGTACTCGGGTCTCATCGATCGCCACGCGACCCACGGTCCGCCAGGCGCCACCTACAGCGCCTCGCGCCACCTGGATGGTATTCAGACCAATCAGCTGCTGGCGATTCGTGTCGATCTCGACGGTGGCCAACCCCGGAACCGTCCCGACGCCGCCGGCTTCGTCCACATACACGGGCAGGTAGTCCATTCCCATCTCGTCCTTGCGTGGCGTCGGTGACGTCTGCTTCGGATCCATCGGCGAGCGGTAGAACAGGACTCTGCGCTCGGCATCGTTCGAGGCAGAGGCCTCGCTCTTCTCCACCTTGACGAGCTTCATGCCGCAAATCGGGCAGTCGCCGGGATGGTCCTGCACGATGGTGGGGTGCATGGGACATTGGTAGACGGCGGCGGCGCCGTCATCATGGCCATCATGGGCAGCGGCGTCCGTCGGCCTCTGCGAGCGCGAGATGAAGCGCGCACCGGCGGCGGCGACCGTGGCGCTGACCAGGGCGACCAGAATCATCGCCGTCGGCCCATAGCGGCGCTTGGTGTGCGGAGGAGAGGATGATGTCATTTCGGCTCCCTCACATGCCAGACGTCGAGCCGGCCCCGTCGACGGGTTCCCCGTTACCGCGGGACGGCTGTCCGCTGATCGACTCCATCGAGGCGGAGCTCGCTCCCGGCATCGCTCCCGAACCTCCAGCCGCTCCGACGGCCATCGGCGTCGTAGCGAGGCTGACTTCAGTCTCGGCGATGAGGATTCGATAGGCCGCCGCGACGGACTCCAAATACCCCTCTTGGTCGGCGATGAAGCCCGCGTTGACCTCGAGCACAGAGGCGAACGACACTTTGCCGACCTTGTATTGGGAAAGCGTGCTTTCGCTCGTGGCCTCCGACTGTATGAGCAGTCCCTGGGCGTATAGGTCGACGATTTCGAGCAGCGCCGAGAATGCGGTGTGTCTTTCGCCGGACCTCAGGCGAAGCAGCTGCTCGATGGCAACAGCCTCGCTCTGCGAAGCGCTGCTCCAGGCCCGGTTCTCGGCAACCGCACGACTCTGCTTGCTGCCCGCAAACACCGGCAAGGGGCCTCCGACGGTCACCAGCCACATCGGAGGGAGTTGCCCGCGAACCATGATCCCTGCCCCTACCGTGAGGTCGGGGTAGTAGCTTTTCTCGGCCAGGGCGACCGATCTGTCGGCGCGCATGATGCCAAGCCGCGCCGCCGCCAGCTCCGGGCTGCGCTCGATGGCGCGGTCCGCGGAAAACCAGCCTTCGAACCTCGTGAGCTCGGGGAGCTCGCGGATGTGCATGGTGGTCGCAATCGCTTCATCGAGCGGGTGCGCGCGGAGGCGGTTGACGCCCTGGACCGTGGCTCGCTCCTCCGCTTGAAGCCCCACGCGACGCTGCTGGATGCGTTTCAGCTCGAGCTGGGCGCGAAGGACATCCGACTGCGCGCCGTCGCCAGCCTCGTACCGAACCCGCGCGAGGCCGAGAGATTTCTGCCAAATCGCCTCGAGCTGATCGAGGAGACCTAGCCGATCGCGAACGAGGACGAGATCCAAGTAGGCACGACGAACGTCCGCCTCCGTCGACAAACGCACCCGGCTGACGCCCTGCTTTGCTTGCGTGGCACCGAGCTCGGCGGCCTCCGTTCGCAGGCCCAACTTGCCGGGCCACGGAAACGTCTGCGACCCCATGAACGAAAGGAAGCTCGAGTCCATGCGGCCAATCTCGATGCTCGTGAAGCCGTCGTTCTGTATCCCGATCTGCAACATCGGATCTGGGAGTGCGCCCGCCTGCGGGATTCGTTCCTCCTCCGCGTGAACGACAGCCTCCGCGCGCGCAAGCTCCGGCCGGGCGGACAGACTCTGGTCAATCAGCTGGGTCAGCGTCGCATCCGTCGGTAGCGAGACTTCGGCAGCCTGCGCACCCGCTGATCTCGCCGCCGCAAGCAAGGCCAGCCACAAAAAAACCCAAGCGCCGTCGGCAGAGACGATCTCCAGTTTCGACGGCGTCATTCGGCCGTCATGCAAGTGCGGATGAAGTTGGTCCTGCATCGTCCACCCGCGGTCGGCCCGGCTCACCTCACTCCGCGACAAGCTCGCCGCCGACCATGTCCATCGCACACGCGTAGTGGATACTTCCGGGCTTGGTCGGCGTGAACGTGATCTCGACGGGCTGACCGTGTGGCAGGGGCTTGTTGATGCCGTAGTCCTTGATGACGATTTCGGTCGCGCACGTGCGCTCGACCTGCCTGGTGACTACCAGCGTTACCGGCTCTCCGACCTTGACCCGGCTCCGAGCAGGAACGAAACCATCGGCCGTGACGGCGACGGCGATGGGACCTTCGCTGCATGCAGCCAATCCCAGCGAGAGAATCATGCTCACACGAAGAGATTGAGACATGCGGACGGCTTCAGCAAAGGGCGGGCCGTACCTCGCCCATCACTGTAAAGGGCCAAATTCTATGGGTATTACGACGATAGTCATCGTAAGCCAGCGCCGACAGTAACGGTAGCGGTTACAAAAAGAAACCGTCGAGGTTCATTGATGAGCTCTTGCGAACCTATCCTCGGAACGAAGCCGGATCCACTCCGTACTTGCGAAGCAGGCGGTAGAAGCTCTCGCGCTCGACGCACGCGTGAGCCGACGCTTCCGCGATCTGACCGTCGAAACGTCGAAGCACGCTCTCCAGGTATTCGCGGGCCACGTCCGCCCGTCCACGCTCGAGCGCCTCTGCCCACGGCATCGCGGCAAGCCCTTTGTCTTGAAAGTTGCTTCCTGCCGCCAAGACTTCGGCGGGGAGATCCTTGACGCCGATAGTCTCCGATTGAGACAGGATGCAGGCGCGTTCCACCGCGGCGCGGAGCTGCCGGACGTTGCCGGGCCAGTCGTACGATCGCAGCGACGCTAGGGCGGCCTCCGTGAAGCCTTCAAAACGACGCCCGCGCAAGCCCTCAGCTTGTTCGCGCAAGAAGTGGTTGGCGAGCAGCTCGATGTCGTCTAGCCGATCGCGCAGCGGTGGGATGCGGATCAGCGCGACGTTGAGCCGATACCAGAGGTCCTCCCGAAACGTTTCGCACTTCACCATGGCCTCGAGGTCGCGGTGCGTGGCGGCGACGACCCGAACGTCTACCTTGCGCTCCTGCGCTTCGCCCACGCGGCGGATCACTCGCTCCTCGAGCACCCGCGTCAGCTTGGACTGGAGAGACGGGCGCATGTCGCCGATCTCATCGAGAAACAGCGTTCCCCCGTGCGCCTCCTCGAACAGCCCTCCCCGATCGCGCGCGGCTCCTGTGAATGCCCCTCTGGCGTGCCCGAAGAGCTCGCTCTCTAGGAGCTCGGCTGGGATGGCCGCGCAGTTGAGCGCAACGAAGCGACCCGATGCCCGAGCGCTCAACTGATGAAGCGCTCGCACGATGCGCTCCTTGCCGGTGCCCGTCTCTCCAAGGACGAGCGCCGTGGCATCACTGGTCGCCACCCGACGCACGAAGTCGGCAAGGTCCTCCATGGTGCGCGATCGCGCCAGAAGCCCAGGCAGGACCTCGTCGTCGGCAGGATTCGCGCGCTTCGCGAGGGACACCCGACCGAGCGCGCGCAAAACGACAGCGCGCGCTGCATCGGGCTCGAACGGCTTCGTGAGGTAGTCATAGGCACCAAGTCGAAGGGCTTCCACGGCCGTCCCCACCGTCGCGAACGCCGTCATCAGGATGAACTCCATCCCGGGTTGGATCTTCTTGCACGCCCGCAAGACATCGAGACCGTCCATATCGGCCATTCTCAAGTCACAGAGCATCACGTCGACGCTCTCGCTGGCCAAGATTCGGAGAGCGTCCGCGCCGCTCTCTGCGGTCCGGAGCGTGGCGTCGCTGCGCAGGACCTTCGACATGAGCCGAACCAGGTTGCGCTCGTCATCGACGACGAGCACCACGGGTCCGCGGGCGCTCACCCGGAGGCTCCCACGCGAAGAACCAGACCCGCACCCTCCCGGCAGGTCGCGGTATCCGTTCCGCCGTGAGCTCGGACGATGCCCTGGCAGACCGACAGTCGTAGGCTACTGCCTTCTTTTCTCATCGATGGCGTTCCAAACCCCTCAGTACAAGCAGAATCGATGCCGCACCCGGTCGTCCTCGGTAGGACGGCGCAACGACCGCCATGCCCGCCGAAGTAACCCACGCGGTCATTTCAGTGACTCGAAGAGTTATTTTCGTAACCCGCTGCAGACGTTCGTTGTCCCTCGTATCTGTCAGCACGGGAGTCGTTTGAGATCTAGCGCCACCGCGAACCGCTGAGGTTGAATTGGTGCGTAGACGATTTGGCATAGTACTTGCGGGTTGCCTCCAATACTCCAGGGATATTTCGGGGGAGCGGCGATCAGCCGCTGCCTGACACGCACAAGCGTGGGAAAGGAAGGAAAGCACATGGTTCGATCGGCCTTGATGATTTCGGTACTCGGCTTGGCGGCTTGTGCCACGACTACGCCCGGGTCCAGGCCGCACGACATGAGCACGGCGCAACATGACCAAGAAGCCGCCATCCACGCCAACACCGCGGAGCAACACGCGGCGCAGTTCGATGCAAACGCGAAGGCAATCCAAGAGCGTTGTCGGCCTAGGGCCATTGGCGCTGGAGTGGACCGCGCGATCTACCCCGACATCTGTTGGAGGTCCGTCACGAATCCGACGGAGACCCATCGGCGAGAGGCGGCGGAACATCGACGTCACGCGGCCGATCATCGCTCCGGGTCGGCCGCCCTACGGGAGGCTGAGGCGCGAGCGTGCGTGGGAATCGACCCTGATGACCGAGATACGAGCCCGTTCGATCACGTCGAGGACATCGCACGCGTCGAAGCGCTCGTCGAGCGTAACGGAATTCCGGGCAAGACGGGTTCGCAGCGAGCCCTCGGCGCGGTGATCACCTTCCGCGCGGTCCCAGGCCTGACGGCCGAGTGGCTGCAGCGTGTCGTCGACTGTCATCTCGCGCGCAACGCTTCGCTCGGCCACGTCGTTCCAGAGATGCCCAGCTGCCCGCTCGTTCCGAACGGCGTCCGGGCGCGAGTGAGCTCGGCCGGAGATGGATTCGCAGTCGAGGTTCGATCGGACGACCCGACCACAGCCGGGGAGATCCTGTCACGAGCGGAGAAGCTGCTTCGCCCGCCACTGAGCGGAGGCTGAGCGGAGGCTGAGATGAGAACCGAGACCTACGGATTCGAGAAGCGACTTACCGACACCACCTTCGATCAGGCGGTCGAACGGGTGACTGCCGCGCTGGAGGTCGAGGGGTTTGGCGTGCTCACCAAGATCGACGTGAATGACATGCTGAAGAAGAACCTCAGCGTCGACTTCCGGCGCTACGTCATCCTCGGCGCCTGCAACCCTGATCTCGCGCACCGCGCGCTAGCCGCGGAACCGCAGATCGGGCTTCTCCTCCCATGCAACGTCGTAGTTCAGGAGGCGGCAGACGCTGGCGTGGTAGTCTCGATCGCGGACCCGCGCTCGATGTTCACGTTGGTCGACAATGCGCTGGTCGGCCTCTGTGGCTACTGTCGCAAAGGCCGACTTCGCCGCGTCATCGAGGCGCTCGACTGACGTGATGTTCCCACCTGCACGCGACCGCGCGCCCTGCCAAAAGAAATGGAGAAACCCATGAGAACCAAGCATGAAAACAAGACAACCCTGCACGTCAAGGCGCCCCGAGCCGAGAGCGTGTTCTTGGCCGGGAGCTTCAACGACTGGCAAGCCAACGCGCTCGCCATGCGACGCTCGAAGGATGGTGACTGGTCGATCGACCTCGCGTTGCCTCCAGGCCGCTACGAGTACAAGTTCGTCGTCGATGGAAAGTGGTGCTGCGATGTTTCGAACGACGCGGTCGTCGAGACGATCGAGTCCGGCGTTCAAAACGACTTCGGGACGATGAATCGAGTGCTCGAAGTCCGGTCGTGAGCGCACTGACTCGAGGATCTCGCGGCTTGTGACTTGTTCGGCTACACGACGCACCGACTCAGCAACTCATTCGGTCACACGCCGGCCACGAAAGCTCGTGGCCAGGTACTCCGCGCAGTCACCGTCACGACGGTGATCGTTCGGCGGTAGTGTTCGCTCACCCGAATCACCAATCTCAGGAAGTCCGGTTAGTGCGGTGGTACGAGCAATGCACGCGCTGTTCTAGGATACTCCGTCGAACAAAGGAGAACCGTCATGCGAATCAAACCAGGAGAGACCATGAAGACCGTCAGCCTCGCCGCCGCAGGTACCGCACTCGCTGCAGGGGGCACCGCGATTGGGATGGTGGTGTACGCCGTGCTTCAGTACGCCCGCCACCCAGAGCTGGCCGCCGGGCGATTGGCCCTCGAACACGCAATTCACGTCGCCTTTCTCATGGCGCCGATCTACCTCGCGATGCTTGTCGGCTTCCATGTCCTGTTGCTTCGGCCCATTCGGAAGCTGGAGAGCGAGCTCTACCGGGTGGCGACAGGCCACTCCGGCTCCGTTTCCCTCGGCTCGCGGGTGCGCGAGCTCAAGGCCGTCGAGCGCGCCGCTAATCTCATGGTCCAGCGGATCGACATGAACGCCAAAGGGGCGGCTGGCTGGCCCGACGCCGAGCTCGCTGCGCTCGCCGCAGTTGCGGGCGAGTTGCAGTCGACCTCGCCCGAGGTTGCCGAGCGGATCCTCGGCGCTTCTTCAGAACTCCGCCACGCCATCGCGTCGTTCAAGCAGCGCCAAGTGGCTCCCGATTTATGAGAGCCGTGCCCAGGCATGAGGATCCGCTTGGCAAACTGGCCCCTCGTGGGGTGCTACAAAGCCCTCGCGATCGCTTCGATCGGCCGGAGCCCCGCCCCGAAGCGAGCAATCGCCTCACGGTTCTTGCTGAGCTCGCTGTACGGCAAGTAGCGCACGCCGAGCTCGGCGACGTGCCTGAAGGCTGGTCGAGCGAGCTGGGCTCGCACGTCTTTTTCACGCGCGTCGGGCGCCACGAGGTAGAGCCCGCGCACCGCCTGTTCCGGTGCTCCGAGCGCCAGATCCAGCAGGCGCACGATGCCAGAGTAGATCGAAGTGGTGTGCTCGACCTCGTAGGCTGCGATCACGCGTGACGTCGCCGGATCGAGCCAGAGCACGTCGATGAAGGAGATCGCGGCTCCGCCCGGCGCCCCGGTCAGCGTGGCCGGCAGCTCGCTCAGACAGCCGTCACCGAGCATCCCTTCGCCGAACGGCCGAGACTTGTCGTTCACTGCCACCCAGACGGAGAAACCCAGAGCCTTGCCGAGATCGCGCAGCCAGCCTTGAAGGTCGGTGTGGGTCACGTCGGCGTCGTGCGCCTTCTTGTCGGCCGTCGACGCCGTTCGGACCTTCTCGAGATCGGCGAGCCACTCACCCTTTTTCCCGTCCACGGGGGGCGCTGCGAAACGGCCCGATCCGACGTCAAACAGCAGGCCGGCGACCGCCCCCAGGTCGTTCGAGAGCAGTGCGCGATGTCCTTCGTTGAGCCGCAGCACGCCTTCCCGCATGGCCAGGTAGTCGAGCCAGCTGCCGAGCTTCACCTTCGCGCCGGTGAGCGCGTTGTAGCCCTTCACGATCGCCGTGTTGAATGGTGGAACCAGCGTCGGGTGCAAAAAGTAGAGGATATTCGCTGCTGCCGGGCCCAGGCCCTTGATGCGGTGCGCGTCGAGGCGGTGAATCGCCTCCACCACGTCGTCGCCACACCCGCACAGGGAGCATGCGTCGAGGAACCGCCCGAACGAGCGCTGGTTCTCAGGACTCTCGTAGATGTCGGGAATGCGCAGCTTCGGCTTCCAGAGGAAGGCGTGGTCGGCGCCCTTGAATACTTGGCGCTGCTCCGCGATGGCGTGCACGACGACCTCCAGCGAGGATCCGCGGTACGCGTTGCCAAAGCTGCCTCGCGCAATCTCGTCGACGACCACGCGGACACCGCTACGGATCGAGCGGAAGTTCTTGATTCGCTCCTCCCAGAGGAACCATGAGCGGTACGTGGCAAAAGGATCCTCCCGCCAGCGATTGATCAGCCGTGCGACGAGCTCTTGCATGGGAAGCAGCGAGTGTACCCCGAAACCCACAAAAAAAATGGCCGCAGTCCGATCGTCCGGTGTCCGGCAGGCTCCCCGGGGTCGTCGGAGTCCGGCAGGCTCCCAGGAGGGCCACGGGCAGGCCTACCCGCGGAGACAGCCAGGCTGGTCTCCTGAGGTCCTCGAACCCATGGATTCCATCGAAAGCCCGACGAACCGCGCGGGCGAGAGCTGACAAACCCCTTTCATGTCGGCTAACCCGCGGCTCGCACCAGAACTTCCTCGGCCGATATTACCCTTCGGACTGGTTCCCCGCCAAAACCGATCGTGGGAGTGCCTTCGTCGGGATTCCGTATCGTGATCCGCACGATGGACTGGTACGGTACCAGCTCGGTTCGCATCTGCCTTCCGTCGGGCCCTGCGCCTTCGTCGACCGCGACCGCGATCCAGCACGGCGCGGCGCCGATGATATGGCACAAGTCCAAGATGTCTCCAGACGCGAGGTGAATGTGAACCTTCGGGAGCCCGGCAGCCGGATCGGGACATTGGTTGCGAACAAACGCTCCCAACCAGTGGAGGAAGAACTCCGGGCCGAAGGCGAGGCCGCGGGTTGCTTTCGCAAGTGCCTTGAACACGTCGACTGCGGGCTCGGCTTTTTCTTCGGGTGTCTCTCGTCTCTGTTTCTGACTCATGATGACTCAGAGGACTGCGAGCGGCATGCCAGCATGCCGCGCGAGTCGCCCGGCTTCGCCTTCTTGACCGGCTTGGCCTTCTTGACCAGGCCCAGTGAGGTTTCGAGAGTTTGTAACAGCTGAAGCCACAAGCCGCCGCGCGCGATACAAGCTGCAGACCAAAACACCCAGAAGTGGGATTCAAGTGGCATGGCATGCCCAAAGCACGTGCTTTTCGAAGAAGGAGGCACGTCAATGATCGCACAAAGAGTACTGCTGATAACGGCGACAATGGCGACGATGGGCATCGCGGCGGGGTGCGGCACGACCATCAGGCCTGGGTATCGCGGAATCACGTATCATCCGCTCTCCGAGCCGGGCCTTGGCACTGAGGTCTACGCGGAAGGGTTCTACTGGCAGTGGCCGTGGAACGACATCGTCGCCTACAACGTCACCTGGCAGAGTCAGGCCGAAGATGCGCAGGTCCTCACGCTCGAGGATCTGCATGTGGCAACGAGAGTGATCGTCACCTTCATGCCCGACCCGGAGCGGCTGCACGAGCTGACGACGCAGATCGGGCCCAGCTACTACGAGAAAGTCATCAAACCGCCTTTCCTCACGCTCGTCCGATCGGAGTTTGCGCGGCACCGACACAACGACCTCGCCGAGCATTCGCCGGCCATCGAGCAGCGCATCGTCGCAGACTTGAGAAACGCGATAAAAGATAAGCCGATTCGGATCGACCGGGTGGCGATCGAGCACATCCAGTACGACCCCTACCTGACCAAGGCGGTCTCCGAAAAGGTCGCAACCCAACAGACGATCGAGCAGAAGTCATACGAGCTCGAGGTGGCCAGCAAGAACGCCGAGATCGCCCGCGTGCGCGCGCGGGGTGAGGGTGACGCGATTCAGATCCGCGCCGAGGGCGAGTCGCGTGCCATCGAGCTGAGGGGTGACGCTCAAGCCAAAGCCCAACAGGCAATCGGTCGAACGTTGACTCCAGCCTACCTCCAGTACAAGGCGTTCGACAGTCCAAATGCACGTTACTACTTCGTGCCCACCGGCAAGAACGGGCTGCCGGTCATCGTGGATACCGGTCACCCGGGACCCGAACGACCTGCCGCGCAAGCCTCCGCTCAGTATCGAGCCGACGAGATCCCTACCAGCGTGCTCGCGCCGTAATTCAGACGCCCTGCCGTAGCATCAGGAAGAAACAGATAGGAAGAAACAGATCGTAATTCGGACAGTCAATCGTGACCCGAGGAGTTACGGCGAACGGCCAACGATAGCGCGACCCAATGAAAATGCGACTGGTCCGATGAATGCAGCCCACGGCAGCCATGCGATCGCACGCCTTCAGCACCTTCCTCCGCGCTCGCCCGCCGCATGTGGAGATCGCGGAGACTCCTCAGGACTCCTCGGCGTTCGAGACGATCCGGGTTGTTGCCTGCCAACATGGGAGGCCTCCGGCGAAGACCAACGGCCGTGTCGATGCCGCGCTCGCCGCCGCCCGACTCCAGTGCCAGCGCGGCGGCTGGGTGCGCTCGGCGCTGGATTGCCTGAAATGCGAGCGCATGGCCGGCTTCAAGATGGCCACGCCTGACGCGCCCGCGCAGGTTGAGTGTCTCTGGGTGGCCAGCGATTCCATCCGCAGCCTCATGACGTTGGCCGAAGGGTTGGTCACACTCCGCCTGGACACCCCGCTTTCGGAAGCAAAAGGCGTTGCTCGCCGAAACCAAACTCGGCACGTGCTCGTGGCGGAAGGTGAAGATTTGCGGGGTGTCAGTTGCCGGTGCGACTGGGTGGACCGCCGCGGCACGGAGGCGTTGGGTTCGACCCTGCGAGGTCCTGCCATTGCCATGCCCTCCGGGGGCTCGATCGGGGACGCGCTCTCGATCATGAGGGACCGTCGAGTGGGTAGTCTTCCAGTCGTGGCGGGTGACATAGTCGTAGGCATCGTGACACGCGGCGACTTGAGGCGCACCGGAATCGACGAGAGTCTGCTCGGTGCTGCCTACTGCGCGGTTTGTGGCAGCCCCCACGGAGTCAGAGCATCACCCTTCGACGAAGCCCTACAACTCTGCCTTGATTGCATCGAACGCTCGAACGAGCCCGTCGAACCTGAAGGACTCAAGGCGACCACTGAGAGCACGGAGAATGAACACGGAGGCACGGAGAATGGGTTATGACCATCCGTCCGAGCAGGCATAGGTCGCGCTCACAACGACATTCTCAGGATCGGCGTCGTTGCCGAGGACTCCGGATTCGGAGGTCTGAGTCGGAGGTCGGATTCGGAGGTCGGATTCGGAGGTCGGAGGTCGGATTCGGATTCCGAGGTCGGATTCCGAGGTCGGAGTCGGAGGTCGGATTCCGAGGTCGGAGTCGGAGGTCGGATTCCGAGGTCGGAGTCGGAGGTCGGATTCCGAGGTCGGAGTCGGAG
>CAYXDO010000080.1:0-47883 GCA_964463485.1 uncultured Myxococcales bacterium | reverse complement strand
TGAGTCCCTGTCGCACGTACGTCGAGGGACGGAAGCTCCAGGGAGGAAATGCAACAGACATCTTGCCGGCTCTGAACGCAGCGGATGCGGCCGCGTAGAGCGCGCGGAAGGCGCGAACCTGCTCGAGGTATTCGAACCAGCGCTTGTTCGTGGAAGCGTCACCCTCGACCGGCTGAGGCGGATCCCACGCGAAGTCGACGGTGGGCGCGTCTTCGACCGTGTAGAGGCGCGTCGTCGAGGCCACGAGCCCCGAGTCGTCCGTCACGTCGAGGCGCACTTGGTAGGCGCCGGGCGCGCGATAGGTATGAGTTGGGTACTGATCCCCGGAGGTCTCACCGTCGCCGAAATTCCACGACCACGCCACGACGCGGCCGTCGGGATCGCTCGACCGATCGTCGAAGGACACCGAAACGATCCCGCCCTGCTTGGGCTTCGGCGGCGGCATGAAATTGAGCCACCCCCCGGCGGGATCGTGATCCATTCCCGCCGCGGTTGCCGCGCGGCAACCAAGACGCGTCGAGGGCGGAACTCTGTGCAATCTGGGGCAATTTCGGCAATCCCGCGTCCTGGAACCAGACGGGTCGAGTGTCGACCCCTGGATCCAGACGCGCGACGCGAATGGATCACTTTTAGACCGCCGCCGAGGTCGAGCTCTGCGAGGATGCGCTACGTCTCGGGCGGATCTTGGCGGGCCTCGTGCCGGGCGACGCCGAGGTTCATGGGCTCGTGGCATTGATGGAGCTGCACGCCTCTCGGGCGCGGGCGCGCGTCGGGCCGTCCGGTGAGTCGATCCTTCTCCTCGAACAGGATCGCGGCCGCTGGGACCACCTGCTCCTTCAGCGAGGCCTCGCCGCCCTCGCGCGCGCGGAATCGCTCGCGCGGCCGCTTGGGCCGTACACGCTGCAGGCGGCGATCAGCGCTTGCCACGCCCGGGCGCGAACCGGCGCCGACACGGAATGGACGAAAATTGTCGCACTCTACGACGCGCTCGCCGAGCTCACGCGCTCACCGGTCGTCGAGCTCAATCGCGCGGTCGCAGTGGCGATGGCGTTTGGACCGAGCGCGGGCCTCGAGCTCGTCGACGGGCTCGTGGACGAGCCGACGCTGCGTTCGTACCACCTGTTGCCGAGCGTTCGAGGGGACCTGCTCGTGAAGCTCGGGCGCACTTCAGAAGCCCGGGCTGAGTTCGAACGGGCCGCCTCGCTCGCTCAGAACAAGCGCGAGCGGGATCTGCTCCTCGCACGGGCGAAGGCTTGCGATATTCGCATCGACGAGGGCTCGATGTCATGATCGCACCGTCTGCGCCCTTCCTGGGCGAGAGAGTACGACTCTGAGCGCCGCTGCAGCTAGTCCTCGAGGGCCAGCGCCATTCGCGCGCGCGCGAGGTCGTTGGGTGGCCCGAACAAGGCGCAGCGAGTCGTCGAATCGTCGTCTTCGAGGATTGCGAGCTCGAGGCGATCTTCCGTCAGCGTCGCCGCGCGCAGGCGAGTGCGGGGTACGATTTTTCCGTCGAGTGTGAAATAGTCCGAAAAAATCGCCAGGTGCCGCTTGCGTCCGCGCTCCTTCACGGTGAGTGCGACTTTTGCCTCCGCTTCGATCCGCCGCTGTCCGACCGAAAGGCCCACGAAGAATCCGACGAACGCGGCGAAGACACCTCCTGCGATCAGCTCGGGCACTCTGAGCGGCCCCGGTCCGAGCCAAGCTCCGACGGAGAAGGAAGTCATGAGGAGCAGAGAAGTCGAGATACTCAGAGCCACGGCGGAGCCGGTTTTTTTGCCTCGATCGCGGCGGATGTCTTCGAGGCTCACCTATTCGCCTCCGCCGACCACGCTGCAGGCGAGTCCCTCAAGGGGCCCACAGTTCGCGCCGATCACGCAGCCTCCGTCGACGCAGGGGATGGGACCGCAATCGTCGTTTCCGGGGGTGCAAGGGAGCCCGGTAATGGCGCAGGCTCCTCGGGTCGCGTCGCAGGTGTCGCGTGGGCAGTCTTCGTCCGTCGCGCAGGTGCAGAAGCCGGACACCCTGGACTCACCGACTGCGCAATCCCGGTCCTGGCGCACGCGGCCGGTGCAACATGCGCCAGCCACGCAGGCTGCGCCGTTGTCGCAATCATCGTCCGAATCGCAGGTGCAGCTCCCGGTGGTCGACGTCTTGGCGACGATGCAGGTGGCAGCGCCTCCACCGCAATCAGCGTGGCCTTCGAAGGTGCAGGCGCTCGCGTTGGGGTCGACGGTTCCGTCGGAATTTCGAGGGTCGCAGGGCGTGGAGACGGTGCAGGTGCGAGTGGCGAGCCGGATCGAGCCGAGCTCGCAGCGGCACTCGGCGGTGAAGGTGCAGGGTCGCTGAGTCAGGATCACTACGCCGGAGCAATCATACCCATTCGGGCAGGGTTGTCCGAGCGAACAGTCGACTCCACACCACTGATCGAAGCCTCCGGCTTCTTCGGAGTTGATGAGGCAGAAGTTTCTCGGGTGGTCGCAAGGCTCCGGGTTGAAGGTGGTGCGTTGGGAGCAGCCTCGGCAGTAGGGTCCGCGGCGGTCGCGTTTGCACGCGCCGGTCTCGCAGCGCTGCCGGTAGTCACAGAAGTCGTCGCTCGAGCAGAGGCCGTCTCCGGTGGAGCAGAATCCGTCCAGACACACCTGCCCGAGCACGCAGTCCCCGTCGTCGAAGCAGCCGGACTCGCACCGCCCGGTGGATGGGTCGCAGATGGTTCCGTAGGGACAGTGGCTCGCCACGCCGCAGGCGCTCTCGAGCTCCCACGCGGGGCCCTCGAGGCATCGGCCGCTCACGATGTCGCAGAAGGTCCCTGGTGCGCACTCACTCGTTCGAATGCAGCCCGCTCGTGCCTGGCACACGCCCGCTTGGTTGCAGAATTGACCCTCCGGGCACGCCTCGTCGAGCACACAAATGCAGCTGCTCTGAGCGAGATCGCAGCGGGTTCCCGCCAGCGGGCACTCAGCGTCGCTCGAACACGTCCCAGCGGCCGGGGGGTCGGCAGGGCAGGCCGAGAGTGCGAGCAGCACCAGCGGCACGAACCCGAGCCCGTCAGCGGGTCGGATGCTTGCGATCAGGTTTGCGAGGGACGCGTTCTTCGACATGGAGCTCACGGAGCTGGGCGCGTCTCTTCCTTGGCGAGGAACTGAGAGAACCACACCGACCAGCTTCGCCAGAAGTACGGCGAGAATTGATTGTAGATGAACTCGTGCCAGTCGAAGCGAGGCGCGATCCCTTGCTGCACCAAATAAAAGTATGGCGTGCCGGTCTCGAAGGCAGAGATGCCCGGAGGCATCGCGGGCATCGGATAGCTCATCAGGAGGCCCGGTCCGTAGATCGACCAGCGCTCGTATTGAACCGGCGCAGCGCCGCAGTTGAGGGGCTCGTCGTCTTCACACGTGCCGTTCATGTTCACGTCTGCACAGCAGCAACCGGAGATCGACGTGCCGTCGACGACGTAGACGGTCGTGACGTCCGGCTGAGTACCTGGAATGGTCCACGAGAGCGCGCCGTCTTCGAGCACGCGACCTTGTTTTGGAAGCAAGTCACGCGGCATCTCGAGGAACGGACCGATGTCGAGCGTCGTGAGTGACTCGTCGTCACTACTGGCCAACGTGATCGAATAAGGGTAGGTGAGTTGGCCGCCAGCGTCGGTGTAGGAGCCTCCCATGTAAAGCATGTCGAGCCCTGCGGCGTTGGGCAAGTTATCGAAGGGTACGGTGGCGCTGCCGGAAATACGGCTCGGCGGAAGCGGAATCACGCCTTCGGACGCGAGGTTCACGAAGGGAAAGATGGCGTTCGCGGTCGGGCCCGGCAAAATCGTGGGAGGCTGATCGAGGCGAACGTCGAGGTGGCGATCGAGGTCGAGGTCGAGCTCGATGTCGGCGCCCTCCACCGTCGAACCCGGCGCTGCAGGCACTTGCCTTCGAATTCCGAGCTTGCGCGGGATGAACTCCATGGTCTCTTGGTTGTAGTCACCCATCAGCGCGTAGACCGAGACGGGGCCTCCGCGCGTCACGATGATTTCGTACTCTTCGCCATCGGAGAACACGTAATCGATCTGTTCGGGCGGAAGGGGCGGGTTGGGTGAGAACACGCTGGGCTGTGAGTACGTGATTTGAGCGATGGGGATCCAGCCCGGGCTGGCTCTCGGATCGAGGGCGGACTTGAACTTGAAGACCTTGCCTTTGACCACGGGAGGCTCTCCGCCTTCGGGACAGGGCTGATTCGGAGCGTCTGGGGGCGGGGGCGCCGGGTAGGGCGAGACGTAGAACGTGAGGTTGCGCGTGTTGACCTCGACGAAGGTCGCGTGCCCGAACTCGTTCTGACCCACCGTGACGGTCTGGGGGCCGAAGACCTCCGGCCACGAGATCGTGGCTACTCCGTTTTCGTCGGTCACGCCCGTGTAGCGCAGGTTCGCGTCCAACCCGAGCTGGACGACCATGCCCGGGATCGGCATGCCGCTGTTGGGATCGAGGACCCCGACGTTGACGCTGCCCTCGATCGGTCCGCCCCAGCCTCCGCCCGTGATGATTCTCGGGTCATAGAACGCGTAGGCGTTCTCGGCGACGTGAGTCGACGAGCCGCTGCTGATGTCGACGGTGACGGAGCCTGGGGGTGCGGGCATGGGGCGCGCCGAGAGTACCGATCCGTTTTCCAAACTCACCGAAGCGGCCGGGGTCCCCGCGAAGCTCACTTGGGCGGGCGAGGAGAGTCCGCGACCGTACACGGTGACGAGAGTGTTGCCGGCGATCGACCCTTCGTCGGGCGAGATACCGACGATTTCGAACGGCTCGCGGAAAAAGAAAGCTCCGCGAAGGACGGTCGAGCCGTTGGGTCCGGAGGCCTTCAAGTCCTGCGGGCCGTAGCTCCCACCCCGAATGCGGCCCGTGGCCTCGGTGTCGGAGACCAGCGCGAGGTCGGCCAGAGGCACGTCTGCGATGCGAATTTCGGTTCCCGGCGCAAAGCCGCGTCCGGACACTCTCACCGTCGTGCCTCCGAGTGAAGGAGCGCTCGTCGGGGTCACCGCGAGGAGCTCGACTGGCTGAAAGACTTCGATGCTCACACTCAGGGTGGAGCTTCCGACGAAAACGTCGACGGAAGCCATGCCAACGGGCAGCCCGCCTGGAGCGACGAGCTCTGCGGCGTTCGCTCCGGTCCGTACGATCGTCGCGAGGACCCCGCCCACTCGACCGCGCTCGGCCAGCTCGAGGCCGCGCCCAGCCACGGTGAGGCTTGCGCCGGTCGCGGGGATTCGCGGCGGCGTGACTGCGACAATCGCCGGGGACGGACCGGTCGAGCTGACTGCGACAAATCCTCCGACGAAGTCATGCTCTGCGAACGCGTTCGAAACCTTTACGTCATGAGCACCCTCGGGCAGCGCGGGCGAGAGCACTTCGACGAGCTCCCCGGAGCGCTCGGTGAGCTGGGTCGCCTCGGACCCTCCGATCTGTACTCGCTCTAGGGCTTGGAAGCCGTCGCCTTCGAGCGCCAGCGGAGTCCCACCGGAGGTCGGACCGACTTCGGGCGCGACGACACGCGTTTGGGGCGTCGCGAACACTCGTACGAGATCCGAGCGGCGGGCCGAAGCGCCGACGTTCAAGGCCAGGATTTCCGGTCGACCCGGGCTCAGCGCAGGAGCGAACCCTTCGATGAGCTCGGCGCTCACGAGCTTCTGACCGCGAATAGGTTGGCGGTCCATGAGAATCAGGGTGTGCTCGTCGAATCCGATCCCTGCGAAGCTGAGTGCGACACCGCCCTCTTCGGGGATGTCGGAGGGAGAGACGCCGGTGAGTTGGAGATCTCGTACATACGAGAACCCATTCGGGAGCTCCGCCTCGCCCCCCGGCGTGTCGACGTAGACAGTGACTCGGCCCACGGGGCCTGGCGGGGAGGTCGCGGCGATCGAGACCTCATCGAGCCGAACCACGCTGCTGGCCTCTGCGCTGCCGAAACGAACGGAGAGAGGCTCGATGAAGGCGGTACCTCGCAGCACGACCCGGGTCCCTCCGAGCTCGCTGCCCGATCGCGGCAGCACGGTGTTGAGGGTCGGCTCAGGAAGGTCGTCTGCGTCGAGCGGACCCGCATCGATTCGCGGAACCACTCGCGCGTCGGGCAACGCGGGCCCGCTGTCTACAGGGCCGGCGTCCGAGTCGAGCCCTTCGTCCCGGCACGCCGAGACGCTGAGTGCGATGAGGCCCAACAGGGCCGGGGTACGTCTCAACACCTGCATAGGAGCTCTCACGGGTACAACAGGGGGATACCTGTGTCAGTCGGAAGTTGGTGGCCCTTCGGCGATCTGAAGGACGATTCGATCGATGACGGCCTTTTTGTGAAGGTCGCCGCGCAAAAGGACTGGGTAAAGTCCGGACCCTGCCATTTCGAGCACGTACTCTCCGGGCGCTCCGGGCGACAAGCAGTAGCCAGGGTAGCCGCCGCCGTCGAGGGCGAAGGCTCTCAGTTTGAGTGCGATGGGAAGGTCGAAACGAATCGGATCCTCGACGAAGAAACGCGCCGCCTCCAAGATCGCTCGGTTTTTGACGAAGGGTTCGAAGCTGACTTTGGGCACGAGCTCGGGCGCAGCCTTCGCGACCCGCGCGAGGAGCTCGAGCGGGTAGATGTCGACGATCGGGCCGCCCATCGTGAGCAAGGCGCGCTGAACGAGCTCGGGCCGGTCGATGGCGACGACGAGCTGAGTGACTTGGTCGAGCACGGCTTCGCGGGGTGCGAAGCGGCGATTTCGCGCGAGCAAGAATACGAGTCGATCGGCGAGCGATCCGGCGGAGAGCTGCGACAGCGCCTCCGATGAGTCCGCTTCTGGATGGTTTCGTGGCTCGAGTCGTTCATCGAGCTCGGATCGGCCTTTGGGATGACGGCGAGCCTCTGCGGGGGAGTCGACGTCTCTGAGCGGCGCGTCTCCTGCGCGTGGTTCATGGAGTGGCGTGTATTCGCGGCCGGCTTCGTCGAGGCGTCGTTCCGAATTTGGGGACGTGGGGCGAAGGCGCGGCGGGGCGGAGAGCGGCGCGGCGCTCCCCATGGTCCCCCGAACGGCCATGATCAAGCCGCCTCTCGGAATTGGATCGCGGTGAGGTTCCCGCAGTTGGTGCAAATGAAATGGTGGATTTCCGCGTCACCGACGTAAACGTACGGTTCGACGTCGCCCCAATACCTTCGGCCCGCAGCCTCTGGAATGGCGGTACGCCGGTCCATGGTCGCTTCGCAGCGAGTGCAGACGTTCATTTTTTTTACGCGCCGTTTGAGGCGGAATTTCACGGTCTCCGATTCTCGCGGCCGACCGCGGAAAAGGCAACCATCGCGTTGAAGTCAGGGCGCGCGGTCAGGCCGAAACCACGACTCGCTTGGCCCCTTTTTGTTTGAGCCAGTCGGCGGCGCGGTTGCGTTGATCGCCTTGGAGGAACACGACTCCGTCGGTCACCGTTGCGCCGCAACCGAGGGATCGCTTCAGGTCGAGGCCGATGTCGTCGATTCGTCCCGGATCGAGGCCTTCGACGCGCGTGACGGTTTTGCCGCCGTGGCCTTTGCGCTCGATGGCGACGACGACTTTGGCTCCGGTTTTTCCGACGGTGTCTTCTTGGGGGGGCTCTTCCGGCGCGACTTCTTTTTGCGCCTTCTTCTCCGCTTTGGCCGATTGGGTCATCGAAGCCTTGAGGGCGGCCAGGCCGCGGAAGGCGTCGTTGAAGGGAACCCGCTGAGTTGACCTCGAGCTTGGGGGCGTCTTGTTGGGCTGATTCATTTCGGGAGTGAGTCTGCGGGGAGCGAAGCGGACGAGCCGCTCCGCTCACCGGCGAGAGATCTCAGAGGTCGGCGGGACGAACGGTCTTGCGATCGTTGTCCTGGGCGCGCTTGGTCGCGCGGTCGAGCAGCTCGTAAACCGCGTCGCTGAGCGCGTCGAGGACCTCTTCCTGGCAACGGAGCTCCTTGCCGCGGATATACTCCTTGACCTTGCTCTTGACGACGAGGGTGTCCCTCGGCTCCGATTTCTTCTGCTCTGCCTTCTTCTTGCTAGCCATCCGTAACCTCTTTCGTGGTTGATTTTCGCTGGTGAGAGAACACCCGGCGAGGCCGCGGAACCTAGCCGAATCCAGTTACGTGGGCAAGCGCTCGAATCGAAGGAAACAGGCTCCGAACGACGTTTTATTGAATTTCGAAGTCAGCGCTACCGTGAAATCGATCAGCGACCCTTCGGCTCATTCAGGAAATCATCCATGCTCTTCGGGTCCGGACGGTCAGTTTTGCCGTGTTTCATGTCGTCCATCATCTCGTCCATCGATTCTTCTGACATGTCGGTCCCTTCTTCGATCATGTCGGCGAATTCGGCGGCAACCTTCTCGACGTCTTCAGCCATGGCTGCGATGGCGGGTCCGTCTTTCAGAGACTTGGACGCTCCGGACCACGTTTGAAACAGCGCGAACGCACCTTCGAGGCGGGCGCGCATGCTCTTGAGGCGCGCGGTGACTCGCTCGAGCTGAGCCAGCTTTCGTTCGAGGCGAGGACGATCGCTGTCCTTCTTGGATCGCTCGAGCGCTTGGATCTCTTTTCTGAGCTGTTTTTGCTCGTCGAGGAGCTTCTTCAGGTGGGCCTTGCGGCTCTTGAGTCTCCCGTTGAGGCTTTTGGCGACGGCGAGCCCTTCCGCTTCCATCTTCTTGGCGCGGGCGCTGAACCAGCCGCTCCAGTCGCGATCCTCGGGCGCGGGAGCCGCTTTGCCCACTCTGCCCGAGCTCGTCGCCTCGGCTAGCTGACCAGCCGACACGTTGGTGAATCCTTCTTCACCGTCGACCGCGACTTTGCCTTCGTCGACCACCACTCGCGTCGATCCGTCGAGCGCGACGCCGACCTCGAGCACGGTGCCACGCACGCCAGCGACCGCGTTGGCGCTGTGCACTTCGAACGAGCTCTTGTCCTTCGTCGCTCGCGTGACCTTCGCCCAGATACGACCAAGGAACAGGGACGTGGAGCTCGGCGCGTCTGCCTGCCCGATCTCGAGCACGGCGTCGCTCTCTTGTTCGACGACCGTCTCTGTCCCGTCGGGAAAGCGGGCGCGCACCCGCGCCCCGGCGGGCGTCTTGATTCTCGAGCCCGACGAAATCTCCGCACCTTGGGCCAAAGCTCGAAAGCTCTTCTCGGCCGGCCCCTTCACCTCGGCGGCGCCGATGACCTCGAGGATCTGGAGAGTCCCATCGGCGGCGAGCGCGGTGGACGTCAGGCAACAAGTCACGGCCAGAGCAAATGACGACCTCATCATGGACGACCTCATCGTGACCGGATGATACATAGTCCGGCGAGAATGGGAGCCCGACCGTTGACGCCCTTTTTCGTTGTGGCCGCGCTCATCGCTTTGCCAGGCGTTTCGGCTGCCCGCGTAAAGCTGGTCGTCGTGCCTTCGTCGGCCGCAGACTGTGCACGTCTCGAACCCATCGCGACCCGACTCGAACTGAGCGGGTTTCGGGTCGTCCGAGTCGAGCAAGGGACCGCCGCCTCGGCTGAAGCGCTTCGACTTCGAGAAGGCGCAGACGCCGCGGTGCTCGGGAACGGGGATCGCGCGGGGGCGCTCGAGTGGCCCGATCTGACGCCTCCAGGGACCGCGACGACCGCGATCGCCTTGGCGTGTAACGGCGACTTGCGCGGAGCGCTCGAGACATCGGGAGCGCTCGTGGATCCGGTCATCCTCGAGATCGGTTCGGGAGAAGATTCGACGCCCCGTGCGCCGTTGTTGGCGAGGATGGCCAAAGCGCGTGCGCGCCGACGCCTCGGACAGGACGCGCGGGCGCCGCTCGCCGAGGTCTTGGAAGCGACCGAGCGCGGGGAGAGCGCGCCGAGCTGGCGGGCGAGGGTCGCGTCCGTGGACTCCGTCGAAGTCTTCGGGGCCACCGTGGTAGCCTTTGCGGCCAAGGAGCTCCATCGGTTCGATCTGCAAACGGGAGCGTTTCGCTCGAAGGTGACGATCGGACCCGCGCTGCCCGGCATCACGGTGGTTCCAGGTGGGCGAGGGGTCGTGGCGGCGAAGGGGCTGGTCGGGGTCGACGAAGAACCGACGCCCCGGCTCGCCTTCCAAGTGCCGCTCGACTCCGCGTGGCCCGAGCTCGTGTCGTCGGCGACGGTCACGTTCGCGGCCGGGGGTTCAGAGGTCGTGGCGATCGATCCGCGGTCTGGAGATGTGCTTTGGCGTCGAGAGAGGTTCAAACCGATCGGCTCCGGACCCGTGTGGCTCAATGGGAAGCTCGCGATTCCGCTCGAGACGAAGATCCAATTGCTCGATCCGTCCGACGGTCACCTCACGGGTGAGATCGAGCTTCCGGACGAGATTGCCTCCCCGCTGCTTCGTTTCGAAGGGGACGTCTACGTGAACGTGGGCGGCGACAAGCTCGCGCGGGTGAGCGCGTCGGGTCCGGAGGTCCAAGTGCTCGCGCGTGGTCTCTTCGGGGCGACGTGGCCGCCCGCGGTGTTCCCGAATTGGGCGTGGCTCGGCGTCAAGGAGAGACGTCGCGGCTACGGGATCGCGCGGGTCGACGTCGGTCCTGGTCCGCGCGAGAACGTTCCCATTCCGAAGCCCGAGCTCGGTCGGCCGCCTCTCCTCGAGATTCCGATGGTCGGCCTCGCCCACGTGGGCCCGAGCGGTGATACCGCGGTGCTCAGAAACGCGCTCGGCAAAGAGGTGTGGAGGACGTCGGTCGGCGGTGCGGTGCAAGAGCTCTCGGCGACGAGTCACGCCCTCTGGGTGCGTTCGGAACATCGTTTGATCTCCATCGATCTCGCCAACGGAAAGCGCATTGGCGAGCTGCGATTCGAAGCGCCCATCGTGGCGATGAGCCTCAAAGACATCGGTGGCGCCGTTGCGTTGGCCAACGGCGAAGTGTACGGGGTGGCCCGGCCGGACGACCCACGTCCGCGGCGATGGCTTCGCGACTTACGGCTCGAGCTTGCGGAAGCCTACGCCGCCAAGGGAGATCGAGCGAAGGCAAGGGCGGCCTACGCTGCCGTTCTTTCCCGAGAACCCGAGGACGCGGACGCGCTCATGGGGATGGCCAAGCTGGCGAGCCAGCGAGAGGCGACGCTCCTGTACACACGCATCCTGGCGCAGGTGAGCGAGCGAGATCCGTACGCGGTCATCGCGCGAGAAAAATTGTCGGAGTGAGCTGAGCTGACGCGAGGTTACTCGCGCTTGGCTTTGGGCTTGGCGGGGGTGGGGAGAGTGACGCCGAGCTTTTTGGCGAGGTCGCGGTGTTTCTTGAGGGCGTCCTGGATGTCGAGGTACAGCCAGCTCGCGTTGTCTTTCATGGCCTGCCAATCCGGTTGGACCGCCTCTTTTTCGGGCGCCGGGCCTTTGGCTTCGAGGTTCTCACCCTCGTCGGCGACCGCGAGGCCTTTGGTCTGCTCGGTCACGATGTCCTTCGTTTTCTCGAGCTGAGTCTCGAGCGCGCTGAAGGTCTCGCGCATTTTTTCGAACTCGGGGTCGATCTTGGCCTGCTTCTCGTCGAGCAGGGCCTTGGCGCGATCGGTGTTCTTCTTGGCGTCGGCGATCGCTTTTTTGATCTCCATCAGCGTGGACTTTGAAAGGTCCGGCTCGAAGACCTTTGCCGCGATGACTCCGAACAGGAGCTTGGCCTCGCTCTCGGCGTAGGCGAGGGAGTTGTTGGCATGAGTTTGATAGAGCTCTGCGTTCTGAGCGAACGCCGAGCTTGGAAGAGTCGCCGCGCCGAGCACGACGAGTCCGAGGGTGATGAGGGTGCGCTTCATATCGGTCGAGCCTCCCGTTCAGCCGCTGTGTCTGACGTGCATGATGTCGCCGTCCAACACGATGTAATCTTTGCCTTCGAGGCGAAACTTCCCGGCTTCTTTGACTTTCGCTTCGCTGCCGAGGGTTGCCAGGGCCTCGTAAGGGATGACTTCAGCGCGGATGAAGCCGCGCTCGAGGTCCGAGTGAATCTTGCCGGACGCCGCGCGAGCGTTGGTGCCGCGTTTGATGGTCCACGCGCGCACTTCGTCTTCGCCGACGGTGAGAAAGCTGATGAGATCGAGCAAGTGGTAGGCGGCGCGAATGAACCGCGCCCTCGCGGGCTCTTCGAGGCTGAGCTCGGCCAGGAAGGCCGCTTGGTCCGCGGGGTCCATCTCCTGAATCTCGGCTTCGACGAGCGCCGACAAAGCGATAGCCTCGAGCCCACGTTCACCTGCGGCCGAGAGAGCTGCGGCCGGCACTCCTTTGGACACGTCCGCCTCCGAAAGATTCACTACGACGAGCACGGGCTTCTGACTCAGGAAACGAAACCCCGAGATCGCGGCTTTTTCGTGCTCCTCGAGCTCGATCCGCCGAAGGGCTCGGCCGGCGTTCAAGGTCTCCTCGAGCTTCGCCATCAGCTCGAGCTCCGGCGTCTTCTTCGCTTCCTTCTTGAGGCGAGCGAGGCGGTTCTCGACCTGGACGAGGTCGGTCAGGATCAGCTCGTCATCGAACGCGGCGACGTCGCGGGCCGGATCCGGGCCGCGCGTCAGCATCGCGCTTTCGAAGCCCCTGACCACGTGGACGAGCGCGTCGGCCTCGCGGATCTGAGCGACTAGGGCAGCGTCGAGCCCCGTCTCGGAGCGTTGGTCCCCTGAGGGGCCCGCGACATCCACGAAGTCGATGACGGCGTGGGTCGTCTTTTTCGGTTGGTACAGCTCGGACATGCGATCGACGCGTGCGTCCGGCACCTTGATGCGATCGAGGTTCGCGTTTTTCTTGCCGAGCCCCGTCTCTGCACGCTGCCCAGTGAGCGCGTTGAAGACGCTCGTCTTCCCGGATCCTTGAAAACCGACCAATGCCACCTTCACGACGAGACTCCGCACCACCCCGAGGGCGGCGAGTCAAGCGCGGGTGTCAGCGGCCAGCCGATGCTTTTTTGTCGTCGGAGACTTCCAGTCGTTGCGTTCGATCGAGATCGCCTCCGAGGTCTGGAGCCATGATCGAGGCGGTGACTTCGGCGCCCGGTTCGGAGCCCAGCACGCCTTCCACGACGCGCGAGATGATCGATTCGAGGGCCTTCTGCTTGGCGCTCATGATCACGCGCTCGATCTCGCGAGGCAGGATGTAGATGTAAACCTCGACGTCGAGGTCGGTATTGGCGGCTTCGCCGCTGACTTCGGAGGCCGGCACACGCAGCGCGAGGACGCCTCCTTGTTCGATTTGCGAGAGCGCGACCTCGAGCTCCTTGACGGGCTGGCCGATGGTCAAGGTCACCTGTGAGAACTTTTCGCGGTTGGCCAGGAAGATCTCTTCGGGTTCGAGCAAGCCGATGGCACGCACGGGAAAGGGCGAAGCGAAACCGGCGACCCGTCGCTCTTCGGGGACCTCGAGCCCGACCTTTTCGTAGCCGAGGAGCTCGGCGCGAAGAATCTTCTCGCGTTCGAGGTCACCAGCTGCGGCCGAGAGGGCGCGCGCGAGCTCCAAGATCCGGTCGAGCTGCATGCGTCGCCCCGACGTGCGCAGGCTCTTGGCAGCGCGCGTGACCGCCTCGTCGCGCAGCCACTTCGAGATTGCGCCTTTCCCGACTTCGTTCTTGGCCATTCCTAGTAGCTCTGTTCGGCGAGCAGCCCTCGCGATCCGTACACTCGAATCTTCACGAGGGACATGCTGGCTCCGCGATAACTCCCAGCCTCGCCCCTTTTTCGCAAGGCCCAAGGCTGTCCCGGCTTGAAGAAGACCTCGAGGCGAAGCATGCCCCGTTCGAGCTCGCGTCGCGCGGCGAAGTCGTCGTTGCCGCCTGGGCCTTTCACCCAGATGGGTACGTTCTTCACGCTAGGGAGGCCGTCAGAGGCCCTTGGCTCGGGCTTCCCTGCAGACAACCCGAGCCCGCGCTCTGTGAAGAACGGCGTGAGGTGGATGCGGTAGGCCTGCTTCTTTTGGTCCCACCCCGCGAATTGCACCTGCTCCGGCTCGGTCTGCACTTCTACTTTGTGGAGCTTGCCGAACTTTCGCTTGCGGCCTTCCTCGGTCTGCTGTTCGCAGCCTTTGTAGTCGAAGAGCGGGTCTTCGTTGTCTGAGCAGATGCCGAGGTACTGCTCCAAGAAGCGACCGAGGTTCGAGATCGACTCGGCTCCGGTGACGTCCACGTTCGGCGCCACCAACAAGAGCGAAAGGAATGCAGCGACCACGGAACGCCACCCTACACTTTCCTTGGGTTCAAACGATAGACCTTCTCGAACCATGTGCGGGAACCCGCGATTGCAGAGTGCACCCAGCACCACTACGCTCGATCGGGCATTCGCTTCTGCGAGTTCGGACCGATGCCGAGCCTCGAGCACACGATCCCTCCTGACCTCGCCGAGCGTTACCGACAGTTGCGCGACTTCGACGTGGCCGAAGTGGCGCTCGTCGAAAGCGTGTTGAAACGCCCCGGCCGCCTCTCCGATCGCGCGGCCGCGACCCTCCGGTACGCGCTCAATCTGGCTCGCCTTTGGGTCGTGCCAAGCTCCGACGGCGAGCTCGTCGTTGGTCCGCAGATCGGCCCGTTTCGCGAACGGCTTCGGCGGGTCGCCCTCGCGATCTCGAAGAACGCGGACGATCCCGCGGCGCTTGGAAACGATGCCGACGCGCTGACACCGCTCATCGCGGACGCTCGTGAGGCCCTCGCGAGCCGATTCTCTGGGCGCCTGCGGCCGAGCTCACTCGACGCCGAGCTCAGGAACAAGGCGCTCGTCCTCGCGCTCGGGGGCGGAGGCGGCTGCGGATATGTGCACCTCGGCGCGTTTTCGTGTTTGAGCCGCGCGGGGATCGAACCGAAGCTCGTGGCGGGCTCGAGCCTCGGATCGGTGCTCGGCTTGTTCCGTTCCAGAGAGGTCGGCTACCGCGAGGCCACCGTTCGCGTGGTCACCCACGGCATGAGCTTCAAGAAGCTCTTTCGAGTGCTCGAATCGGATGTTCGTTACGGCTTCCCGGGCACGTTGCACCTCTACCTTCGCAACTCCTTCGAGCGCTTCTTCGTGTCCAGGCGCGGCGACTCCATGCAGCTCAAGGATCTGCCCGTACCCTTCATCGTCACCGTCACCGGGGTTCGCCGAGAGGCCATGAAGAAGCCGTTCGGATCTTACGAAGACAGGCTCAAGCGAGAGCTTCGTCGCGGCGCCTTCGGAGCGCTCCTGCACCTGAAGGACATGGCCACGGGCTGGGCCTCCTTGCTGGGCGAGCTCATGGAGACCGAAGGAGCCTTGCGTCCCATTCCGCTCGGGATCGACCCCGACTCCGACACGTTCGACGCGCTCGACGCCGTCGGCTTCTCCTGCGCGCTTCCTGCGCTCATTCATTACGACGTGCTTCGCGAGGACCCGCGCATGCACTCGCTGATCGCGAAGCTCATGGACCGCTGGGACGTCGACACCCTCGTGGACGGTGGGATCGCATCGAACGTGCCCGTTCGGCACGCCTGGGAGGCCGTCCAACGCGGGCGGATTGGCACGCGAAACGCGTTCTTCCTCGGGCTCGATTGCTTCGCACCGCAGCTCCGACGAAACATGATGTTCTTACCGCTGCAACGGATCGCCGCGGAGAACGTCGCTGTCGATCGGCACTTCGCACACCACGTGTTCGCGTATCGCAAGGTGCTCTCGCCCGCCGCGCTCGTGCCCGATCCCGAGCACGTGGAGCTCGCCATTCGCGATGGGCGAGACGAGCTCGAGAAGATCCTCCCCTTCATTCGAAAAATGCTGGAACCGATCCCGGAATCCGTCCTCGCGGCGGGTTGACCGAGCGAAGTCTGCGACTTTTTTTTGCCCTCAAAAACGTGCTCGACGACGTTGATTCGGCACCTTGACTCGTCCTCCCCGACGCGGAGTCCTTTCTACGCCAACGATCTCGACGCCGACGCAGTGCGCCGTGAACCGGCATTCATCGCCCGCGAAATGTAGGTGGCTCTAGGGAGAGAAGCGCAAGGCTCCTCAATTGACACGACAGACGTGAACTCGATATCGAATTGCGCTGAGAGAACGAGTGTCCACAACACAAGTGGCCTCGATTGGATTCCGACCCGAGACCGAAGACCAGGTTCAGAAACACAACACAGCCACAGGACCGACTGGGGGGACCGATGAAGCAGGCGCAGAATCACCAAGACATTGATGACCGCACCGAAGCACTCCGGGATCTCGTGAACAGCCATCCCGGAGTGTGGAAGGACTTCTTGGCCGATTTCGAGCTTTCCTGGATTTATCACGAGAACGCGATCGAGGGGATCGTCGTGACTCACGCGGAGATGACGAGCGCCCTTCGTGGCAAGCCGATCTCCGTCGACACCTACCACGCCATTCGCAACGAGAAGCGGGCCATCGGGCAGATCAAGAAGCTGGCCGGCGAGCGCATGGGCCCGATCGACCTCGAGTTGATCTTGTCCGTGCATTCGACGCTGTCGGAGGGCTCGCGCGAAGGCGACGACCCGTACCGCAAGATCATCCCGCTCCACCGGACCTACTTCCACGACATCGCTCAGCCTCAGTCGATCTCGTCGAAGTTGGCGCGGCTCGTCGAGTGGGCTCGCGCGAACGATCCGGACGAGGAGGACTCCGTCCGCTTCGCGGCGCAGTTTCACCACGAGTTCATGAGCGTGTTCCCGTTCCCCGTGCACAGCGGGAAGACGGGGCGCTTGCTGTTGAACTACGTCTTGATGCGGCACGGTTACATGCCGGTGCTGTTTCACGCGACCGAGCGTCAGCGCTACTTCGACACGTTCCGCTTCTCGGCCAAGGAGATGGAGCGGTTGCTCGTCGAGATGATGAACAACTGCATCGACAACGCGGAGTCTTACATCAAGCGAGCGATCGCCGAGCGCGAGAAGACCGCGGCTCGACGCCTTCGCGCGGTGTGAAGTACGGTCGCCAAAGTGTCCGAGAACGCTCGGATCCTCGGCGATCCTCCGCTCATCTGGCCTTTCGACGACCTCGCGACCGAGCTTCCTTTTGCGGGGCGTTCGTTGCGGGCCTTGCGCCGCGAAGAGACTCTCCGCTCAAACATCGATCCTCGAAGGTTCACGTACGCAGCGCATGCGCTCGCGACGACTCCGGTGCTCGAAGCCTTTGGGCGCGTAAGCTCTCCCGGCCCCAAGCGCCTCGCGCTGATCGATTCTCCGGCGCTTCGCGCGCTGACTCCCCTCTCTTCCATCGAAGCCCGTGACGGGCTGCTCCTCTACGACGTTTTTCTCGATGCGCCGGATGGGGCCGCGCTCGCCGAGCTTCGCCGCGTCGCTCTGACCACGAGGGTGGAGCTTCCGATGTCGGTTCGGCGCCGTGAGCTCCCGCGCCTCGGTCCGCCGCCGCATCTCATGGAGCTCCCTTCCGACGGTGTGTTCGCTGGTCACATCGAGCACTGGGTGCACGTCCTGTGGATCTCTCCGTTGCTCGTTCCGCGCATGATCGCGACGCGGACGGGGCGCCTGCGCCGGCCGAAGAAGGCGCTCGAGCCGAACCGCATCGCACGCTCGGCGCGGATCCACCCGACCGCCTTCGTCGAGGGCTCCTACGTCGGCGAGAACGTTCGGGTCGGAGCGTTCGCGTCGATCCGAAACAGCTACGTGGGCCGAGACTCGTTCATCTCCGACTTCACGAAGATCTCATCGAGTGTGCTCGGCGAGTCGACCCACACGCTCGCCGACGCGTCCTTCACGTTCGTGGTCTCGCTCGGGCAGAGTACGCTCGCAAGCTTGGGGCTCAAGGACACGCTGCTTGGTCGAAGTGTCTTCCTCACGAGCGGTGTGATCTTCTGGTCGGAGTCCATCGGCGGGACGATCAGCGTCGATCGAAACGGCGTCGAGGTCGATACCGGGCGGAAGGTGCTCGGAGGCTGCGCCGGGCATCTTTCGGTGCTCGGCGCGCGCACGATCCTCGCGCCCGGTCGCGCCTTGCCGAATCGAACGGTCGTCGTGATGAGAAAAGAAGAGGGCGTCTTCAAGATTCCGACGCTCTCGCCGGGCACGCCCGCTTGCTGGAACGACGGCGCGCTCGTGCCTTTTGCCCAGTTGAGGCCCGGGCAAGTCCCGGAAGAGCTGGCCTAGCACGACGGCTTCTTGAAAGCCGATCGAGTTTCGTTGCACGTAGGATCGTGCCCGGGCGCGTAGTCATCTTGGCGAGCGGCACGACCATCTCTCCGTTCGGAGATCCAGCCGACGAGATGTGGTTCGCCGGCGAGACGATCAAAGAGACGCAGGATCGAGCGGTCCGACGGATCGGATTCGAAGTCGTTCGTGTCGCCGATCCCGAGGCGGCGAGCGTCGCGGTGCGCGAGGCCCTCGGGCGTCCGGTGATCCTGATGCTCGACCGAATCTTCGTCTCCGAGAAGGCGCTCGCAGACTTCGTCACGGCGTCCACCAAGGTCGGAGCGCCTGCGGCTCTGGCGCTCGCGATCAACGCTTCCGTCGAATACACACTTCCGCTTCAAGACGTTCGTCGCGAAGGCGAAGTGATCACCCACGACGTGGTCCGAGTGGACGGCGCGAAGCTTCCCGAACCTTCGACCGATCCGGTCGTTTGGATACACGCGGTTCGTGACGCGGCGCGCACTTGTTTGGTGCCCAAGCGAGAGATCGTCATCGACGTTCCCCTTCCGGTGATCGGCGACCGCGATCAGGCCAAGATGCGCTACCCGATCACGTCGACGGTCGTCGTGTCGCTCGAGCATTGGATTCACGTGCTCGAGCTCAATCAGATCAGCTTCGGGATCCTGTGGATCGAGCTGATCCGACGTCGACCCCTTTGGGCTTTATGGCGGGCGATCACGGCGTTCAGTCTCTCTTTCGATCGAGTGCTCGAGCGAATGGTCGCGCGCGGTCGGAGGGGTTCGATTCACCCCATGGCGTACCTGTCTGGCTCCTTGATCGGTGATGACGTCGTGATCGGCGCGCACGCGACCGTGAAGAACTCGTACGTCGGCTCGGGCACCGTGGTCTCGGATCACGCTGTGTTACTCAACACCGTGATCGGTCCGCGGAGCTTGATCACCGAGAATACCTTTCTGGTCAGCTGCGTCGCATTCCCCGAGGTGTCGCTCGGAAATTACAAGCTGCAGGTCAGCCTGATCGGGCGGGGCGCGTATGTGAACGCGTGGGCCTCGTTCGTGGACGCGCGCTTCGATGGAGCGGTCAAGGTCAACCATCGCGGCGTGTTGGTGAGCTCGGAGCGCAGCTTTCTCGGCAGCGTCGTCGGCCATCGGGCGAAGATGGCCAGCAAGGTGTTGATCCAGCCGGGGCGTGAGATTCCGAACGACACGGTCGTCGTGATGAGGCCGGACGAGATCGTCTCGATTGTGCCTCCCGAGCTTCCCAAGGGCGTGCCGCTGGTTCGCGACCGCGGCACCCTCGTGCCGCTCGGCAAGGAGTCGAAGTGACCCACGGGCTCCTGCATGCCTCGGTTATCTTACTGGCTCTAACGGTGCAGGCCGAGGCTAGGCCCAAGCCGCGGCCCGACACGGACTCGATGGACGTCGAATCGATCAGCAAGCTCACGTCGCGGCTTCGCCCCCACGTGGCGACGCTAGAGGTGGCTCGCAAGGGCGCGGCGTTCGCTGCGGAAGACGATCTGACGGGGTACGGAGTCGTGATCGGGGATCGGTTGGTGGCGGCGCAGTGCTTTCTCGTGCGAGGCGCGGAATCGATTCGAATCACCGGCACCAAGGAGCGAAGATTGGACGCGCAAGTCGTCCGATTCGACCTCGAGCGTCGCGTCGCGCTCTTGGAGACGAAGCAGGATCTTTCGACGATTGGGCTGAGGCCCGCCAAGATCGCGCCGCGCGCGTCGCGCATCGAAGAGATGCCGGTTTATGCGCTGACCGACACGGGAGACGAGCCCGGAGTTTTGAGCGGCATGGTGAGCGACGAAGGCGACTTGGACGAATACGCGGGCAACACGCGAACGACGTTGGAGCTCAAAGGAGGGATGCCGGTGTTCGACGGGCGGGCGCGGTTCGTGGGGTACGCACGCTTCGTCTCTTGGGACGTCGACCGGTTCATGCTCGTTCCCGCGCCGGTGGTGGTGGCGGTCAGGGCTGAATTACTGCGGCAGCGTTCTTCGAAGCCGGCCTGGGTCGCGGGCGAGCCGGGCGACTCGAGGACGTCGAGCGCCTCCGAGCGGTGAGCACAGATTTCGAACGAGATCGAATTAGTTGGAGTTCCAACTTATTTGAGACTCGGGCCGGACCTCCTGTGCGGTCGCCGTTCGAGCTCTCGAGGGGAGGTGACGAGGGTGACGAGGTCGTCTTGGAGGTTCGGGATCGCGGCGACGTCACAACGCGCGGCGCGTGCGAAGCGAGCGCGGGCAGCGTCCAGCCGAGCGCTCTCCTCATGCCACAGCGACGCGGCGAGCTCGGCTACGCGGCGAGCTTCGTCGGTGCGTTCGTTCCACGCGAGCGTGGCTGCGAAAACGCGCAGCTCCGCCCAGCGGCCCTCGGGGTGGCGAGGGCTCCTCGACCGTTCGACCCGCTCGAACGCATGCGCGAGAAAGGCTTCCCGTGAGCTCTTCTCTTCGAACCATGGGAGCCCATGGGCGAGAAGAGCATTGAGCATACCCTCACACGCGACGGCGAGCTCTCGCTCGGAGCCATAGCTCCACCACACGTCACTGCCGGCCTCGGCGGCCAGCCCGATGCGAACCCACCGTGTACATTCATGGGCGCGAGCCCCAAGGCGGGCACGCCTCACCCACGGCATCGCAGGCGTCAGCGCTCGTAGGTCTACGCCGAGGTTGGCGGTGACTCGCGAACCGAACACGGAGGGTTGGAGCTCGATGACTTGGTCCACCGCGCCGGCGGGTCGAAGGTAGTGACCCGCGCGCCCGCGGAACCCGCGCTCACGAAGCGCCGGAGCCACATGGCGGCGGAACGCTTCGATCAGCGGCCGAAGAGAAGGTCGAGGGTTCGGAGATGAGTTTTGACTTTCGTCTGACACGCGACTCGTGGGGCGGAAAGTATATCCGGAACCCCAGGGGCGCTCTATGATCGGCGCAGGATTCTGACACTCAGGGCCCGGTTGCCTGGGTGAAACACTGACTCGACGCGGGCTCGCTGGATCAGAGGGTCCGCTCTTTGTAGACGGCCACTTCGCCCACTTGGAGGTAGGAGGTGCCGCCGCTCAGCTTGTAGCGCATCCAGGCAGCGGTCTGGCCGAACTGGAAGCCGACCATCGCGTGGACGTACTGGTCGCTGCCGTTTCCGCCGCAGAATTTACCCTTTTGAGTCCAGCCGGTGACTTCGGTCTTGGCTGTGTCGACGTCCGGGTACTCGCTGGAGTTGAACTCGATCACGACGCAGCCATCGTTGGCGTTCTTCACGAGGGAGCCGAGGAGGCCGGCGTCGGTGATCGAGGCGGCCCCGTTGAGCTTCACGTAGATCGCGTTGGCCGACGTGATGGTGATGGGCTCGCGGGTGTTGGAGTTGCCGTCCGTTGCCTTGGTGTTGAGCAAGCTCTGGTTCTCGGTGGCGTTCACGGCCCAGACCCCGGCGAGGCCGACGGCGTCGCGGGTCGTGCTTGGGTCGGGGAGCGCCTCGCCGACGAATCTCGACTGGTAGCGGAAGTCGACGCCCGCGCCTTGGATGTAGGCGCTGAACTCTCCGGCGTCCGAGTAGAACGTGTAGACCGACATGGCGGAGAGTCGAACGCTGAGTTGGTCGCCGCTTGGAGCGCAGCCGCCTTCGACCTCACCGACGTCTTCGTAGCACCGCGAGACGAACTGCGCGCTGTTGTCTCCGCCGAGCTGAACTCGGTACCAGTTCTCGACCATGCTGTTGGCGGGGCGCGGGATCTTGTTCCAGCGAAGCTCCACGAGCCCAGGGGTCGAGAAGCTCACCACCGCGCCCGCGTCCCACAGCTTCAAGTCTCCGACCGGATAGGTCTTGATCGATTGCTGCACCAGAATCTCACGCGTATACACGCCGACGCGCTTCTCCGGGTCCGCGGGGTCTTTCACGACGACGATCAGCTTGCTGCTCTCGACGAGCCCCTGCGGGTCGGTGATGCCGTTGTCCGCGGCGACGTCCGCTCCGAGGAACTCCATGGAGAACGCGCCAGCCGCGTCTGCGCTGGTCGTCTTCACGACTTCGATCTCGAAGTCGATGTCGAGGTAGCTGCAGTCGCCTACGCAGCCGAACAGATCTTCGACCGAGGGCTCGTAGATCTTGGCTGGGTCGAAGTAGCGAACGATCTTCACTTCGGCGCCGGCGAGCGCCGTTCCGTCGGCCTTGAGCGCCTTGCCTTCGACTTTGAAGGTTGACGCGGGGTCAACCGTGGGGTTGGTGCAGGCCGAAATCAGGCCCACCGCGATCACCGGGATCGCTCGTTGCTTCCATCGCATCGTCCTAGGTCCTCCGTCGCGGCGCAGGGCATCAAAGAAGCCGAGTCGCGTCAACCCATAGACGTCGATGGCGTCGATGCGGGCCCGCGGTGATCGCTCGCACGAGCGCCCGCCGCGAACCGAGCCGGTTCGAGTACTTACGATTCAGCGCCCGCGTGTTTCGAGCGCCTTTTTGACGGCCGAGACGAGCGCGTGGGCAGCGACGAGCCTCGGGCGAAGGCCACCCAGGGTTCCGGCTTCGTCCACCTCGCTCAGAACGTCCATTCTCTCGATGCTGCGTGTGAGTCGCGCGAGCATATCGTCGAGCTCCTCCGTTCGGTTTTCGGAGGCGCCTTCTTTGGCGAGCGATTTTTTGAGGTCGCGGCGAAGCTTCGACAGCGCGGCGGCCACGTCGGCGTCTTTGGGCGGGTCACCGCCGGCTGCGAGGATCGCCAAGTAGCCCGCAAAGGCCTCGCGGACGACGGTCGCTTCCAGTGAAAAAGCCTCGGCCCAGGCGTCACACTCCTTGGCCGTCCGCGTGCCCGCGACTTTCATCCGTTGGGGTCTCGACTCAAACGGTCTTCAAGATCTCGACGATCCGCCGCGTAGCTTCGAGGCGCGTGGTCCCCGCTCGTCCCGAAGGCAGGTCGTCGAGGTTCTCCGCGAAAGCCTCCAGCTGAGTGGACAGCGTGGCAAGGTGTTTCTCGCGCTCGGCCTTGGGCTTCTTCAGAAAGTCTCGAATCGCGTCTCGTACGATGTCGATGCCTTCCTCGACCGCGCGGACCTGCTCACGCCTGATCTTCCCCGTCCCGCTGCCGGTGTCCTTGCTGCTCATGCGAAGCCTCGGGTCGGCCACGGCCTCACCGTAGCAGGCCAATCGGGGACGAGCATCAAAATCCTCGCTTGCCCGGGACATCTGCTCGCCCGATGCTCCCGCCATGCCGGGTCGCCGGGTCGACGAGGTCGACGCGTCGTACAACGCGACCGAGGAGCTCGGTCCGGGGCTGCTCGTCACCGGAACGTCCTCCGGTCGAGTTCGTTTCCGGGAGTACCGCATCGAGGTCGTCGAAGGCCCCGACGCAGGCCGGGTCGTTCGCGCCTCACGCGCGTCCATCGTCATCGGCAGCTCCTCGGATGCCGACCTGGTTTTGACCGACAAAGCCGTGTCGCGGGCCCACGCGCGGATGCTGCCGCACGTCGACGGGGTCGACATCGCCGACCTCGGTTCGAAGAACGGCGTTTACGTACACGGAGCCAAAGTTCAGCGCTGTCGCGTCAAGCCCGGCACCGAGATCACGATCGGCCGCTCGGTGATTCGAGTGAGCACCGAAGACCACGAGAGGCCGCTGCCCCCGAGCTCACGGACTCGCTACGAGCACCTCTCCGGCAAGAGCCGCGCGATGCGAGAGGTCTTTGCGATGCTGGAGCTGATCGGGTCGGCCAGGACACCCGTCCTCGTCGAAGGCGAGCGTGGAGTTGGCAAGCGCCGAGTGGCCGAAGCGCTTCATCGAGCCGCTGGGATCGGCTCCTTGGTCAGCGTCGAAGCTTTCGATTTCAGCCGGGAGCGAGTGGGCGAGGTCCTTGGGACCGAAGGCGTTCTGGTGATCCAACATCTCGAGGAGCTCTCGCCCGAGGCGAGTCGCGCGCTCGCCGACCGGCTCGACGCGGAGGAGCCACCGAAGGCCCGAGTGATTGCGACATTTCGCGGGGACGCGGAAGGCGCGGTGCGCGGGGGAAAGTTGGACCGGGCGCTCTTCCTGGCGTTCTCGGCCGCCCGAGTGAGAGTGCCTCCGCTTCGGGAGCGAACCGAGGATTTGCCGATCTTGGTTCGGGAGCTGCTCGAGGAGCTCGGGCAGCCCGACATTCCGCTTGCTCCCGAAGATCTGGGGAGACTCACGGCCTACGACTGGCCTGACAACGTCCGAGAGCTCAAAGCTTCTCTCGAAAGGGTAGTGACCTTTCGTGGCGCGAAGGAACCGGAGGCCGAGATCGATCGCACCGACCCGGATGAGGGCGTTGGCGTGGACTTGCCGTACAAGGAGGCCCGCACCAGAATGCTCGTCGCGTTCGAGCGTGAGTATGTGAGGGGCCTCCTGGCTCGGCATGGCGGAAATGTCTCGAAGGCCTCACGCGCCGCGGGGATCGATCGAGTGTACCTTCACCGGTTGATCAAAAAATACGAGCTCGACTGAGCTAGGCGCTCCTGGGTCATCGAGAATCAAAGGGGGTGGGTCCGCGAAACTTACGCGGCGCTGCAAGGCCGGAGAAGATGCACGGTCAGGGTTCGCGCCGTCCAATCAAGCAGACTTCCTGACGATTCCAGGAGAGCTGGCGCACGCGCACGTTGGCGAAACCTTGGGCGCGCGCTCGTGCGACGAACTCGGGGAGCTCGTCGGCAAAGTGCCACTCCTTCAGCTTCAAAGTGACTACGAACGCTCGGAGCGATCGGCGCGTCAACGCGACGAGGCGCTCGAGGTGGTGCATGGCAAATCTCGGAGACAGACCCATGTCCATGGTCAGGAGCTCGATGTCGTCGGGCAGGTCTTCTCGGTGCACCTGCTCGACTCGCCGGCGAAGGTGGATCAGCTCCGGACGTTCGAGCAACCGCTCGTCCATCTTGCGGGGGTCGACCGCGACCACCCTCGCGCCGCGCTCGAGGAGCGCGTACACGGCTCCGCCTGGGGACGCGCCGACCTCCAGCGCCCACCGCCCCCGTCTGACCTCGATGCCGGACCATTCGAGCGCTTCCTGCAACTTGAGGTAAGCGCGAGACGGCGCGGCGTTGGGTGCAGCTATCCTGAAGCGGCCGCCGGGCCAAGGTGAGTGACTGGGCCCGTGTGCGTGGCATCCGATGATCAGCTCGCTGGGTTCGAGGATCAACACGTCGCAAACCAGCGAGGCGTCTATGAGTGCGACGTCTTCGCCCATACTCAGTCGCCGCCGCAGCTCCTTGTCGAAACTCTCGGCTTGGTCCCAACCGGGCAGTGAATCGGCTTCGTCGCCCGGGCGCCTTGGGTCCCGCGGAAAAACGTGGAGCGCCGACCGGCCGGGACAGTTTTGGGAGATCGAGCTGGCAGCTTCGTCTACGTTCTCGACGCGCCCCAAGCTCAGACCATAGGCGCGGGCGAAGGTGAGCTCGAGCTCGACATACGGCGACAATGGGGACGGCGATTTGAAAGTCACGAACCCGGGCCGCGAGTACGCGGGCACCAAACCCATCCCGAGTCGATCGACCTCGGACTTCAGGGCGGGCTCCGCTCCCTGCTGGCAGACTGCAAACAAGAAGCGCGACTCGGGCGCAAAAGTCACTCGAGGACCTGCGTCAGGGGACGTCGCTCCCGCTGATGCTCCCAGGACCCTCGCCCGAGCACGAACTCCACGACGTCGAGCCCGCAGCGGCGCGCCATGCCCCGGCCCTGCATCCCAAGGCGTGTGAGGGTGTGTTGGAGCACCTTGTTCCTCGGCGTGGAGAAGGACAGGAGCCGATCGATGGTCAGCTTCTCGAAGCCGATATCGATCCAGACCGTGCAGGCTTCGAGAGCCAAGCCGTGGCCCCAGACGTCACGGCGAAACCGGCTCCCGAGCTCGATCTCGGGTCCGCCGCCATGTTCGAACAACCCGGCGTCTCCGAGGAGCGTCTCCGAGTTCTTGTCGATGACTGCCCACAACGAAAATCCGCGCCGATCCTGATGGGTCATGAGTCGCTCGAGCCGAGTCATCAGGTGTCCGACGGTGCGCGCGGGGTCTGCGCCGACTGAATTCATGACTTCCGCATCACAGTAGACGTGGTGCATCGAGCAGAGATCTTCGTGTCGAAACGGCCGAAGCACGAGCCGCTGAGTCTCGATGAAGGCAGGGAGCTCGATGGGTTTGGGCGGCAGATACCGAAATCCGAAGCGACGTGCGACGGCTTGCGGTGGGTCCGCGGCCCCGGGAGGATCCGCTTCGGTGGGTTCGGCTTCGATGGGCTCGGGCGCTTCCAGCGCTTCAGGCTCGTTTTCAGGGGCCGGCGAAGGGAGGTCGGAGAAAAAGGACGCGTTGGCGTCCGGGTCAGCTACGAAGCTGGAGGCCACGGTTCGACTCTTCTATAACACGGTCATGCGCGGCGTGGTGATTCTTGGCCTGGGTCTGCTGGTGGCGTGCAAGCGGGAGCCGCAGCGGGCCCCGGCGCCATCGAAGCCGGAGCTTCCGGCCGAGCTGCGCATCCCAGATCCGCCAAAGCCGTCGACCCGAAGGGGCGGTTGGGTCGGGATCAAGCTCGGAGAGCCAAAGTCCGACGGGTCGGCGATCGTCGGTGTCCCGATCACCGCGATGTACGCCGGGAGCCCCGCGGCGCAAGCGGACCTTCGCGTTGGAGATGTGCTCTCGGCGATCGGCGGGCGAGTCGTGCGCTCCACGATCGAGATCCACCAGCTCTTGCGCGAGCACCCCTCGGGATCGGCCGTGCGCCTTGGGATCCTGCGCGGGAACTCACCCCTCGACGTGGAGCTTACCTTGGGCGGACCCCTGGAAGCGTTCGCTGCGTATTCGGGAGGTTGCGAACGAGGCTCGGCCGGGGAGTGCAACGACCTCGCGGCGTTGCTGGCCGAAGGGACGCTCGGTAGCGTCGAGTCGGCCAAGGCGACGACCCTGTTCGAGAGAGCCTGCGCGTCCGGGGCGGTCCACGCCTGCTACAACCTTGGTCTGAACCTGCTCGACGGGAGCGGAACCGAGAAGGACGCGACGCGCGCCCGGCAACTCTTTCGGCAGGCTTGCGAAGGTGAGATTGCGCTGTCGTGCCAACGCCTCGCGATGGAGCTCGGGCTCGGGCCGGACACTCGACCGCTCCTCGAGCGAGCGTGCAAAGGCAAAGTGGGGTCGGCGTGTACTCAGCTCGGAGTTTCATGGGCCACGAGCGGAGACCGCGAGAAGGCCGCGGGGGCGTTTTTGGACGGCTGCGCCGCGCTCGACGGAACGGGGTGCCTGAACGCGGGCCTCGCGATGAAACACGCGATCGGAGCAGCGTACGATCCCGAGCGGGCGAAGGCGCTGTACCAGAAGGCGTGCGAGCTCGGAGAGTATCGGGCCTGCGAGCGATGAGCTCGGGTCGGAAGGCGTCTCTGAATTCCTCCGTGCTTCTGGACTCGCGGCCTCCCGGAGTTTCGCGGACCCCTGGGAGCGCAGGCAGCGTGCCCGCGCATAGGTATAGAGGTGAGTCGGTTCCATGTCGCCGCCGGCAAGATGCCTGGCCTCAGGGATGAGTCGGTGACTACGGGACGATGGTCGCCCCGGGGCCCGAGAGCTCGGCTCCGAAGGAGTACCCGTCGCTCATGCGCGGGTTCAATACACAACTCTCCGGCTGGTCCGGGTTCACGGGCGGAACCCAGCGAGACTCACGGGTCACGCACGGCCCTCCACCGCACGATCTGCCGCCGTCGTAACATTTTCCGACCCCGCCGTTCTTCGTCAGCTCGATCTCCTCGAGCCCGTCTCGATCGCGGTCGACGTCCATCGGTCCCGCCTCGACGAACGAGGACAGGCACGCGCCCGCCTTCGGCGCGGTCCCAAAAGGCGTGCACAACCATGCAGGCGCCTCCAGCAGCGACCGCGCGGAGAGCAGCCCGCCGAGCTTCAGGGTCGCTCGATCCGACTGCTCCGTCAGCTCGAGCAAGACGCTCTCCAACTTGACCACCCCGTGCGGGTCGGGGCCGCCAAAGTTGTCGATCACGACGGGAAACGAAACCCAGGCGCTGGTGCTCGTGCCGACCAGCTTTCCGGCGGAAGGAGCCACCGGCCAGCGGCCGCCTACGACGTCGTGCGACCGGGACTGCGCCTCGACACGAAATCGGCAGCAGTCGGCCTGGCCAGCCGGGATTTCAAAGTCGTTTGCGACGTAGAACGGATCGTCGGCGTCGCTGGCGGCGAAGAGCTTGACCGTCGAGGGGCAGGACGCGTTCGCGGCCGGGACGAGCTCCGTCAGCACCAGGAGCTGCCCGGTCCTGAGCGCTTTTCGCAGGCCGAGCTCCAACGCCATTCCAAGCCGCTCGAGGCTGTTCTCGGCGCAGTCGTTGGCGCTTCGGCAGGCCCCGTCGACGTCGAAGCCGGGCGACAGGATGGAGAAGGAGCTCATGGCGTACACACGTCCAAGTCCGGGTGCTTCGCGCCAGCCCGGAAGCTCGCCGCAGGCGATCGCCGCGTCCCGGTCGCTCGATCCGTCCGGATCGTTCGAACCGTCTCGTTCGGTCGCGTCTCGTTCGGTCGCGTCTCGGACCTCGGCCGCGGCGTCCCGATCCGCACGGTCTGGACGCGCGATCTCCGCGTCTCCGATGTCCTTGACCTCGAGAGCGCCAACGTCCCTCGTCTCAGTCGATTTGCAGCTGATGGGCCCCGCGAGCAGCGTGACGGTAACCCAACTCCACCTCACGCGGCGAAGTTAGTCTTCTTGGCGTCGTCTGTCGAACCCTCCTTTGCTTTGGACTGGGTCGAGGGGTTGTTGCTCCTATCAACACCCACATTTGGCGTGTCACCTAGAGCGGCCCGTGCTAGGGTCGTGGCCGGTGTCCAAGCGAGCCGGCAACGCGGGCGGGCCTCCCGACCTGTCGCTGTGGAAAGCCGCGCAGGTGCTCGCTGACGACCCATCGCTCACCGCCGAGTTCGAACGAACAGCCAAGGAGCATCCAAAAGGAGCGGTGAGTGGCGCGTCGTTCGCGGACGCCTACGCAAGAGAGCGAGAACGTTCTCGCTATCGACTCTCCGACGCCGTGCCCATCGTGGACGCGCTGGCCGCGGTGGCAGGGGACGACGGAGTGCTCCAGGGCGACGAATGGAAGAAGCTCGGTCCGAAATTCAGCCCGCTCGGGCTTCAGATCGCCGAGAAAGCAAAGACTGCCAAGCCCGCGTCGGGCTCCGCGATCAAGCCGGTGATTAATGGGATCTCGGCGGCCACGCGGGCGGCGATCACCGCGACCAGCGAGAACCTCGTCGGCGTCGATCAGATGCCGGTGCTGAAGGCGCTCGCCGACGAGCTCGCAGCGAAGAAGCCTTTGGCGGGGACTCGGATCTTCGCGGTGCAGCACTTGTTCGCGTCGAGCTTCGGCCTCTTCGAGGCGCTCGAACGATCCGGGGCCAACGTGAAGCAGTCCCAGGTCTTCGGGAAGTCATACTCGACGAATACCGAGGTCATGCGAGCGCTCCAAGATCGCGGCTGGACGGTAGAAGAGGATTACAGCGCCTTCGCCGCCGACGTCGAAGCCGGAGAGATGAAAGGGGTCGAGAGCCCCTTGCTGGCTGGGCTCGGAGCGGCGTTGAAGTCGGCGGCCGCGGCCAAGCCGCCCGAGAGGCTGCTGCTGCTCGACGAGGGTGGCAAGCTCAACCGAATGCTGCATGACGTGTATCCCGAGTACGCCCACCTATGCCGAGTCGTCGAGCAGACTACGAACGGCCTTCAGAACATGGAAGGGACGAAGTTGCTGGCGCCCGCGGTGAGTGTGGCCGACTCTCAACTCAAGCGGGAAGTCGAAGGACCGATCATCGGGGAAGATGTCGCAGTCACGACGCTGGACGCACTCATCAAGATCGACCCGAAGCTGGTCGAAGACAAGACCGTCGGGATCGTGGGGTTCGGCGCGGTGGGCAGCGCGACGGCGGCCGCGTTCGCCGCTCGCGGGTTCAAGGTGATCGTCACGGACATCGATCCCAAGGCCGAGGAGAAGGCCAAGCGCGCCGGCAAAGCGCTCGGCGAAGGCGAAGGGAGCATCGAGGTTCGACCGCGCGCGGAGGTCCTCGGAGCAGGGATCGTGGTGGGTTGCACGGGCCGCGGCTGCATGTCCGAGGCGGAGACTCGGCATGTCTCCGACGGCGCCATCCTGGTGAGCGCGGCGTCCGGCGATCACGAGTTTCCGGTGGTTCGAAGTCGCGCCGCGAAGCTACAAGGGGCGCGATCGAAACCCATGCCGATGAAAGAATGGCAGGCGTTCGTCGACCGCACTCACGACGAGCTCGCGACGAGAGCGCGCAGACCCATCGTTACGACCAGCGTGGAGTCGGGAGAGTCGGCCATCGTGAGTCTGCGAGGCGACGAGGGCTCGGACTCGTTCCGATTTCCGACGAGCTCCGGCCCCATTTCGCTGAAAGTCATGGACGACCTCAAAGGCGAGCTCTCGAGCTTCTTCTTGCGTCAAGGCGATCGAAAGTTCGTCGTGCTGCGGGGAGGAACGCCGATCAACATGGATCGAGACCTGCCGCCCAAGGACATTCAGCTCACCCGGTCGATGCTCTACGCCGCGTGTGTTCAGGCGATGAGAGAGTCGGCGCCGGGCTGGAAAGTCTTCGACGAGGCTCAGCAACACCGGATCGAAGCGCACTGGCGTCGCGAGCAAGAGTCATGACCATACCCGCGCGCCGCCCCAGCTGACTCGAGGGTGCAGACTGACTCGAAGGCGCGTCGTCGGCGCTCCAGAAATAGATTCACCTAGGGCGAGTACAGCTTTACGAGCTTCAACTGGGCGAGGCGTTCGAAGTCCGAATCGAGCGACCAGACGCTCCCGCCGTGCTCCGACGCGATCGCGCCGATGAGGAGGTCGCCAAATCCGAACGTCTGCCCTCGGGCTTTCGTGAACAGGGCCCAGTCGTCGAGCGTGTCCCAGGTTGCGTCGCTGGGTTTGAAAGTCGATAGTGCGTCCACAAGGCGGCGCAACCGGGCCTGCTCCGCCCTGCGAGCGCCGAGAAGGAGCTCGAGGCGAACTGGGGCCGCCAGCGCGACCTGGTCCTCGTCGAGGAGCGCATCGAGCACTCCGACCAGAGCAAAGTCCTTTCCGCGGAAGAACGAAATCCAGACCGAGGTGTCGACGAATGTCTTCACTTCGATCGAACCTTGGGCCGCCTGCGGGACCGCGCCCGGTCGACATCGATTTCGAGCTTACCGGAGAGAGCCCGAAGCTCCTCCAGCTTCTTCCTCCGAATGAGCTCGCGAAGGGCTACGATGACTGCGTCGGTCTTTGACTTGAAGCCAAGCAGCGCGATGGCTTCGTCCATCAGCTCGGTGGGAATGTCGAGTGTCGTGCGCATACGATTTTGAGTATGACGTATGCCTACAGACGTCAAGAGATAGGTTCTGGCGAACGCCTCCAGGTGACTCAGATCGGAGAGGAGACTCGCCTTGGTCCGTTCGTGCGCGAGCGAGTACCGAAGGAGCTCTTCCGTCCGAGAAACGTCGCACGTGGAGCACGATGCCGTCAGTCGGAGCGACCACGACATTTCCCGCCGGCCGTTCGCTCAGGATCCTTCCAACGCTGAGTACGCCCGGTCCGTTGCTACGCCAGCCGTAGACCGATCCAAATCGGCGTGCAGACGACAACTCGTAGGGCCGGAAGCGCCACATGTGGCTCGTCCTTGACTATTTGCCGCTATACCGGTCCCGGCCCGTCCATCGTTTGAGCTCCGAGGGTCGCTCACTCGGGAGCGACTTCCTCTTCGAGCGGCTTGGTCACCACTCGTCGGGTCGACCCCGCGACCAACTCAGCATACGCGCTGAGGGCGCCGGTTTCGTCGACCTGTACGTCCTTCGACCACGCTTGGTGGCCGTCCGCTTGCACCACGATGTGGACCACCTTTCCGACCGGAAACGTGTGTTTGAGCACGAGCGGCGTGCTCCCGACGAACCCTCCGTCGACCTCCACGGCCGCTCCGCTCGGCTTGCTGATGACCGACAGAATCGGGTTCCAGGTCGCCTCTACAGGCTCCGACGCGTCCACTTCAGCCGGCCGAGGCGGCTCCGCGATGCCCGCGTCGATCGCCGCCGCTACCCCGATGTGAGGCGACGCGTCGGCTGAGTTGCTCGCGATGGACCCGTCGGCGCTCGAGCTCGAAGGCTTGCCCGGCACCGAGAATACGATGGCGACCGCCGCGACAGCAGCGACGCCCAGCGCGATGAGCTTGATCGGCGGTCCCTTCTGCGGCGCTAGCGGGCTCGACTCGAAGGTCCTCGGCGCGCCGGTCACGAGGTCGTGATCGGCGAAATCGAGAGGATTCGGCGCTTTCGGTGGCGCTTCTGGTGCGGCGATCTTCAGTGGCGAGACCTTCGGCGCCTCCGGGACCGGCAGCTTCAGCTTCGGAGGCTCCGAAGCGCTCGGGGAAGAGCTCGGGGAAGAGCTCGGCTTGTCCGGAGGCTCGGTGTCCTCGAGCTCGAGCGGCGCCGACACCTCGCGCGCGGGATCGAAGAGCTCCGACGACGATCGCACGGGTTCGGGCGTCTCGCTGGGCTGCCGAACGGTGGGCCTCGGGGGCGGCTCGGAGCGTCGCGCGAGGTCTCCCCAGCCGTCCGCTGCTGCCTTCACCGGATCGTCGACCGCGATCGCCACGGTCGGACTCTCGTGCGGATCCGAACCCGCTTCTTCGATGATCGCCGACCACCCGCCCGACGCGGAGCGCGGCGGTGCCGGAACGTCGAGGTCGTCGATCTTGATCCTTGGCTTCGGTGGGGCGCTCGGCCGCGAAGGCGGGGCGAGGCTTGGGCGCGGTGGCGACGACGGCGGTCCACGCACGGCGAGCCCGATCGAGCGTGGATCGAGCTCTCCCGAGAGCGCCCGCACGAGGGAGCTCATCTCGAACGGAGCCACTGGGGGACGAAACCGCAGCAGGATCGCGGAGAGCTCGGTCGCAAACGCAATGGCTGTCGGCGTTCGGAGCTCCGGGGGCCCAGCGAGCGCGCGCAACACGCAGGCCTCGAGCTCGGGTGGCACGTCGGGATTGAAGCGCGACGGCGGATCTCGCGGCGCGATGCGCGGATCGAGGCCGGCGAACAGCGGGCGCTGAGTGAGACACTCCCAGAGCAACACGGCGACCGCGAACAGGTCAGAGCGCAGGTCGAATCGTCCCTCGAGCTGTTCGGGCGCGCGGTAGCCAGGCTCACCCGCGTCGGGTCCCAACAACGACCCGACGTCGTCGAGCTTCACGTGGCCCGAGCGCGCAAGCCACACGCGAGATGGGCTCATACGTTGGTGTGACGCCATCAGCGGTCGTCCGAGCTCGTCGGTGAGCGCGTGGACCATCGACAAGCCGGCCAGCGCTTCGATCGCGACGTGAGGTCCGAACCAAATAGGCAGCCGAATCCCGTGGCGCTCCGCCGCCACGAGCGCCGATCCGAGATCGATCCCCTCGACGAGCTCGAGGGCGATGTAGGGCTCCGCGGCGCTCCACGGGCCGCTGGGGTCTCCCTCGACGATCCCGAGCTCGTAGGGACGTACGAGGCTGTTGTGCACGATCCGAGTGGTCAGCTTGCCTTCTTCGACGAATCGTCGAGCCCACTGCGGATCGGAGCGGCGTTCGGGTGGCAGGCGGCGGATGTCGATCGGGCCTTGAAATCCCGCGAGGCGAGCCTCGAAGCGGAGCCTCCCGCCGAGCGGTGGGAGGGCGCGTAAGAGCTCGAACTTTCCGAAGCGAACGGGAAAGTCTGGGATCTCTCCCGACAAGCGGTCGGATGGTAGCCGACCAGGTTCATCCTTGAAAGCCGGTCGGTGGCCTTTGCGCTAGCATGGCCCCGGCCCGCACCCGCGGGCGGAGCGCGAAGATTGCCCGAGCTCGACTTCGGCCCATACGTCCTCCTTCGACGGCTCGCGGTCGGCGGAATGGGCGAGGTTCATCTCGCGCGGCGCCGCGGCTCTGACGAAAAGCTCGTCGTCAAGCAGATGCTGCCTCAGCTCGCGGACGATCCCGCGCTCGTGCAGCTCTTCCTCGACGAAGCGCGCATCGCCAAGAACCTCGAGCACCGCGGCATCGTGCAAATCTTCGACTGCGGCGAGGTCGACGGCACGTATTTCATCGCGCTCGAGCACGTGGACGGGCTCGATCTCGCCCAGCTCTTGCTCGCGCTTCGACCCGACGGCCTAGGGGAGCGGTTCGCGACGCGCGTCGCCATCGACGTCGCGCGCGCGCTGCACTTCTCTCACGAGGCGCGCGACGGCACCGGCGCTCCGCTCGAGATCATCCATCGCGATATCTCGCCCCACAACGTGCTCCTTTCGAAGGAGGGCACCGTTCACCTCACCGACTTCGGAATCGCGCGAGCCCGCATTCGGGCGGCCCGAACGACGACGGGTGTGCTGCGTGGGAAGCTGGCCTACGTTGCGCCCGAACGATTTCAGGGCGGCGAAGGCGATCGGCGCGTCGACATCTGGGCGCTCGGCGTCGTGGCCTACGAAGCCATCAGCGGTGCTCGACCGTTCGATGGTGAGCCGCTCGCGATCATCGACGGTGTGGTGCGGCAGCGGATCCCGAAGCTCAAAGACACGTTCGCCGGCATCAGTCCGAAGCTGAGTGAGGTCGTCGCGCGAGCGATGGCTCGAAGTGTAGAGGAGCGCTTCCTGACGGCCGAGGCGTTCGCGAACGCGCTCGAGGACCTTCGGATCGCCGCCGAGCCCGCGGAGCTCGCCGAGCTCGTGAGTCGAGAGACGGACCGGCGCAAGCTGCACAGCGACCAGCGGCGCCGCACGCAGACGATCGATCTCGAAGACACCGAATCGCTCGATCGGCCGCTTCGGGGCGCGACGCCGCGAGTCGTGTCCCAACCGCCTGCTCCGCGGCCGCGCCGCGCCGCGGAGCTCGCCGACGACGAGGTCACCGCCGCGGCCGATCCGTCGGAGAGAAGAGGTGAGGGTCCCGAGATCGTGCTGGACGTCTCGCCGCTCGACGTCCTCGCCGCCGACGAGATCGGGCCCCCCACGGCGCTCGAGAGTTATGACTTGGCGGGGATCGCAATCGACGGGACGCCGCTCGGTGCCGCCCCAGAGCCTCGACCGCGCGCTCCCATGGTCGCCGAGAAGGCTCCATCATTTTCTGATTTGACGCCCTTCGAGGCCTCGAGAGGCGCGCAGGCGCAGCAAAGGAAGCGACTTGGTCTCGCCGTGGCTGCCGTGATCGCGGGGTTGCTGCTCATTTTCGTCGCGCTCGCGCTCAAGCCTTCGGCGGGCGAAGCGCTGCCGTCCGCCGACGCCAGAGCTGTGGAGCCGCCGGCAAACGTGGAGGACACGCTCGAGGCGCCCACGGCGACCTCGGCCGCTCCGATGGTGCCGGTTCCCGCGCTGGTCCCGACACCCGTCGTCGAGAAGGCCGAGCGAGAGCCCAAGAGGGCCAAGGCCAAGAGCACCAAGGGAAAGAAAAAGAAGGTCAAGAAGAAGGATAAGCGCAGGCCCTAGCGCCGGAAGGTGTCCGCCTTCATGGCACCTCGAAGACGTACCGCGAGCTCGGGGGCGTCACGCCGAGGGACCGCACGAGTTGCTCCTCGGCCGCGGCCCAGCTCGATTTGCCAATGCTGAGCGCGAAGACGAAGCTCCCGTCAGCCGCTCTTCCCCGATAGCGCGCTGGAAAATCGAGCGGTCCGGTGGCGCTTCCTTCGCCCTTGACGACGAGCCGTGCGGTTGGAGCGCAGACCCAGACGGAAACGCTGGGAACGTAAGGGCCGACCGCGCGGTGAAACGAGATTCGACCCAACATCTCGAACCGAGCCCATCGACACGTCCGTGTCGAGTCTCGTGTCCGCCAGCCCGCCGGCGCACCTACGCTCGTCTCCACCACACGCCAGCCTTCTGGCGCAGCCTGGACGAGCTCGTCGATGGAAGCGGAGGTGCTCGTGAGCGACAAGGTCGAGCTCTTCGGAAGCGGCGAGAGCGCTCGTTGCTCCAGCAACCCCACGAGCTGGTCGACAGTACGCGACGAGGCCTCGCTCAACAGCGCGTAGGGGTCCTGGTCACCTGTGCGATCTTCCGCGATCGACCACCCGAGATCCGCGCTGAGAACGATGTCGCCCTTCGATCTCAGCTCGACATCCGAAAACAACACCTCCGCCATGACGAGCAAACGCGGATCGTCCTTGCGCGCCTTGGCTTCGACGTAGCCGCGGGCGCGTCGGATCTTTCCGCTGAGAACGAGGTCGGCTTCCGGGGCGTCCTGGATGCGATCGACCAAGATGATGCGCGCGAAGGCTCCGGCCTCCAGCAAGACACGCGCAAACAGCTCGGTCAGCTCTACGGACGGAGATCGCTCGAGCCGATCGAGATTCGTGTGCACGAGCTCTGTGCCTTGGTACAGGAAGAGCTCCTCGTCGTCCCCGGACTCCCGCTCGTCGAGCAAAGGCGGGATGGCGACGGTCATCGGAAGCGGTCGCCTCGCACGCCGAGCAGGACTGACGGAGGGAAGGTGGGCGTGACACGCCGTGAGCGACAGCGCGACCCACAGCGCGACCGACCGCGCGACCGACGTCAAGAACACTCGCACGTCGCGATCCTTGCTTCGAACGCTCCCGGTCGGAGGAAAAAAAGAGCGAAAAAATTCGCGCCGGGATCTTCGCGAGCGAAGGCCATGCCGGGCCCAGCCCTCTCGACCGCGCCGGGATGTATCGTGAAACCGTGAGCACGCGATCGTTCCAGATCGTCTCCTTCGAGCACGCGACTCTGCGAGAGCGTCGCGACGAAGTCACTGAGGAGGAGCCCCTCGAGATTCGGGTGAATGGAGAGCCGCTGAGCGTGTTGATGCGGACGCCTGGGCACGACACCGAGCTCGCGCTCGGGCTCTTGGTGTCCGAAGGTATCGTGCGATCGCTCGCCGACGTGGCCTCGGTCGATCACTGCGCAGAGGAACGAGTCGCGGCGGAGCACGACGAGTCCAGCGTGGAAGAGGCGTCGAGGCCGGAGAGCCGCGACGCGCTCGCGCGAGAAGGCAATGTCGTCGACGTTCACCTCGCGAGCTCTGCGGAAAAGCTGCTCGCCGCAGCCAAACGAACGCTGATCACTTCGTCGAGCTGCGGGCTCTGCGGCAAGACCACGATCGACTCGATCGCGGTCAAGCACGCCGGCTTCTCGACGCGGCCCCGCCTCCCGGTAGCCCTCCTTGCGAAGCTGCCGCAGGCCCTGAGGGTCGAGCAGCCCGATTTCGATCGATCCGGGGGCCTCCACGCAGCAGGCGTGTACGACGCGTCGTTGGCGCGAGTGGTCGTGCGGGAGGACGTCGGGCGACACAACGCCGTCGACAAATGTATCGGCGCGCTCTTGTCCCTCGAGCTGCTTCCGCTCGAGGGCTGCACCTTGGTCGTATCTGGTAGAGTCAGCTTCGAGATCGTGCAGAAGGCCGTCGCCGCAGGAATCCAAACGATCGTCGCGGTCTCTGCACCCTCGAGCCTGGCGATCGAGCTCGCACGGAAGATGAATTTGGGGCTCGTCGCGTTTGCACGCGGCGATCGAGCGAATGTCTACTGCGGTATCGTCACCGGCGCTCTCGAGTGAGATTCGCCGAGAACGTCATTTACCGAACCGCGTCATTTCGACGACGACCGATGAGTCCTCGTACTCAGCGCGAAGGTCCGTCGCCGCCGAGTCCTCCGCCGATGCCTCTCCCGTTGATTCGCGCCCCCAAGATCACTGCCCATGCGCGACCGCCGGGCTTCTCGATCTCCACTCGCGCAAGCCCGTCGGCTCCAAACCCGATGGCGGGTGGGCAGGGATCCAGGAGTAGCTCTTCGCCGACCGCGACGTCCGGAATTGCGCTTTCAGAAACCCGTACGAGACAGGTATCCGCTTCCGCGCCGCAGCCTGAAACCCCGAGGGCCATCAGAAAAAACGCGGCGCGGACCAACACGATGCGGTACTTTCGCATGAAGCGGCGTCGCGCGCCAAGGCTCTGTGCTTGCCAGCCCACGCTCCCCGTGGTTTGGCACGCGCGAGGCCAATATGCTCCAAGCCTGGGCTCCACTCATCGTCTACCTTGCCATCGCGCTCTCCGTCGGATTCGTCACGCTGCTCGGCGCGAAGATCCTCGCCGTTCGAGCCAAAGTCGAACCCGAAACCAAGACCATGACCTACGAGTGTGGTGAGGAGCCCGCGCATCAGGCGTGGATTCGTTTCCATCCTCGCTACTACGTCGTCGCGCTCGTTTTCATCCTGTTCGACGTCGAAACCGCGTTCCTCGTGCCCTGGGCTCTCAATCTTCGCAGCCTTGGAACCTTCGCGGTCGTCGAGATGTTTATCTTCGTAGGTATCTTGCTTCTCGGATGGGTGTACGCGCTCAAGAAGGGAGCTTTGAAATGGCAGTAAAAGAGAAGATCGCCGCGCTCGACGCGACGCGTAATTACACTCACCCGCTCTATGATTTCATGGAGTCGATGCCCGGGCTCGACATCGCGACCACCACGGTCGACAGGTTCCTGACTTGGGGAAGCGCCAACTCACTTTGGATCTTCCCTATGGCCACGAGTTGCTGCGGGATCGAATTCATGGCGACGGCCGCTAGCCGTGTCGACATCGATCGCATGGGATCGATTCCGCGCGGCACGCCTCGTCACTGCGACGTCATGGTCGTCGCCGGCACGATCACGGTGAAGATGGCTCCGCGTGTGAAACGCCTCTGGGATCAAATGCCGGAGCCGAAGTGGTGCGTCGCCATGGGTTCCTGCGCTATCTCGGGTGACTTCTACCGCGACATCTATTCGGTGATTCCGGGGATCGACGTTGCCATTCCTGTCGATGTCTACATCCCTGGCTGCCCGCCCAACCCGGAGACGCTCATGGTGGGTATGATGAGGCTTCAGGAGAAGGTCGAGCTTCGGCGAGCAGGCAAGCCCGTTCCGAAGGACGACCGCCCCACTACCGCAGAGCGGACGATCATTCCCAAGATTGGTCGCTTCGAGGATCGGATGAAGGCCAATCAGAGCGATCCGATCTCCCAGCTCCAGCTGGAATCGGCGATCAAGCTCAAGGTCCGCGGGCTCTCGCCCATCCCGGTTGCGCCGAGTGAAGCGGAGCCGAAAGTCGAGGCCAAGACCGAGTCGGAGGTGAAGTCGTGAGTGATCACCCCGTGGCGGCGGGTCCGAGCGCCGCAGAGGTCGCGACGCGAATCGTCGAGACACGCCGGGCCGAGAACGCCGTACGCCTGCACGAGCGGCAAAGTCAGTACTCATCCATCCTCGAGAAGTTCGGGGCCAAGGTGGAATCGGACAGCGGGCCGCTCATTCCTCGGGAGAGGCACAAGGAGCTCGCGGCCACGCTCCGAGGGGCGGGCTGGACCTTTTACGTGACGGTCTGCGCGAGCCACTATTTGGCTCAGAAGTCCAAGAAGGGGGACGACCCCGAGCACTTCGAGGTCGCCACGGTGCTGCGAGCGATCGGCCCCGGATCTCATGCCGCGGTGTGGAGAGTACGACTCGAGGTGGGCCAGGATATCGACTCGTTGGTCGAGCTGTTTGCCGGTGCGGACTGGCAAGAGCGCGAGCAGTACGATCTCGTGGGTGTGATTTTCAAAGGTCATCCGGACCTGCGTCGAATCATGATGCCCGACGAGTGGGAGGGTCATCCGTTGCGTAAGGACTATGCGATCGACACGAGGTGTGAGCCATGGAGGTGAGCACTCACGGCCCGGACTCGCACGGGGCTGATCCGCATGCGGCTCATGGCGCGGAGACTCCAGCGCCTCCGTCCAAGCCGGACAAGAGCTCGATTCGTCTGCCCGGAGTTCCGCGGACCGACGCCAAGCCCACGAAGGCGTTCGTGGCCGACCCTTATGTCGATCTGTCCACGTACGACGCAGACGCCGACCTGATGACCTTGAGTCTGGGGCCGCAACACCCATCGACTCACGGTGTCTTTCGCGTGGTCCTGTACCTCGACGGTGAGATCATCGTGAAGGCCGTGCCTTACGCTGGGTATCTGCATCGCGGGGTGGAGAAGCTCTGCGAGAAGCTCACGATCGCCAACATCACGCCGATCTTCGACAAGAACGATTATGTCGCACCCATGACCAACGAGCAGGCCGTCAACATGGCCTTCGAGAAGCTCATGGGGATCGAGGTTCCCATCAGGGCCAAGTATCTGCGGACGATCTTGGCGGAGTCCCAGCGAGTAGCGTCCCACCTCTTGTGGCTTGGGACCTTCGCCATGGATTTGGGGGGCGCGCTCGGCGGCGGGGCCTCGGTGTTCATGTGGTGCTTCCGTGAGCGAGAGATGATCCTCGACCTGTTCGAGGCGCTCGCGGGCTGTCGCTTCCACTACAACACTCATGTAGTGGGCGGAAATCGGCACGACATCCCGGCCGATTGGCCGAAGCTCTTGCACGACACCCTCGGCGCCATCGACGAGCGCCTCGATGAGTACCTAGGAATCATCGAGCACCCGATTTTCATGGAGCGCACCAAGGGCGTCGGCGTGATCGACGGAGGACTCGCGACCGAGCTCGGCCTGTCCGGACCGCTGCTGCGCGCGAGCGGAGTAGATCACGACCTGCGGCGCGACGCGCCCTACCATGTCTATGATCAAGTCGACCTCCGGGTGTTCGTCGAAGACGGAGGTGACTGCTGGGCGCGGTCGAGGGTTCGCGTGTTGGAGATGCGAGAGAGCATCCGAATAGCGCGGACGCTCGTCGACAACGTTCCGACGGGACCGATTTCGTCCACCAAACCCGTACGAATGGTCGGGCAGCACAAGATCGCGAGCGGCCAGGCGTACGTCGGCATCGAGACGCCCCGCGGCGAGCTGGGTACCTATTTGATTGGCGGCGGAGAAGGGAAGGGTGCCAGCCCCTACCGGCTGAAGATCCGTCCGCCGAGCCTTCACGCGGCCGCGGTCATTCCGTATATCTTGCCTGGGTTGACGCTGAGCGATGCGATCGCCGTCCTCGGCTCGCTCGATCCCATCATGGGAGAGGTGGACCGGTGAGTCTCGTACTAGAGTATCTCCAGAACCCTTGGATTCATGGGTTGGTCTTCGGAGGCATCGTCGTGACCGCGATGATGGTCGCGGCTGGCTTTGTGAGTTGGTTCGAGCGCAAGTTCGCCGGCCGCATTCAAAGCCGAATGGGTCCGACCATCGTCGGCCCCGTGGGAATCCTCCAGCCGCTCGCGGACGGCCTCAAGATGATGCAGAAGGAGGAGATCGTTCCGAAGAACGCGGATAAGTTCCTCTTCAACATCGCGCCTGCGCTGATCGTGTTCTTCGCGCTCGCGATCGCGGCGGTCATTCCGTTCTACCCCGGGATGCTCGCGAGCGACCTCGACGTGGGTGTGTTGTACGTGTTGGCTTTTGCCGGCATGTCGGCGTTTCCGATTTGGGTCGGGGCGTGGGCCAGCAACAACAAGTACGCGTTGCTCGGCGGCATGCGAATGGTGGCTCAGGGCATTTCTTACGAAATTCCGATGGTACTCTCTGCCCTGATTCCGGTGATTCTCGCTGGATCGTTGAGTGTCTCGGACATCGTGAAGTACCAAATCGAGCACGGGTGGTTCGCGATCTGGCCGGTCGGTCCGGGGATTCTCGCCTTCATCATCTTCTTGTTGACGGCGTTGGCTGAAGGAAACCGAATTCCCTTCGACATCCCCGAGGCAGAGTCGGAGCTCGTCTCCGGACCCACGACCGAGTACACTGGCATGAAGTTTGGGCTGTTCGCGGCTTCTGAGTACGTACACTCGATCGCGACCGCCGGGATCGCGTCCGCATTGTTTCTCGGAGGTTGGGACGGACCCTTCGGAATTCCGGTCTTTTGGATGGTCTTCAAGACGAGTGTTCTGTTCCTCGTGATCACGTGGGTTCGTTGGTCGCTGCTTCGATTCCGTTCGGACCAGCTGATGATGCTCTGCTGGAAGTTCTTGGTGCCCGCGAGCCTCGGCCTCGTGATGCTGGCGGGCGTTTGGGTCCACATCGGAGGCTGAGATGGGTTATTTCGGATCGACGCTCGACGCGCTCTTCACGACGTTTCGGCAGGCCCTCAAGAAGCCTACGACCGTCCAGTACCCGTACGAGCAGCGCGAGCGAGCTCCGCGCATTCGAGCGAGTTTTGCGCTGACGCACGATCAAAACGGCGAAGAGAACTGCATCGGCTGCAAGAAGTGCGAAAATATCTGCCCGTCCGAAATCATCACGGTCAAGGCGATCAAGAAGAGCTCGGAAGTCACGGGCAAGGCAAGAGGGTACGCGGAAGACTTCACGCTGAATCTCCAGGCCTGCATCATCTGCGAGCTTTGCGTTCAGGTGTGTCCAACGGACGCGATCATCATGACTCAGGAGCAAGAGTCTCCTGGGTTCTCGCGCGAGGACCTCGTCCTTACCATGGACAAGCTGTACGCCAACGAGAAGAGCAAGCGTTGGGCGTGGTCCAACGCGACGGTGCTCGGCGAGCAGCAAGATCCCGACCGAGGCATTCCGGGCAAAGAGAAGAAGGCCGAGGACGCGGAAGGGGAGGGTGAGGAGAAGAAGGCCAAGCCCGAGAAGGCCGAGAAGCCGAAGAAGGAACCCAAAGCCGAGGGTGACGCCAAGGCCGAAAAGCCGAAGAAGGAACCCAAAGCCGAGGCCAAGGCCGAAAAGCCGACTGAGGAACCGAAGGCCGAGGTCAAGGCGGACAGGGCCAACGGCGATGTGAAGGTCGAGGCAGCGAAGTCGGAGCTGCCGAGCCCAGAGGGCCCGAAGGTTGAGGCACCAAACGCGGAGCCGTCGCAGGCTGAGGCTTCGAAGGCAGAGCAAGCGCCGAGATCCGTCGAGGCAGCGCCCGCGGTCGCGACCCACGAGGTAGCCACGCAATCCGAAGCTCCGCAGGTCCGGACCGTTCCCGAGCAAGCCTCAAAGACGGTGGAGCCCACGCCAGCCGGTCCCGGGGTGCCGTCGTCCTGAGCGCTGTGCGAGCTAAAAAATTGTTGAGCTCTCCTTCCGTTCGGCGCTCTGACTCCTGGCTCGGTCCCCTTGCTTCTTGCCGTGACCGTCCCTACATACCGTTCGGTGCGCTCGCTCCCGATGCCGGTCGAGGTGATGCTGACTCTCGTCACCCTGCTCCTAACCATCGCCGTACACGAGTTCGCCCACGCTTTCGCCGCCTACAAGCTTGGTGACGACACCGCCGCGCGCGAGGGCCGCCTGACCCTCAACCCGTTCGCCCACGCGGATCCGCTCGGCACGTTCCTCATCCCTGTGGTCGGTACGGCCTCGGGAGTTGGGTACTTCGGCTGGGGCAAGCCTGTCCCGTACGTCCCGGTGCGCCTGAGCCGCAAGATCTCGATGCGCGCCGGTGAAGCGATCGTGGCCTTCGCCGGGCCCTTCTCCAACCTCCTCATGGCGATCATTTGCGGCGGCCTGTGGGTCGGGCTCTCTCGCTTCGGGCTGCTGGCCCACGATTCCCCCTTCGCCCTGCTCCTCGGTCGTCTGTTGCCGCTCAACATCACGCTCTTCTTCTTCAACTTGATTCCGGTGCCTCCGCTCGACGGATCCAAAGTCATCGGTTGGCTAATCGGCCAGCGTGCGGATCGGACGCTCGACACGCTCTCGAACCTTGGGCCGATCGCCTTTCTGCCCGTCGTCCTTCTCGGCGGTGGGTTCGTCGGGCAGCTTGCCTTCGGGCTGTCGAACTTCATCATCCGAAGCTTCGCCGTGGTCCTCGGCTGATCGCCTCTTCGTGACGTTGTTCGTCCGACTCGACCGCGCGCGTCTTGCAAGCGGTCGTCCACGGAGGAATGCTCCGGCCGGTGTCCGTTGAGGGACAGGCTCCGGAAACGCCGACGCGGGCGGACCCAGGCGTGCCGCAGGACCCTGAGCTCCTCGATGTGCTCGGGACGGACCTGCGCGTCCCGGTCAAGATCCCCAAGGCCTACCAACCCAACGAGCTCAGCGGGCACGACTTGCTTCGTGTCGAGCTCACGGACTTTCGGGGCCCGCTCGACCTCCTGCTCTTTTTGATCCGACAGCACGACCTCGACATCTTCGACATCCCGATCGCGTTCATCACCCACCGCTACCTCGAGACGCTCGACCGACTCACGATCCTCCCGATCGACGTGGCCGCCGAGTTCCTCGTGATGGCCGCCGAGCTCCTCCACATCAAGTCGAAGATGTTGTTGCCGCCGAAGGAGGGCGTGCCGGTCGACGCGGTGCCCTCTGAGCCGGAAGGAGATCCGCGGGCCGACCTCGTGCGGCGTCTACTCGAGGTGCAGAAGTATCGCGACGCCGCGGGTCATCTCGGCGGTCGTGATTTGCTCGGCGCGAGAGTGTTCGCGCGGATCGCGCCGGCGCTCGAAGGCGACTTCGATCCGGGGCTTCGCGACACGAGCATCTTTCGGTTGGTCGAAGCTTGGGCGGACGTCCTCTCGCGCCTCAAGCCGTCCAAGCAGCACGCGGTCACGACCGATCGCATCACGATCGCCGAGTGTATTCGGCGCGTCGCGGCGCTCGGCGCGCTTCACGGTTCGCGACTGGCGTTCTCGTCGCTGTTCACGGGCGGCGAGTCTCGACAGGAGATCGCGATGACGTTCCTCGCGATCCTGGAAATGGCGCGTCTCGGGATGGCGCTACTGCACCAAGATCCCGAGCCCGTGCCCGAGCCGCCGCCGCTTCCGAAGCGGCGCAGAAAGAAAGGCGAACAGCAGGAGGTCGAGGTCGTTCCGTTCTTCGAGGCCGAGCCGAACGAGCCCGAGGTGCCTAGCTCGTTCGACTCGATCGAAGAGGAGGGTCCGGTCTACGTGCCTGATCCGACCCTCCGAGCTCGATCGCCGCTCGATCCTCCAAAACCTGCCGAGATTTGGATCGAGCTCACCGAGAAGAAGGTCGATCCGATCCTCTTGCGAGCGCTCGACGCGGAGGAGCGACCGCAGCCCGAGGAAGAAGAGACCGCCTTTTCCGATGTCTCTCCCGAAGAGGAAGCCGAGCTCGAAGGCGCGCCTGATCCTTTCGAGGATGAAGTCGAGCCTGAGCTCGCGCCCGACGAGGCTCCCAAGCGCGCGCCGCGCCGACGAGCTCGCGAAGAAGACGCCGATCGGCTCATCGAGGAAGCCAAGGCGTCTATTGAATCGGCTCGCGCGCTGATCGACGAAGACGAGCCGAAGGACGACGAATGAGCGGGCTCGACCTCGAGTCGATCATCGAGTCGATGCTCGTCGTATCCAACGAGCCGCTTCCGGTCGACCGTATCGCCGAAGTGATCTTGGAGGAGGATCCTGAGGTCCCTCGGGAGCACATCGTCGCGGCGATCGATCGGTTGATCACGACCTACGCGGAGCGCTCGCGGCCGTTTGGTCGCGGAATGCGGATCGAAGAAGTGGCCGGAGGGATCCAACTTCGAACGCCGCCCGAGAACGCACCGTTTCTCCAGCGCCTGCTGTCAGCGCGTCCTCAGCGGCTCACGCGCGCGGCGCTCGAGACCCTCGCGATCATCGCCTACCGGCAACCGATCACCAAGCCCGACGTCGAAGCGATTCGCGGTGTGGACATCGCGGCGGTGCTCAAGGCGCTGCTCGATCGGGAGCTCGTGCGCATCGTGGGCAAGAAGGAGGAGGTGGGTCGACCGATCTTGTACGGCACGACGCCCAAGTTTCTCGAGCTCTTTGGGCTGCGTTCACTCGCCGCGCTACCCAGCCTTCGCGAGTACCACGAGCTCGACGCGGAATCGCAGAAGGAGCTCGACGAGCTGCACGAGGACACGACCGAAAAGCGGATCTCTGCCCTCGCGTCGACCGCGCGCTTCTTGGTGGAGCGCACGAACGATCCGGGGCTCGAAGAGCTCGACCGCGCCGTGTTGTCGGTACACGAGGCGGACCTCCGAACCAGACGAAGTCTCGGTGATCAGATCGATCCACATCCAGACGACGCGGAGGCGAAGGGAGCTCCTGCGTCCAAAGCCAAGCGAGACGCGGACGATGGACGCTTCGAGGGCAAGCGAACGACGAACGACGAAGCCGCCGAGGTCGGGGCTCAGGTGGACGCTCGAACGTTCGAGGCAAGGCCGGCGAGCGATCAGGCCGACGACTCGTTCGTCCAAGCGCTCGCGGGGGGCGAAGGTCTGAGTCCTGAAGGCGAAGGCCTCGCGGCGGAGTCGGAAGCGAAGGAGGCCCTGCCGCAAGCCAGCGCCTCGGTGACGGCTCCGATCGAGCATCAAGTCGAAACTGTCGCTCCCAGGCCCAAGAAGCCGAGAGCTCCGCGCGGAGCGGCGAAGTCGTCGCGCCCGAAGCGTGCACCCAAGAGCGAAGCGCCAAGCCCGGCGGACGAGACAACCGAAGACGAACACCGCCGAGCAGGCGACGGCGAAGCTTCGGCCCGAGCAACGGATCGCGAGGAGCCTGATCGGTCCCCGTCCGAGGGCCCTCCGCCGAGCGCGGAGACTCCGAGCTCCGAGGACACGCTGCCGATGGAGGCTGTCGATGCGAGCGTTCCTGACTCGGCTCGACTGGCCCCTACCGCTGGCGAAGCTGCTTCGTCGCACGCCGACATCGACGTGCCCGGAATCATCCAGTCTCCGGGCGAGCTCGAAGGCGAGACGGAGATTGATCGATCGACCTCGCAGCTTCCGTTGCCCAATGAAGTCCCGTCGCCGAAGGTCCGCGAACGGCCGCGATGGAGCCCTAGGGGTGACGTCGCCAAGAACCTGGGCACCAAACCGGACGACGGGAAGAAGAACGAATGATGGACGGAGTCCGACTACAACTGGTGATCGCGCGGGCCGGAGTAGCCTCCCGACGAGAGGCTGAACGTCTCGTTCGCCAAGGGCGCGTGCGCGTGAACGGCAAGGTCGTCGTCGAGCTCGGAACTCGAGTCACGCCAAAAGACCGCGTCGAGATCGACGGCGAGCGGATCGGTTCGGCCGAGCCTAAGCTCACCGTGCTGTTGTTCAAGCCCGGCGGAGTGATGACGACGATGAAGGACCCGGAGGGTCGAAGAACCGTGCGAGAGCTCGTCTCCGATCTTCCGTATCGGCTCGTGCCGGTGGGGAGGCTCGACTATGCGACCGAGGGCCTGCTGCTCTTGACGACCGATGGCGAGCTGGCACGGCGAATGATGCATCCCTCCTGGGAAGTGCCGAAGACCTACGCGGTCAAGGTCGGCGGCCACCCCTCGCGAGCGTCCCTCGACCGACTCCGACAAGGTGTCGAGCTCGAAGAAGGCACGACCTCCCCAGCGCTCGTGGATGTCCTGGAATCGGGAGACCGCCACACCTGGCTCGAGATCACGATTCGCGAAGGCAAGAACCGGCAAGTGCGAAGAATGTGCGAAGCCATCGATCACGCACCCAAGCGAGTCGTGCGAACTGCGATCGGAGCCATCGACGCAGGGATCATGAAGCCGGGACAGTATGTGATCCTGGACGGGCAAGACCTCGAAGGGATGTACCGGCTCGTCAATCTCGAATGCGTCGAGCCCCCCGAAGAGGTCGAGCCCAAACGAGGCCGGCTGCTGGGCGCCACCGAACGAGGAAGAGGCCCCGTCCCCGGCACGCTCGGAGCGATCCCCACCTCACGAGCGCTGAGGAGATAGGGCGTCAAAGCTTCGCGGCCCCCCCCGCGAAGCTTCGCGGACCTCCGGGAGCGCAGGAATCTCGCCTGCGCCGGAGCTTCGCGGACCTCAGGGACCGCAGACCGCGTCGGCGCCAGCGTCAGATCGTCTGCGTCTGCGTCGGCGTCGGAACGTCTGCGTCAGATCGTCCGCGTCGGCGTCAGATCGTCTGCGTCTGCGTCTGAGTCTGCGTCGGCGTCAGATCGTCAGCGTCAGATCGTCTGCGTCAGCGTCAGATCGTCTGCGTCAGCGTCAGATCGTCTGCGTCAGCGTCAGAGCGTCAGCGTCAGCGTCTGCGTCAGCGTCAGCGTCAGATCGTCAGCGTCAGCGTCAGATCGTCAGCGTC
>CAYXDO010000079.1:0-47952 GCA_964463485.1 uncultured Myxococcales bacterium | reverse complement strand
GGTGAGGGCTCCGCGTGAGCGTCGAGCTTCGTGCGAAGCCGGCTCCGCGCGAAGCACGAGCTCTCGTGATTCCGCGAAGAGCACTGGCGCCCGCCCTCCCGTCGCCCGCTTTCGAAGTCCGGCCCCGTTGGATCACGGACTCACTCTTCGACGACGGACATGAACATCTCCGCCAGCACTCCGTGCCCGGTCGGGTTCGGATGGATGCAACTCACATCGAACCAACGCTCCGCGGCCGGGCCCCGGTAACAACGATTCGAGGGGTCGTCGTGGTGATACCCATGCCCACAAAAATGCTCGAGCATCCATACCAAATCACTGCCCGTATCCACGGCAATTCGCATGTACTGCTCGTTCGCCCAAATCACCAAGTCCTCCAGATCCCGCGGATTGCTCCAGGCCTCGTCGAAGCCGGCGACGCTCGCGGCCGGACAGGATCCTACGTCGCCGGTCCCGTCGGTGAACTCGAACATGTTGCCAAAGACGACGTACGATCCGTTCGGGAAGTTTGCCGGGTCCTTGAGCCACGCCACCGCAGCAGAGAGGAGCTCCACGAACGCCTCGGTCTTCGCACGAATCTCCGGCAAGGGCACGCCGGCCGGACCCATCTTGGTGATGGACGCGATGTCGTTGCCGCCGATCGTCATGATCACCAGGGTTCGCTTCGTACGCTCGGCCTCCGGAAAACAGTCTCCGATTTGTGAGTTGTCTCGCAGCAAGTCATCGGTTCGAGCACCCCACTTCGCGCAGCTCGCGAAGGCCCCTGACTCTCGGCGCATCGCTTGGCCGTCGAGCACACTTGATCGCTTCCACGCGGAGCTGGCGGGCTCCAAACCGAACCTCGCGGCCAGGGCGTCGGCGAGCTTGGTGCGGTAGTAGTCGTCGTGATTGGTCGGTGGCGTTCCGACGGTGACCGAGTCCCCCAGAAACACGACGCGCTCTACACCCACGATGTCTTGGTGGTTCGTTCCTTTGCAGTGAGAGCCGACTTCCGGAGTGAATTGGTCGTAGTTCGGACCGCGCGCGGCGGGATCGAAGATGTCCGAGAAACATCTCGCTCCAATCCCTGAAGCGGAGCCCGCGTCCGACGCCAGCGTCCCGATGTCGAGCGCGTCGGCGCCGCCGTCGAGCTCGGGCGTAGCGTCCCTCGCCGCCGCAACGGCGTCTGCGAACCCAACGTCGAGCCACACGCCCGCGTCGAGCGGCTGGGCCGGCTCGAACGACCGGGCGTCCGCAACCGCGGGTTCGTCGACCCGGACGTCGGCGTCCCGGACCTCGATGGCAAGCTGGGAAGCCTCACCGCAACCGACCAGCAAGAGCAGAACCGCGGCGAGCGAAGCGAGCCTGCGACGGAGAACCGCGACCCGACGGCACATTGTACGTAGCACAGCTCAATACTCTGCACATCTCGCATCGGCGTTCAAAGGAAAACGCGATAGCGATGGACACTTGACGGAGCTACCATAGTGTGTGGCCTTGCGGGTGCTCAGCGCTAATCTCTGGGGGTTGCCCTGGCCACTGTCCCGTCACCGCGGGGTTCGGTTCCGGCGATTCAGCGAGCATCTCCGCGCGAACTCTTACGATTTGGTGGGCATCCAGGAGCTTTGGGCGGGCGCGCGGGCGACGCTCTCGGTGGAGTCGCTGCGGCTGCCCGATCTGCGGACCGGAGACTCGGGTCTTGCGCTCGCAGGGCCGCTCGTGGGCCGCGCGAGCCTCGCGATCGAGCACTTCCTTTCGGCGGCGCGGATCGATCGGCTGAAGCGCAAGGGGTTCTTGAGGAGCCAGGTCAGGATCGGGGACGTCGACGTTTGTGTAGTCGTCACGCATCTGCAGGCCGGGCGCGGGCACGCGGTGGCGCGCCGTGCGCAAGTCGAGCAGCTCGTCTACGCGCTCGATCCAGTGCGCCTTCCGATCGTGGTCATGGGCGACTTCAACTTCCACGCCGAAGTGGCGGAGGACAAGCGTACGGAGCTCAGGCTGGAGGAGGCTGGCTTTTCGGACATCGCCGACGTGACGGGCAAGCTCGTCGCGACCTACGGCCGCAATCGTTACGTGGCCAGCACGGAGGCCGAGCGACTCGATCGGATCTACACACGCGCTTCGGAGACTCACGCTTTTGCGGTGGAGGAGCTCGACGTGGTGGACGGCGTGGATGGCCCGTTCTCCGACCATCATCCGATCCGCGCACGGCTGTCGTTGCGAGCTCGCTGAGTTGGCTCATTCGAGTCTCGCGAGCTCCTCACAGTTGACGTTTTTTGGCGGCGGCTTCGGCGTGCTCTTTGAGCGCCTTTCGATCGAGCTTGTCGCGATCTCCTCGGGGAAGTGTCTGGACGATCTCGATGAAGCGGGGCGCTTTGTAGGGCTCGGTCAGCTTCGCGACGTGTTCGCGCAGGAGCTCGGTGGACACCTCTTCACCTCGGCGCAGCACGACGAAGGCCATGGGCTTCTGCAAGCCATCGTGGGTGAAGGCGGCGGCGCCCGCTTCGGAGACCGCAGGGTGGCGTGTAAGCGCGTCTTCGATCTCTTGGGGCGCTAGCCAACGACCGCCGATCTTCATGAGATCGTCCGCGCGACCGCGATACCAAAAGTGACCGTTTGCGTCGCGAACGAACTGGTCTTTGGTCGCGACGGTCCGCCCGCGGAGTGTGTCGCGCGAGGTCTCTGCGCGCTGCCAGTAGAAGGCCGCGGCGCTGTCGCCGGAGATCCACAGGGACCCAACTTCGCCGACGTCCGCGTCGGTTCCATCAGGTCGCACGATTCGCGCTTCATAACCGCTCACGAGGGTTCCGAGGCTGCCTTTGACGACCTCGCCGGGACGCGCGCTGATGAACACGTGGAACATCTCGGCGCTCCCGATGCCGTCGAGGATCTCTGGGCCGGGGCCGCGTCTCCACCGTTCGTAGAGCTCCGGAGGAAGGGCCTCGCCGGCAGAGGTGACGATACGCAGGGTCGAGAGGTTCGGCTTGGGATCGATTTTCTCGAAGAGGTCGGCCATCTGCGCGATCATCGTGGGCACGTTCACGAGGATGGTGGCGCCGTGGCGTTCGACGAGCTCGAACAAGCGATCCGGTCGCGGCTTGTCGGGGAAGAGCACGACCTTGCCGCCGTAGTAGAAAGTGAAGAGCAGGTTCGAACCGGTGGCGTATCCAAAGAAGAGCTTCGGGACCGACACGGTGACGTCGTTTTCGTTCTGACCGAGGACCTCGCGCGGGTAGCGCTCGGTGTTGTAGACGAAGTCGAGCGCGCGATGAACGGCGGCCTTGGGAGCTCCGGTGGACCCGCTCGAGTAGAGCCAGATCGCGAAGTCTTCTTCGGTCGTCGGCGCGAGCTCGAGCTCGCTCGGATGGCGGTCGAGCGCCGCGCGTGTGCTCGCGTCGTCGACGACGACGACGGATCGCAGATGCGGTCGTTCTGCCGGGATCTTCGGGGCGACGGCTCGGCTCGTGATCACCGCTTTTGCGCGGCTGTCGGCGAGGTAGAACGAGAGCTCGTCACTCGTCGAGGCCGGGTTCAGAAACATGACGGTGGCGCCGATCGCGAGCGCGCCGAAGAACGCGGCGACCCATGGCAGACCGTCCTCGAGGATGATGAAGATGCGATCCTCTAGACCGAGGCCGTGCGCCCGAAGCTCGTGGCCGTAGCGCGAGGCCTCGGCGGCGACTTGGGCATACGTGAACGACGAAACCCCCGCGACTGGGTCATCGACGATCAGCGCAGTCCGTTCGCCGCGGCCCTCGGAGAGTCGCCGCAGGAGGTAGACCTCGGTGAGGTTCATCGGTCTGGCAGGGGACACGAGTCGAGGGTCGGTCATGGCTTGCGGGTATCATCGTGAATCGGCGGTGTCACTGCCCTGTATCGTGGGAAATAAGGAGAGTGATTCCTACTCCTCTCTGCACTCCGCCAAAGCGACGCAGCGGCAAGCCGAAGGTTGACTCCCGAGGCTAGACGGCGTCTTAGTCCGCCCGATTTCGGCGGGAGCCGGCAATATGATGGAAAAGATCGGCTTTTTCGTCGTCGCGATCGCGATGCTGTATTCGGCGTTGCGGGTCGTCACGACTCGAAACCTCGTGCACTCGGTCTTGTGGTTAGGCTTGGTCCTCGCATCGACCGCCGTGGCCTTTCTCATACTTCGTGCGCCGTTTTTGGCCGCGATGCAGATCATACTCTACACGGGCGGCGTGCTGACGCTGATGTTGTTCGGCGTGATGCTGACTCAGCGTGACTCTGGGTTCGTGACTGTCCCGAACCCCGATCGCGGGCGCCTCGGCGGCGCGCTGCTCGGCGGGTTGACGTTCGGGGCGATCAGCTCGGCGGCGGTGCTCACGATGCCCAAGCTCCCGAACGCGGATCCGGTCGACGTGAGCACCCAGGCCCTCGGCGCGGCCTTTTTGACCGAGCATGTCCTGGCCTTCGAAGTCCTCTCGATCCTCTTGTTGGCGGCGGTCATGGGCGCCATCGTGCTGGCGCGTCGCGGCGACCCTGCGAAGGAGGGCGAGCACGACGGCCCTCGAATTCAGGCTCGGCGTCGAGTGAGTTGAAGGAGGCCGCGATGGGACTGATTGGTTATTTGATTCTCTCCTCGGCGCTGTTCAGCTTGGGCGTGTTCGGCCTGGTGACCCGCCGCAACGCAGTGGGTTTGTTGGCCTCGGTCGAGTTGATGGCCAACGCGGTGAACATCAATTTCGTGGCGTTCTCTCGATATCTCGGCGCGAGTACGGGTCAGGTCTTCGCCCTGTTCTCCACGGCGATCACGGTGGCTGAAGTCGTCGTGGGTTTGGCGCTCGTCATTTTGCTCTTTAGGACTCGGGGTGACGTGATGCTCGACCTGGCGAGTGAGCTGAAGGGCTGATGTGATGAGCTCGATGCTTTTGGCGCAAATCGCGCTGCTCCTTCCGCTCGCCATCGCGCTCTTTCTGATGGTCGTGGCTCCGATTCGAAGGGCCGGCAAACCTGCAGGGGCGCTCTCGGTGGCTGGAGCGCTCGTCTCCCTCGGCGCCTCGCTCGTCTTGTTCGCTCAGGCGCTCGGCAATCACGAGCTCGGCAGACAAACCATGCGATGGCTTCCTCACTCGGCGCTCGAGGCCGGCGGTCACGCCAAGTCGATCATCGAGGTCGGCATTCACCTCGATGGGTTGTCGGTCTCGATGCTGGTGGTGGTTTGTTTCGTCGCTGCTTGCGTTCAGATCTTTTCGCTCGGTTACATGGCTCACGAGCCACCCGCTGATTTCGGCCGCTATTTCACGTGGCAGTCGCTGTTCCTCTTCGCGATGAATACGCTGGTGATCGCTCCGAACCTCCTCCAGTTTTTTCTCGGTTGGGAGCTCGTGGGCCTCGCCAGCTACTTGCTCATCGGCTTTTATTACAAGAAGCCGAGCGCGGCTCGGGCGGCGCTCAAGGCTTTCTGGACGACCAAGTTCGCGGACATGGGTTTGGTCGCGGGCCTGATTCTGTTGTTCCTCGACACCGGATCTTTCGAATGGACGGTGACCGCGCCGCGAGCGAACTGGGTGGCTGGGCTCCTGTTCATCGCGGTCATGGGCAAGTCAGCGCAGTTTCCGCTCCATATCTGGCTGCCCGACGCCATGGAGGGTCCCACTCCAGTCTCAGCGCTGCTTCACGCAGCCACGATGGTCGCCGCAGGCGTGTTTCTCGTGGTTCGAGCCGATCCGCTCTACCAGCAAGCTCCGGATGCTCGCGAAATCATGGCTTACATCGGTGGGTTCACGGCGTTGTTCGCGGCCTGCATCGCGGTCGTGCAGAACGACATCAAGAAGGTGCTGGCCTACTCCACCTGCTCGCAGCTCGGCTACATGGTCTGCGCGCTCGGCGCTGGAAGTCAGATCGGTGGATTCTTCCATCTGACGACCCACGCCTTCTTCAAGGCCATGTTGTTCCTCGCCGCTGGCGGGCTCATTCACGCGGTGCACAGCAACGACATCCGGCACATGGGTGGGCTCGCCAAGAAGATGACGTTGACCTCGGCCACGTTCATCCTAGGAGCGCTCGCGCTCGCCGGCGTTCCAGGGCTCGCCGGATATTTTTCGAAGGACTTCATCCTCGAGCAAGTCGAGCATCAGCACTTCTACGTGCCGCTCGCCGCGCTGTTGATCGCGGCGTTCTTGACCGCGTTCTACATGGGTCGCGTGGTCTTCATCGCGCTCTTCGGTGAACCTTCGGAGCACGCGCGACATGCCCACGAGTCTGGAATCAGCATGACTTTGCCGCTCGTGATGTTGGCCGTGCCGGCGGCCGTCTCCGGATATTTCGTCACCACGCTCACGGGTCTGTACGCTGAGCCGCAGGCGCTTCACTTCGTCTCGACGATCGGCGGAGTCGCCAGCGCGCTGGCGCTGAGCGGTATCGGGCTGTCGTACTTCATGTTCGGCGCGCCCAAGGGCGGAGCTGGGCTTCGGGCCGCGTTCGCGCCGCTCGGGCGAATCGCGGCCTCCGGAGCGGTCGATCGCTTCTGGCTCATGGCCTATCGAAAGGGCCTCAACACCGTCGCCCATGCGATCGGGTGGTTCGATCGATATATCGTCGATGGGTTGGTCAACGTCGTGGGTTACATGACTCTCTCGCTGGGTGCGCGCCTGCGGCCCCTTCAGACCGGAAACATCCAAGACTACCTCTACGCGATCGTGGCCGCTGCTGCCCTGATGGGTCTGTACGGTGCGGTGAGGGCGAGCTGACCGTGGCGCCGTTGATTCACAACCATCTTCTGTCCATCATCGTCGGCGCGCCGTTCGTGGCTGCGCTCGTGCTGCTGCTGCTTTCGGATCGGCAGCGGATCCTGGTCCGGCTCGTTTCGGTGACGGGCGCCGCGGTGTCGCTCGCTGGGGCCGTTCAAGTCGCACTCACCTACGACAAGGTTCGAGGTGGGTTGCAGCGGGCCGAGTCTTTTCCGCTGATCCCTTCGATCGGGGTCAATCTCAGCTTCGCCGTAGACGGCTGGGGCGTGTCTCTCTTGCTCTTGACGGGAATCATCATCGTGACCGGAGCGATGGCCTCGTGGACGGTGAAGGACCGCGCGAAGGATTTCTACGTTCTGCTCCTGGTGCTCGTTTCCGGGGTGTTCGGCGTCTTCGTATCGCAGGACATGATGATCTTCTTCCTGTTCTACGAGATCGCGGTGCTCCCTATGTACCTTCTGATCGGGATCTGGGGCAGCCGCGGCAAGGTCGACGCGTCTGGGCCGTTTGCGTTCATCTGGAAACGTTTCGACGTGGGCGGTCGCGAATATGCGGCGATGAAGCTCACGCTCATGTTGCTCGTAGGCTCCGCCGCGATCCTCATCGTGATTTTCATGATGTATTTCAAGTCCGGGGGAAAGACCTTCGACCTCGGCGTCCTCGGCCGGACGCGCTACCCGTACGAGATGCAACTGTGGGCCTTTCCGCTGTGTTGGTTGGGCTTTGGCTCGCTGGCCGGCGTGTTTCCGTTCCACACCTGGTCGCCCGATGGACACGCCGCCGCGCCGACCGCCGTGTCGATGCTTCACGCCGGTGTGCTCATGAAGCTCGGCGCGTTCGGAGTGATTCGGGTCGGGATGATGATGTTGCCGGAGGGCGCTCTGTATTGGGCTCCGTACGTGGGTGGGATCGCGGTGTTGAACGTGTTGTACGGCGCGGTCTCCGCGGCCAGCCAGAAGGATCTCAAATACGTCATCGCTTACTCATCGGTGAGTCACATGGGTGTCGTGATGTTGGGAGCGGCGACCTTGACCGTGGATGGCTGGAACGGCGCGGTGTACCAGATGTTCGCGCACGGCATGATGACGGGGCTCTTCTTCGCGTTGGTGGGGCTCGTTTACGAACGCGCTCACACGCGACTCATTCCGGCCATGGGAGGCTTCGCCAAGAACATGCCTGGGGTTGCGGCGTTCTTCACGCTGGCAGGGCTCTCTTCGTTGGGCCTGCCTGGGTTGGCCGGGTTCGTGGCTGAGTTTCTCGTCTTCTTGGGGGCGTGGCAGAGCGCGCACTGGTGGTGGGCGATTCCGGGCATCTTGGGTGCGTGGGTCACAGCTGTGTACGTACTTCGCGCGTCGCGGAACATCTTCTTCGGCGACGGGCCATCGAAGGAGTTTCATGAGCTCGAGGACGCTCACAAGACCGAGTGGTTTGCGCTGTGGGCCTTGGGTGCGTGTCTCATCGTGTTCGGGTGCTTTCCGCGCCTGATCCTCGACTTCATCCACTTGTCGACGACTCAGTATCTCCCCATCGTGGTGAATGCGGCCGCGAAGGTGGCGGTGGTGCCATGAACGAAGTCACCTTTGCCGCGCTCCGGCCGCTCGTGCTGGATATCGCTTTGGCGCTCGGCGCGCTGATGATCTTCTGTATGGACCTCGCGATCCCGCCGGGGAGAAAGCGCGCGCTCGGCGCACTCACCGGGGCGCTCCTATTCTCGCTCTTGGCCGCGAGCTTCTTCGTCGACACTTCCGGCAGCGCGCTCTACGGCGCCTATCAAGGCGGGCCTTGGGCGCTGTTCTTCAAGCGTTTGGCGTTTCTCGCGGGAGGCTTGTTCGCGGTCGGAACGATCGATCACGTCGATCGCCATTTCTCGGAGCGACAGGGTGAGTTCTACTCTTTGACGCTGGCGACGATCCTGGGGATGACCATCCTCCCGGGTGCGCGGGATCTGATTCTGCTCGTCGTCTGCTTCGAGCTCATGGGCATTCCGCTCTCGATCCTCGCGTCGTTCGCCAAGACCGAAGACAAGGTGGGTCCGGGGCGCCACGCCGCCGAGGCGGGTATGAAGCTGTACTTGGTCAGCGCAGCCTCCACCGCCATCACACTCTACGGATTGTCGCTCGTGTACGGGATGACTGCGACGACGAAGATCGAGGCGATCGCGAGCGCGCCTCGCACCGCGCTGCTCGCGGTCGGAGTGTTGCTCACGCTCGCCGGGATGAGCTTCAAGATCGGCGCGGTGCCGTTTCACATGTGGATTCCGGACACCTATCAAGGAGCGCCGACGCCCTTCGTCGCCTTCCTCTCGGTGGCGCCGAAGGCGACAGGCTTTGCGGCGTTGTGTGTGTTGTTCCTTCGAGCGTTTCGGGGCCATCGAGCGGACGGTTGGTTTCCGCTGTTGCTCGTGATCGTCGTCGTGTCGATCCTCCTCGGAAACTTGATGGCCTTGCCCCAGAAGGACTTGAAGAGACTTCTGGGCTACTCAGGCATCGCCCAAGTGGGTTACATGCTCATGGCGTTGCTCACGGGGAGTGAGTATGGGACGAGCATGCTCCTGTTTTACGTGGCCGGATACATCGCCACGAACATGGGCGCTTTCTTCGTGCTCGAGGCCGTGTCCGTGGGCAAGTCGGGGGTCGGGCTCGAGGACGTGGACGGCTTGGCGCGCAGGTCTCCGCGGATGGCGCTGGCGCTCTTGCTGTTCTTGCTCTCCTTGGCCGGGATTCCGTTCGTGGTGGGTTTTTGGGCCAAGCTGTACGTGTTCATGGCGGTGTACGAGGCAGGCCACGGGTGGCTCGTGCTCTTCGGAGCGCTCATGGCGATCGTGGCGCTCTTCTACTATCTGCAAATCGCTCGAGCCGCTTATATGAACCCGCCTCGCACTACGGAGCCTCTGGTCGTCGATCGAAGCCTCGAGGTGGCGGTGTTCTTGTGTTTGCTCCTCGTGGTCGTGATGGGTGCGTATCCTGGGCCCTTCCTGAACGCCGCGATGGCCGCGTCCAAAGCGTTCTTCTTCGGCTGAGCACACGTCCCCAGAAGCTCGTGACCCTGCTGAAACCAAAGAGGTTGCGGAGAGAAGACACAGAGGACACGAAGAAGTTCTGATTCCATGATCTGTGTGCTCTGTGGGCTTCGGCTCGGTGCTCTCGGTGGTTTCTCCCGTGCTGAGTAGGTCGCTTCGCGGATAGTCCTCCCGGCGAGCCGCTTTGCTTGCCTGGGGTCCGCCGGTGTCCAACAATGTCCATGTGATTGGTTGGTTGATCCTGGCGATGACCCTCGTCCCTCTCGTGGAGCTTTTCCTGCTGATCGAGATCGGGCAGCGCGTCGGCGCGTTCCCTACGATTGCCCTGGTATTTCTGACCGGGGTCGCCGGCGCTTGGCTTGCTCGCAGCCAGGGGATCTCGATCCTGAGGCGATTCAACGCAGAGGTCGCCGAGGGGCGCATGCCTACCACGACCTTGGTCGAGGGCATGTTGATCCTGGTCGGCGGGGTGCTCTTGCTTACTCCTGGCGTCGTGACCGATCTCTTCGGAATCGTGCTCCTGATACCGATCCTTCGACGTCCTTTTGCCTCGTTGGTGATGGGCTTTGCCAAGAAGCGAATCGAGGCGTCGGCCGTGACTTTTGGGCCACCCACACATGGTTTTGGGCCAGCCACGCATGGGCCTGGGCCTAGGACCCACGCGGAGGCACGCTGGTCCGGTCGAGTCGTGGACGTAACACCGGACCGATCCTCCAAGGAGCCGCCGAGCTAGCTGAGCGCTTTGGGGAAGGGAGCTCCGACGGTTCGATGTTGTGGCCGACATGCTGACTCTGCTCGTTGCGTTGCTCTCTCAAGCTCCAAGCGAAGCGCCGCCGGTCTGCAGCGACGTGCGGCCTCCGCTGGGCTCGGATCGCGTCACGTACGAGAAATTTCACAAGAGCGTCATCAGTGTTTTTGGGGCCGACCGGCAGAGTTATGTCCGAGGCCATCGGCACGCTGGGATCGATATTCGCGGCCGAAGTGGGGAGCGAGTTCGGCCGATTTGCGTGGGTCGAGTCGTCGACATTCACCTTGATTTCCCGCATCGCACGATCGTCGTCGAGCATGTGGACGAAGCAGGCTCACGTTTCTACTCAAGCTACAAACACGTCGAGGACGTGGCGGTCGAGGTCGGTGACCTCGTGCAGCCCGATGACTCCCTCGCGCGGCTGTTCGTGGAGTCGGAGCGAAAGCGAGCGTCTTTTCAGGTGACTCATCTCCACTTCGAGCTTCGACACAGTATCGAGGATGGCGGCGTCGCCTCGTGGACGGCGATGAGTATGGAGGAGCTTCAGAAATATGCGGATGATCCTCTGCCATTTTTTCGGAGACACTTGACCAATTTGCGCTGAAAATGCGCGACGCGAAAATTGCGTCGATCTTTTTTGACGCGCGATCACAAACTCAGTTGAGTATCGACTCGGTCGGAGGTAGTTCCGGAATCACTCGGGCTCATCTCGGCACAACATCGTGGCTGAGGAGCTCGTGGGTTTGGAGAGAATCGACCATGAAAGCGATGCGACTCTGGTCTTGTGTGGCAGCGGTGACATTTCCAGTCACGTTTGCCGCGTGTTCGGGTGACGAGGGACCTGCGGGCCCGGCAGGTGCTGCGGGTCCGCAGGGTCCTGCAGGCGTACCGGGCGCGACCGGTCCCAAAGGAGACACCGGCGCAGCGGGTGCGGCGGGTACGGCGGGTCAGGCTGGTGCGGAGGGTCAGGCAGGTGCGGCAGGCGCGCAGGGCGCGCAGGGTGAGCAGGGCCCTGCCGGAGCGACGGGCGCAACGGGAGCGACCGGTGCGACGGGAGCGACGGGAGCGGAGGGGCAAGAAGGTCCTGAGGGACCGGCGGGAGAGCGTGGGCCTTCGGCGCTCGAGGTCTTCAACGTCCATGCGGAGCTTCCGGATTCGATTCACGTCGAAGTCCTCAATGTGATGATCGGGGCGGCGTATCCGCAGCCGGTCGTCGAAGTGAAAGTCACCGACGGCCTCGGGCGGGGCGCGGTGGGTCTTGTCGGCGGAAGCCGAGGGCAGATGCGCTTTGGCCTCGCCAAGCTGACGCCGGGTACGAATGGCAACCCGAGTCGCTGGACGAATTACATCACTTCGAGCGGGCGTCCGACGGTCGAGCGGGTGGGAACGCTCGTCGACAACGCGGACGGCACGTACACGTACACGTTTGCGGCCGACATCAGCGCGGCGCTCGAGCCCACGTTGACGCACCGTCTGACGATTCAGGTCTCGGGGTCGATTGCGGGCGAGGATTCCGTCCCTCTCGGCAGTCTGCCGCCGCACAATCACATTCATGACTTCGTGCCGGACGGCAGCGCGGTCACGACGACGCGAGACATCGTTCACACGAGCAACTGCAATCAGTGTCATGGCCAGCTCACGTTGCATGGCTCTCGATACGAGACCAAATACTGCGTGATGTGTCACAATCCCGCGCTCGGTGAGGCGGACCTGAAGGTGTTCATTCACAAGATCCACATGGGTGAGCACCTCGCGAGCGTGCAGGCTGGCACACCTTACGTGGTGGCCGGACGTGACTACTCGGACGTGACCTTTCCGCCCGGCGATCTTCGTTTGTGCAGAAAGTGTCACAACGGCGAAGCGGGCGACCCGAACCAGACCGCTCAAGGCAACAACTGGCGAGAAGTGCCTCAGCGAGAGGCGTGTGGATCGTGCCACGAGATCGACTGGGCGGCGCCGATCGGCCAGCCTCGCGCGCACTCAGCGGGCCCCATGGCCGACAACGCTCAGTGCACGATCTGCCATGGAATTGCGGCGCCTTTCTCCGTCGAGCTGGCGCACATCACACAGAGCAGCACGCCGAACAACCCACTCATCCCGGCGGGGCTCACCGAGTTTGCGTATGACCTCCGGCGCGTGACCGTGGACGCGACTGACCATCCGGTCGTCGAGTTCCAGATCACCCGCGACAGCGGTTCGGGACCGGTCGCGGTCGATCTCTCCGGGACTGCGCTTCCGACCAACGTTTCGGGCGGCCCGAGCTTCCTGGTCGCTTGGGCCATGGCCCAAGACGGGATGGACCCAACTGAGTACAACAATATGGGCCGTGCCGCGGCGCAGCCTCTCACCGTATCCTTGGCCAACCTTCGTGCGGGCACCGCGGGAACGGTGACGGCCACGACCGGCGGCTATTATCTCGCGACCTTCACGGGCTCGAACATGTTCCCGGCTGGTGCGACGATGCGCGCGGTGGCGCTCCAGGGCTACTTCTCGGAGGATCCGGACGGTGCCGGTCCGCTCACTCCGGTTCAGCGAAGGACCGAGTCTCTTGCCAAGGGTGTGGAAGGCGACGCGCAGCGACGAGTGGTCGTCGACAACGCGAAGTGCCTCGAGTGCCACGAGGAGCTCGCGCTGCACGGTGGCAATCGGGTGAACAACACCGCCGTCTGCGTCATGTGCCACAACCCGAACCTGAGCTCGAGCGGCCGCGGCGCCGACCCGGTGAACGTCGCTGCCAACGCCGAGCTCGTCGCGATGTACGGAGCAGATCCGCTCCTGTTCCCAGAGGCTTCGAACAACCTCAAGGACATGGTTCACGGCATTCACTCCGCCGCCATTCGGTCGACCAAGTTCGAGTTCGTCCGAGATCGCGGAGCGAGCGGCGTGTATCCTTACGATTGGAGTGAAGTGACGTACCCACAAATCAAGGGCAACTGCCGCGCGTGCCACGTGCCTGGCACGTATGACGTCGCGGTTCCGGCCAACGCACTTCCGTCCACTGATCGAATCACGACCGGCAATGCGGCCGAGTTGCGCGCCGACATCCTCGCGGCTCGCGGCGCTGTCCCGACGCCGACCGACTGGGTGAAGAGCCCGCAGTCGGCGGCGTGCTCGGGCTGCCACGACTCGCTCTTGGCGTGGGCGCACATGGAGCAGAACGGCGGCGCCATCAATTGGCCGCGCGCCGAGTACGAAGCGGCCAACCGAGTCGAGACTTGCGCGCTCTGCCACGGCCCAGGCCGGTTGGCGGACGTCGAGGCCGTTCACCCCATCCAGTAAACAACTCCCCTCCGGCGCCTCCGGGCGCCGGAGCCTCCTTTCGCTCGTCTTCCGGCCAACTCTCTTCGGGCTGCGTCATTTCAACGCAGGCGCCTGGTCGATCGTCGCGTTATTTAGACTCATGCCCGAAATCACGGCCGAGGACCGGGCGCGGGCCGCTCATCGAATCACGTCCGCAGTCGTCTACGGTCCGACGACCAGCCGCCGCTACGGAATCACACTCGGCGTGAACATCCTTCCGCCGGGCCGCAAGCTCTGTGACTTCAACTGTATTTACTGCCAGCTGGGCTTCTCGCGGTATGACGGCGAAGGCTTCGACGCCGATCCGAGTCGGTTCGGAGGCCCCACTCCCGAACGAGTCGGCGCGGCCCTCGACGAAGCCGAAGTGCCGCCGCGGCTCGACGGAATCGTCCTCTGTGGAAATGGCGAGCCGACCCTGCATCCGCACTTTCCGGAGGTCGTGGAGGCCCTCCGCGCGGCCCGCAGTCGACGTTTTCCGGGTGTGCCGCTCATCCTCCTCACCAACGGCGCGGAGGCATGGAGGCGGCGTTGGAGGCTCGCGCTGAGGTCGCTCGACGAGGTGTCGGTCAAGCTCGACGCTGGCACCTGCGAGTTGTTCCATCGAGTCAATCTGCCGGTGCGTTCGACTTGTGTGGAGCACCAGGTACGAACGGTGAAACGGCTCGATGGGTGTGTGATTCAGAGCTGCTTCATGACCGGCAAGGTCGACAACTCCGGACCGGACGCCGTCGAGGCTTGGATCCGCACCGTCCTGCGCGCGATGCCGAAGCGGGTCGACGTGTATACGGTAGACAGGCCGCCGCCCTCGCGAAAGATCTACCCAGTCGCGCCCGAACGACTCCTCGAGATCGCAGAGCAACTCACCGAGCGCACCGGCATTCCGGCGAGGGTCGCGGGCGCGACCGGTGATTACGAAAAACCACAGAAGGTACAGAGCTGAAGCCCGCAGTTACTCCCGCCGACAGTCGAAGGCCGTGAGCTCGAGCTGGTAGCTCGTCGTAGACGTTCCGCCGACGACTGCGGGCACGGCCACGACGGTCCCGGTGAGCGTCGCCAGCCCGCTGCATGCGAGCGCGTCTTTGGCGTGTACGATGATTCGTTGGCCCGAGGGGAGCCTCACCGCGTGGGCGATCCGTCCGGGTCTCGCGTGGCCGTAAAAGCGGAGCGCCGGGCCGATCACCCAACCTTCGAGCGTCGCGGGGCGCCCTACGAGCTGGTCGAGCGCGATCTTTCGGACCAACGGGGCGGGATGCTCGGGGATGAGCATGAGTACGGTCGAGATGACCACCGCGGCGCCGATCAGCCCTCCGAGCAACAAGCTCAGCTTGGTCGAGCGCCGCAACTCAGCTCCACTTGAAGTTGCGCAAGGCAAAAGCAAAGCCGACGACGCCCCACAGCCCGAGCACGAGGAGCTGGGCGCCCGTCGAGAAGATCGACGCTCCCTCGTTCACGATCAGGCGGAGGCCGTCGTTGAGCGCGGTGAGGGGCAGGGCGCGAATCAGCGGCACGAGCCACTCCGGAAACCGCTCGTACGAGAAGAACGATCCCGAGAGGATCCACATCGGCATCATCACCGCGTTCATCCACCCCGACGCGACCTCCGTCTTGCTCGGCCTGGCCGCGATGGCCAGCGCCACTCCGGCAAAGCTGAGCGAGCCGCCGAGGGCGACCGCGACGAGCGAAGGGATGCTCCCGCGAATCTGGACGTCGAACGCCACGAGCCCGAACACGAAGAGCACGACGAGCTCCGCGAACAGAATCAGCACACGCGAGAAAATATAGGAGAGCAGATAGTGAGGCCGGTACATCGGAGTCGCCGCGAACCTCTTCATGAGTCGGCGACTGCGTGTCTCGACGATGGCATACCCAATCCCCCACATGCTGCTGCCCATGAGATTCAGACCAAGCAGGCCAGGGAGCAGGAAGTCGACGTAGCGTTGACCGTGTTCCGTGACCTCCACGTTGCTCTTCGAAACCACGGAGTCGCGACCGTAGGCGCGCTCGAGGCCTTCACTCGTCGAGAGTCGGGCGACCAAACTCTTGGGTTGCCGCGGATCGAACCGAAAAGTCGCACTCGGTGCTCCCGAGCTGGTCTTTGCGCGGAGCTCCACGACGAGGTCGACCTTGGCCCGCTCGAGCGAGTCGTTGGCGCTCTCGGAGGACATGAATTGGGCGACGATTCCGTCGGAGGTCAGGAGGATCGGAGCAACTCGGGCTTGAGTCCGATCGTCCGTGACCACCGCGACGATGGATTTCTCGGGGCCCTGCTCACGAAATGCCAGACCCAGCCCGATCGCGAGCACGATCGGAAAACCAAAGACCCAGAACATCACGCCAGGCTCGCGAACCATTTCGAGGATCCGAGCCTTGGTCAGCTCGACGAGCGGATGAGGATCTCTTTCGTTACTCATCTCGGAGGCCTCGACCCGTGAGTGAGAGGAACACGTCCTCGAGCGTGGCCTTCCTGATCGAAGCCCGCGCGAGGGTGAGCTGATGGGCTTCGACGGCGCGCAGGAGCTCGGGCAGCACGTGCGCTGCCGACGTCGTGGCCACCGACACGCCGAGCTCGGTGAGATGGACGCCTCGCACGACCGAGTTGGTTGGGTTCGTCCCTGACCCAGGCGGATGAACGAGTCGCTTCAGGTCGACCTCGAGCCTGGATCGGGCCGTTGGATCGGAGGGTTGGGGGAGCTCGATTTCGACCAGCTCCGGCGCCTCCAAACGCCCGATCAGCTCCTCGGGCGTGCCCGAGGCGATCACCTTGCCGTGATCCACGACCGCGATTCGGGAGCAGAGCACCGCCGCTTCTTCCATGTAGTGAGTCGTCAGGCACACGGTGCCGCCGCCCTCGAGGAAGCGAGAGACGACCTCCCAGACGTTGCGCCGAGCTTGGGGATCGAGGCCGGTGGTGGGTTCGTCGAGAAACAGAAGCTCCGGACGCCCCACCAACGCGGTCCCGAGCGCCACGCGCTGTTTTTGTCCGCCAGAGAGCTTGCCGATGTAAACGCGCCGCTTTTCCTCCAGGGACAAGGCGGCGATCACCTCGTCGACCGAGCGGCCGTTCGGATAGAAGCTGCGAAAGAGCCGCAAAGTCTCCTCGACGGTGAGCTTGTCGGCGAGCTGAGTTTCCTGAAGCTGCACACCGATGCGCGCTCTGATTTTGGCCTCCGTCGACCGGCTCCATTCCATTCCGAAGACGCGCACGACACCTTCGTCGAACGGAGTGAGCCCCTCGAGGATCTCGACCGTGGTCGTCTTGCCGGCGCCGTTGGGGCCGAGCAGACCGAGGCAGTCGCCCGGACGTATCTCGAGCTCGAGCCCGTCGACGGCGACCACGTCACCGTAGCGCTTGACCACGCCTGCGCAACGCACCAGGGGTTCGGAAGGTGACGAACCTGCTGACACGCCGAGACCGTACAGGAATTCGGGCGGCTGTGCTCGTCGCGGGAGCCGTGTTTGCGTCGGCGTGTGAATCGACCCCGATCTTGCTGTATCACTCGGTCGGGGAACCTATCGATCCGCCACGCTGGGTCGCCAAGGAAGCGCTGCGAGCCCAGCTCGTCGGGCTGCTCGATGAAGGTTTTGAACCCATCACGGCTTCGGAGCTGGACGCGATCGAGGACGGAGTCATTCCAGGTCCGCGCCAGCCCCTCCTGGTGACCTTCGACGACGGCTACCGAAATTTCTACGACCAAGCGTTCCCCGTGCTGCGAGAGCTCGGAGTGAGGTCGACTCTTTTTCTGATTTCGAGCCGAGTCGAGGAGTCGGCCGAGCAGCGATCCGACGCGCCGGCCCCGCAGTATGTGACCTGGCAGGAAGTGGAAGAGATGCGAGGGCAGGGCGTGGAGATGCAGTCGCACACCCGGACCCACCGTCGACTTCGCGCGCTGTCCGATGACGAGATTCGCGCCGAGCTCTGGGACTCCAAGCGGGAGCTCGAGGCGCGACTCGGTGCGGAAGTGAGTGTGATTGCGTACCCATTCGGCTCGGCGTCGTCTCGAGTGGAGCGCATCGCCGAGGAGGTCGGGTACCAAAGTGGTCACGGCGTCGAGGCCGGGCTCGGCGGGCGAATGGCCCGGCAGCGGGTGAGTGTACACGGTGAGCACGAAACCGAGGACGTGAGTCGCTCCCTCGACGCGAGCTGGTGGGGTCGGGCCAGCGGCGTCCGCTGAGTCGCGGCGTGGCGGTGTTGCTCATGGCCCTGGCTCTCGCTGCGGCGCAACCGGTCGTCGAAGCCTCGCTCGGATACCCATTCTCGGACGTGCGGGTGAGTCTGTCGGCGGGGCCAGCTCGACTCGGTCTGATGGCCGGCGAGGCGGGTCTGGTCGCGCTTCGCGCCGGCGTGGTGGGACGCATCGAAGCCAAAGGTGCGGTGGCGCCTGGGTTCGAGGTGGTGGTCGCTCGCTCGTTCGGAGTCACCCATCGCGTGACTTCGACCTGGGACCTCTCGCTCATCGGAGAGCTGGGTGTAGAGTTGGATCGCCGGACCACTCTGACGTTGCGCCTGGGCGGCCTTGGATACCTCGGCGCGGAGTCGAGCCAGCGCGGCGCGGTCGCGTCGCTCGGCTTGCGGGTCTGGATCGGGGTTACGGAGTCCGCTCGGTTCTACGTGGAGCTCGGCGGACTGTTTGGGCGACAGTCAAGCGTTCCGAGCGGCGGGTTCGGAGTGGAGCTTCGATGACCACTCGGCTATTTTCGGACGAAGGTTCGGAGTGTGCGGGACGAGGCGAATCCGGCTCGAATTCACGACGCGGGTCTGCTCGGCACGGTAGGATGTCGCCGATGCGCGGGTCCCTAGGAGCACCCTTGGCCTGTCTGCTCGCCTGCACGAATGAGTCTGTCTGGCTCGATGCGTCCAAGTTGGACGGGGCTCGCTCCCTGATCGTGATCGATGACGCTCCCCATGGACCGAAAAGAGCGCTTGTATACGAACCTGACGTTCCTCTCATCCTCGAGCGCCTCGAGCGCCGAGTAGAGCGAACCGTGGAGGTCCACGCGTTTTTGGAGTCACTCGCCGAGCTCTCCTTGGTCGAGGGTCCCGTCGTACCCAGCGCTTCTGGCCGGACCTTTCCCGCGCCTCTCGCGAGCTTCGAGGTGAGCCTCGAGGACGCCGCGCCCGCGTGGTCCGAGGCCAGCTCGGCGGCGATCGCGGAGCTGCGAATTGCCACGCCGTGCCGGGAGCTTCAAATGAAGCCGCTCGAGTTCCCTCAGGCTCGCGTGGGTTTTCATGTCGCACTCGAGCTCGATGAGGATCGTCTGCTTCTCTCTTTGTTCGACGCCACGATCCATACTTACGATTTTGCGACGGGTTTCTCGGAGGTGGAGAAGCGCTTCGCTCGCAACCTCTCGGTGACGGTCGACGCAGAGCTGGCGGCTGCTGGTCGGTTGATCTTCTTCGAGTACCTCTCGACGAGCGGCGGGGCGGTGCGACCGGCCAAGCTCGCGGGAAACGTGCTCGAGCCCGAGGGGGTCGACATCGAGCTCGCGGGGTTCCTCGTCAAGAGCTGGGCTGGCGGAGCCATTCGCCGGGTCGACCCGCTCGAAATTGTCGCAGTCTCCCCCAACGAGCAGGGAACGAAGCTGCTGCGAGTGACCGAGACCGACGTTCAGACCCTCGATGTGGATGTCGCAATCCGCAGGGGGAGTACAGCGTTGGCACGGCACGGGGACAGTGTCTTCGTCGTGACGAGCTCGAGCGCGGGGCTCTTTCGGGTCACCGCCGACGGAGTATCTCGCGAGGACTTGCCAACCGATGGCTCCGGCACCGAGGTGGCGTCGATCCCGGGCTTAGGGCTGACGGTCGGTTTTTCGGATGCCGTGGTCCTCACGCGGACCGAGCCCTCCAGCGAGTGGCGCGCGCTCTTTCCCCTCGGCGCCAGAGTGCCGGGAACGCCCGTCCGCCAAATCATTCCCACCGTTTCGGGCTTTCTTGCCCTCCTCGATGGCCTCGGTGACGAGATCTACGAGTACCTTGCGGAGTCCGACGAGTTCTGCCGGGTCCTCGTTGGCCCGAAGTTGGGTCCACGCATGGCTATGCTCTCCGGGCGACTGGTCCTCATTTCCGACAGGGGGCTCGAGGTCGCCGAGCCTTGACGTGGCCGCTCGCGAGAACGAAGACTTGGCCATGGCGACTTGTCCTTTGTGCTCCACGGACGGAGGCACGATCCTCTATCAGAACGTGGACCTGCGCGTCGTGCTCGTCGAGCTCCCGGCCTATCCAGGCTACTGCCGCGTGATCTTACGCGCTCATGTGGCCGAGATGAGTGATCTCGACGCAGACCTTCGACACCGACTCATGATTACAGTCTTCGCGGTGGAGGAGGTGCTGCGCGAGGTCGTGGGGCCCGACAAAGTCAACCTCGCGAGCCTCGGCAACCTCGTCCCGCACTTGCACTGGCACGTGATTCCGCGGTTTCGCGACGACCCATGTTTTCCGGATTCCATCTGGTCGGCCGCGACGCGTGCAGGCCACGCTCGGCCCACGCCGAATCCTAAGGCGCTCGCCGAGATGATCTCGGACCGAATCGTCAAGTCACTTCGATTTGCCTCTGCGGTGAGAGCTTGAGGTGTTCACGCAGGTCGCGCGAGGTAAGTGTGCAGCCGTTTGGCGAGCTCCGGCCACTCGTCGCCGAGCTGGGCGTCGGCCATCGGGTACAGCATGCCCTCTTCTTTGGCGTTGTGCTGCTGAATCAGCATGAGGAGGGTGTCGCCGAGGTCGAGCACGTTGTCCGTTCGACTCTCAGAGACCGCGAGGTTCATGTCGGAGAGGATCGCTCTCATCTGCCGGTGTTCGTGGCGCATGACTTCGGTGGGCCCCACGCCGCGCATTCCGGTGGCGGCTTCAAAGGCCGGGAAGAGGACTTCTTCTTCCATCCGGAGGTGTCGATCCATGAGGGCTTCGAAGCTGTGGAAGGCGGCGGAGATCGCCTTGGCATCTCCGCCGGAGGCCTCGACCTTGGCCCAAGCCTCATCACACGCGGTGTGATCGGCAGAAAAAAAAGCGGTGGCTCCGTCTTCGATGTTCGCCATGGGAAGGAAATGAGTCGTTATCATGGCGCGCGTGCCGGGTGAAGCACAGCTGAGGCAGGTTGATCTTCGGTGGGACGTTCGCCCGGAGGAATCTGCGCGCCGCCAGATTGCGAGCCTCCGCTCCGACGAGCTCGTCGAGTTCCTACTGCCTGAGCGATGTGAGCTCCGCGCCGAGTCCGCGCTGCGCCTCGAGGGTCTTGGTGAGAGTCGCACTCTGCTCGTTGGGTGCGGCGAATTGCCGCCTTTGTTGACCCTGATTGGGCTCGAACCTCCAGAGCCGCTCGAGCGAGTTTTGGAAACCCTAGCCGCGCTCGCTCCGGGGGAGAGACTCTTGGCCGAGCTCCCGCATCGACCCGCGCCGCTCCTCGCGGTGTTGGCGAAGTTGGGCGCGACCTTCGAGGTCTTGGAGCGTCCGGACGGGTCGGCGCTCGTGTGCGTGACCAAGTGAGCGCTGCGGTCCCGATGCTGAGTCTCTCTACGAAGCAGGGGCCGCCGTTTTGGGTTCCGTTTTCTTTCTTCTTGTCCGCTCCGGTCGCGTTGATGGCCGCGGGACTGCTCCTCATGATTCGAGCAGACGACGGCGTCGCGACGACTTTTGCGCCTTCGAACGTGGCGCTCGTTCACCTCGGCGCGCTGGGATTTCTCGTCTTGGTGATCACCGGCGCGTTTTATCAGCTCCTGCCGGTGGTCGCTGGCGCGCTGGTCCCTGGGGCTCGCTGGGCCCATGCGGTTCAGGGGCTGCTCTTCGTCGGCACCGCTGCTCTCGCGTTCGGACAGTGGAGAACTCATGCGCTGGCCTTTGGCTGGGCGGCCGGCCTGCTCGCGTGCGGACTGTTGATTTGGTTGGTACCCTCCGCCCTCGCGCTCTTCCGCAGTCGTGTCAGCCACCCGACCGTCTGGGGGCTCCGATTGGCCTTGGTCGCGCTCGTGGCGGTGGTCGCGCTGGGCCTCCGGATGGCGCTCGCGCGAGCGGGACTTGGTTTGCTACCCGATAACTTTCTGACTTTCCGCGCCGCCCATGCGGCCATGGGTCTGCTCGTCTTCGTGGGAGGACTCACTGCGGCGGTCGCTTGGCAAGTCGTGCCCATGTTTTTTCTCACGGCCGTGCCTCCGCGATGGATTCCTACGACGGTCCTCAGCTTCGTACTCACCTCTCTGGTTTGCCTCGCGCTCGTGTCGATGCTGGACGTTCCGGGGTGGGGCGTCTTCGTCGCCGCCGCGCCGGCCGCCGTGGCCGTCTGGCTAGTCCAGCCTGCGTGGGTCGCGCGGGCGCTCCGCGGCCGAAAGCGGCGACGTCGAGACGCGACGCTGTATGGGTGGTGGGGCTCGATCATCGTGTCGCCTTTGTGTTTTGGCGTGGGAGCGATCGCGGCGTGGACGACTCACCCGACGCCGCCCATCGTCTGGGGGCTGTTGGTGTTGTGGGGACAAGCCGGGCTGCTCGTTCACGCGATGCTCACCCGCATCGTGCCCTTCTTGGTCTACCTTCACCTGAGCGCTCCGCTCGTACTCACCCATCGCATGCGATCGGCCAAGGAGCTGCTGCGCGATCGGGAGGTGTCCCTTGGGGCGGGCCTGCACGTGTTCTCTTTGGTGGTAGGAGTGATCGCTGCGGCGGAGGGATCGGTGACCTTGTGGAGAGTCTTTGGGGGAGCCTTGAGCTCAGTGGCCGGGTTCTTGGCGTACGAGCTGATCGTGGCTTGGAAACGGGGTCGTACGCCGCTCGCCGTGCGGGGCTGAGTGTGGTCTTTCGGTCGTGCCGAGAGTAAACTCGACGCAGACGCCGACGTCCGGCGCACACATCTTGTCATCGCGCGCGTCGCGTTTGGGCGAAGTTGTCCAACGCGACAAAGAAGCGCTCGAACCGGGAACGGTTTTCGTCTCGTCTTGATTTGCAGACAACCCCCAAACCAACTGGCGCGCGTATCGATCGCATGTTACGACTTGCCGCCTTGGATCTGGCGGCGTACATCGGCCTGTACCCACCGCGTGCGCCGGCTCGGCCCGCCATCGCTGCTGACGAGTGCCGCCAACTCGAGGCCGAGGACGGTGTCGGGATCCTTCCCTTCGTCACAGAGGCGATGGTGCCTGGCCGGCGGCCGGGCCAGCCCGATGGTCGGCATTTGTGGGTAATCGTCCCGGACGAGGTACGAGTCATCTCCGAGATCGCGCCGGATGTTCGCCCTCCTCCCCTGTCGCTGGGTGTCGCCAAGCATACTAACCTGACGGGAGGCGGTCTTGCGGCGTGTGGCGGCGAGCTGTGGATCGATCCCACAGACAACCGGAAGCTCTACGCGAACGGGGGATCCGGCCGCTATCCACCGAAGACGCCGAAGCAACTGGAGCACGCCGTGAGTGTGCTGGCTTCGTTCGGTTTCACGGTTGTCTCGGCGGGTTGGAGCGAGGACAACGACTGCGCAGAGCGAGTCTTCCGATGAGCGTAGACGCACGAATGCTCGAAGCTGTGTTTGGGCCAGGCGACGGCGCGACACCAGAGGAGCGCGCGTCGGTGTCGAATCGGATGTTCGTGCGTGGGCTCGACCTGCTCACGTTCGACACGTCGCCAAAGGCGAAGGGCCGGAGGCTCACCGCACGCGAGGCGCTCGATGCGTACGGCTTCGACAAGTTGTGCGAAGTCGTCAACGACGGTTCGGCTATCATCACCGCGGATCCTGCCGCCGTCGGCCGGACGCTGAGAGAACGCCGAAATCAGCTCGGCGTCCAACTTCGCACGCTCGCGGCCAAGACCGGCGTGGCGCTCGAGGTCGTCGAGGCGATGGAACAGTCGAGGCGGCGACCCGTCCGCGAGTACGAACGCCTCGCGAGAGCTCTCGGCTTGGATGAACGGCTAATCTCCTTCGAGACCGTGCCGCGCGGAAACGAGCGCGTTGCGGTCCGGCTGCGCAGCCTGTCAGAAGATCGACCGGCGCTTTCGTCGTCGATTGTTGCGACGTTCGCGGAGGCGTCGTGGGTCGCAATGACGCAGATCCGGCTCGAGGAGCAACTGGGACTTCACCGACCACGGCACTCCCTCGCGCCTTCGAAGGACTACGGTTCGTGGACGCGCCCGGCGTACCGCGTGGGCTACGACCTCGCCGACCTGTTCCGGCGCACGCTGGGGCTGTCGAGCACTCCGATTCCGTCGATGCGAGCGCTGGTCGAGATCGACCTTGCCGTGCCGGTGATCCAGGCGCCGCTTGGTGATCGCATCGCGGGTGCGACTGTGCAGTCGGAGCAGGGCCGACGCGCGATCGTATTGAACATCGGTGGCAAGAACGCCGACGCGTGCGTGCGGCGTTCGACGATGGCCCACGAGCTGTGCCACCTTCTGTTCGACCCGAGCCCGCAACTCCAGGATCTTCGAGTGGACGAGTACTCAGAATTGGACGAACGTGACGACACCCGCACCGATCCGGTTGAGCAGCGCGCGAATGCATTCGCCGTCCAACTCCTAGCGCCGCAGACGGAGGCGGTGGCGCGGTACCGCGCGACGGGCGATGACCCCCTGCGTGGTGTGCTTGACCACTTCGGGGTGAGTTTCACCGCCGGACGATATCAGATTTGGAACGGACTGAATCGCATGGTGGCGCTCGAGAGCATCTACGCCGCCAACCGCCCGCCGGAGGTCGACTGGGACGCCCGGGAGACGTATACGCTCGCATTCCACCCGATCCGATCGTTGATCGAACATCCGTCGAGGGCAGGGCGCTTCAGCGCGATCGTCGTGCGTGCCGCGAAGCAGGGGTTGATCTCGTGGGACACCGCCGCGGAGTGGTTGTTTTGCACGGAGGGCGAGGCGCATCGCGCGGAAGATGGGCTTCGGGAGTTCTACTCTGAAGTGTTCGGCGCAGGATCTTGAGGATCCTGGGCACCCGTTCCAAACGAGAGCTTCATCTGGTCCGGTCAACGTTTGGGGGCTCATCGCGCTCGTGGCGGTGGTCGCGCAGGGCCTCCGGAGGCCCTGCGAATGGGACTTGGTTTGCTACCGGAGAACTCTCTGACTCTCCGCGCCGTGCTCACCTCCATGGTCTGCCTCCGGGCTGCTCGTTCACGCTCTGCGCACCCGCATCGTGGCGTTCTTGGTCTACCTCCACCTGAGCGCTCCGCTCGTACTCACCCATCGCATGCCATCGGCCAAGGAGCTGCTGCGCGATCGGGAAGTGGGTCGCACGCTGCTGGCCGTGCGGGCCTGAGTGTGGTCTTTCGGCCGCGCCGTCTGAGTGTGGTCTTTCGGTCGTGCCGAGAGTAGACTCGCCGCATGAAATGGGTCGTCCCACTTGGCGCACGTTTGGCGCGGGTCGAATCCATCGTCCTCGTCGCGGTCTTCGGCTGTGGACCCGGCGTGCTCGAACGAACACACTCGGAGACCGATCGTGTGCTGGTGCTCCTTTCGACCGCGGGACGGGTCACGCTGGAGGGACCGACCAAGGCTGTCGCATTCTCCGGGTCGGACGACTCCGAAGCGTTGGTCGTGACTCTCCACGCGGGAGACTTCCTCGACTCCGAGGGTGAGCCGATCGACCTGGACGCGATCCGAGCGAGATTTTCGACCGAAGCCAGCCCGTCCGGGAGCTGTGGGTTCTGCACCCAGTTTGGGTCCATACCCCTCGTGTCCCGACCAGGCGACGCTTGCCCGATTCCAAGCGCGATTCGGGACGCCGAGCTTGGCGACGTCCCGGCGCTCGCGGACCTCGCGCGGCGAGTCATTCTGGACTTTCCCGGAACGTGCCAGGTCCCGAATGACGTTCCTCTGCCTCCTTCTCTGCGAGAGTTGGACGGCACGAGGCCGTTTCCGACGACGTCGATCGCGCTTGCTGGACCCAACGGGGAGACTTTCATCGCGGGTTTTGGTTTCATGGGTTGGATCGATGCCGGAGGGGGCGTCACTCTCCTTCACCGAAGTCTTTGGAATCCTCTCGTCGCCACGTATCTGGGAGATCGCGTGCTGGTCGCGACGTTTGTGGAGGGCGAGGCGAGTTACGAGTTGGTGACGCGGTCGGAGCAGACGAGTTTGGCCGCGGACAGTGTGCTCCTGGACTTCAAGCGCGTTCCGAGGTCGCTGCACGCGACCAGGTCCGGCGAGGTGCTGGTCGGGGGTGGGCCGGTGGAAGGGCGCGGGGCTTTCGTGGCGCTGTGCGCCATCTCCGAGGCGCGGCTCAGTTGTTCACGTCGAGTTACGCCTGCTGAGTTCGCACCGCTCCGAGGAGCCCGCGAGGCTGAAGCTGTGGAGCGTCCCAACGGTGATTTCTTCCTGGTGGTGGAGGACGAGCCAACTGCCTTCTACCTCTGGCGAGAGGGCGAGCCACTCCTCAGTCCGATTCCGGTCGTGGGGGACTTGTTGGGCGGCGCATTCTCGCAAGTCGAACCCCGTGTCGTGTTGGTCGCGGGAGATCAGGTCGGCGTCTTGCTCAGGGGCGCGGCTCCAGGTTGGATCGCCGTCGTGGGTTCAGGAGAGTCGCCGACGCTTCGCGCGCTCTGGAACGTCCCCGGCCCGTGGGGGGGCTATGCGATCGGTGATACTTTGCATTTTTTCTCGTATCAGACGGAGACGATCTTCCGGGGAGGAGCCGCTGTTTCCGAGCAACCCATCGGACTCGTCGGGCTGAGCACTTATCCGCGGGTGACGTTATCGAATCCTCTGGTAGTCATGGACGACTCGGGAGCTGTGTTCCGAGCTTCGGAGCCCGGCGGGCCTTTCGTGCGAAGCTATGGCCTTCCGCCGCCGATGGGACCCGAGGCCGTCGCGGCCGTCGTGGTGGACTCGGCCGGAGCTGACCTGCTCTACAATCCCCCGGCCCTCGGACGATTCGATCGAGTCTCCGAGTCGGTCCAGTTCGTCGCGAGCCTCGCCGCACCGGCCCAAGTCACCGGCATGGCGAAGCTCGACGATGGGCTCGTCGTCAGCGGAGTGACTTACGGAGGGGGCGAGCTCGCTGGATGGGTGGGGTGGGTGGAGTCGGACACTGGTCGCACTCACGAAATCCAGGTCGAGTCGGACCTGCGCGGGCTGCGACTCGTCGACGTGGCCAGCGACGGGCGTCGGTTCGTGGCCGTCGGCGACGCCTGGCGGATCCTGCTCGGAGACCGGATTCGCGCCAAGGAGTTGATGATCGAGTGGGACGACCCCTCCACCCCCGAAACCGACGCACCCATCGAGAACGGCGGCTGCATCGACCGCGGGCGAGTCTACTCGGATGGGTTGCCGGAGCGGGCGACGTTTCGCGCGGTGGGGGCGAAGGACGGAGTAGCGTACGCGGTGGGCTGTGAGGCGGTGATCGTACGCATCGACCTGGTAAACGGCGTCGCGCAGCGGATCGAGCCGGCTCAAGCGATCACTCGGCCTTTCGGGCTCGCGGACCTCGACCGAGCGAGCTTCCTCGCGGTCCGCATGTTCTCGGCCTCGGACGCGGTGATGATCGTTCCGGAGATATTCTCGGCGCCTCCGGCTCATTTCGTCCGAATTCGAGCGGCCGGGACGGATCGCGCCGACGGCCTGGACTTCGAGCAAATCGATCTGGTCCGACGCCTCGACTCAGCCGCTCAGGTCTATCCGCTCGAGGTTCTTGGGACGAGCGCGGCCGCGGTCGCCGGTCTCTACCAGGACTCGGGGAGCAACCGAGCGATTCGCGGATTGACTCAGGCGGAGTCGTCGGGGCTCTTCCACGTGAGCTCCGAGGTGTTCAGCGCGGGAGGTTTCGGAGAGAACGGTGAGTTGGTCGTGGGATCGCTGTTCGGACGGCTGTTCATAGGGGAGCGCTGAAGGCGGGGTGAGCATGCGGGTCGCTCGGTGTGATTTCCTCGACCTCCGCCCCTCCTTCGTAGCCTGACGGCCTCACCTTGGCGGGTCATTTCGTCAGCATGCGCTGCTAGCTGGCAGATGCTGAGTGCACTCCGCCGCCGCATTCGGGTCGCACTGCGCACAGCTTACCGCGATACGTTACTTCGCCAAACCATTCCGGCTCAGACGACGTGAGCGTTCCCGCGGTCATCGTCGATTGCCTTCTTGTGCACCGATGGCGCTAAACACGTGGCATCGACGAGCATCACCTTGAGTCCCGTCGATGCTGGGAAGGGTGCGCCTGCCAGATCCGCCACCACACGCCACCTCACGAGCTCCCGCCGGCATTTACCCGTGGAGATTCGCGCCCCGCGAAGCTTGCCCCAATCCACCGCCCGGCCTAGCTTCGAGGTGTGACCCACGCCCCTCTTTGGCGCGAGCTTCTCTCGAAGCTCAACGAGCAAGAAGCCGCGACGCCGGACCTCTACGTCGAACCGAAGCGCGCAGCCAGCGTGGAGGTCACCTCCGAGTTCGATGACGAGCCGCAGAGTCGCCTCAAGTTTCTCCTCGTCGGAGCCCAGGGGGGCGGGAAGAGCACCGAGCTGAGTCGTATTTCTCGGCTACTCGCCCCGAGAACTCAGTCGGTAGGAATCGATCTCGACGCGAGCGGCGTGAACGCGTCTACGGTCGGAGCCTTCGACTTGTTGTACCTTTCCGGACTCGCGATGCTGAGCCTCCTTCCGGCGGGCGAGAGGAAGCCGCTCTTCGCGGCACTCAGCCGCGCGTACGCCGACTCCGAGAATCCGGCAGACCTGGGATCTGTCGATCAGGCGGTCGATTCCCTCGCAACCTTCGGCACCCTGACGTCGACCGCCGCTGAAGCAGTGGGTCTGATGAGCCCGGGTCTCGGCCCTGCCATTTCGGTGATCAGGGCCGGAAAGTTCGCCGTACGGCTTCTCCAGCGAGGTGTCGTCGCCGAGACCTCGCCGCAAGGATCCAAGCTCGCCTTCGCGACTCACTCGATCGCCCAGACGCTCGAGGCGCGCGAACCGGGCCGACCGCTGTGTGTCTTAATCGACGGACTCGAAAAAATGAATGGGGAGTCCGAAGCGCGATTTCGTGAGTTGTTCGAGTCCACTTCGCTCCTCGTTCAAGCTCCATGGGCAACCGTCATTTCGTCGCCGCCGTGTACGATGACCGTGACGAATGGGGCCGAGAACAGAGGCTGGCGCAGCAAGGTTGTCTGGGGCTTTGGTGATGATCAGCAGGACTCGCTCGTGAAGCTCGTTCGACGTCGATTCGACGCGACGGGCATGGGCGACGCGTGCGTCGCCAACGCACAACTCGAGGAGTTGGTGAAGACCGCCGGCTGTCTTCCGAGGCATGTCATTCGGCTCTGTCGGGAGGCCGTCCGATCCGCGAATCAGGCGAGCAGGTCACGCATCGAGAAGGAGGATGTCGCACACGCCAGTCGGCGGCTCGCGGAGAGCCTTGGCAACGGATTGACCGACGAGGATTTCGCGGAGCTCCAGTACGTCCGACACCAACGAAAATTGCGTCGAAACGAGTCGGCCGCTCGCCTCTTCGCCGATGGCCGAATCTTGGCCTACCCGCCGCCGGAGAGCGCGCCTTTCGTCGATTGGCGCGTGCACCCCGCGCTCGCGCCGTACTTTCAGCTCACCGCGGACACGACCACGGCGCCGGAGCCCGCGTAGGCGCGCCATGGTCGATGAAGCTCCGGAAGCTCCGGCAACCCCGGAGAAGCAGGCGCGCGTAGTCCTCTACGTCACGGACGCGCAGGTCAAGGCGGAGGGGTTCAAGTCCGCATTTACCTCGGAGCTCTCGACTCGCATCGCGCTCTCACCGTCCGAGGCCTTCTCGGAGGACGGCGTTCAGCCTTTGGCGGTCGTCGTCGACCTGGCGACTCAACGGTTGGATGGACTGCCGCTGATGCGAGAAGCGCGGCGGCGCTACCCAAAAGCGATGCGAGTTGCGGTGGTGTCGGCGAGCGAGTCCGAGCTCGTCGACGGGGCCAAAGCAGCGGGCGTGATCCATGAGTATGTCGTCGAGCCGGGGGCGCCCGGAGATATCGTGGATGGGATCAACCGAGCGCTGAAGGCGCAGCAACCGCAGAGTACGTTCGTCTTGGATTTGCGCGCCTTCACGAAGCAGCACTCGGGTGAATTCAAGATGCCGCGCGAACTTGCGGCAAGTTGGCCCCTGCGTCACACTCTGGCCCCCTTTGCATGGACTCGTCCGCAAAAGCCTCGTCCCGCACGCACTCAGTCACTCGGACAACTGATCGCCGCGCTGGAGCTCGAGGCCTCTGGAGTCGGCGTCGCCATCGTGGCTCCGCACCAGGAGCTCGAAGTTGCGGCCGCAATCACGCAAACGACCACCGGTTTCGAGTCCGCCCGAGCGTTCGGGAGCCTCGACGAGCTGCGCGGCAAAGCTGGTCCTCGAGGGTTGGTCATTTCCGGTCCATTTCCGGCAGACCTCCTGCGGCAGCTCAACGACCGCCGAAACAGTCTCTCCGCGAGCGGCAGGCAGTGGGTCCTCGTCATCGCCCGACCCCACCTCGTCGAGCTCCGGCGGTATGCCAGCGACCTCTCGAGCGCGCTCGCCTTTCAAATCGAGGTCCCGTTTGCCCCGAATCCCGAGGTCGAAGAGGACGAAGCTCGCGAGGAGTTGCGGGATTGGCACCGAAAGGTGTTCGGCCGACTCGATCTTCGTGGTCTCGTCCGGGCGGAATCCGAAGATGTGTCTTGGCAGGTCGAGGACATCTACGAGGAGCTCGAGGTCCAACGCACGTTCTTCGCACGAGGGTCACGCTTCGTCGGATCTCGCCAAACCGTAATGCGGGCACTGAATCCCATTCGAGCCTGGTCGAGCGCCACGGAGCAGCGCGGTTCGATTCAAGCGATTCTGGGTCACCCTGGAAGCGGAAAGACTTTCTTTCTGCGGTGGCTGGCTCTCGAGGCCCTGAGATCGTCGGTGATATTCGAGCGCTCCGGCGCCTTTCCCGTCTTGGCGTCGCTTGCTGGGTTCAGGCCGGCGCCTGATCGCGATTTGTTCGACCATCTCCTCGAGCTCTGGCTGGAAGCGAAGCTCTCCGCGGCCCACCTGTTGGGAGAGTTGGCCGCAGCCGGACGGGCGCTCTTTCTCCTCGACGGTCTGGACGAATCCGGCGACGCCGCGACCCGAGCGCAGGTCCGCGATGCCGTCCAGGCCCTCGCCGAACGATTTCCTCATTGTCAGATCATCGTGACGAGTCGAATCGCCGGCTATTCCGAGGCAACCTTACAGCGCGGAGGGCAGTTCGTGCTCGCACCCCTTTCCGACGAGGCCATCGAGCGTTTTTCGAGGCGCTGGTGCTTGATGTACTCAGTCGCGCTCCACGGTGACCATCCCCACGTTCGGTCGGAGGCTGAGAAAGACGCGGCGCAACTCTTCGCGGACGTCATTTCGAATCCTCAGGTCCGCGAGCTGGCTCGATCTCCGCTCCTCCTTACGGTTCTCGCGGTCGTTCATCGCGCAGGGGTTCGGCTGCCGGACCACCGGATCGAGTTGTACTCTCAAGCCGCTCACGTGCTGATCGAACGATGGAATCGCGTCCGAAGCCTGTCCCGAATCGAGTCCGCCCCCACGCCCATTCGAGTGTCCGATGGAGTCCGAGTGCTCGGTCCCATCGCCATTTCGATGATTCGAGGTCGCCGAACGACGATCTCGCAAGCGGGGTTGGAGCGAAGCATCGCCGACTCGCTCGGGGCTGGTCAGATTCGGTCACTGGCGAGCTCGCGCGAAGCGCTCGACCTCTTTCGCAGCTCCATCGGGCTCCTCGTCGAGCAAGCTCCTCGTTCCTATTCATTTCTCCACCTGAGCCTTGCGGAGTTCTTCGCCGCTTTGGAGCTCGTGCGCACGGGTGAGTTGGAGGAACTGATCGAAGACTCGAGCAAGGCGTTCTGGCCAGAGTACCGCGAAGTCCTGCTCCTCGCGTTGGCCGAGCTCGGCGTACACCGCGCCGACGACGAGCGACTTTCGGCGATGGTAGCGGCGATATTACGTTCGGCCGACAGAAGGCCGGGCCAGCCCTCGCCTTCCGTTCCATCGCTTCTCTCCGGGATCTTGGCCGACGACCCGGGACTCTCGGCGGATTCGAGCCGGAGTTTGGTCGATGCGCTCGTCGGGAAGTGGTGGCTGGGGCGCAGGTACCGCAGGAGGGGCCTAGTATTCTTCGAAGCCGCGAGCCTCGCACCGCGGCTGCGCTCCGGACGCTTCTTTGCGCAGATTCGCGCGCGTCTCCTCGAAGGGCTCGATCCTTCGCCGAGAGGCCTCGACGAGCCGAACGCCTCCAGCATCCAAGCGTTCGTCGAATTGCTCATGGCCTTCGACATCGATTGGTGGAGAGCATTCGGGCACAAGCGCACTCTCGCGCTGCACGTGCCCACCGACGTCGACTCAGGGCGCGTCCTCGTCGTCCTTCCGGCGAGCTTGCTTCTCGACGATCCCCCTTTCGTCAGTATCGAGGCTCGGCTGGCCCCCCCGGGCGAGCTCCAAGGGGTCCCCATCGAAAATGTCGATGGGCCCAAGTTCTCCGCGAAGCTCCGCGACCTCGTGCCCCTCCGGGTCGACGGCGAGTGGACGATCGCCGAGCTCCCCACGAGTCGCCCAGCGAACCCGCGCACGGTGCGCGTGATGCTCTTTGCTCGACCGTGAGTTGCCGACATCCGCCCTCGTGCCTTTCGATGGTACTCAGCGCCCACCGCGTCCAACCGGCCAGCCGTTCGACGAGAATCAATGAGTCCTGGGCGCCAACGAGTTGCCTTGCGCGGCCTTCGAACTCCGGCCTAGCGCCGAGCACGGCGTCGGTGTCGACCAGATCGCGCGCTTCCACACGCTCGACGACGCACCGTATCTCGTCCGCCAGGTAGCGGCTGAGCGTCACTCGGCCAATCGAGGGGGCGGTTCGTGATCGGACATGTCTGTTTCCGGAGCGACTCTTCTGACGTCAACTTCGAGACCGGCCTCGAGGCGTCTCGGTTCTCTCACTCATGAATCCCATCCGAGCCACCTCGATCCATCTCAGGATCGCGGGAATAGCCCGCGCGAAGAGTCGTTCAGAAGTGTCCGACGCGGAGTCGAAGGCGTTCGGCCTCGTCCCAGTTGGAGATCCACTTCGTGACTTTTGCTTCGACCTCGTCGAGCGACCCTGATGGTCTCGCGGCCGCTTTGTTGGCGTGGCCGCCGCCCCCTAGGGCTTGGGCCAGCTCGAGCGCGAGTCCTTGCTCCGTCGATCGGAGGCTGACGAACGAACCTTCGTCTCCCTCCATGATCAGGGCCGCGAGCTTGCCGCGTCGCGCGACCTTCTCGAGGCGCTCGATCAGGGCGCCCTTGATGTCGTTCTCGTTCGCGCCAGGGTCTGAGCGTCTCGCGACTTCGAGGGCGAGGGTGTGGAGGCCTTTCGGAATCGAAATCACGGCGGCGGCGCCTGCGGGAACAGCGAAGCCGCGTTGTGCTCGGAGGCTGCGGGCCCGAGGGCGGGAGGCTTTCGGGACCGCGTCGAATCGACCGTCGAGGACGGCCTGCGCTTCCTTTGGCAACTCATAACTCAGCCGACGCTCGATGGTTTCGAGGTCGCCGTCGGCGTGAGTCGTCAGCACGTGTTTGAAAACGCGCAAAGAACCTCCGGCGACTCCGTTCTGGGAGAAGCCGAGCGTGTCGGTCAGCATGGCCGCGAGCAGCGGCGGCGCCACGTGGTGCCAAGCTCCGTCGGACTCCGGAACGATCCGCGACGCGACCGCCGCCACGAGAAAGGCTGCGGCGTCGGCTCGCCTTTCAACCCACGGGATGAGCGGCGTCTTCGACGGCAGGCCCAGTCCTTCGTGAGTTGCCGCGACCTGGTGGTGATCGAGGACGACCACGCGCTCCGCGGTTTTCAAGAAGGCCGCCGCGCCGCCGATCCGATTGGACTCGGCCACGTCGACGATCACGACGGTGTCGAATTTCTGACCTGCTAGATCGGCGGCGGTCTTCAGCTCCCCGGGGTCGGCGATTGACCGGAATTTTCCGCCGATGAGTGTGTCGTCGACACACGGCACGGCCTTTTTTCCCGCGGCTTTCAGCGCGCGCGCGAGACCAACTGCGCTGCCGATGGCGTCACCGTCCGGAAACACATGACCCACGACCAAGACGTTCTTGGCGGCGTTCAGGGCGGACACGACGTCCGAAGGCACGGGAAGCTTCGAAAGCGGAAGCGGCGTTATGGCGTCGCTCTCGAGCGCGACGGACAGGGGCGGGAGAGTTCGGTCGGGGAGTGGTCCGAACAGCGGCGAGGTGGTGAGCGCGTTCGCCTGGTTTGGTTTGAGCTCGAAAGAATCGGAAGTTGGTCTAGTCGGCAGGCGTGCTGGAGTCGCCGCGCGGAGCTCGACGGGTTGAGTTGGGCTTGGAGTCGAGGGTCGTCTCTCTAGCTTCATGTTCACCCCAGGATCGAGACTCTCACGCCGCGGTCGATGGCGGCGCGGGCGAATCGGGCGGCCACCGACGCGACCTCGCGCTCGTCGTCCGTCTCGGCCGTTGCGAACCAAGCCTCGGCGAGCGCGAGCCACTCTCGTGTTTTTGCGTCACCCACTTCTGTGGCCCCCGCGCGGCACAGGCGTTCGAGCTCGGCGCAAAGTTTCGGGTCGCGGATCAAGAGGTGGGCGCGAGCGCCATCGAACACGTCGATGGGAGTCCGAGTCGAGCAGCCAATCCGCGGCTGTCCCGGAAACACCACGTTGTAGGGGCAGGCGCCGCAGGCGTCGGTGTTCGACGCGGGCACGGAGCGCGCGGAGATGGGGCAGCCCGCGATCTCGACGTCTACGGCGTCCATGAAGCGGCTCACGATCGCCACGGGAGCCAGCAGCCTGAACGCGGGGCCGGCCGCGGTCAAGCTCAGTGCCAAGCGATGCAGCGATTTCATGGGGTTGCGCACGGGCCGTGTCAAAGGCGGCCGAAAGCTCGCCAGCATCCCAGATTGCGTTATCCTCCTTTCGAGATGGCCAAGAAGCGGTTCGGCGAGATCCTCGTTTCGCGCGGGGTCATAAATCCGACACAGTTGAATCAAGCCCTGAACCTTCAGCGGCGAAAGCGGATCCGTTTGGGCGCGGCGCTCGTGGAGCTCGGCTTCCTCACCGAGGACCAGCTCGTGGCCGCGCTAGGCTCCGCGCTGTCGATCGCCGTCGTCGACCTCAGCACGGCTCCGATCTCCGAGGATGCCGTGAAACGGCTGGATCCGTCCGTGGCCGTTCAACACGACGTCTTTCCGTTCCAAAAGCGCGGCAACGCGATCTTGCTCGCCATGGCCGATCCGCTCAACGTCGCAGTCATCGACGAGGTCGGCTTTCGAACCGGCGCGAAGATCCAGCCGGTGCTCGCGCGGGCGACCGACATCCATCGAGCGATTCGTCAGCACTACGGAGCTCATGGAACGTGGCAGGCCAACCGCGGGGGTCGCCCGATCGCGCTCGAAGAAGAGGCGGTCGGGTCGATGACGATCGTACGCGGTGGTCAAGGGGAGGAGGTCGTCGACACCGTCGTCCGAGGGAGCCAGCCCGCTCAGCTCCCTCCGGCTCCGCCCCCTCCACCACCGCCCCCGTACCGCCCGAGTCAGCCAGTGGCGTACGCTGCTACGGCGCCGGCCGCTTTCGGCGCGCGCACGAGTCAGCCGCCGGGTCCGGCGTTCTCTGCCTACGGCGGCTTTTCGGATGAGATGTTGGCGGAGCGAACGTCGCCGGCGGTCAGCGAGGCGCTCGGCGCGTTGATCGACAGCCGCGGAGGGATCGTGGATGCGGAGTCCTTCGCGCGGCTCGAACGTCGTTTCTGGGCGGTCCTGCGCCTCCTGGCCAAGAAAGGGCTGATTCATCGCGATGAGTTCCTGGCGGAGCTCGGCGAAGACTGAGCCCATCTCGCGGACCTCGCCCCCGAGCTCACTTTGCTGAGTTTGGCTCTCCTTTGTGCGCTCCTCTCGGAGCCATCGAGCTCGACTCATACGGCCACGGCGACTTTTGGCGAGAAGTTGCACCAAAGCGGCCTGCCGGAGCTCGGCTTCGCGGTGGGTCTCGGCGCGGGATCGTTGGCGGTCAAACTATTCACCGAGCCATCCTCCGGGTGGAGGCGCGATTTTTGGTTCGATGCGTTGGTGTCGGAGCGAATAGCCGTGCGTCCGGAGCTTCGGGAGACACTCTCGGACGTGAGCGACGTGATCGATCGGGCTCTGGCGGCCTATCCCTTCGCAGTCGACTCATTGGCGCTCTACGCTTTCGGGCGGATCGACGGCGAGCTCGCGCTCCAGATCCTCGAGCTCGACGCGGTCGCTTTGTTGGCCTCGACCCTCGTCGTTACGGCGGTGAAGGACTCGCTGAGTCGGGCCCGACCCGACGTGGAGCCATGTGCGGACGGGGGGTTCGACTGCCGCTCGAGGGCGTCCCGCGAGAGTTTCCCGTCGGGCCATGCGGCGACGGCCTTCACGGCCGCCGGGCTCGTTTGCGCGCATCAGGAGCTGCTACAGCTGTACGGCTCGGAGCTCGGGGCGGTCGCCTGTCTCTCCGCCATCTCGCTGGCGAGCGCCAACGCGGTGCTCCGCGTGGCCTCCGCGCGCCACCATCCCACGGACGTGCTCGCGGGTGCGCTGATCGGCGCGGCCATGGGTTATCTGCTCCCGCGCGCGCTGCTCGAGGAGGACGAGTCGCATCCGCCGAAGTGGGTGCTGAGCCTCGGCCTCGGAGGTGGCATTGCGAGCGTCGGTCCTCTCGCTGCTTCGCTCGGAGGCGTGCGAGTCACGGCCGATGGGCGCCTGGGTTCGTCGTTCGAGGTCCGGTCGAGCTTGGGCGCGGCCGGCGGTCCGGATGGGTACCTTGCCGAGGGTGTGCTCGAGGGCCTCGCCACCTACGGACCGGTGGGTCTTGGCGTCTTCGGCGGATACTCCGCAGTCGAGATCGACGGAGCGGCGCGATCGCTTGGTCGCGTCGGGCCGCGGCTCTCGTTGGACCTCGGCCGAGGCCAGGCCGCGCTCGTGCGCCTCGTCGTCGGCGTGGGGCTCCCGGTGGACGGGGCCGAGACGGTGTCGCGAGAGGGCACACTCAGGATCGATCTTCTTAGGCACTTCGCCGTGTCTTTCACGACTGCCACCTTCGGGTCGTCCGGAGATCGGACCGCCGTGTTCCTCTCGTCCATCGGCGGCCGGTTGCCCTTGTGAGCCGCGAGCGCGCGACCTCGTTCACAATCGACAAGAAAGATGGGATGGGCGCGGCATGAGCCTGTTGGCTCCTCTCCTGCTGGCTCCTCTCCTTTGGGCGCAACTCTCGGGGACCGCGACGACCACGCAAGTGCTCGAGCCCCAAGGACCGAACACGCCGCTCATCGCCCTGGCCTCGGCAGGTCTGAGCGGATTGGTGCTCGGTGTAGGAACTCAAGCGTGGTGGAAAGATGGGCTTCAGGCGTTCTCGCTGCGAGAGACGGGATTCTTGGAGAGGGACACGTACGCGGGCGGAGCCGACAAGCTGGGTCACTTGTATTGCACCTACGTCAGCATGCACATCGTGGCGTCGGTGTACGAGGAGCTGGGGATGAGCTCGACGGCGAGCGTGTGGTACGCGGCGCTGTTCACGGGCTTACTTTGGAATGGGTTCGAGCTCATCGACGGATTCACGAAGTATGGCTTCGAGTACGGTGACGTCGTCTTCAATACTCTCGGTATCGGCCTCGGGGCGCTGGTTCAGCTCGTTCCGGAAGCGGGGTCGCTCGTCGGGCTTCGTCTGGGATACGTGCCAAGCCGGGATTTTTTGTACCGCGACAAGTCGTTCCTCAAGTTCATCAACGACTACACGGGCATGACGTATTATCTCGACTTCTACGCGAAGGGCGCGCTCGGGCTCGCCGGGATCGAGCCGGGCTTTCTTCGCTATTGGGTCGTTGGCCCAATTTGGAGCACCGAAGATTACTCACCCGTGCGGCGGCACGAGAGTCGGCGCAGAACTTTCGGCTTTCATGTGGGCCTGTCGCTTGGAGAGATCCTCCGTGAGTTTGGCGACCGAGATCCAGGCGTACGGGCGATCGCACGGTTTTTCGATTTTTATGCGGTCCCGTTTCTCGGGGTCACGGTCGCCAGCGATCTCAACACGGGCGCGTACTACTTTGGGTTCGGAGTCAGCAATCGTTCCGAAATACCGTTGTGAGCGGGCTCGGCAGCCGCGGCGCCGTAGGCGTTGGCGGTGGCCTTCGTTGTCGAGCGACGTGAACGATTCCGCGGGAGCGGTGTTAATTTCCCTTTCGAGTCGCGCGCCGCACACGCGGACCTTGCGCCTCGACGCGTAGACTCTGGCGTAGGTGCACGCGGCACGCGATCTGCACGAATTCTCGATGTGAACTCACCGACGAATACCTGGGTCCTCGTCGCGAGCCGCGTGGGCGCTCGCATCTACTCTGCAGCTCACGGTCGCGCGCCTTCGATGCTCGAGGAGATCGAGCACCCCGAAGGTCGGCGTCGTGACTCCGAGCTCGACTCGGACCGTCCGGGTCGCATCTTCGGCCGCATGGGTGGGGGCCGGCATGCCCTCGGCGGGAGCGAAGACTCTCACGAGCACAGCGCGGTTACGTTCGCCAAGGACTTGGCGATGCGGCTGCAGAAGGGGCGGGCGGACGGCAAGTACCAGCGGTTGTTCCTGGTCGCGGAGCCTCGATTTCTGGGTTACTTGCGCAAGGCGCTCGATACGCCGACGGAAGCCTTGGTAGCGGATGCGGTCGGCAAGGACTGGTGGCCGCTGCCCGAGCCCGAGCTCGACCGGTACGTACGAGATCTGCTCGAGACGGCTTAGCTTAGTTGCAGCTCGGCAGGACTAGGCAGGACTGGGCAGGACTAGGCAGGCAGGACTAGGATCGGGCACGGGCACGGGCACGGGCACGGACGGGCACGGGCACGACGGTCCGCGCCACGCGCGAACCACCTCAGGAACCCAGGCCGTCGCTCGATGAGTGAGACCCGTGCTCGCTAGCCAGTAGCGTCGAAATTCGGCGCGGCTCTGCGAGGACTTCGTGCCCGTGCCCGTGCCCGTGCCCGTCCGTGCCCGTGCCCGATCCTAATGCTGCCTGATCCTGCCTGATTCTGCCTAATCGAGGTTCTTCTCCGGGATGTCGACGGGCTCCTGGGCTTTGGGCGCAGGTGGGGGCTCGTCTGGCATGTCGGGCTCCTCCTTCGGGGGCTCGCTCGGGAGAGTTTGGGCCAGCTCGGCGAGCTCTTTGACCGCCATCGTATTCACCTCGGCGAGCATCTCGGACAGGGCCCTCACGCCGTGGCCGAAATTCCCGGGCTCGATGGGTTTTCTGTGCTCGTAGGAGAATCTCCAGAGTCTCTGCCCGTCGGCGAAGCGGACCAGTCTCAGCGAGAGCGACAGGTGCGCGAACCAAACGTCCCCTGAGTCGTAGAGCTCGATGGACTGGAGCTGGCCGGCCAGGGTGTACGTCGGTCGTTGGTCTCCGAGCTCGTTCGACACGCTCGAGAACACCTTCGCGTCAGCGAGCGCGCGGGCGACCTTCTCGCTGACTTGTTGGCTCGGCTTGACCGCCCACACGTGCCGGTCGCTGTAACTCAGCTCGTACGGGCTGCGCCGGACCACCACCTGAAACTTGTCGTACGCACTCTCGGCGCTGAGGCCCTCCACTCGGCAGAAGCCCGAAATGGTCGGCGCGTTTTCGGGCCGCGAGACGTACTCTCCGTGGAGCTCCAAATGCGTCTTGGGCAGGCTCCGGGCCCCAAAGCAGCCCGTACTGCCGGCTACATGGGCCGCCAGGAGGACCGTCATCCCAAGGCCTCGCGCTCCTCGCGCTGATCGGATCGTCTTACTCACCCGCGGACTCCTTTCCTCGAACGAGCACCGAGGGGTCCTGTGCGATGATTCGACTGAATTCGCGGAGGTCTTCGGTGGCCTGTCGGACGTGCTTGAGGCTGAGCACCAAGTCCTCGCGGCCCGCCTTTACCGTCAGCTCGACCTCCCCGAGCAGCTTCGAAATCTCCACCATGGCTTGCCTAAGATCCTTGACCGCTTTTCCAAGCTCGGGATCAGACAGGCGCTCGTCGAGGCTCTTCATGGCGGACTCGGCCGAAGCTACCGTGCTCGCGACCTTCTTCGTCTCGATCGCTCCGAGCAACCGATGGACTTCCTCGAGCGCTTTTCGGGCCTCGGCGATGGTGCTCGCGGCTTCCGTGGAGACTCGCTCGACTGCGTTCCCGGTCTTGGCCGCGGTGTCCCTAATGACTCCGCCTGACTTCTGCACCTCGGTCAGAGCCCCGGCCAGGGGGTCCTTGGTGGCGACCACGAGGTTGTCTACGTCCACCAGCAGCTGGTTCAGGTTGTCGAGCAGCTTCTCGATCCTCCGGCGGTTGTCATCGCTCGTCCACGTCGCGAGCTGAGAGGCGATGACGTCGATCTTCACGGCGATCTCTTCCGCCTGGCCGGTTATACGGTCGAGGAATGACTGACCCGCGGGGAGGACACTTCCTGGCGAAATGACTCCTTTGCGTTGGTCTCCAGCGCTCAGGTTGATGGTCTTCAGGCCCGTGATGCCGCTCGCGTCGAGCCGAGCTTCGGTCCCTTGGTAGAGAGTGGTCCCAGCGTCGAGAGAGAGTACGATTTCGATCGAGTTGGGGTCGTCTTTGGCGATCGACATGGACTCCACTCGGCCCACCCGAAGACCCTGATATTTGACTTGAGCGCTCTTTTCGAGGCCGCTCACACTCTCTTTGAAGCGCACGGAGTACAAGTCTCGGCTCTGCCAGACTTTCATTCCGGCGAGAATCAAGAGGGCGGTGACGAAGAGGGAGCCCCCGCTGATCACGAAGGCGCCGAGGCGCACTTTCTGGGCTTTGGTCAGATTCACGCCAAACCTCCGGCACGTCCAGTGATCGCCTCGAGCACGGACGAGCGGGATTTGGTCCCTTCGCCGACGCGATCGAAGAAGGCCCTGACGAATGGGTTGTCGAGCGCCTTGACCTCTCGGTAGGGGCCGTCGGCCACGACTCGGCCTTCGTGCAGCATGAGGACGCGATCGGAGATCGCGTCGATCGAGCTGAGCTCGTGAGTTACGACGACGACCGACATTCCGAACCGTGCTCGCAGGTCGAGGAGGAGCTGGTCGAGGGCCGCGGAGCTGATCGGGTCGAGGCCTGCGCTCGGTTCGTCGCAGAACAAGACGTCCGGATCGAGCGCCATGGCCCGCGCGAGCGCGGCGCGTTTTTTCATTCCGCCGGAGAGTTGGGGCGGCGTGAGCTTGGCGGCGTGAGCGAGGCCGACGAGGGCGAGCTTCATACGCACCATTTCGTCCACCACGGACCTCGGCAGGTTCTCGCGCTCGACGATAGGGAGCGCGACGTTCTCGTGAATGGTGAGGGAATTCAACAGCGCACCGCCTTGGAAGAGCATCCCGATGCGCCCCATCAGCGCCTCTCGCTCGGGCTCGTCGGCGTGGGCGACGTCCACGCCGAGTAAGAACACGGACCCTTCGCTGGGCCTCGAGAGGCCCAGGATGTGTTTCAAGAGTGTACTCTTGCCGCACCCAGAGCCACCCAAGATCACGCGAATTTCTCCTCGCTCCACGGTGAGATCGACGCCATTCAAGATCGTCCGGTCGTCGTAGCGCGCCACGAGTCCGCGGACCTCCACCGGCGAGTGTGACGGTGAGTGTGACTTCTCGGCTTCCAACTCAGTCCCCGAAGTAGAACACCAGGCTGGCCACCGCGTCGGCCATGATGACTGCGAAAATGCCAGCGACGACGCTGGTGGTCGTGCTGCGTCCGACCGCGTCGGCGCCTCCGCGCGTACGCAGCCCGCAAATCGCACCCACCGTCACGATGAGCAACGCGAAGACGACACTCTTGATGAGACCCGTCAGGAGGTCTTTCATCTTCATCGCCTCTTGGAGGCGTCCCATGAAGGCGTCGGGGCTGACGTCGAGATAGGTGACCGCGACCAGGAACCCACCGAAGAGCCCCGCGAGGTTCGCGAGCACTGTCAGGAGCGGCTGAGTGATGGTGATGGCAATCGCCTTCGGTACGACGACGAAACGCGTCGGATTGAGCCCCATGGTCTTGAGCGCGTCGATCTCCTCGCTGATCACCATCGTGCCGATCTCGGCGGCGACCGCCGAGCCCGAACGCCCGGCGACGACGATGGCCGCCATGAGCGGGCCGAGCTCGCGGGTCATCGAGATGCCGATGAGATCGGCGACGAAGACGTTCGCTCCGAATTGCCGGAGCTGCGCGGCGCTCTGGAGAGCCATGGTTCCGCCCACCAGAAAGGAGATCAGGCCGACGACGCCGAGGGCGCGTGAGCCCATCGCCGACATCTCGTAGAGCACCGCGTCCCAGCGCGTGCCGCGGCGTCGGAAGAGTCCGGTGACCGCGAAGAAGACCGTGTCCGCGCAGAGCATCACGAACTCGGCGGCCACGACGAAGCCTTCGAGCGACCGTTCGCCGACCGACTCGAACAAGGCTTTTTTGGGTGCGACTTTCTGAACCTCGTCACCTACTGCGGGAAAAAGGCGGAGGGTCTTTTCGAGGTTGGGCGGGATGCGGGTGAGCACGAGCTTGCGCGACTCACCCTCGAGGCGGCGCGCGAAGGTTGCGAGGAGCGCCACGCCCGCGCTGTCCGCTTCGGTGACGCCGGCGACGTCGAGCTCCACATCGCCGGGGCTCGCGCCGAGCCGTGTCAGCTCCGCGTGGAGCTCCGTGACGCGTCCGCGCGTGAGCGGGCCCGAAATCACCAGACTCATAGGAGCTCCAAGCTGAAGCGCACCGAGACGTCTTGTTGGATCCGGTCGTCGGGGCTCAAAGAACGATCGCGGAGAAAACGAAGGACATAGTTGATGCTGACGTAGGACGTGAGCTTGAGCGCCACCGAGCCGTTCGCTTCGAGCACGATGCCCGCGAGGTCGTCGAACGGCAAGAGGGTGTCGAGCTCGATGTTGACGACGACCCATCGAGTGAGTTGCGCCGATCCGAGGAGGGTACCCTCGACGCCGATCTGGTGACTCGTCGGAACCTCTACGAACACGACGCGTGCTGCCGCCGGATCGGGGCAAGCATCGCCGAAGCCGCCTTCAGGGAGTTGTTCGAGGAGGTCACGCGTGAGGATGTGCCGAGCGCCGACACCGGCGCGCACGGTGCTCTCGCCGAAGACGCTCTTGAACACGCGGAGATTGAGTCCGGCGCCTTCCTTGGCCGCCGTCAGGCCGAGCGGAGGTGAGAGGCGTAAGTCATCGACCCTGCACCGAGTGTCCGCGGAGCCAGCGGCGTCGATCACGACTACGTCTGTGGGCACGTCGAAGGGCTTCACGCCAGGAAGGAGCGTAGTCTCCACGCCTAGACGAGCGTAAGGCCCAACCCAAGGCTCCAAGCGATAGACGTACAACGCGTCGAGATCTGCTCGGTCGTTCGCCTTTTCCAAATCCGTGTCCGGCGATTTTCTCTGGCCCTCCTCGATTTGAAGCTGAAGGAGGAGCGGGCTCTTGGCTATTTCGTAGCTCAGCTTCGCGTCGAGGAACGTTCGGAGCGTCAGCCCCAACCCATCCGTCGCGCCGAGGACGTGCAGCCGGGAATTGAGGGCCAAGTCTCCGCCAATCACGAGGCTGCCAAAGAACCCCTCCCGCGGGCGGAGCAGCTCGCCGTCGGGGACCTCACCGCCGCCGAGGAAGTCCCCCGTGGTCTCGTCGACAACCAGGACGAAGTGGGTGAGTCGTCCCTCCAGGAGCCGCACCGTCGCGAAGTCTCGCCTCGCTCGGTAGGTCTCGCCCACGCGAACGATCTTGTAGAGACCCGGACGAAGCACCCAGGTCGAAAGAGGCTCGCCGGCTTGCTCGTCTGCGCCGAAACCCACGCCGGCATACTCTCGGTCGTCGACGCGGATGAGCTCGTAGGAGTTGCGGAGGGCGTTGAAGAATTCGTCGACGACGTGGACTTGGAGGCCGGCCCAAGAGGGCGGGACGATCGTCGTGCGGTTCTCGCGCACGGTCGCGTTGATCCGGATGCGTTGCTCGCGGGCGCCCGTACCCACCAGGACTTCGTAGGACCCGGGGGCAAGGACGATCCGCTTGCCCGTCGTTCCCTCGGCGACGCGATCTCCCCCTGACAGGACCTGGACGGGAGGCTCGTCGAGGGGCTCCGCCATGGCCGGCACGAACAAGGATCCCTTGCCGTAAGGCACGAGCGTCGGGTCGCGATCGAGCTGCGCCTCGATGGTTCCCGCGATCCACCCGCGATCTTCGCCGAGGGTGAGCTGCCCGGCGAGGGCGACGAACGCGATGGCGGAGGGAACGAGCACGGGTCCGCACGGAGGTACCCGAGCGCGCCATGCGCGGCAAGGCACGTTTCGCTCGCGGGCACATCGAGGCCCACGTCCGTCTCTTGGTTTGCTACAATCGATCCGAGCGTGGTCAACGGCAGCTTCCAGATCGGCCGCATCCGGGGTGCGCCCATCTTGCTCCACTGGAGCCTGCTCTTCGGCGTGGTCCTGATTTGTTTTTGGTTCGGGGCGATCCGGCCGGTGAGTTGGGTGCTTTTTTTCGGGCTGGTGCTGATTCACGAGCTCGGGCACGCCGTGCTCGTTTGGAGGAACGGGCTCACCGTGGAGCACGTACGTCTTCACGCGCTCGGGGGAGAGTGTGCGTACTCTGGGTTCGCGACGCCGTGGCAGCACTCTGTCGTTTCGTGGGGCGGCGTGCTCGCTCAGCTGGCCGTGCTGGCGGTCGTGTACCCATTTCAGGCAGAAGTGCTCGCGCTGCCCTTCGGGGAGGAGCTCCTCTTCATCCTGGTCAGGCTCAATTCTTCGATGATCGTGCTCAACCTCATGCCGCTGCCCCCGCTCGACGGAGCCAAGGCGTTGCCGCTCTTCTCGATGGCCTACGCCCGATTCAAGAAGCGCAGACGATCCAAGGCCGCGGAGCCCAAGCCGGAAGCCCCTGCGCCTCTCCCCCCCGACCCCGAGCTCGATGAGGAGCCGGACCTGCCGCGAAATGCCGACAACCTCTACCCCATGCCTCCGGACCTCGATCTCTCGGGCGACGACCTCTCCGACGACGACCCGGAGCTGCTCAAGAAGCTCGTTCGCGGCATCGACTATTCGCGTTCCAAGAAGTGACGGGTGGGCGAGGCTCGGACTCACACGGGAACCCAGAGATGGGTATGGCCGTGGCTCCTTGGCCTCGAGGGTGCATGCCTCGATCCCGCCGGAGCCCTTCAAATCCCTCAAGGAGACTTCCCGCTCGCTTTTGTCGTCGAGTCGCACGACGGCAGGGTCCTCGAGGTATCTCGACCATTTTCGCTCCCCAATCAGCTCGTGGTGTACGATTCGCCCGACGTGGCGACCCACCTCGTCGCCTTCACTCGGGCCGAGCTCGAGCGTACTCATCCGTGGATCGACCCAGAGGGGCTTTTGGAATCGGCGCAGCTAGTGGAAGGCAGCCTCGGGGAGTGTCGCCGAGGGGAGCGCAACGGCGACCGCGGCAAGTTTCCCGTATCCGCGGAGCTCATACGGGCGCGGAGCAAGGAGGCGAAGGTCCCGGAGCTCATCCTGGACGTTGACCTGGATTCGTCGCGATGCGGGAGTCTTCCTTCGCCGCGGTGGTTTCGGGGAGCGTCGTCGTCCCCCTTGGAGCCTCCGCTGATGATCGACGGTGAGTTGGTCGTCCTCGACGAGCGCAGCGCGGGCATTTTTCAGGGAAAGGACCTTCAGAGACTCTCGGGAGACCGGGCGGTCCTTGCGACCTCGAGCTTCCTGTTCTACCTCGAGTCGGACACCAAGCCGCCAGACTCACCTGCTCACCACGTAGAGGTCCCCGGGCGGGCTCGATGGGAGCACATCAGCGTGGCCGGCGAGAGCAGAGTCTGGGCGCTCGCGGTCTCGAACGTACCCGCGCAGGGGACCACGGTCTTCGAGGTCGAGCTCTCCGAGCGTGGGTTTGGGTCCGTGCGAACCGCCACGGTCGTGCCGGCGATCGAGCTCGAGGATATCGCGGCCGACGACTCGGGCCGAGTTGTCGCAGTCAGCCGACGCGGAGTCTGGGCTCGATCGCCGGAGGGCCGCTGGGAGAGCTTCGTCCTCGGCAACACACCCACCCGCGTGGCGCCCACGGGTCGGCCCGACGCGCCCTTTTTTGCGGCCGACCGGGGCGGAGTTGGATTTCTGGGAGATTTGAGTCGGCGAGAGGCTTGGGGACATGGCTTCGTCGTGAATGCTGATTATTTGACGGCCGAGGCGGTGAGTGTGTTGGACGAAGGGGACGAGCTCTTGCTGGCCGTCAGCTCGGACCGCAATGAGGTCATGGTCGGAACGGCAGGTGGAGGGTTCGAGCCGCTCCCGGCCATCTTCGGCCCCGAGACTCGCTGCGTGTTTGGCACGGACGCTTGCGGCTGGCAGCAATATCTCAGAGACGCGGCCAGCGCCGCGTTCGTTCGCGGGGCCTCTGGGGAGCGCTACTTGTTCATGTCCTGGGACGACGAGCTCTGTCTGGCGGCGGTGCGTCTCTCCGATGGCTGCGGAATGGCGCCTGGAGTCCCGTTGGCTGCCGGGACCGAAGGGGCGATCGAGTTTCCGGTGTTTGGGTTCGATGGGATCCTCACGGGTGCCCCGTTTGCTGGCGTGTTCGAGCTCCGCCCGCCGTGACCGGACCGGGGACGACGCACGGGCATGCCGATCGATGGAGCTCTGACTCCGTCAGCTCGTGCCCAGCGCTCGACGAATTCTCCGCTGGCTCAGCACGAAGATTCGAGGCCCCCTGGCGTGGCGTCGCGTATCGGCCTATTCATTCCGTCCATGACGTTGCTATCACCCACGATCACACTTCGCTCGGGAACGGAGATTCCTCGGATCGGCCTCGGCGTTTTTCGGGCCAGCCCCGAAGACACGAGGAGCGCGGTGTTGGACGCGCTGAGAATCGGATACCGGCACATCGACACGGCGCGTGTCTACCAAAACGAGGACGCCGTGGGCGCGGCCATTCGTGAGTCCGGTGTGCCGCGCTCCGAGGTCTTCGTGACCACGAAGCTGTGGAACGACGACCAAGGTTACGACCGAACGATGCGTGCCTTCAACGCCAGCCTGCTGAGAATGGGGTTCGACTACGTCGATCTCTACCTCCTGCACTGGCCGGTGCCCGGACGCCGGCTCGACTCATGGCGTGCGCTCGAAGAAATTCACGCGTCCGGCAGGGCCAAAGCCATCGGAATCAGTAATTTCCAAGACCGACATGTCGAGGAGTTGCTCTCGCACTGCAAGATCATTCCTCACGTCAACCAGATGGAGATCAGCCCCTTCCTTCAGCAGCGCGCCGTGCGAGCGGTCTGTCAGCGCGCCGAGATCGCCGTCGAAGCCTATTCACCCCTCACCAAGGGATACCGGCTCGGACACGCGGCGATCACGAAGGTCGCTTCGCGGCTCCAGAAGTCGCCCGCGCAGGTCCTCGTGCGCTGGGGGCTCGAGCAGGGGCTCGTGGTCCTGCCCAAGTCAACCAAAGCCGAGCGGATCAAGGAGAACGCGGCCGTGTTCGACTTCGAGCTCGACGCCGATTCTAGATCCGAGCTCGACGCGCTCGAGGAGGGCCTGGTGACGGGTTGGGATTCGAGACCGGTTCCCTGATTCCAGTGTCCGAAGCTTCCTCAAACTCACCGATCACCCTTCGGCCGATTGGCTGGGTCAGATCTCCGTATCGACGTCGATTCGGGACGCCCCAGCAGGCCGCCGCCGTCGATTCCGATGCCGAGGCTGTCCTCGAGCTGTCCGACGAAATGCCCGAGGCTAGCCTGAGCGACCTCGAAGGTATGGAGCGGATCTGGGTTCTGAGTTGGTTGGATCGAGGCGGCACTTGGGCGCCGCTCGTGAGGCCGCCGCGCGGCCGTCGAATCAAGAGAGGACTCTTTGCCACGAGGTCTCCGGACCGCCCCAACCCCATCGGCCTGTCCGCCGTTCGGCTCGTCCGTATCGAAGGCCGACGCCTCTACGTTCGAGGCATCGACCTGTTGGACGGCACTCCGATCCTCGATTTGAAGCCCTACGTTGCGTACGCAGACGCATTTCCCGACGCGAAGTCCGGCTGGATCGACGAGATTCCGCGAGATGCACCGCAGCTTGCGCGGTATGTCGCGGACCCTGAGTGAGTCAGGGGTTCCGCACGCGCCTGAAGAGATCGATTTGACAGCCCGCCGCGGCGGGGTGATTCCCAGGCTGTCTCAATCGCGCAAAACTGAGACATGTAAGACTAGACAAGCGTTTCAGATAGGATCAGGCTCTTCCGCCGTCGGAAATTCGGCCGCAGTTGTCTCAAATGATCCGTGACCGAGTAGGTAGACAAACGTTTCAAGCGAGATCAC
>CAYXDO010000078.1:0-49501 GCA_964463485.1 uncultured Myxococcales bacterium | reverse complement strand
AGCAGGTCGCTCAGCGGGCCCGAGAAGCACGGGACGACGTCGAGTGCCACTACGAGATCTCGAGATCGTTGGAGTCTTCACGTCATCTACCTCGCGCTCCATTTGAAGAACGAGCGAGGAGTCCACGCAGGGTCGGCGGTGAGTCGCCGACCTCACTCTTTCGACATGACGAGTTGTGCTTTCACCAGGCGGAGGCCGAAGTCACTCTGCGCCCGGGCGGCCAGCTCGTCAGCAGGGGTCGACCAGGAAGCGAGGCGAAAGAGGCGCACCGTCCGGTCGGCGCAGCCCGCAGCCAAGATTTCTTCCTTGGGAGAGAAGGCCACGACGTTCGCCAGCCCACGTCCGCAACCCATCCTGGCCACGTCCGAGAAGCCGGCATCGAAGAGGCGGATCTCGCCGTTCTCGGAGACCGTGGCCAGCAACCCAGCTTCGGGCTCCAGAGCCAACGAAAGCACCCCGTGGTCGTGCGGGACGCGGCCCAACTCGGCGCGCTCGATCACGCCCCAGCGTCGTACGGTTCGATCCGCGCTCGCGGAGTAGATGACTTTGGCATCCGTCGAGAAGACCACGGCACTCACCGGGCCCATGTGACCCTCGAGGCGCAGCGACTCTCTTCCATCCTCCACCGTCCAGACCCGAATCGAACGGTCTCGGCCCCCAGAGGCGATGAGTTGCCCGTCCGCCGAGACGGTGATGGACTCGACGGGCCCGGTATGGCCTTCGAGCCGCCGGAGCTCCCGACCGTTCGCGGGGTCGATCAGGCGAATGATGTGGTCCTCTCCGGCGATCGCTAGGCCCAGGCCGTCGGGTGTGAACGCCATGGCGCGCACTCCTGCCTCCCGGTGGCCCAGGTCGGCGACGAGCAACTCATCACTCAGGGACGTTATCTTCACACCCTCTTCGGCGCTCGCGGTCGCCAGCCGATCCGAACGCTGGGCAAAGGCCAACGCGGTGATGGGTCGCGCGTGGGGAACGATATCGAGCGAGCTGACTCCGGAGACTCGCACCGCGCCGGACTCCGTGCCCGCGGCCATTTCCGAGCCGTCGGCGGCGAACGCGATCGCTCGGACTGAGTCTGGAGCCTCGACCAGCACTCGATCGTCGGCGTGTTCGAACGTGAAGACACGAACACTGCGATCGGTGCCCGCGGTGAGGATCGTGCCGCCGTCGGGCGCGACGCCGATACCGATGAGCGGCGCCGCGTGAGCGGTGAGTCGAGCCATTTCCACTCCGGACTTGTAGTCGAACACGCGGAGCACGCGATCGAGGCTCGTCGTGAAGACCACGGACTCACCTGGGCGCGTCGAGGCAAACTCGGCGTCGGTGACATCTCCGTCGTGACCGTGGAGTCGACGAAGCAGGTAGCCGCGTTCGAGCGCGTTCGAATCCGACTCCACTGTTTCGACGGTCGGCCTCCTCCCGCTCGAGCGAACTCTGGTCTTCTCGACCGACCAAACGGCGGCGGTACCGTCTCGGCTGGTCGTCAGGAGCCTCTTACCGTCGGCAGAAAAGGACAGCGACAAGACTGCCTTCTGGTGAGCCTGGAACGTCGCCACCGACCCATCGGAGAGGGTCGTGAGGCGGACGCGCCCGCCCTTGTATCCGGCGGCGGCGGTCTCGCCATCGGGCGAAAACGCGGCGACGGTGCAGTCCTGATGGACGCTGCGATCTGGACCGATCTGCTTGCCCGTCTCGAGGTCGAAGACTCGGATCGCCCCGCTTCGGCCATGAGTAACGAGCCTCTTCGAGTCGAGAAACGAGATAGCTCGCACGGCGCCCTCTTGCGCGGCGATCCGCTGCTTCTTGACTCCGTCCTCGAAGACTTCGACGAAGCCATCGTCGAGGGCCCACGCGACGAGTCTACCGTCCGAGGAGAATACGAAGTCCTCGATGAATCCCGATTCGGTGCGCAAGGTCCGAACCTCCTGCCCGGAGTCGGCGGCCCAGATCGAGGCCTCGGGCCCGGCCGCGCAGGCGAACCGTCGGCCATCCGCCGATACGCGAACGACGTGGCACGCGCTCCAAGTGACGGTCTGCCAGGCGAGCGTGGGACGCCAGCGCTGAGGAAGCGACATCAAGAGCCCGCGCAAACGCTTGGGGCCCATAGGTCAGAGCTTCGGTCGAGTATATCTCGGCGGAGGTGAAATCGAGCTCGAGCGCGCTGCTTCGAGCGTGCTCGCCGAGCGCGTCGGCGATGCTCTTCTTTCCCTCCGCTTCGGCCCGAAAGGCTCGGTCGCGTTCGCCCAGCACCTGCACATAGGCAGCGACACCCATACCCATGAGCACGACGAGAGCGACGACGGCGACGACCACCTCCGCGCGGTGGGCGGCGAGAAATCGCTTGAGGAGCTCGAGGCTGCCGTATCGGTAGGCATCGACGCGGCCGCCGCTCTGATAGGCCTGGACTTCCTCCGCGAGCTCCTTGGCGCTTCGATAACGACCGGCCTTGTCTCGGGTGAGTGCACGCTCAGACACCGCCGCGAGCTCGAGCGGAGCCTCGGCGCAGACCGACCGAATCGACGGCAAAGGGTCACGAGTGATACTCACCAGGAGCGACATTGCGTTCGGGCTCGTGAATGGGAGCTTTCCCGTCAGAATCTGATACAACACCACCCCGAGGGCCCACACGTCGGACCGCTCGTCGATCGCCCCAATGTCACCCTGACACTGCTCCGGAGACATGTACGCGGGCGTTCCGTGCGGCACGCCGGGCATGGTCTCGAGCACGCTGTCTTTCAGATTCAGCCCACGCTCCAGCTCCGCGCTCACGATGTCCGACTTGCCGCGGACCTTGGCCAGACCCCAGTCGAGCACCAGCGTCTCCCCGAACTCCCCCACCATCACGTTCTGGGGCTTGATGTCCCGGTGTACGACGCCTCGGCTGTGCGCGTAGGCGATGGCTTGGCAAAGATCTACGAAGTGCGGCAACAACGCGAGACGCTCTTCCAGGGATGTCGCACTCTCGAGCGCCTTGGCGAGCGACGAGCCGCGAACCAACTTCATCGCGTAGTAATAATCACCCGACTTTCGCTGCCCGAGCTCGTAGACGGGGATGATGTTGGGATGCTCGAGCTGCGCGGTGACTCTCGCTTCCCGCAAGAATCGACCGAGAATCGCCGCTGAGTCCGAGCCCGAACCCTCGCGATGCCGAAGCTGGATCTCCTTGATCGCGACCTCCCGACCGAGATGATCATCCACGGCGGCCAACACTCGCCCTATCCCACCGCGCCCGAGCTCGTCGCCTCCGCGGTCCGAAGACAGGTAACGACCGGCCGTCTCCGGAGTCACGGTGGTCGCTTCGTCCACCGGCGGACGGGACTTCGGAGCGATCGTCGGCTCGGTTCCGGTCTCGAAGGCCACTCTCCCGTCGAAGGCCTGCCGAAGACGCGCGGACCCTCCAACGGCTCCGAGGGCCGCCGCCGCTCCGCCGTGGGCCTCTACCAAAACGTTCACCATGCGTTCGATCGCGGAGCGGTGCTCGGGCTTCAGAGCACCCACCCGCTCGAGCTCGTCACCCAGGGAGGGCCTCTGCTGGCCGATCCAGGTCTCCGCGCAGTTGGCCAAGACTTCCGGAGGAGCGAGCCCGAGCGCCTCGGAGAGCAACCCGATCAGGAGCTCGCGCTCTGCACCATTCGAGGTCACCCCCAGCTGGATACCGCGTCACGTGGCCAGAATCCAGACGGGCGGAACGTCGGACGTCGGCGTAGATCGGAAATCGGAGTCGGAGTCGCGAAATCGGAGGTCCGGGTCAGAAAGCCGATCGGAGGTCCGAATCAGAGCCGAGCCTCGAAATCAGCCCGTCGCTTCATTCCTCGGGCGCGCCCATAGGTTGTGCCCGTATCTCTCGTGCTCGTCCATGCGACACGACCACACGAGCTTGTCGTCATGAACGGTGATGTCTGGGCACCCGTCGCACATGTTCATGCGACCGTCAGGCAGCATGTCGATGGGTTGAATGATTAGGACCGACTGAACATGCAGAGGATTCATCAGCGCCTTGACCGGGTGGGTCACCGCGTCGAAGAGGAAGCTCTTCGCCGCAGCGCGAACGCCCGAGTCGAGCGGGGACAGGAGCAGCGCCGGCTTGGCGGCCCGGGTCGTCGCTCGCGGAGCGTAGGCGAGATATCGGTCTTTGACGAGGTGGTGGAGCGTCTGAGTCAGCTCCTGGAATTTCGGTCCGACATAACCCATGACTTTGCCGGGACGACCGATCCGAGTGGTGAGGAGCCACTTGAAGCTCCGCGGGTCTTCGGTTCCGTTGAGATACGCAGACGGCCGGAACTCGGGGAACGCGGCCTTCAGCTCGGTCACGATCGAGTCTGCGGAAAGCACGGTCTCGTACGACTTCTCTCGGTCGAGGTTGTAGACGGCCCCCTCTCTGTTCTTCCTCTTGCGCTCGAGCTCGGCGGCCTCCTCGGCGGCGTCGACGAAGGCGACTTCGCGGTCGTGGTCGAAGTATTGGTACGCGCGAGTGCGGACGTCTCGGTAGAGGATGAAGACCATGACTTGAACGCGATCGAGGTGCTGCTCCGCCCACCGGGTCAGCGGCACGACCATGTCTTTGGTGTCCGGATAGATGGTCGCGTTGAACGCGCAGCTCACGTCGATGGACGCGGCTTTGTCCGCGAGCTGCTCGCGGAGCGCGTTGAGCTCCAGCTCGTTCTTGCCCTTCCAGCCGGGTCGACCTTGTTTGCTGTCGACGTGGAAAGTGAAGCCGGCGAGGCCTGCCTTCTTCAGGTCCTTGAGAATTCCGTCCGTCAGCGCTTGCCCGTTCGTATTGACCACAGGCTTGTAACCTCGGCGCGTGGCTTCCTCGACGGTCCGAATCAACTCCGGATAAAGGAGAGGGTCTCCACCGGCGATGGATAACGCATCACTTTTCCGATGTGCGGCGAAGACGTCGAGGTCGTGAAGGGTCTCGTCCAGGGTTTTGTGCTGCACCCGGTTCTCACGATAACAGCCGTCGCAAGCGAGGTTGCATTGGGCCGTCGGCTCGAGCCACGAGATTCCGTTGTCGCAAAGGTTCCACGGGAGCCGATAGAGCTCCAAGTGATTGAGTATGTTGGTCATGAGTTCCTCGACGAGGGACATGCGCGGACCGGGTGAGTGTGTCAATTCGCAAAGTCGAATGTGAATTCGATTGCGCTCCGGCCCTGCACTCTCGAACGAGATTTGGCGATGGAACAAGTTTCGTGTTGCGCTCGATCAGAATCGTCGGCGAACGGCCACGACTGGGTCGGGGCCCGACAGCATCCCCTCGAGGTCGGACCTTCCGAAGAAGTGCCTGAGCAAGAACGCGGCCGACAACCCTCGAACGAGGCGCCGGATCTCTCCATCGGCACGCGGACCCTCCTGACAGAGTCTGCAAACGCCTCCGCAGGCGCCGCGATCGTCGATGAAGTCGGTGTGGTCCGCGCCGTTGATGGTCCACTCTCCAGCCCACGGAGCAGAAGTGGCGGCATCGAAAAAGGTCGCATAGTTCTGATCGAGCGGCGCGCAGGCTTGGCCGAGAGTGCCCGTCGAGTCGGCGAGCTCTCCGATGAAGCCTACCGGGATGGCCAGCCCCTCGAGCTCGCTCGGGACGACGTCCGGAACCTCCGCCGTGTAGCCCAACACCGGAACCGCTCCATTCACCGGATCGAGCCCGAGCAACAACTTCACCCGCGCATCCCGATTGGCGACCATCGTCGCAACTTTGCCACCGAGGCTGTGACCGCCCACGCCGACCCGGGTCGGGTCGATGCGCGACGCGTACGGGCCGGAAAGCAACCGATCGAGGACGGCGCCCACGTCTCTGACCATCTCGACGTTGTTCACGGAGAGCAGACCGGCGGGAGGCTGGGCGCGCGCGACCACGAACCCATGCGACGCGAGGTGGCGGGCGAGCTCGGCGTAGTGGGCGTTGGTGAGTTGAAATCCCGGCAGCAACACGAACAGCGGGCTCGGCTCGGGCCGCTCGCCGAGCTCGACGGCTACCGGCGTATCGCGATCGCCGCGCGAGACGATCTCCTCGCCGAACCCAACGACCGGAACGGGGCCGAGCTCGAACGGATCTGCGGGCGCGCCAGCGTCCGGAGCTTCTGCGTCGGGCGCCGCGTCTTCACCGGCGCCTCCATCGAAGGTGGCGTCGAATGAGTCGGGGACCGAGACGTCCGGGGACTCGACGTCCGGGGACTCGACGTCCGAAAACGCAACGTCGACGATGGCGGCGTCCACTTCGCTCCCGTCGAAGCCGGCTGCGTCCGACGGTACGTCACTCGCGAACGCGTCGCCTGCGCTGGCATCGGGGCGATGTGCGTCGAGGACAGACCGATCGAACGTGCAGGCTGTCGAGAGCGCGAGAGACAACGTCCACCAACGGAGTCGCACGAACAGATCGGAGCAGACTGGGCGCTCGGCGTCCACCGGTCTGCGCCGCGCGGCCGAGGGGCTAGGGTTCAGGGCGATTGGGCACAGGCGAGGTTCATGCCGCCCGGGTACATCTGACCGCAGCGACCGATGGCTTCGAGACTGCACTCCTTCGTCTCCTCGAGACAGCGCACGTACCCTTCGAGCTGCGCGAGCTGCACGTCGGAGCAGTTGTCGATCTTATTCTCGCAGTAAGGATCGGGGCTGTAGCTCACCGAGGAACCGCCGCAGGTCTTCTGAAAGAAGCGGTCCTTTCGCGCGCACAGGTTGGCACAACCCATGGAGCCGAGAAAAACGAGGCCGACGAGGCCGAGCACGAGGCGATGCATGCGATCGTGCTAACACCGTTCGCAGCCCGGATCACCGCTTCTTCGCTTCGATGCGAGCCATTCGATCGATCGTGCGCGCGATCTCTTCACGCGGATCTCCGCCGTATTTCTGCCGCATGAATCGTCGCCTTTCGAGGAGTTGCTCGAGCGCGAGTCGGACCAGCTTGGCGTGATCGACCTGAGTATCGACGAGGTCGACGAGGGCCCGCGTGGCGGCCGAGGTGAGCTTTGGGTCGGCGACGAGGGCGACTACGCGACCGAGGATCGCGGGCGTCGGGCTCGGGTGCTTCATCGCGACGAAGAGCGCGTCGTCGCGGACGTGCCCGGCGGAGGGTCGCTCGGCCACGCGGAGGAACAGCTCGGCGGTGCTCGCGTCGACTCGGCCCGCGACGTGCTGACTCACGTCTCCAAAGGCGTTGGACTCACCCGTCTCGAAGACGCGAACGTTCTCGAGGTATCTCGCGACGACGGACATCCTTCGGGGCGCAGGAATCACTGGGAGCAGCCACTGCGCGCAAGCCTGACGCTTCCCATAAACGAGTGATTCGAGCGTGAGGCATCGGGCCACCGCGAGATCGAGGTTGGGGACGTCGCCCTCCTCCGCCAACGCTTCGGCGATGGCGCTCGCGGATTCGGCCGGTGCGGACTCACTCGATACCAGCTCGAGCCAAGTCTCGATCGACTCCTTCCTAGACAGACCCACGAACCCAGCGGCGAGCTTCATCAGCGCGCGCACAGGCTCCGGATCGACCTCGTTGCGCAAGGCGTGGAGAAGAATTCGCTGCGTTGGTACGTCCGCGCGGGCCACCGGGGCGAGCGCGTCGACGCAGCGCGCGCGAAGGTCGGGGCTCGGATCGCGCAACACACAAACAAGCAGAGTCTTTTGGGCGGCGGGCTGATCGAAGGCCTGACTGGCGAACTGCGGGAGAGCGTTGGCGCGCTCGTGATCTGGGTTGCGCGGATCCAGGAGGGCACGCATCGACGCGCTGGGATTTTGGACGACCGGGGACTCGATGGGTCCCCAAGCGAAGGGCAGCTCCGGCTCGTCGACGGGCGGAAGCGAGGCGACGAGCCGAATACTCTCGAGGCGCGGAAGCACCAACGTCGCCAAGCGCGTAGCCGCGGCTCGACTCAGCCCCTCGATTCGCTGCAACATGACGCCCCGCTCGAGCTTGCCGATCGCGCCGCTCTCGGACACCACGAAGCTTGGGAGGTCGCTGCGCTTGCCCGGGCCGAAAGTCAGATAGACCGAAAAGACTTCGGCCTGCTCGATGAATCGGCCCTCGAGGAGCAGAGAGTAGTCGCCGGTCTTCAACTCGGCGAACCCGCTCTTCTCGAGCTTCATGGCCCCCGCAGAGGTCAGCGGTCCCGTGGCGGCAGAGGTCACGGCCGCTTCCACGGAGCTTAGCTCGATGGGCTCCCAGGATCGAGTCACGACTTTGCTGACGTAACGCACCGACGGAAGGTCCGCGGCGATCAGGAGGAATGGGATGATCACCAAGCTCATCGTTCGACTTCCATATGCCCAGGCTGGGCCTGAAAATCCGAAGGTGATCCTCGCATGATACCCATGGGTCCGGGAAATGCGGCCCGACTTCGACTACTCATCGACCGGCCTCCTTGGGCTCGAGCTCACGGATCGACTGTTCGAGGCTGCTTCTTTGGAGAGACTTCGGGAACGCCGAGGTTGCGAGAGCCTCGGCGAGCTTCTCACGAATTTCCGTGTTGAGCTTGGGGTCGGACTTTCCGATTCGAACGAGAGCACGGAGCGCTCCGGCGTCGCCCGCGGTCGTCACGACCTCGAGAAGTCGCGTCATGAGTCGGGAGCTCGGGGACGCGAAGTCACCGAGAACGTCCAGCGCAAACGAAGAGAGGTCCCGCTGATATCGACGCCACAGCGCCTCCTCGAGCTCCGAATCCAGCTCGCTGGCGCCATCGAGCGCGGCCTCCACGGCCCACTGCCAATCCGTCCCCATACTCCCCTCGCGCTCACCAGCACCCTCCAGATAATAAGGCGACTCCGAGTCGGTCTCGAGGATGTGGGGCCAGAGGACCCGACGCTTTCGCGCCACCGGAAGCGGAGTCACGAGCTCGATGCAGCTCCGCTTGCTTCGCTGATACTTCGGTCTCTTTCCGCACGACACCAGACACTGGCTCAAGGAGAGCTCGAGATTCGGCAGCTCCCCGAGCTGTCCGAGCGGGCCGGTCGCTCCGCACTTCGATACACTCTCGAGCCACGCCGCGATCGCCTCCGCCCGGGAGAGTCCCGAGAAATAGGCCATCTCATCGCTCGCGGCCGATCTCACGTCCCCATCGGAGTCCTTTCGAAAGGCCTCCACGATCACGCGCTGAGTTGCCGGGAGCCTACGCGCGAAGGGACGAAGCGCCAACAAGCAACCTTTTCTCAGGGCTGCGTTGGGATGCCCGAGCAGGCATCGCTCGAGAGCTCTCCGTGGGCCAGCATCGACGCGAGCGGCCGCGGTCAATTCCCGGAGCGCTGCCTGTGCGACCGAGAGGTCCTTCGCGTAGAGGTCCTTGCTGGCACGATCGGCTCCGATCGGCGGTATGGACACTTCCGGCCACCTCCACGCAAGCTCCGCCGGAGGATCGCTCCGTGGAGTCGGATCTCGCGTGGCCCCGTTGCGAGCGAGCTCCCGATCCACCAGAGTCACCAAGGCCCGGGCCGCTTTGCGGGCTGAGTCTTCGATCGCCGTGAGCATCTCTCTGCGCTTCTTGCCCCCTACTCGCACGGTGTCCGAGGCCGAGAAACTCGGAAACTCGGCACGCCGCCCCGGCGCCACTTCGAGCACGACGAGGTGAGTCTCGGCTTCACCGACCATTCGACCGCGCACCAACAGGCGTAAATCACCGATCGGTTCGGCAGCGCACGGGCGCGTGCGACATGGGGGCGCGGCCACGAGCGAAAACCGACCGCCTTCGGAGATGGCTTCCAGGACCGTCGTCTCGATGGTCTTCACCACGTCACTCGGCTCGATGGGTTGCCAAGACGATCTCTCCTCCAAAACCTCGTGTTCGATCCGGACCGGATCCGCGCCGAGGACCAAGACCAAGGCAAAACTGGGGCTCACCCGCGGAGCGTCCCACAGCCGCACTCCTAGAACCAGAGAGGAGGTTGTTGTATGTGTGCCGCATGCGAGCTCTCCTCCTCGTGCTCTCACTCTCGACGACTTGTGCGACGACCCCGAGCGTCGAACGTACAGACCAAGCGATCGACCTCTCTGGAGAGTGGAACGACGTGGATGCGGACGCCGTTGCCAAGGCGATGATCGGGGACGTGCTCGGGAGCCCGTGGGTCGCCGAATGGCGGTCTGCTCACGGCGGGAAGCGGCCGGTGCTTCGCTTGTACCCCGTACGCAACCGCACGACTGGCTACATCGACGACAAATACTTCACGAAACAGATCGAGGCTGCGCTGGTCCGTTCGGCCATGGTCGATGTCGTGTCCAGCCTCGAAGAGGCCGGAGACGCTCGCGCCGACCGAGCCGATCAGGCGATTCACGCCAGCGACGAGTCGGCCAAGTCGGAGCAGTACGAGCTCGGTTCAGACTTCGTCATCAACGGCTGGATTCTCTCCGAGGACGATGAGGCCGGTGGCAAGACCGTCCGCTCGTATCTGACTTCGATCGAAATCATCGATACCACGACGCAAAGAAAGGCGTGGATGGGCCAGCATCGGATCAAGAAGCTCGTCACGCGTTGAGGTTTGTTCATGGACGGAATGGACGGAATGGGTATCGCGGCGCTCGTGACGATCTTCGCGGTTGGCGGGTTGCTGTTTGCGGAGGCCAAGGAGTCCTCGCTGCGCTACGTCGCCAAGCCGATCGCGTCCCTCGGCTTCTTGGCGACGGCCGCGCTCGCGGGAGCCGGTTCGGTCTACTCTCGGTGGATTCTCGCGGCCTTGATACTCTCGGCGATCGGCGATGTCGCACTCTTGGTTCGCCCCCGAGGCAGCGCGCTGGACACGAATAGGTACGCCAAGCTGGGTTTCCTGGTTGGCCTCGGCAGCTTCCTCCTGGCGCACCTCGCATACATTGGAGCGTTCATGGAGCGTTCGATCGATTGGACCTACTTCGGGGCAGCATGTCTCGTCTTTGCCGGGCTCGCCGTGTCGGTCGGGCGGTGGCTCTTGCGTTTTGTCTCCAAGGGCCTGCGCGTCCCGGTGCTCTGTTACCTCGCGGCGCTGTCGCTCATGGCTTCGAGCGCGATTGGGACTTTCGGCACGAGACCCGAGTCGACGATCGCGATTGGCGCCCTGGCCTTTTGGCTCTCCGACCTCTCGGTGGCCAACGACGTCTTCGTTGCGCCAGGATTCCGTAACAAGGCCTGGGGGCTCCCGCTGTATTACGCCGCGCAGTTGCTCTTCGCCTTCACCCTGCCGACGAACGGATGATCATGATGAGTGTGCTCGAGCTGATTTCCAAGGACCCACGCCTCGAAAAGGTCCGAGCTTCGCTTCGACCTTCGAGTGATCCGAGCCATGACTTGCTCCACCTGCTCAGGGTGGCTGAGTGGACGATCCGCCTAGGGGCGGAGCCGGAGCGGCCCGAAGCCTCCGTCGAGGCGGTCGCCGCCGCGCTCCTTCACGACTTGGTGCCGATCGAAAAGAGCTCGAAGGACCGCGCACGCGCCAGTGAGCTTTCGGCGACCGAGTCGAGGCAGGTCTTGGCCGACGCAGGATTTGATCCAGGCGCCGTCGAGCGAATCCAAGGTGCGATCCGAACGTGCTCGTTCTCGAGGGGCGAGCGCCCGACGTCCGACCTCGGAAGAGCGCTCGCGGACGCCGATGCGCTCGACGCGCTCGGCGCGATTGGGGTGCTACGCACGGCCACGACCGGGGCCCGAATGGGATCCCGTTATTATGACCCAGACGACCCGTTCGCCAGCGTGCGGCCGCCGGACGACCGCCGCCAGACCATCGATCACTTTTACGCCAAGCTCTTCAAGCTCCCGGACCGCATGCACTCGGCAGAGGCTCGGGCCGAGGCGGAGCGGCGGGTATCGACGATGAAGGTCTTTCTTGTCGCACTGGCTTCCGAGATCCAGAGCTCCTGATCGGACGTTTCGCGAGCGGACGTTTCGCGAGCGGCGCGGGCGTGTTCATCGGACATCGGACGATCCAAAGGTGGGATGAGTAGGTCGTTTTTTCAAGCCTGAGCGCCAAGCCGTTCGAAGTCGCACGGCCACACGGGTTTTCGAATCGGTCCGGTGTTCAATCGCGGTCGCTGAGTTGGTCGTCTACTCTGTAGACATGCGGTCGTTCGTGGTGGGCGCGATGTTGTTGGGTTCGAGCCAGGTGTGGGCCTTTCAAGGTCCCGACGAGCTTCGGGAGCACGCCCGCCTGGAGGCCAAGGATGGCCCACGCCTGAGGGTCGAGCGCGGCGTTCGATACGACGTGCCAGGGAGAGTAGCCGGCGCGTGGGCGCGATTTGTCGCCGAGGCCGGCCCTTGGAAGGGTTCTTTCGATGGCGCCACCTTCGTACCCATTCGGATCGGCGGGCGCGGAATTTTCGCGCCCGGCTCGGTCTCTTCGCCGGAGGCCGCCGAGAAAGCCTGTCGCGGGCTCCTGAGTCGCCACCTCGATCTTTTGGCTCCAGGATCGAGCCAAGAGGACTTCGAAGTCCTGGCCAACGAGCTCGATGGAGAGTTGCGCACGGTGACTTTTTCCCAGCGAGCCCTCGGCCTCGAGGTGCGCGGGGGCGCGGTCAGCTTTCGGATCAAGGCCGACAGGATCTTTGCGATTGGCTCCGAAGCGTTCCCGCGCGTGACGATCGACCGACCCTACAAGAAGGTCGCGACCGACGTCTTGGTGCGGGCGGCCACTGCCTGGATCGAGGGAGATTTTGGGCCGACGACGGAGTCGGTCGCGGTCGGTGAGGCGTTCGTGTTGCCGATCGTGCGCGCTTCGGGAAGTGTTGGGTTCCGCGTGGTTCGGGAGGTCAGGGTCGCGTCCAACAGCCCGGTGTCCCGGTGGTCCGTGTACCTCGATTCCTCGACCGGAGAGCCCGTGGCCCGCGAGCAAACGCTCCGCTTCTTCGGCGGCCAAGTCAGCGTCGACATCCCAGATCGGTACCCGGCCGGCGCCCGCAGCGCAAAAGCGGCGCCGTTCATGGCGTTGACCGTCGACGGGGCTCGCACCAACACGGACGCGAGCGGAGGCTACTCGTTCGGCGTCGAGGGCGCGCCGGTCGTCGCGACCGCGAGCGGACCCTCCGTCAAGATCAACAACGCGGCGGGCAGCGTGGCGTCCGAGTCATTCACAGCGTCCAGCGATCCTTACGTTTGGAACGCCGCGCGCACCGAGTTGGTGGACGCGCAACTCACCACTTTCGTCTCCGCCCAAAGAGCCAAGGACAAAGCGAGAGAGATCGCGCCCAACCTCGCCTACCTCGACGAGCAGCTCGAGGCGAACGTCAACCTCTCGGGAGAGTGCAACGCCTTCTCCGACGGAATCACGATCAACTTCTTCCGCCGCGGGCAATGCGAGAACACCGGCCGAATTCCAGACGTCATTTACCACGAGTTTGGGCACGCTGTTCACCTCCACGCCATCATCCGCGGAGCGGGCAGCTTCGACACCTCACTCTCGGAGGGCGCGAGCGACTACCTGGCGGCCACGATCACCAAGGACCCAGGCATGGGTCGTGGGTTCTTTGGCACGTCCGAGGCCTTGCGCCACGTGGATCCGCCGTCCTCCGAGGCCACGTGGCCAGACGACGTCGACCAAGATCCACACATCACCGGACTCATCTTCGCCGGCGCGCTCTGGGATCTACGCAAATCACTCATCGCCATCGAGGGTGAGGACCAGGGAGCGGCGCACGCCGATCAGCTTTGGTATTCGGTGCTGCGGCGGGCTTCGGACATTCCTTCGACGTACACCGAGGTGCTGGTGGCGGACGACGACGATGGCGATCTGGCCAACGGTACGCCGAATTTCTGTAGGATCACTGACGCGTTTGCGCGCCATGGGTTGGCCGATCGCTCGGACGTGGGGCCAGTGTTCGGGTCGCCCAGCGTCGAGGGTCACGAGATCCGCCTCGCGCTACCGACGAGCCAATGTGGAGACACCACGGTCGCGAGCGCGCGAGTGATTTGGAGAGTCCGCGGAGCTACCGAGTCTTCTGAGACTCCGATGGTCGTCGACGCGGGAACGCTCGTCGCCACGATTCCGCCGCAAGCGCCGGGGACTGTGGTCGAGTACCAGATCGGCCTCACCTTCGCGTCTGGCGAGCCCATCACTCTGCCCCGCAACGTCGCGGCGCCGTGGTACGAGCTCTTCATCGGCGCGGTGACTCCGCTGTATTGCGCGAATTTCGAGGCCGACGCCGCCGGCTGGACGCACCGACTCAAGGCAGGTCAGGCTCGCGAAGGCGCGGACGACTGGCAATGGGGATCGCCTTCGCAAACTCCTGGGAGCGGGGACCCGTCAAGTGCGCACTCTGGGTTGAAGGTTTACGGAAACGACTTGGGCGGGGGGAACTTCAACGGGAAATATCAGCCGGGGAAGACCAACGCGCTCCGGAGCCCATCCGTTCCGGTCGGTGAGCACACTCAGCTTCGTCTTCAATATCGGCGGTGGCTCACGGTGGAAGACGGTCGCTACGATCGCGCGACGATTTGGGCGAACGACGTCGCCATGTGGCAGAACGCGATGGGAACCGACCAGGCGCAGCTCGACCACGTGGACCGAGAGTGGATTTTTCAAGACATCGACCTGTCGGCGGCGGTCCGCGACGGGCAAGTCTCGGTCGAGTTCGAGCTCGCGTCGGACGAAGGTGTCGAGCTCGGCGGGTGGACGGTCGACGACGTGTGTATCGTAGCGTTCGACCCGACGGCCCAGGCCCGCTGCGGCGACGGCAAGGTCGGGCCCGGCGAGGCCTGTGATGACGGGAACTCAGAGGACGCGGATACCTGCCTGTCCGACTGCACTCGAGCTCCTGTGCCTCATTGTGGGGATGGCGTGGTCGGCGCCGGCGAGGCCTGTGACGACGGGAACTCAGACGACCGCGACACGTGTACGAACGCGTGTACACAACCGGCGATCACACGTTGCGGAGACGGCGTCGTGGACCAAGGTGAGTCTTGCGATCTCGGCGCGCAGAATGGCCTAGGTGCCTGTACTCAGGACTGCCGACCGGAGGGTCCGAGCGAAGACGGGCCAGCGGGCGCCGACGACTCGGGGTGCGGCTGCCAGAGCACGCAGCCGGGTTCGCTCTCGCTCTGGCTTGGCCTCGCAGGACTTGCAGCCCTCGCCCGACGTCGGCGTCGGGATCCATTGGCGCGCTAAGCTTCGCGGACCCCTGGGAGCGCAGGCATCTTGCCTGCGCCTAAGTTTCGCGGACAGCGCGGGCATCTTGCCTGCGCCTAAGCTTCGCGGATCCGGAGCAAGCGTTGAGAGCTCTAGCGACATTGTCGTGCTTCGGTCTGAGTTTGCCAGGGTGTGGCGGTGTTTCTCTTCCGGCGCGCACGTCACACCCGACACTGACGGCGAGCGTCGAGTGTCTGCCTGACATATCTGGAAGGTCGCCTGGCGCGGTGCTGAAGCTAGTCAACGAAAGCGCGGTCGCGATTGAGGTGCCGGGCTGGATTCATCGGTTTCCGAGGTTCGGGAAACCTACCGCTGGCGCAAGGTGGTGTCGCGTTGTTCCGTTCGCGGATTTCGAGGGCGGCATCGTCCCCCCGAGCTGCGTTCCGTTGGAACCGGGAGAGTCGCTCGACTCCCTGATCGCTCCGTCGCCCGGGCTCACGACTCGCACGATCCTCCAGCTGTCTAGAACCTCGTGCCTGGCCGGGATGGTGACGGCCCGGACTGCCTCTGTCGCCGGTGCGCGGGATTTGGTCGTTCAGTTCGATGCAGCGGGTAGCTGCACGTTGGGCCGAATATCAGCGGGGTTCGATTTCGATGCCGAGAGGTGCATCATCTTCGAGAGCCAATCGGGTCACTTCCAGGTCACCCCCATTCGCTGAGCTTCTCATCAGTACGAGGACGGCGCGGCGCACGAGGCGGAGCTATGGCTTCACGGTGATCATCGGCTTCGCGGCGTCGGACTCGAGGACTTGGCCGATGGGTTCGGAACGAGCGGTGAGTCCGAAGCGACTGAAGACTTCGCGCAGCTGGTCATGACTACCGGGATCAATCGCGACGAGGAGGCCTCCGCTGGTCTGGGGATCGCAGAGGAGATTCTTCGCGTCGTCGGACATGCTCGAGACGAAGTGGCCGTAGCTGTCGAAGTTGCGCTGAGTTCCACCTGGGATCGTCTTTTTTTCCAGGTAGTGCGTGAGGTCCGTGACCTGAGGGACTCGATCCAGCCACACCTCGGCGCGGACGCCTGATCCGGCGCACATGCCTTGAAGGTGTCCGAGGAGTCCAAACCCGGTGACGTCCGTGAGCGCGTGGACGGAGGTGAGTTGCCCGAGGGCCTCACCCACTCGATTGAGCTCGATCATCTGCCGCGCTGCGCGGCCCTCGTCGAGGGGGAGCAGCAGCTTTCGCTTTTCTGCGGTGGTGAGTATCCCGACTCCCAGCGGTTTGGTGAGAAACAGCAGGTCGCCGGGCTTGGCTTGATCGTTTCGCTTCACTTGTGTGAGTGGGACCAGGCCGTTCACGGCGAGTCCGAAGATCGGTTCAGGGCTGTCGATGGAGTGGCCGCCGGCGAGCGCGATACCTGCTTCGCGGCAAAGGTCTCGTGCGCCTTCGACGACCCGTCCCGCCACCGTCGGCGACAGCTTCGAGATCGGCCACCCGAGAATTCCGATGGCGAGGATCGGGCGTCCGCCCATGGCATAGACGTCGCTGATCGCGTTAGCCGAGGCGATTCGTCCGAAGGTGAAGGGATCATCGACGATGGGCATGAAGAAGTCGGTCGTCGAAATCAGGCCATTTCCGTCCCCGAGGTCGTAGACCGCCGCGTCGTCGCGGGAGCTGTTTCCGACGATCAGCTTGTCGGACGGAAAGGCTTTTTGGCCCGCAAGGATTTGGTCGAGGACACGGGGAGACAGCTTGCACCCGCAGCCGGCGCCGTGGCTGTATTGGGTGAGTAGGACTTCGTCACTCATACTCGCTACACGCGGGCGGCAGGCGTTCCGAGTCAACGGCCACTTTCGCCTACACACACGCACCATGTAACCAAGCAAGATTTTTGAAGAAATGGGCGCAACTTGGGCGCTTGGTCGGCGAGAATGGCAGATATGGTTGGAATCCGCGGAGTCGGAGCACCCCAAGGGAGCAGCGTGCGGCCAGTCGAAGCCGGCGGCCCGAAAGCTGATTCGGACAATCTGCTTCGGCGCGGCGATCGGGGAGCGGACGTAACTGCGCTTCAAGAGCGACTCAAAGCAGCCGGCCAGGACGTGAAAGTCGATGGTGTGTTCGGCGCCGAGACGGAGCGTGCGGTTCGGAGCTTTCAGGGGGCTCAGGGGATCTCGGTCGACGGAATCGTGGGCCCGCAGACGCGAGGCGCGTTCGATCGCACCGTGGCCGATGGACGAAATGGGTTGGAGCGGAGAGCTCCGAACGTTGCGGAGCCTCGGCCGTCGGGGACGGTTCGAGCGGCCGACTTACAGCCACCGCCGATCACGCGAGATCCGCGAGCCACGCCGCGCCAGACGGGCGCGGTTACGCTTCCACCTCGAGGCGCGAGCGAGGCCGAGCAGTTCAGGCACTATGAGCAGATCGTGAAAGATGCCGGAGGGCAGATTCGACCGGGCGAGCGGCACGTGTTGGCGATTCGAGGCCTGGACCGAAATGGCCAGGTGCACGACGGCCGCAGCAGCCACGCGATGAACGAGAGTTACGCGGTGCTGTGGAAGGACGCTCAGGGCAACGGCCACGTGCGCACGTTCGCTGGGTCGACCCATCCCGGGCAGACTCGCTCGAGTCTGAGTCCCGATGTGAATCGGGATGGTGTGGGCGACGTTGGTCGGATTCGCGACGGGACGTTTCGAGCGGTCGCCAATGGCGACCACAACGGCGCGGCGAGCTTCCACGTTCGTACTCAGGGTGGGTCTGGGCGGCTCCCGGGCGTTCGCGACACGAACCACGACGGCGTCTTCTCCGACGCCGAGTCGCGGGCGTCGGCCGCTCGGGGCGACACTCTCGGCGAGGTCCTGCTGCACCGGCCCGCGGACAACGGCAACGTGCGCTCGATCGGTTGCATGAACGTCGCGGACTGGGGTGGTTTCGTTGCCGCAGTAGGCGGAAGAGGCGCTTCGTTCGACTTCACGCTGGTGGACGCAAATCGCTAGCGCTGGCAGGTCACTGAAAAAGGCTCCGAAACTCATCACGTGCCCGTGCCCGATTCACCGCCGAGAGCTAAGGCACCGTAAGGAAATAACTTGGGTGCAGCCGGGCCTGGATCTGAGTGCGCTGCAGGGGAGTTGGTCGAAAAAAGAATAGATAGAACGCGGATTTGCGGCGATCGATCGGTGTGCGACGCGTTGCCGTTCGATTCCGGATCGTCCAGCTCCACGACCAGGTTCCACGCCCACGTCCACGGTTTCGTCCACGCCCACGTCCACGATTGACGCTCACGCTCACGACGACCGGCGCAAAGTCCACCCCTAACTTTGGGTCAGCGCCGATCCCCGGCAATATTTTGCTCGAGGCTCCGCAAGAAACGCTCCCGAAACGACCTCAGCCCACGGCCGAATTTCGACGCCACTGGCTGGCTTGGTCTCACTCGTCGAGAGACGGCTTGGGTTCCTGAGGTGGTTCGCGCGTGGCGCGGACCGTCGTGGATCTCCTCGATAGCGGCCGAGGTCCCGAAAATGCCGTGCCCGTGCCCGTGCCCGATCCTGAGGCAGGATTAACGGGCCCTAAGAGTCACTTCGCCTCCGCGATGAGCTCCGCCAAGCGTCCCAAGCCTTTCTCGACTGTCGGGAGACTGGGCCCGAAGGAGATACGCACGTGGCGGCGGAATCGGGAGGGTCGGGCAGCTCGTCGCTTGCCTGGGTTGACGTCGAAGAACTCACCAGGAACGACGATGACTCGTTTGTCGAGAGCTGCTTTGAAGAAAGACATGCCGTCGTCGAGCGACGATGGGAGCTCTGCGACGGAGGCCCACGCGTAGAACGTGCCGGCGGGTTCTGGATCGACTCTCATCCCGAGCTTTCGCACGCGGTCGAGCACGAGCTCCCGTTTCTCGATGAAGGCTCGGTGGAGGGCTTCGGTCTCTTGCCGCACGTGGTCTGGATCGAGCAGGGGGATGGCTGCGCGCTGAAGCGGCCGCGGGCCCCCGCCGTCGAGGAAGGAGCCAGCGCTCGAGACGGCTTCGATCACACTCTTCGGCGCCACCGTCCAAGAGAGGCGCCAGCCGGGATAGCGCCAGTTCTTGGTGAGTCCGTCGATGAGTATGACTGGGTCTCGATTGACGTCCTCCACGAAGGCGGCGGCCGACACGGACGTCGGATCGCGGCGCCAGACATAGTGCGAGTAGAACTCGTCGAAGATCATGGCGCAGTCGTAGGCGCGGGCGATCTCGACCCATGAGGCGAGCTCGTCGTTGGCGACGACTTTACCGGTGGGGTTGCAGGGATTTGAGACGAGGAGGCCGGACAGGCCCCGCCCGAGGATTTCGCGTCGAAGGTCCGAGGCGCCAAAGTGGTAGCCAGCGTCGGCGTCGAGGAGGATGGGGATCGGGGCGAACAACCGGAAGACTTCAAGCAGCTCCTCGTAGGCGGTGTAGTCGGGCAGAAAGTGGCCGAGGTGGATCTGGCCGAGGGCTGCGGCGATGCGGGTGAGTGCAGCTCGACCTCCGCTTGCGATTGCGACATTCTCGGCGGTGTACTTCGACGAGAGGCCTCTTCGGTAGAGTTGGTTGTACAGATTCGCGACGGCTTCTCGAAGCTCGTACACGCCCGCGACGGGAGCGTATTCGAGATCGTTCGGGTCGATGGCGATCCGATCGATCCGCGGCGGAGCGCCAGGGAGCGGCCCTGTCTCGGGCTGGCCCTGGCCAAGGTTGCACCACTGTGGGTCTCCGGGTCGGTGCCCTCGCTTCTCGGCTTCGGTCGAAACGAAAATCACGCCGGTGCGTGGAACCAACCGAAAGGCGTGGATTTCCTTTGCCTTCGTTTCGTTCGAGGTAGCCTTGTGATTTCGTGCAGGCGAGACGTCCTCCGCGAATTCAGAGGTCTTCGGGCTCACGGCGGGCACCTTCTCGCCGATGATCGCGGGTGTCTAGCCCGAACGCAGGAGACTCAGTACAGGTCCCGGCAAATTCGTGAACACCGGAGAAACCACAGAGAGCCAGAGCCGAAGCCCACAGAGGGCTCAGATGATGAATGAGCAATTTCTTCGTGTCCTCCGCGTCTCCTCTCTGCGTCCTCTGTGGTTTCATCATGGTCACTTCTGAGGACGTGGCCTCCGTCTTGCCCAGCTTTTCGTACATCGTGGCCTCCTGTGAGCTTTGGTCCCATCGGTCGGTCGCCCAAGGGCTTTGGGCTCGACGAAGGACTAGACCGGCGGCCGATGAAAAAACGCATCTCCTTCGGAACTTCGCTCTTGTGCGCAGCTTGGTCGCTTCCGGCTTCTGCCGGGTTCGACTGGGGCAGCGACTGCTCTTCTGGCAACGGATCATTCCTCCAGAACATCCCTCACCGAGCCACGACGGACGTAGGTGAGATTCCACCGAACAAGAGAAACGTCGAAATCACACTCACCAGCAACGTCGACGTGGACATTCAGCTCGTCGACAAAGCCACGGGTACAGAAATCATCGCGTGGCCAAACGGAATGCTGAATGGACCAAACGAGGCTTGTACGACGTATCAAGGCCTTCGCTACTGCTACAGCGGTTACAATGGATTCGGCGGAAATTTGGGTCACGAGTGGATTCGAGTGGAAGGAGACACCAATCGAACACTCGTCATGAAGGCGTATGGGTACCAAGCAGGCAACGCACCGGTCGAGTATCGTTGGAATGCGGTCGACACGTGCAACGAAGTCGGGAGCGGAGCGTTTGCCCAGCAGATCAACCAGAACGCGATCATCACGGTCGGCGACATCCCTTCTGGCAAGGTCAACGTGTCGATCGAGCTCGCCGCGCGGGAGGGTCGTGACGTCGACATCCAGTTGTACGATGGAGAGACCGCGCTGGTGAAGTGGCCCGACGGGAGCCTCAGCGGACCTACTCAGCAGACTCTGCAGTATCAAGGGATGCAAATCGTCTACAGCGGTTACAACGGAATCAACGGGAACTGGGGTCGAGAGCGGATCGAGATCAACGGCGTGCTGACTCGGACTTTGACGATGAAGGCCTTTGGGTACCAGGCCGGGTTCGCGGACGTGACCTATCGTTGGGGTATCGGGGCGGGTGCAGCGTGTGGATCGGGATGCGGCGCGGGGCTCGTTTGCAAGGACTCGATTTGTCACACGGCGAGCTGGTGCGCGGACGACGCGTCCGCGGCCACTCAGTGTGCGGCGTTGGGGGCCGGTCCGTTCTCATGTCGAGAGTTCGTGTGTCAGTCCGGGGGGGCGGCTCCGAGTTGCGGCGACGGCGTGTGTGCGGCTCCTGAAGACTGCAGCGCGTGCGCGGCAGACTGCGGCGTCTGTCCGATCTCTGGCGGAAATCCGCTCGAGGACGAGATGATGACTCTGGTGAATCAGCTCCGAGCCGCTGGGGCGACTTGCGGGGGCACGGCGTATCCTCCGGTACCGGCGGTGACGCTCGATACGCGGCTTCGTGACTCGGCTCGCGCTCACGCGTTGGACATGGGGCAGAATGGGTATTTTGCGCACAACTCACAGGATGGCCGAACGCCGTTTCAGCGAATGGCAGACGCGGGCTACTCCGGCGCTCCGGTGAGTGAGAACATCGCAGCAGGGAATGGAACGGCGCAGGCGACCTTTTCCCAGTGGGTGGGTTCGGCTGGGCACTGCGCGAACATGATGAGCGCGAACGCGAACGAGCTCGGCGTGGGCTACGCGAATGTCGGAGGCTCTCCTTACACGCACTATTGGGTCCAGAATTTCGGTCGCGAGTAGTCGTAAGGACGGCAGCATAACCGGGCGATCCCGGTAGGCGTCGCGGGACGCATTTTTCCGCGCGGGAGGCGTTCTTCAGGTAGGCTGGAGCGGAGGTCGTTCGATGACTGACGAAGGCCGTCGCAAGCCGCCGCAGAACAGCACTCACGCGGCTCGCTCTTTGGGGGGCGGTGTTGTTTCTCCAGAGTTCGAGATGGAGCCCGATGCGACGGGGATCGCGGAGGAGGAGGAGGTCGGGCAGTACAACGGCTTTCAGCAGCCGACGGCCATGTTTGATCGCGGCGAGTTCCTCGGGGAGCTCGCAGAGCTTCAGCAGGAGGCGCCGGACACCCGCGCTCAGGTCGAGGCCGAGCAGCCTCCGAGGGGCTTTCGACTCATCGTGGTTTCCGGGCCGGACCTAGGCGTCGAGTGGGCCTTCAAGCAACCCTCCATCGTGATCGGTCGCGGATCTGAGTGCGACATCGAGCTGGCCGACATCGCCGTTTCGCGTGAGCACGCGCGGATCGAGCTCTCCGGGGCCAACTTCGTACTGGTCGATCTCGGCAGCAACAACGGCACGTGTTTGAACGGCGTGCGGGTCAGGAAGGAGATTCTTTCGCCCGGTGACGAAATTCTGCTGGGTGCTCGCACTTTTCGATTCGTGGAGCTCAACGAGGCGCCCGCGACGCGCGCGGCCCATCCGATTCGAGCTCCTATGCCGGAGCCGGCGATCGGGCGCGTCTCCGAGATCGTGCCGATTGGAAAGGACGAACCAGGGAGGGCCTCCAAAGTCGACGTCGAAGCCTTGCCGGCCGAACCTGGAGTCGGCGAGGCGAAGCTCCCTGCGCCGAGAGGGCCCGTTGCGCGGGGCGTCGGGCTGCGGTTGGCGGGGGTGTTCTTGGGTTTGGTCGCGGTCGTGTCGGGCATTTCGTGGTTCCTGGTCGAGCGCCACAGGCGTCGGGTCACCGCGGAAGAGGTCGAGCGGGTCGCGTCCGGTCGGCGAGCCTTTCTACAGGGCGTAGAGCTCGTGAAGGCCCGCCGTTTTGGGGATGCGGTGTTGATGTTCGAGACCAGCCTCGCCGTTCGTCCGGGCTACGACCGCGCGCTCGAGTACAAGGCTCACTCGGACCGCGAGATTCAAGCTTGGCAGGCGTTGGAGGAGGCGCGACGGCTCGCCAAGGAGCGGCGCCCTTTCGACGCGATCGAGAAGCTCGACTCGATCGATCCAGAGAGCGCGTGGGCGTCCGACGCGCTCAGGCTGCGCAACAAGTGGTTGCTGGAGATCGCCGAGCTCAAGGTCGAGGAAGCGCGGAAGCTTCTGGCGCAAGGTGATCGAGATGGTGCCCTGGACCTCGTTCGGGAAGCGCTGAGGCTGGTGCCGGGCCTCAACAGCGCCTTGTTGCTCGAGGCCGAGCTCGCGGCGGTCGCCAAAGAAGCGGCCGCGTCCAAGGGAAAGAAGAAGGAAGACCCAATCCCGCCGCTCATGATGCGTGCGGTGGCGCTCTATCGAGAGGAGAAAGTCACCGAGGCCATCGACGCGGCGGAGGCCGCGGGCGGCCCGGACGCTGCGACCTATCAAGACCGGATGCGCGCCGTGCAGGAAAACCTAGCCGAGATCGAAGCCGCCCACCGCCAAAAGGCCGCGGCCGAAATCATGGGGCTCGCTCCGAAGACCCTGGAAATCGATCGAAAAATCGCCCGAGGCGAGGGGAAGGTGCGCCGAAAACTCCGAGAGATGTACGCCGACGCTCTGTATCTCAAGGGCCTCGAGGCCTACAACGACGAGGACTTCGAGAAGGCCTTCAGATCGCTGTCGGACGCGCTGGTGCAGGCTCCGACTCACGCGCTCTCCGAGTCGAGGCTAGCCGAGCTTTCACGGCGGGCGCGCGACCTTTACTACCAGGGCTTCGTGCTCAAAGACACGAACACTGCGGAGACGAAAAAAATCTTCCGCCGGGTAACTCAGATGACTCGCTCGAACAATCAATACCATCAGTTGGCCAGCAGGTGGCTTGCCCAGCATGGTGGGTGAAGGGTGAGTGCAGGAGGTTCTGGTTGGCGCCCAAGGTTCGTGTCTATACGACTGACTACTGTGGCTATTGCGATCGGGCGAAGGCGCTCCTCGAGAAACTGAGCGTTCCGTTCGAGGAGATCGACGTGACCGATGATCCGGAGGCTCGGCGCAGGCTCGTCGCTGCGACGGGACTTCGCACGGTGCCGCAAATCTTCTTGGGTGAACAATCCATCGGTGGGTTCACGGACCTGCTGGCGCTCGTTCGTTCGGGAGAGTTCGCGCGGATGTATACGGCTTGACCGGCAGCGGTCGCTGACACCTTCCGAAGCTGGAGCGAAGCTTGGAGCGCCGGGCGTACCTCGTCGACTCTTTCTCGGGTTTGGGGCAGGCTGCGCGCGATGAGCGCCGACGGGCCGCGGCAACTCGATCGCAGGTTGATCCTCGGGATCTTCGGAATCTCGATCGCGACCCTCACCCTCGAGCTCGCGCTTACTCGGGTGCTCTCCGTTCGGCTTTGGTATCATTTTGGCTTTCTCGTGATTTCCACGGCGCTGCTCGGCTTTGGCGTCGCGGGTGTGGCTGCGGCCGTGCGCCCGAGACCCAAGGACGAGGCAGCGCTGGAAGTCTCGTTGGTTCGAGCTTCGCTTGGTTTCGCTCTGTTGTCGATCCTGACGCTGCCGGCGCTGCTCCTGATTCCGTTCAAACCCTTCGAGCTGCTCTCCGACCCACTTCAGCTGGTCTGGATGCCGCTCTATTACGTCATGCTTGCGAGCCCTTTCTTTTGCTCAGGGTGGGTGATTTCTCGAATTCTCCTGGAGATGAGTCATGAGGCCTCGCGATTTTATGCGGCGGACTTACTCGGAGCGGGCGTTGGGTGTCTTTCGATTGTGGTCGTGCTGCCGCTGTTCGGGGGGCCGGGTGCCGTAGTGTTCGCCGCGACGCTCGGGCTCATCGCCGGGCTGTGCTTGTGTCGGGCTGCTCGCCGTCGTCTCTTTTTTGGAGTGAGCTCCTTGGCGAGTCTCATACTCACCTTGCTCGCCGCGCGCATACCTCCTCCGGCCGCGCCCAAAGGCGTCCACTTCGAGCGAGCGGCGTGGAATACCTTCTCGTACGTGATCGAGGCTCGACGGGTCGACGAACGCTTGCGCAAATCAGGTTCTCCGACGCCGAAGCTCACCCGGGCCTTCATCATCGACATGGGTGCAGCGGTCACCGGGAGCTCGGAGGCACACGGTGGGTTCGCCAAGATCGATCCGAGCTCGTACCATGACGCGCCGTCGAGTGCGCTCGCGCTGCTGGGCAAGCAAGACGCTCGCGTTCTGGTGATCGGCTCGGGCGCGGGTCGTGAGGTTCGAGAGTCACTCATGGCGGGAGCGAGCTTGGTGGACGCGGTCGAGATCAACGAGATCATCAACAGCGCGGTCTGGGAGGACAGAGAGGGCGCTTTTGGCGGGCTGTTTCGCGATCCCCGGGTGCGGCTCTACACGGACGAGGGTCGCAGCTTCGTGCGGCGGTCCTCGGAGCGGTACGACGCCATTCTCTCCCTTCATACGATCAGCAACGCTGCGATGGCTTCTGGAGCGCTAGGTCTGGCGGAAAATCACACACTCACCCTCGAGGCCTTCGAGGACTACCTCGAGCGTCTGGCTCCGGACGGGGCGCTCTTCCTGACTCGCCCCGAGTCACAGCTCCCGCGTCTGTTTTCGACGGCGCGAGAGGCACTCTCTCGAAGGGGTGTCTCGGCCCCGCGGGAGCACGTGTACGCGTTTCGATTTTCGGACGCACCCGCGCCTCCGAAGGGTGCGTCTTGGTTCACCGCGGGTTTTTTGCTGAAAAAATCTCCGATCACCGCAGGCGACGTGGAGCGCATCGAGCGGGAATTCGTCCCACGCGGACCGTACCCATTCGAGGTCGAGACGCTGTACTCTCCGCGAACGACGACTGTGTCGAGGCCGATTTTCAGGGAAATCTTGGAGGCACCGGAGCTTCAGGCGCTCTACGCGGAGTCGACGTTCGAGATCGCTCCGGCGACCGACGATCGCCCTTTTTTCAATCATCGAACCCGTTGGTCCAAGTTGAAGATGGGGGACCTCGCGGAGATATTCAGGCTCGACGATCGCAGGGCTACTCGAATGGCGATGGAGGATCGACCGGTGGCGGAGGTCGTGCTGCTCGTGTCGCTGGTCGAGATCGCGTTGGTCGCGGCCTTGTTCATTGGCTGGCCGTTGTTTGCCGCCTCCCGCCGCGGTCAGCGGCGTCCTGGCGGCGGCGTCGTGATCGGGTACTTTGGAATGTTGGGCGTGGCGTTCATTTTCCTCGAGCTTGCGCTCATTTCCAAGTTCTCGTTGTTTCTCGGTCAGCCCGTGTACGCGATGGCGGTCGTGTTGGCCAGCCTGCTGGTCTTCACGGGGCTCGGAGCTCATTTGTCCGGTCGATATGGGTATATCGCGGCGATCTTCGGGCCCGGACGTCCGCCGCTGTGGGCCGCGTTGGTGAGCTTGATTTGGATTTGGGTCGTGCCCGCGGTGTTCGATGCGACGCTCGGACTGAGTATCGCGGCGCGTATTGCGATCGCGGTGGGTTTGCTTGCGCCGGTGGGGGTGGCGCTCGGTGCGCCGTTTCCCACGGGCCTCAATGTCGTCGGGCGTCGGGCCGCGGAGTGGGTTGCGTGGGCATTTGGGATCAACGCGTTCTTCACCGTGCTGGGCACGGTGCTCGCGCAGATCGTCGGGATGGCGCTGGGGTTCAGCTTCGTGTCCCTGGTGGCTTGTGTATGTTACGGCGTCGCGGCGATGCTCGGGCCTTCCTTGCCTGGCGGATCTGAGTGAGAAACCGTGCCCAAATCGAGAATCTCCCTCGACTCATCCCTGGGACCGCAGGCATCTTGCCTGCGGCTACCTGGCGTGAAGCCGCCGCACTCCGCCGCAGGATGGTCCGCGAAACCCACGTGAGATGCCTGCGCTCGTAGGGGTCCGCGCTCCAGGGGTCGGCGGCGGAGGTCAGGTACTTCTCGCGGCATTCCGTCGAACGTGGTTGAATCCGTCCCGTGAGCCAAGACCTTCTCATCGAATCGACGCCGCCTCTGACGATCTTCACGATCAACCGCGAAGCTCGACGCAACGCGCTGCACGGACCGTTGTGGTGGGCCCTTCGTGACGAGGCGAGGCGACTCTCGACTCACCCGCCCCGCGCCCTCGTCGTTTGCGGCGCCGGCCTGCATTTTTCGGCCGGGATGGATCTGAAGCCCGACAACCCCCTGGTGAGTCGCCTCTTGCCGGCGATTCAGACCCAGTCCAAGGACGACTTGCTCGCCCTGATTCGGGACTTGAAGGAGGTCGTGGACGCCATCGCTACGGTTCCCTGCCCGGTGATCGCTGCGGTGGAAGGCGTGTGCACGGGCGGCGGGCTCGAGCTAGCGCTCGCGTGCGACTTCCGAGTGGCTTCGAAGAACGCGACGTTTTCTCTGCCGGAGGCACGCGTCGGGATGATGCCCGACGTCGGCGGCTCGGTCAGGTTGTCGCGGATCGTGGGCCGCACCCGAGCGCTCGACCTCATTCTGACGAACCGTCAGATCGACGCGGACACGGCCATGAGTTGGGGTCTCGTGAATCGACTCTGCGAGCCGGGAACCGCCCTGGACGCAGCCAAAGCCATGGTCGCCGAGCTCGCGACTTCCTCGCCCACGGCTACCCGCGAGGTCCTCGGCCTCCTCCGGTCTGCGTCCCCTTCGTTCGAAGAAGAGACCCAGGCTGGCGCTCGAGTCCTCGCCTCGGGTGAAACGCTCGAGGGGTTGATGGCTTTTGCCGAGAAGCGCGCTCCGAGATGGAGCTCGGAGTGACGGCTCCTGGAAACGTGAAACCTCGCCACTCACCACGACTCAGCTCACTCGGTGCGACAAAGCTCTCCTCCACGCGCACAGCGGCTTGTCGTGAAGTCGTCAGACTCAGCTGGCTCGAAAGTAATCAACAACTCGAAATCGTCAGTCGCAAGGACCGAGAGCGGCAGCAACCCCTCGAGCTTCACGACGGATTCCGCGGGCGTCAGCGCAAGCCAACGCTGGCCCCTGGCGCGGAGATCGAAACGGAGCGAGCCGTTTAGGGGCACGTCGGAGACGAAGCGGAAGTCCTCGAGGAAAATCCTCCCGGCGAGATAGTCAGGGAATGGCGTCGCCACGACGAAGTCATCACCGAGGCCGTCGGGCAACTCTTGGGAGATGACGGACCGACTCACTCAACGACACCCCATCTCTCAGCTCTTCGAAAAGCCGACGTTCAGGTCGGTCTCGTCGGCCGCTTCCTGCCTCGGCCCCTCGACGCTTCCGTGAAACACTGAGCTCGGCGTGAGAACGGGAAGGTGTACGATCCGAAATCCCGGACCGTCCAGGCGGAGGGCAACCTGAGCGTGTCCGTCCGCTCGAACGACGATGGTTGCTTGGCCTTCGAGTTGGATCGAGGCATGGCCCAGCGCGTCGCTCCGAGTCTCGTTCGTGTCCGTCTTGACCACCGCGCCCGAAATCGGGAGCTCCTCGTCCGTGTGGACGGCCAGGCTGAGTCTGTTCGAAGCGCCGATGGGTATGTCGATCAGAGCGGATCCGGCGCACGGAACATTCTCAGCGCTCGCGGAGACGCTCGCTTGGCCGGGCTCGCGAGCGACAGCCGAAGACGCTTGGATTTCGCGCTCGCGCTCGAGCTGGTCCAAACGAAGGCCGCATCGGGTCGCGGTCGGTCGCTCTCGTCGAACGCCACGGCGGCCAAGCCGGCGGTTTGGCCGAGCTCGAGGGTCTGGCGCGCCGAGACGACCAAACACCGAGCGACAGGCGCCTTCGCCACGCACTCACCCGCGACGCAGATCATATTGCCCGCGCAGTCTCGAGACCCTTCACACGGCCTCGCTTCGCACACTCCCCGAAGCGAGCAGGTCTTGGGTGTGACGCAGTCGTCGTCGGACGCGCAAACGATCCGCACGCAGACGTGAGTTGGGCAGTCCTCTCGGAAATGATCTCCTCCAGCCGAGTTGCAGATCGATCCAAGCTGACAGTTGATATCGTACTCACAGGCCGACGAATCGCCTCTGCACGCGACGCAGTGCGTTAGACCGGAACCGGCCTGTTCCCGACTGAGTCCAGCCGTCGACGCGCACGGGTACAGCACCTCGGGTCCGATCGGCGTCTCCACTTCACCCCACGTGCACGCAGTAATGAACAGCAGCGGGAGCGGAGCTCGACGGTCCGGCATGAGTCAGCCTACCTCAACTTCCTGTCGTGCGTGCATTGCGACCCCAATCATGCCACAAAAGGCCGGTGCAGCACTCGGGAGCGCAGGATCGCGGCGATCGAAGGCTTCGAATAAATCGCGAGCCCGAGGCGCGGCAGGTCGTGCAGACCGCGCGACCAGGACGCCCATGCCCTCCGCGCGCAACCCATCGACGTGAAACGAAATGGCATCACTCATTTCACGTTCGGCCTCAGACCTGGCGTGTAGGGCATCAGCGCCGCACCCTGCCGCAGGATGGACGGTCCGCGAAACCTACGCGCAGGCAAGATGCCTGCGCTCCCAGGGGTCCGCGCTGCCTTCGGCTGCTTCGCGATCGATACTCAGTGCGATCGACTGCACCTGGTGGGCCGGGCTGATCGCGTTCGGGGAGTTATGCGTGGCGGCGGGTGGCACCTGGGGCCGTGGGTGGGAGCGATGGCTGTTCCTGGGGCTCTTCGGGATTTGCTTGGCGACGACCGCGTTCATCTCCGTGATGACGCTTGACGGCGTGAGCTTCTCGGTGGCGTCGGCTCATTGCATGTGAGCGCTCGGAGCGACCATACCGATTCCAATATCCTCGCCCGAGATGTGATTTCGGACTGCAAATGGCCGTAGCGCTGGCCTGAGTCGCGGATTTCAGGCGCGACGAATCGTTCGTGCGAGCGTGGGAAAGACGCATACGAGCAGCAGTACGGCGGCCCATCCGACCCACCGCTCGGTCGCTCTCCGCCTAGCGACTCTTGCGAGCTCGGACCGCAGATAGAGCAACTCACCGATGGAGCGAACTCGCGAATAGGGGTGGAAGACCGAGCCTCGCAGTTGGTCGGTGCACGACTGCGACACCCATCGGCAGTCTCCGGTCAGATCGAGGTCTCCTTCGCGGAGCCTCTCGAGGCACGCCTCGGAGATCAGGACGGACATGCCCCCGCGAGCGCCGTCGGACTGGCGTCCGAGCTCCGTCCGCAGAAAGTCGCCAACCGCTCGAGGAGGAGAATCGATCCAGGCCACCTCAAGCCCGTTCTCCAAGGAGTAGCGCCATTGGCCGAGCACGCCACCTTGGCATTGTCGGTTGGCACAATACGTCACGAACAGGGCCCGTCCGGACGGCTGCGCTTGGTCCGTCGGGAATGTGAGCCACATGGCGATCAACGCGACCGCGTGCCATGGGCTCGGAGCGCGCCGTATCCACACTTCGAGCATGCTACCCCCAAGTCCTGCGAGAGTCGATACAGCTAGGACCGCAGGAATCTTGCCTGCGGCTACCGGCGCGACTCGTCCCTGGGACCGCAGGCAGTCGGGCACGACTCATCCCTGAGACCGCAGTCAGTCGGGCCCGACTCATCCCTGGGACCGCAGAATCTTGTCTGCGGCTACCCGGCGTCCCCACAAGCCCACCCCAACTTGCTTACGCTCTCGAGCGTGCATTGCGGCCCCAATCATGCCATAAGAGGCGAGTGCACCGTTTGGGAGCGGATCGCGGCAATCGAAGTGTTTGAAAAAATGGCGCGAGGACTGATTTTGTGGGCCTGCGCGTGCACGCTCGCGTGCACCGAGCAGACGCCTCCCATGTGGAAGAGCGGTGCTCGCTTGGTCGCGCTCATCCAGGAGGTCGAAGGCTTCTCGCGGTTCGTGAGTTGGTACGACATCGAGCTCGACGTCGCATGTTCCTATCAGTACGACAAGGCGGGTGAGTTGCGGTGCCTGCCCGCTGTCGGCGCGATCCATTTCACGGATCCAGGGCGCAAGAATCCGGTCTTGCTGGTCTCGGCGGCGTGCGGAGGTCCCGCGTATACGAAGTACGCGTCCGAGCGCCTGCCGCCTCGAGCGTGTAGCACAGAGACGCTGCTCGCCGTGTACAACACGGGCGAGAGACTGCAGCCTCCAGATCGGCTCGCGGATGTCGTAGGCATCGACCCGCTTGCTTGGGACTTTTTCGAGGCCAAAGAGGTCGAACCTTCCACGTTCGTGAAGCCGACGATCGAGAGCGTGGAGTTCGAGGGAGGACTCTCGCTGCAACGTGCGATCACCAGCGATGGAAGTGAGCTGACGATCGGCATCCTGAATAGCTCGAACGGTGAATCGTGTCAGACGTTCTACAACATCCACTACCAGGGACCCTATCGAGACAGTTGTCTCACCGAGCGCCACTTCGAGCACACCCGAGCTCCGAGATATTCGAACGACACCTGCACGGAGCCGACGCCGGTGATCCACTTGGCTGAGCCCCGAAGCGACTGCGGGGCTCGAAAGCCGGCGTTCTTCGCGGCCAAGGTGCGCGGAGAGAATTGCGCCGACTCCCTGCTGGAGGCCGTCTACCCCGTTGGCGCGGAAGCTCCAGCGACCAAAGTCTACCGCCTGAACGATGACTTTTGCGAGCTCGAACCCACCACCGCCACGGATCAGACCTATGTTCTCGAGCCTCCGATTGCGCCCGAGTCGCTCCCTGCGTTGTTACGAAAAGTCGAAGGAGACACCGTGTTGATGGAGACCTTTACGACCGCAGGAGGAGCTCCGTTGTTACAGATCGATGGATTCAAGAATTGTCGTCTGATGACTCTCGATGGAGCTCTTCGCTGTGTTCCGAGCGCCACATCCATCTCCGAGTCCGTGTTTTCTGATCCTGAGTGTACGCTGCCGGCTTTGGTCGATGGGTCATGTCGGCAGCCGGCTTACGCCGTTCTGGCGGACACTCCGGCCTGCGGGGCGACGGTGTACGGGACGCGCCTGCTCGGCGAATCGGTCGAGGTTTTCCGAAGGGGGAGCTCGGGTGAGTGCACATCTGTTGCCGTCTCGGCCGGCGCCAAAGTCTACGATTTGTTTCGCGTGGACGCGTGGGCCTTCCCGGAGGTGAGCCAGCGCCTGGACCCGAGCAGGTGAGGTGGTGCGAGGTGACTTGTTTCGCGAGTCCGATGGATCCACTCGTGACGGGCGAGCTTGCCGGATGGCTTTCACAGGCCTGAACGCCAAGGCTGCGCGAAGCTCTGGGCTGGTTCCGTCAGTAGCGAGGGTCGAGTCTCGGCTCGAGTGAGACCGAAGGCTTCGGTCACCCGACCGTGCCTTCGCATGGACCTGAGCTCCCGAGAACCAAGCTCGTCGATCACTCGATCTCCCGTACTCTTACCGAGGGCTTACCGAGGCACCGCTTACGCGCGACCGGTAAGCGGCCACATTCGACGCCGCTCTCACCTCTTCGATATGAACCCGATCCAATCATTCTTCCGTCGCACTCCGCTGCCAGCCCAGCTCGCCCCTGAGCCTCCGAAGACCCGGCCCTTGCCGCTGAGCACGCCGAAGCCGGTGGGCGCCGGCGACCCGACCTCCGACTCGCGACAAACGTCACCCGGCCGCCTTGCTCAGCTCCCGAAAGCTCGGAGCGCCGCGCCGAGCGCCCAGACCCTGGCGGCCCGAAGTCAGGAAACCCAGCTGGCCGCGCGAATCCAGAAGCGGCTCGAGAACCCCGCGGTGCTCGACGAAGTGGACCCGAACGTGAAGACCTACGCGCAGGGACTCAGCGGCGACAAGCGCAAGGAGTTCCTGAGGCTCCTCAACGCCGGTACGGAGAACGCCAGGAAAAACGACATGAGCGGGCTTTGGCTGCACAACCAGAACGAGAAGGTGAACGTGCCGGATCCGATGGGTCTGCGATCGAACTACTACGACAGCACCAAGGGGAGGATCGACAGGGCTGCGGTGCAGCGAGATATCGCGTCCACTCGCAAAGCCATAGACCAAAACTCTGATTACCTGAAGAACGGGATTCCACAGAGTGTCTGTCCCGGAATGTCGAACTCCCGGGCTCGCGAAGTCGTACAGTCGAGACTCGAAGCCGGCAAGGCCAAGCTAGAAGCCCTCGAGCAGCACGACAAGTGGCGCTTCGGACTCTGCCGGGAATGGGCGGACTCCAACGCCGACGCGCTCGCCGCAACCGCCCCTTCGAAGTATTCGATCGAGCGCGTCGAAGGACAGATGAAAGCGTTCGGCCTCGAGTGGGGAGACCACAACGTCGTCCGAGTCACCGACAAGGAGTCTGGCCAGGCCTTCGTGTTCGACTCGTGGCGTCGGTCCACCCAGGTGTCGACCGAACAAGACTTCAACGGCTCCTTCCGGCCGGTCTCCTGTCGGACGATTCTACCCTGAGATCCAGCGAGCGAGCCGCGCCCTGGGCCGTCAGCCATGTCCGCGTTTTCGCAGCGCACGTTGGCATCAACCGGCCGCCCAGGAAGGACTGCACTCCATCGAGGAGCACGCACAACGGTCGGAAAACGAGCGCCGCAGCACGGTCGGAAAACGAGCGCCGCACCGTACGCACCGTGCGAAACGAGCGCCGCACCGTACGAAACGATCGCCATTCCGCGTCTTGACAACCCAGAATGAAGGCGGGGTCATAGTGGAGACACCGACCGGCAATCGAATGCGAAGACGAGTGACTTTCCCGTGACTTGGAACTGCCATCAGCTCGCGAATGCAATTAAGTTTGGGCATATTCGCAGAGTCAACGTCCTGCTCGGGCTTCATGTCCCGAACATCGTGACTCCTCTTGAACTTCTAGGAGGTACAAATGAAGACGCAGACGGGTGACAAAGTCATCGACGAGCTTCGAAAGGTTCGTCACTCAATTTCGTCTGAGTATCAGCACGATCCCCACCGACTGATCCAGCACCTGATCGAACTGCAGCAGGAATACGCCGACAGGCTGATTTTTGCGGCCAACGATCCGACTTCAGGATTCACGACTCACTTGCGAGTAGAGTCGAAGTCTGATTCTGGGGGTTCTCAGTCTGGATCAACGGACGAGAAGAGGTGAGACTGCACCGCGAACATGCTTCACCGATGCATCAGCGCCACACTCGGAGCGTGTGCGACCAACCGTGCTTCCGAGCTGTGCCCAACCTCTCGTTCGAGAGTAGGATGGTCGCGGTTCAGGAAGACCTGGACTTGCATGAGGAGGCCTCCGCACGTTGAGCTCGACCCGCGGGACTCGTGTACGCTTTCGCGCGTCGCGCACTGCTACCAGATGCTGGGCCAGCGCAAATCGGCGGTGAGGTACGCCCGTCGCGCTTTGCTGTGGAATCCTGGGGATCGGCTCGCGCTCATCGTCCTCGAAGGGTGCGAATGACCCCTCCCACGCCCGAGCTCACCGAGGCCATCGAGCGGCAGCTCGACAGCCTGCGGACGAAGCTGCTCGATCTCTCGAACCGCAGCGCGCTCCTCAACTTCCGGCACTCGGACCGCTCACGCCGGCAGCTCCGGATCGTCGACACTTCACTCAAAGGCTTCCTCGACGCGGTCGAATCGGACGGGAAGCTCGTGCTTCAGAGCCTGCCGCCTCCGCCAGACGAGCCGCCGGACGAGGCCACGGCCGAGTTTCTCGACGCGCTCGAGACCGCCCGCTTGACCGACGAAGCTTATGCCGAGGCGTTGGCCAAGTCGGAGTCGGACGCGCCCGACTCCCTCTTGATTCGCAAGGAAGAGCGCGCGCTCCGCGACCGAGTTCGCACGACCCTCGGCCTCCCCGCTCGCAAAGCGGGCCCGCTCGTAACCGCGAGCGACCACGCCCGAGCTCACGGCATCGACCCATCGTACGAGCTCCCGCTCGACTCGGGCCAGCCGCGACGCTTCCTCAGGACTCTCCTCTTTCCCGATCTCGCGGAGCGCAAATGCTCTGGTGTCCTTGACGCAGTCCGCACACAGATCGCCGAAACGGGCGTCAACACTCTCCACGCGGCGGTTGGCTTCCTCGAGTGGACCGATCCCAAGCTCGAGCGACCCCAGCTCTCGCCGCTGGTGCTGCTCCCGCGCGAGATCCGGCGCAGTGCGGTCCCCGGCGCCAAGTATGAGTACTCGGTGAGTGCGGCGGGCGAAAGCACTCCCGAGCCCAACCCGGCCCTCGGCGAGCGGTTGTCCCGAGATGCGCGGCTTCGCCTTCCGGCCTTCGACCCCGACGCACCGCTGTCGTATCTGGCCGCCGTCGAGAGCGCCATTCGCCCTTTCCCCAGTTGGAGAGTCCGGCGTTACCTGACCATCGGACTGTTCAGCTTCGATCGCATCGTCATGTGGCATGACCTCGAGCGGGCGGCTTGGGAGTCCGCCGGAACTCTTCCCGCGCAGGGCGGAGTCGCCAGCCTGTTGGGCTCCGTCGATGAGTTGCCAGTCGCTGATTACGCCGATGAGTACGACGTCGATCACCCGATCGTCGCTCTGCTCCGAGAAGGTCGAGGTGCGCTCGATCGAAGGGACCTTCGAGGAGGCGCTGAAGCTCGAAGAGCGCAAGACCTCGAAGGTGAAGGCGGTGCTGGGCTCGCTCGACGAGGCCGACAAGTGTCGGGACCTGCCCGAGACGATGAACGGATTCGACGACGAAGATAGGTGCCCCGACCTTAACCCCCGAGCTCGTCGTCGTGAACCTCGACCTCGGAAAAAGGTCTTCTTCGAGTTCGCCGAGGCGATCATTCGCAAGCAGAGGTTCCCGCTGCTCAACAAAGTCGCGTCCGCGATCCAGTCTCTCCCAGAAGGCAAACAGGTGATCGTAGAAAGTCATACGGATTCGGTGGGCGCAGACATAGTAGCGAACAAGAAGCTGAGCCAAGCGCGAGCCAGGCCCGTTCGCACCTATTTGGTCGGCCGAGGGATTGATCCTCAGCGCCTCGACGCCAGAGGCTTCGGCGAAGAGCAACCGCTCTCGAGCAACCGAAGCGAGGCCGGCCGAGAAAATAACCGGCGCGTCGAGTTCACGATCGTCGACGCGTTGGAGTGACCAAAGCCCGGACTCGCATCGCGGCCCGCAAGATCGCCGTCTCCCACCCACCCATCATCGCGGAGCTGGCCAACGCCAAGGGCGCCCTCGCCGAAAAAATCGGCGCGCTCGGCTCCGATCGGGAGAGTCGCTTCGAAGAGGCCGAGGCCGCGGTGCAGTCGCTCGAAGACGTGATCGAGCGAGGTGAGACGGCCGCCGAAAAGGACCCGAAGTACAAGAAGGAGCTGGCCGCGGCCACGAAATCGCTTGGCGCCGAGCGCGCCAAGAAGAAGCTCGAGCTCGCCGCTTTGGAAGAGCGATCGAAACTCGAGGAGGCAGCCAAGGCCGCACGCGAAGCGGTCGACCCGATCGAAGAAGACTCCCAGGCCGGAGCGATCTCGGCCGCCGAGACGGCGATCGGCGCGCTCGAGTCCGCACTCGACGGCGTGGTCAACAAGAAGGCGCTCACCAAGAACATCGCCACCGAGAAGAAGGCGCTCGCGACGCTGGTCGGCCGCCGCGTTGAAGACGCTCGTCGCGAAGATCTCCGAGTCCAAGAAAGCCGTCGACCTGTGCGGCTCTCGAAGGCTCGACTGAGCACGACCGCTACGTGGCCGCCGAAAACGCCGTGGCCGCGTACAAGACCGAGCTCGAGTAGGGCAACGAAGCGCTCGACAAGAAGGAGTTTGAGCCTGCGCACGCCAAGGCCAAGGAAGCGCTCGCGGCGGCGGCGGCCCGCGGCGCCGAGCCTTCGGCCTTCTCGAACGCGGAGGACGCCTTCGCCTCCCTCGAGAGTGTGATCTCGAGCGCTCACGAGCGACGTAGCAGCGATCCGGACGGCCGCGCGATGAAAAACGGAGGTATCGAGCGATAGCGGAGGAAGTCGATGTAGATACCGAAAGTAGTATCGAAAGCGGCTCTTGGCCGAAGCCAAGCTCGTCGTGGCCGGCGTTGCCTTTGAGCGCGTAACATCCGCGCAGGATAGGTCTCGCGATCATGCGGGAATGTCAGCACCCCATCAACGACGCGACCTCCGGCCCCGGCGACCAGTTCCAGGGCTTCGGAACCTCGGTTTTTGCCCGTGTAAACGCGAGTGGGTCGATCGGAGGTTGACGACGCAGTTGGAATGACGCAAACCGGCTGACGGTGTGGAGCCTTCTCTCCAAGTATGTTGACATCAAGAAGGCGCTCTTGATCGCCGAATGGGGCATGGTCGTTGGCGACGGGGCGGAGGAGATCGAAAATCTCGCTGCGGAAAAAGTCACGAAGAGACTTCAGAAGGATTATCCCAACGCAACCGGTTCCTTTCGACAAGTTCCCGTCGGATGGGTCGCTCGCGGGCGCCCGGGCTCCGAAGCTCAACTCTTTCCAAAAAATTTCCGCTTGGCCCATACGTTTCATGGCAATCACACTCGCGATTGGGATTTGGCAATGGACCATGTGTCAAAGAAATGGCCGTCGATCATGGAGCCTCTCTTCGAAATCGGAATGAATTCAATGGCCGTAGTAGTCGACCTGCGTGCAAGCACCGAGGGACTGGCGCTCAACGAGACCGATGTCATCGCAGGAATGCTCCAAAGCCACCTTCGCTCGGACCTCGCTGACTGTGAGCTCCGTCTTGCCTACGCGAAGGAGCAAAGGTTTTATGCCAATATCACCTTCTCCTCCTATCGCGATCTTCACCTGACCGGGCAGGGTGGTTCGATTACATCATCATCGATCTCCGATCATGGGTTCGCAATCAAGATCGACGTGAATACCAAACTTGCGTCACTCTCGAATCTCGCCGAGTTGCAGCGATTTGGTCCCAAGGACTTCGACGCGCTTCTTTCGCTTTGCCATGAAGTGTTTCGAGCTCGAATTCCCGAAATCCTAGGGGGTGACTGAATGAGAAGTGTGGCGTCGGAGCAATTTGTTCTCGTCGTCGCCGTTCTGGCGACAGGACTGGCATCGGCAGACGGTGAGATCGGTGGATTTTCTGCCGTGAGCGATGCTGGCGAAGCCCAGCCTTTCGGACTCAACCTCAACACGAATGAGACAATTCGATCGATCGGTACTTCGACGCCTCCCGTCGAGATGGTCGTCGCCGACTACCAACCGGCGCTCGCAGATGAAATCGACGAGCTTTACGACGTCTTGGACAAGCTCATCGAAGCGAACGACGTGGATCGGGCAACTCGAGTGTTGTCGCGGTTGAGGCATCTACAGACCGAAGAGGCCAGGCGACTTTACGAGCAACCTCACTCGATTGGTCCATCGCCTCGGGCGGTTGCCGCGCTTCGTCTCGAAATCATGGCTGCTCTTGGCGTTCAGGATGCAGATACTCAGACCTGAGGTCGGCCTTCCCGCTTCGAGCTTTGGTCGCACTCATACCCCGAGGCCCGTTGTTGATGGGTGGGAGGCCTATCGCACGTGCCTTCGAAGAGAGTTCGCTTTTCACTGCGCCTATTGTCTGCTGCATGAGGCGGACTTCTCATTCGGCCTGGGAGCCGCGAGCAGTGGCCACATGTGGATCGAGCATCTCGAGCCGCGGCATTCGCCAACCGGCAGCGCTCTGATCTCTGACTACTCCAACCTCGTTTACTCCTGCCAGTGGTGTAACCGGTCTCGTGCCACGAAGTCGCGGGTTTCGGCGAGCGGAACGCGATTGCTTGATCCTTCGGTGGACTCTCCTGCCGACCATTATGTTCGAGAGGCTGATGAGCTCAAGCCCACGAGCCCGGAGGGCGAGTACACAAGTCAGGTTTACGACATCAATGAACCTCGAAAACGTGCCCTTCGGAAGCGTCGTTTCGAGGAACTGACCAGTTGGATTGATTGCGTTTTGAATGAAGCACAGTGGCAAAAGGATCTCTCGTTGGCAATCGAAGCAGCCCTTCAGGCGTCGGAAACCGATAAGGCCCTTAGATTGAGTCAGCTCGCCCAAGCCCTCCGCGGGCAGGCTCAGAAGTCGCGAAAGGCACTGGAGAGCTATTCACCGGTTCCTGCGGACCGGCCGAGCAAGTGTCGATGTATTGGCGGAGACGGCGCGATCTCCCCGATCCTGGAGTCATTTTCGACGGTGGTCGAAATTTGAATACCACAGGCTACCGCGCGTCTCCGATTCTCCAATCCAGCATGGGGTGCTCGCAATCCGACTCAGATCGCCGAGGTCGACCTCATATGATGGCGCCGCCCGGGATCTCGCCGCGACACGAATGTCCGGCCGAAACGAGAGGCGCTCGATGAGTGTGACTGCGTCGGTCGAATTCGAAAGGACGGGACGAACGCGAAGCGGTGAGTGAGGCGTGCGCCCACTTCGGCGTCGTCCGCGATGCCTTGATGTACGAGCTACTTCGGGGCGCGTCGAAGGGTGTGTTCGGCATCGGCGGGAGCCCGGCGCGCATTCGGGCGTGGGTCGCGGCGCCGATTGCGGCGTCGCAGGCCGCACAACAGTCTGTTGGCGACCCGTCGGACGCGAAGGAGATCAACGAAGTCGCACCAGGAACTGAGACCCCGGCGCAAACAGCCTCCGCTCTCGTTGCCGTGTCCCAGGCCGCGATCGTCGAACCAAGAGATGTGCTGGTCATACCACCGCCGTTCGCCGATTTCGACGACATGATGGGTTGGCTCAACCAGTCGGGACAAGACGACGAGAAGATCCGATTCCTGACAACCTATCCCGGTCTGCTTCATCACCCAAAAATCGCCCTGCGTAACGTCTCCGCACTCGACTCAAAGGGACGGCATGGCGAAGCCCTGGAGGCGCTGCTGAATGTGAGGTTGCGGCCGGATGATCCGGAGGAGTGGTTCGAACTCGCGGGAACCGAGGCGTTCCTACTTTCCCCACGGAGCCGAGACGCTTGCGCGGCATACGTTCGGAGACTCCTCCAAACCCAACCCACGAATCCAGAATGCCACCTTTCCTTGATCTTGAGCCCGCCGGGTCCCAGCGATCCCAGTTGGGAGGAATACCAGCGCAGCGTGGTTCAGGCGGCCCGGTTGGCGCCGACTTCCTCCGAAGTTGTCCGGGTGCTGAGTTCAATGTTCGAAAAGGCGGGCGATCTCAGGCATGCCGTCGAAGCGGCCGACCGCTCCATCGCCCTGGCAAGTGATGAATCCGATCTGGTAGCCGCACTTGTACGACTTGGCTGTTGTTACGACGCCGCCGAGTGCTACGAGGAGGCCATCGACGCCCACAAACGGTCGCTCGAGCTCGACCCGCGGAACTCGTATGCGCTTTCGAGCGTCGCGCACTGCTACCAGATGCTGGGCCAGCGCAAATCGGCGGTGAAGTACGCCCGTCGCGCTTTGCTTTGGAATCCTGGGAATCGGCTCGCGCTCGTCGTCCTCGAAGGGTGCGAATGACCCCTCCCACGCCCGAGCTCACCGAAGCCATCGAGCGGCAGCTCGACAGCCTGCGAACGAAGCTGCTCGATCTCTCGAACCGCAGCGCGCTCCTCAACTTTCGGCACTCGGACCGCTCACGCCGGCAGCTCCGGATCGTCGACACTTCACTCAAAGGCTTCCTCGACGCGGTCGAATCGGACGGGAAGCTCGTGCTTCAGAGCCTGCCGCCTCCGCCAGACGAGCCGCCGGACGAGGCCACGGCCGAGTTTCTCGACGCGCTCGAGACCGCCCGCTTGACCGACGAAGCTTATGCCGAGGCGTTGGCCAAGTCGGAGTCGGACGCGCCCGACTCCCTCTTGATTCGCAAGGAAGAGCGCGCGCTCCGCGACCGAGTTCGCACGACCCTCGGCCTCCCCGCTCGCAAAGCGGGCCCGCTCGTAACCGCGAGCGACCACGCCCGAGCTCACGGCATCGACCCATCGTACGAGCTCCCGCTCGACTCGGGCCAGCCGCGACGCTTCCTCAGGACTCTCCTCTTTCCCGATCTCGCGGAGCGCAAATGCTCTGGTGTCCTTGACGCAGTCCGCACACAGATCGCCGAAACGGGCGTCAACACTCTCCACGCGGCGGTTGGCTTCCTCGAGTGGACCGATCCCAAGCTCGAGCGACCCCAGCTCTCGCCGCTGGTGCTGCTCCCGCGCGAGATCCGGCGCAGTGCGGTCCCCGGCGCCAAGTATGAGTACTCGGTGAGTGCGGCGGGCGAAAGCACTCCCGAGCCCAACCCGGCCCTCGGCGAGCGGTTGTCCCGAGATGCGCGGCTTCGCCTTCCGGCCTTCGACCCCGACGCACCGCTGTCGTATCTGGCCGCCGTCGAGAGCGCCATTCGCCCTTTCCCCAGTTGGAGAGTCCGGCGTTACCTGACCATCGGACTGTTCAGCTTCGATCGCATCGTCATGTGGCATGACCTCGAGCGGGCGGCTTGGGAGTCCGCCGGAACTCTTCCCGCGCAGGGCGGAGTCGCCAGCCTGTTGGGCTCCGTCGATGAGTTGCCAGTCGCTGATTACGCCGATGAGTACGACGTCGATCACCCGATCGTCGCTCGCGACATCCCTCCGCTCATCGCCGACGCGGACAGCTCCCAACTCAGCGCCATCGTCGACGTCGCCCGCGGCCATAGCCGCGCCATCAAGGGTCCGCCGGGCACCGGCAAGTCGCAGACGATCACCAACCTGATCGCTGGCGCACTCTCCCAAGGAAAAACGGTGCTGTTCGTCGCCGAGAAGATGGCGGCCTTGGACGTGGTTCGAAAGCGCCTCGACGACGCCGGCTTGGCGGACTTCCGGTTCGAGGCGCACGACCCGCGCAAGCTCGCCAAGAAGGAAGTCATCGCCGCGCTGGCCCGGCGTCTCGCGCGACGGCCAGAGATCTCGCCCCAGCAGCTCGAGCCGACTCTGCGGCAGCTCGAGGAGACGAAGCGAGAGCTGAAGACCTACGTGGAGACGCTGAATCGACCCTTTGGGGCCACTGGCGTCAAAGTCTTCGACGTTCTCTGGCGAGATCAGCGGACTCGTGCCTCGACCGAGCATCTGGCGAGGATCGACGAGGTGAGACTCCCAGCCGAGCCTGACACGTTTACCGAGGCTCGAATCGAGACGATGCGTGGCCACGCTGCGGTCGTGGCTCGCACCTTTGAGGTCGCGGTTGGTCCGGCAGAGCGAATTCGTGAGCATCCCTGGTGGGGAGTCACATCGCTCGACCTCACCGTGGCCCGAGTCGACGAGGTCGCGCGCTCGTGCGACGTGTTGATCGGTACACTGGACCACGCGATCTCGGCGGCGGCAAAGTGCGAGCCGCTGGGGCTCCACCTCGAGGGATTCGAGGACACGACGTTGAGCGTCGAGCAACTCAGGCGCCTTCCAGTCGACGCCTCGGGCGCTCCTGCCGACCTTCTCGCGCTCCTGAACGATCTGACTCAGGTGCAACTCGCGACCGAGGTGGTGGACGCGGCGCGCAAGTGGGATCGGGCCAAGCGTTCGATCGAGGCCGTGTTGCGGCCGTCGGCGCCCATCCCAGACCCACGAGCGCTCCGCCAGCTCTTGGATGCGCGAGCGGAGGATCTGGGTCACTCCGCCCAAACGGCGGCCTCCGAGGCCGATCGGCTCGGGCGAGAGGCCGCTGAGCTCGACGCCCGCCTGGCCGGATCCAGAGTGCTGTATGCCGCCTTCGGTATCGAAGAGGAGCCGCTTCCTGCCGGAGCGCGACTCATCATCGAGGCGATCGAGCTCGTCGCGCGGACGCCCGGACAGGTCCTGCTCGCGCGAGATCCGGCGGTGATCGCGGAGGGCTCCGCCGCGATTCTGTCCGAAGGGCTGCGGCGGATGGATGAGTTACGCAAGCGGCTCGCGGAGCTCGATGCCGAGTTCGTGCTCCACTCGGCGCCCAGCGTCGAGGTGCTACGAGATCATGCGCGCACGCTCAGAGCGGCGAACTGGCTGTGGATCTTCTCTCCGGCGGTCTGGCAAGCGCGCGCGTGTCATCGTGGCCTGTCGCGAGGGTCGCGAGGACAGGGCGGTACTCACGCGTCGATGGCCGACGGCTTCGAGCGGATCGCGGCGGCGCTGGAGTCGAAGCAAAGGCTGGAGAGCGATCCGGAGTTGTCGCGAGTCTGTGGGTCTCATTGGCGCGGGATGGACACTCCGTTCGAGCTCCTGCTTGGCGCGGCGACCTTCGCTGACACGGCCCGAACCCGCTTCGCCGGGCTCGGGTTGGTTCCCACGAGAATTCGCTCCAGACTCTTGACTGCGGGCATGGATGAGCTCCGAGACCTCGCGAGCCGCGAGTCGGGGCCGGACTATGGCATGGCTCAGGAGGTGGCTGTTCTTCGCGAGGCCCCTGCTCCTGCCGCGCGACGAAAGCACGAGCGCGCGATCGAGCTCGCCGAGGCCTCGCGGGAGGCCGAGCGCCTTGGGCTCCGCCCGAGTCTACTCTTCGCCGAAATTCCGCGACTTCTCGAAGCGATAGTCCAACTCAGCGAGGCGGAAGCCACGCTCTGCGAGGCTCCGAGACGCGTCTTTCGCCCCTGGTTCGCAGGGCCGGGCGCAGACGTCGAACCCATCGAGAGAACGCTCGCGCTGGCAAAGCAGATTCACGCGGCTGCCCTGCCGCTGCCTTTGAAGACGCGTCTACTCTCGATGCAGATCCCACTCGCGCTCTGTCATTCGCTCGCCTCCGAGCTGGATGGGCGGTTGCAGACGCAACGCGCCGCCTACGAGCGCCTCGACGTCCTGCTCTCGATCAACGAGGCAGAGATGTTCGGGAGCGGTCCACGTTCATTCGCTGCGATCCGCGCTCGCATCGCCAGGGCGCGAGCCGCGACCGATCGCCTCGGCACCTATACCGCTCTCGTCCGCGCGCTTGGCGACGCCGCGGACGACCTCGGTCCCCTCGCCGTCCAACTCATCGAAGAGGGACTACGTCTCTCGGAGCTCCCGAGCGCGTTCGAACGGCTTCTGTGGCGGAGCGCGGCCAACCGAGCATTCCAGCTCTGGCCCGAGCTCGGCCGATTCTCGGGTCTGCGTCAGGACGAGGCCCGCCGCCGCTTCGCCGAGCTCGAACGAGAGGTGCTCCGACTCAATCAGCAACTCCTCGCCGCAACGATGACCAGTCGAGCGATTCCAGAGGGCGAAGGTTACACGGCCAAGCCCGCGACCCTCACGGGGTCCAGGCTGATTCGCCACGAGACGTCCAAGAAGACCCGCCACATCCCGCTCCGAAGCCTGGTCGAACGGGCGGGAGAGACCATCCAGAGCGCGATGCCGTGTTTCATGATGAGCCCTCTGTCGGTCGCCCAACTCCTGCCACAGGGCGGCATCACCTTCGACCTGTTGATCATCGATGAAGCCTCGCAGATGCGACCGGAGGAGGCCTTGGGCGCCGTCGCACGCGCGCGGCAGCTCGTGGTCGTCGGCGACCCCGAGCAGTTGCCTCCGACGTCATTCTTCGACCGAGGTGAGTCCAACCTCGATGACGAGGTCGACGCCGACAACGACCCCCTGGACTTGGAATCCATCCTCGATTTGGCGCTCAGTCGTCTGCGCCCATCCCGTGAGCTGAGGTGGCATTATCGCTCGCGCCACGAGAGCCTGATCGCGTTCTCGAACCGGCACTTCTACAACGACCGCCTGATCGTCTTTCCGAGCCCGGACCTGCGGACCGGAGTGGGTGTCGAGCACGTCGCCGTCGACAAGCCGTTATACCGCGCGCAGGTCAACGAGCCCGAGGCGCGGCAGGTCGTGCAGGCTGCCCGCGACCACATGCGGCGGCATGCTGCTCTTCCGCTGGGCGAGCGGCGGAGTCTCGGAATTGTCGCACTCAACCTGAAGCAGCGCGAGCTCATCCACGAGGAGCTCGAGTCAGCCATCGCCAACGATCCGGCATGCCAGGAGTATGTGGCGGGCTTCGAGGGTTCGCTCGAGCCCTTCTTCGTGAAGAACCTCGAGAACGTTCAAGGCGACGAGCGCGACATCATCTACATCAGCACGGTCTACGGCCCGGATGAAGCGGGCAAGTTCGCCCAGCGATTCGGTCCGATCAGCACGCAGGCTGGGCATCGCCGGCTGAACGTCCTGTTCACGCGGGCGAAGTCGCGAGTCGTCGTGTTCACGTCGATGCGGTCCGAGCAGATCCGCGAGGAGGGCCGGAGCCGAGGTGTACGCGCGCTGAAGGCTTACTTGGAGTATGCTGCGACTGGCCGAGTCGACTCCGGCTCGGCGACGGGGCGGGAGCCGGACAGCGATTTCGAAGTGTTCGTGGCGGAGGGGCTGCAGCGACACGGGTTCGACGTCGTGCCCCAAGTGGGTGTGTCTGGATATTTCATCGACCTCGGGATTCGGCACCCCAAGTACCCGCACGGCTTTCTCTGCGGCATCGAGTGCGACGGAGCCACGTATCACTCGGCGCGTTCCGCCCGCGACCGTGACCGCCTTCGGCAAGAGGCGCTCGAACGGCTGGGTTGGAGGCTGCTTCGCGTGTGGTCGACCGATTGGTACCGAGACCCGCGCCGGGAGTTGGAGCTTCTCGTCGCCCGACTTGAATCGCTCTTGGCGGAGGGAGGTCGAGGCACGACTTGACGGGCGCGCCCTGTGTTGTTTGCTCGAGCTTGCCCGTGTCCCCAGAGCCTTATCGCTGCTCGTGATGGTCCCCGATTCCGCTGCCGATTCCGAGCAGCCGATTCCGCCGGGAACCGTCCTCCTGCCCCCGAGAGGCACCGCCCTGCCGCCGAGATTGCTGCCGGGATCGGCCAGACCGGGTACCTGGGAGTTGGTCCTTGTGCATGCATTGACAGCAATCTGGATGTCATGCCTCGCGCGCGCCGGTCGACGACGCTACGGCGGGACCGTCGGACTGATAGCCCTACGCCATCCAAGTCACCGCAAGACTTCGTGCATCGCTCCCCGCTGCCGCCTCCAGGCGTGCCGCTCGGAATCGGTCGGGGGGCACCGCTCGGAATCGGTCAGGCACCGCTCGGAATCGGTCGGGAGCACCGCTCGGAATCGGTCGGGACGTCGACCGCGCCGCGGGCGCCTCGTAGGCCTTGAACAACTCATCACGGCTGATCGACGCGAAGACGATGAGGATCGGTGTGCCCACGCCGAGGATCGGTGTGAAGAAAGGGAAGCGGCGGGAAGCGAAAGCGGCGCGCGAAGAGCGTGAGCAAGCCCAGCGCTGGAACGGATGCCGGTTGTCCGAAAATCAACGATCCGGTTGCGCTGGCACTGATCGGAGCGCATCGTGGCCTTGTGCCCGGCATCCCCCATCTGAGTCTCGCAGGAAATCGAATCATGAGTGTCGAGACTCCAAATATTCATCTCCTTGACGATGTCGTCGCGGACCGAATCCTCCGGGCAATGCGCGTCGCCGACGAAATGCTGACTCGCGCGGGTGTGACCCACGCGCTCTGCGGAGGTCTCGCGGTCGGGGCTCACGGTTTTCCGCGAGCGACGAAAGACGTGGATTTCCTCGTCAGTGATGAAGCCTTCGTCGTCCACGGGGGCGGCGTCGTCACGATGGCGGGCGGAGTTCCCATTCAAATCAACGGCGTCGCGATCGATCATCTCTCGGTTCAACCCGATGAGCCATTTTTGAAAGAAGCGTTGCTTCACTCGGTCGAGACAGGAGGTATCCGAGTCGTCCCCATCGAAGCGCTGGTCTTCATGAAGCTCAAATCACCTCGCCCAAAAGACCGGCTGGATCTCCTGCAGCTCGTGCGCGCGGGTCTTGATTTGGATGCCTGTCGTGAGTTGGTCGCGACCCATGCGCCGAAGTTGAGCCCGAAGTGGCAAGCGATCGTCGACGAAGCCTGGACCGGAGATGAGTAACTCGAGAGAATCGTATGCGCGGCGAAACGTGGGGACGTTTGGTGCGAGGACTTCGTCGCGGGCGCTCGCGTACACTTCGATCCTCCCCTTCACCACGGTCTCGTTCGCACTCACCCGGAGCTCGGAGCGGTGGATTGCCAGAGGGTTCCCGACTTCGGCGGCGCTCGTGCCCAATCGGTGCGGTCACGAGCCCGGGCGTCGCCTTGCGTCCGTGCTCCTGACCTTGCAGCTTCGCTTGGTCGAGACGGGCTGCCTCTCCGCGTCGGCCGACGTGGCTCGGTGGCAGAGGCGATGAGTACGCTGGTGAGTCGGACGCGGACCGAAGCTCAGTTGGCAGGGGCCGCTCTGCCCAAGCCCATGGCTCCAAAATCGGTCGCGAGTCAGCTCATCGAGGAGGCCCAATCGGAGTGGGTGCCGGAGGCGAGCGACGAGGTGCTGGGGTTCGACGGAGCTCGATCTCGGGGGCGCGAGCGACCGAGCTCACGAATGAGTTGGTGACCACGTTCACGGCCCACGGGGCGACTCTCCGACGAGCTCAGCGCGGAACGAGTCGCGACGGTGCATCGCCAAAACGTCGACCCGAGCGCACCGTGGAACCCACGCCGACGCAGCCGCCGGTTGAGGGTGGGTAGGTAGCTTCTCGTCATTCCTGAGCAACTCAGGCATCGCAAGCTTGGCTTCGTCGCAACCCTGAACGCTCACGGGAGTTGGCGCTCGTCGACCCCTTCTGGATTACAATCGATCTGGACAAACTGACATCGATGGTCGCGGCACCGACACAAGGTGTCCACCGGGCTTCCGCCTCCGCTGATTTCACAAAAAGTCGCGATGGACGCCGTCGAGGTGCAAAGCTCGCCGTTGCAGCCGCCGACCGAACACTCTCGATCGTCGTTGCAGTTGCCAGAAAGTTCACTCGAGAGGGGGGGCGCACACTTGGGCCACGTATGAGTTTGTGTTTCGGTACCCTCACATCCCGCGGATCCGAACAAAAGCCCGATGGAGAGTGTATGAACAAGTCGCAGCGTTCGAAGCACGTCAGTTCCCTCGCTTCTTCTCCAACGTCGCCTTGTAGCTCCTCGCCGCCTTCTTGGCCTTCGCGTACAGCTTCCCGTGTTTCTTACTCTTCGCCAGGCTCGAGGCCTCGGCCAGCGCGTCGTCGAGCGCGTCCACCGCGGCTTGGGCCGCGTCGATGTTCTTCTTGCTCGCCTTCTTCTTGAGTACGCCCATCTTCTTCATCGCCGCCGCCAACGCCTTGGTCAGCGTCTTGTTGGCCGCGACTTTCGGCTTGGGCGCCTCCTCCTCTTCTTGAGTTGGCTCCGACGCCGCCGTCTCTTCTGCCGCCGGCTCGGCCTTCGCTTTCTTTTCGAGGCCCTTCGAATAGCCCTTCGCCCGCTTCTCCGCGGCCGCCAAGAACTGACCGTACTTCTTGTCCTTCGTCTTGAATGACCTGCCCGCCTCGATGACTTTGAGGAGGGTCGAGATCGCCTCCTTGGCTCGGGCCGAAGTCTCCGGCGTCGGAGCGCTCTCGTAGACTTCGATCCTCCCCTTCGCCACGTTCTCGTTCGCACTCACTCGGAGCTTTCTCATCTCGGCGCGATAGCTCGTGAGCTTCTGACTCTCCGCGGCGAGCCTCTTGCCATAGGCCTTGCTCACTCTCCCAGCTTCCGACCCGGCTTCGATCACTCTCTTGAGTCCGGCGATCGCATTTTCCATGTCGACGTAGGCTTGGTGCTCGGTCTGACCTTCGAGCGCGGCCAACTTGGCCAACACGTCGGCTACCGCCTCGTCGAGCTTCTGCTTGTGGACGCTGACCACGAACCCAGCCTGCTGCTTCACGAGGGAAGCGCGATAACTCGCGACTCTCTTCCCTCCGCTGCCACCGCCTTCTTGCATCCACGGGTACAAGACCGCGAGCTCAGGCCGATCCCAATTCGACGGCCTCCAGAAGAATGCCGGGTTCGAGCAGGGCGCGTTGGCAAGCCGCTCTTGGTTCATAACGACTACTCAGCGCCACCACACCTGCCGCTGAACCCTCAGAGCTCGGCGCGCGCTCGGACCTGCCGGACCCGTTCCAAGAACTCGCGCTCCTGTTCGGCGTCATCGTCGTTCGTCCAACACTCCCCGGCGAGTCTGAGAAGTCTGTCCAGACCGTTGGCGTCGAGCGCGAGCCTCTGGCCTAGCTGTGTGATGGCGTGCCATCGCTCGAAATACGCGTCCCGGGTGGATAGCGAACAGTCGAGCATGTATTCGGCAACCCACATTTGCTCATCGTTGATGAACGGGAACAGGGCGGGTCGAGCCAAGTGCAACAACTCGGAGAATCGCGCAATCGCAGCGAACGGTACGGACCGCTGCGCGGCGAGGTCGCGAGCCCTCGAGAGCGCGTCTTCGTCGGAGTCCGCGCGGTGGATGGCCTTGAGGCCCAGCATCAGCCTTCGCGTGCCCTCAGGCTCGTCTCTCAGCGTCGCGACCCATCCGTTCGTGAACATGCTGAATCGTCCGAGCCCGGCGAGGCCAACGCCGTGTCGTTCGAGCGCGCGCTCCCATATACCCAGAACCTCGTCACCGACCGCCGGGCCATATTGAGACGCTGCGACGGACTTGGCCTTCTCGCGTGCGATCCTTCGTAACGCGGAGAGCTCATCCCGCGCCCGCCAATTTACCTGAAGCGCGAGGGCGCAGCTTCGGCCGAACGTCTCCGCGCCGCGCCGAGCGTCATCCGGAAACTTCGAGAGTAGCACCCCGACGACCTCATAGATCGGAAACGAATGGTTCTCGGACGCCTCCTGTAGAGCCTCGACGATCCACGGCATGACTATTGGCCCCCTTCTGGAACGAGGCCCGGTTCTTATCAAAGGTGGTCGTCCGAAGCAACGATCGCAGCCCGCGTGGACTCGGTCGACCGGCTCGGCGACCGGAGAGCGAAAACGTCGGGCCTCACGGCTCAATCTGGCCCTGAGGACCAGCCGCACGGTGCCGGCACGGGCACCCTTGCGTTCGGCGGGATCTGCGCCCGGGTAGTTTCCATAACCCGGCCTAGCCGGTACCATAGAAGATCGACAAGGCGGGGCTGGCGTTC
>CAYXDO010000077.1:0-49829 GCA_964463485.1 uncultured Myxococcales bacterium | reverse complement strand
GCTCTCTCGATGGAAGACCGGAACGTTTGCACCCTGGCCAAAAAAGCAGGATTGACGCTAACCGGTTATCCGGTTATCCAGACACGCATGATGACGTGCTTTCTCGTGATGAACCGAGAGCTTTCCGAGGCGGAGGTCGCCGAGCTCAAGCGCACCATCGCGAGATTCGACTGCTCGCTAGCCGAGGTCGACGGTCTCGTACAGCTCGCGAGGCACCGCGAGGCCGTTAAGGCGTCCCAAAAACGTCGGGCCATCGAGCGTCGCAGCCTGGCCATGGCTCAAGCCATCTCAGTTCCGAACTGTTCACGGAACAGTTCCGAGACAGCTTGACGGTTACCGAGTAACCGGGTTACCTGATGGTTATGACGGCTCGGAAGGACCCCGGCGAAAAGATGCAACTTGTGGCGACGAAGGTGCTGCCCGAAGACGCGGAGCGTCTCCGGAGCATGGCCGCGGAGCATGAGCCGATGGCCGCTGTCGTCCGGCGTGTTCTCAAGGCCGGGCTCGAATCTCTGACCCCGCCTCCGGTCGAGGCGCCGGTCGAGGCGCGGACAACACGCCGGCTCCGCGGACGACCCGCGCGGCGCAGCACGCGCCGTTCCGCAACATCATCCATGCTGCGCGTCACATCGGAATCCCTCCGAAACACGGTCACCACGCGGGCCCTCGACCAAACAAAGCGGAGACGAAGGGATTCGAACCCTTGATAGCGGTTTAGCCACTATACTGGTTTAGCAAACCAGCGCCTTTAGCCACTCGGCCACGTCTCCAACAGAGCTTCAGAGAACGACGGAGCAGGAGGGATTCGAACCCCCGGTACGCTTTCACGCACGGCGGTTTTCAAAACCGCTGCCTTCAACCGCTCGGCCACTGCTCCAACGAATCGCCGCGCGGATTGCTCTGGAGTGCCCGTTGGCCCTCCGCGGCTCCACGGTCCCTATAGCTCGGGAAACTGGAGCACGCAACAGACGCGTCAGGCGTCGGCGACCTGTTCGATGATCCGTTCGAGGGCCTTGTTCTGCCGCTCGTAGACGGCGGCCAGGGAGAAAAACAATCTCGCGGCGCGGCGATCGTCTTCGGCGAGCGCGTGAGTGCCGTAGTCGATGAGCTTTTTGGCCTCGGGAGACTTGGCGGCGATCTCGGGCTTGCCGGAAGCGTGTGCGCGACGCGGGGGCGGAGGCTCGGATCGTGGCGCGACGCTCGGACGATCGCGAGAGGCGAGCCGAAGCTCGCCGGTCGAGAGCACGGCGTCATAAGCGGGGCGTTTGCGCTCATCGGAGAGCACGGCGTAGGCCTCCGCGACGCGGCGGTAGATGAGATAGATGCGCTCCTTCAGATCGCCGGACCGCACGAAGAAGAAGCGATCGGGGTGGAACTCGAGCGAGAGCGCGAAGTAGGCGTCGCGAATGGCGGCGCGCGAGGCTTCTCGCGAGACGCCGAGGAGCTCGTAGTAGTCCAGCTTGTCGACGGCGTCGCCCAAGGTTCGCACGCGTTTGGCCAGCCTTCGACCGAGCTGGCTCTCGTCGAGCCCGCGGCGTCCACGAGGTTCAGCGCGAGGTGCAACCGGCTCGAGATTGCTCGGCGTACCTTCTCGCGGAAGCTCCTCGAGCATCTCGCCGCGCTCGGCGGGATCCGGGAGCATGGGCTCTTCTAGCAGCCCGGCTTCCTGCTCCTGCGTGAAATGCTCCTCGGTCGGCACCTCGAGGGCCTTGTCTCCATCGATCGTCGCGGACTCGGACAAGATCGAAGTTGGCGGTGAGTCGACACGCTTTCGCGGATCGGCGGACAGACCTGAAGGGATCGACTCGACGCGAGTGTCCTCGTCCCGATCCTTTTGGTCTGCGACGGGAATCGGCGCGTCCGGCTCGTTGAGCGGATCGTAGACGTCGAGCACTGGGCGCTCGATCCCGACGCCCGTGGGGATGTCGTCGTCCCTGTCTTTGGCGCCTCCGTCACCTTCGGGGCGCAGGGGCGGCACGTCGCTGTCGATGGTGACCATCGGGTCGCCCAGCTCCATCGCGGAGGTATCTAGCTGCGTGACCGCGTCCGGGACCGGACCCGGGGGCGCAGACCGCACGACGCGCGGCGGCTCGAGCTTGGGCCGCGGCGGTTCTCCGCGAACGCTCCGGGACGCTGAGGTCCATTCGCCGGTCGATCCCGTGCGCGGACGATCCGGCGCTGGCGCCTCGCTGCGAAGCGGTATCGTGGGCTCGGCGGGCGTCTCCGGTCGGTGGATCTCGCCGCGGATCGTCGGCGGATCGGGCCGAGCCTCCGTTTTGGCATCGGCCCGCGGGTCGGGTCGTGATTCGGGGGTGACGCGTCCGAACGCGAGGCTCGGTCCAATGCGATCGAACAAGGTCCGCGCATCGAACGGAACGGGAATGGCTCCGTCGGCTCCGGCCGAGCGGACCTTGGCTTGGCCGCGCGCTGGATCGGTCAGCTCGGCGCCCAAGAGAAAGAAGGGTACGCGATCGCCTCCGCGCTCCTTTCGAACCGACTGACACAAGAACTCACCGTCGAGCCTGGGCGCGTGCACATCCGCGATGATGAGATCTGGCTTCACTTCGCGAAATCGATCGAACCCGTCCTCGCCGTCGAACGAGAACACCAGATGATGATCGGTCGTTCGAAGACACTGGTTGAAAGCCACCCGAAGAGCGGCTTGGTCGACGACGATGAGGATTACGGATCCGGCCACAGGCGCCTTCAGGGCGAGACGTCGACTCGAACGGCGACTTTCTCGGTCTTGCGCTCGCAGAGGGACTCGCTGCAGACGAAGAACAGAGCGTCCGCGTTGATCACGCGCTCGCCCTTCGCTTTGGAGGAGAACGCGACCTTGAACCTCGGCGCCGCGGACTTGGGGTCGTCGGCGTCCTGATGCCCGAGCTGATTCTTGGCGAGCGTCAGGCCGTCGCCGGTGAGCGAGATCTTGAGCGGCGCCTCGGCGCTCACGTGATAACCTTCGATTGGTTTGATCTGCAACGAAAGGCCGCCTTCGGCGCCTGCTTTGACTTTCAAAGTGGTGCCAGAGAGGTCGATTCGATAAGGCTTTTCGTCGCTATTCGTTTTCCCGTCATTCTTGGGGCCCGAAACGATCGCCAGGCCGAAAGACAGGATGATGGGGAGGGACATGAGGCTCACTCTAATCGGAAGAAGCGGATTTGTGGATCCGCTGATTTCGAGAAGAGGTCGAGCGCTACAACAGGTTGGAGGCAAGCTCGGCCAGCGGCGAGCGCTCTCCTTTGACGAGGGTGACGTGGCCGGCGATGGCCTCCCCTTTCATTCGATTCACGACGTGGACGAGGCCGTTGTTGGTCGCGTCTATGTACGGGTTGTCGATCTGATACGGGTCGCCGGTGAGGATGATCTTCGTCCCGTCGGCGACGCGAGTGACGATGGTCTTGACCTCGTGGGGCGTGAGGTTCTGGGCCTCGTCGACGATGAGGAACTGGTTCGGGATGGAGCGGCCGCGAATGTACGTGAGGGGCTCGACCTGGATGATGCCGAGGTCGATGAGCTCGCGGGAGCTCCGGCTTCGCTTGTCGCGCTCCTTCTCCGGTTTGTTCTGGTTCATCAGGTAGTCGAGGTTGTCGTAAATGGGCTGCATCCACGGCGAGACCTTCTCCTCGATGTCTCCCGGCAAGAATCCGATGTCGCGCCCAAGAGGCATGACCGGGCGAGACACGAGAATGCGCTGATAGATCCCTTCTTCGGCGGTCTTCTGCAGGCCCGCGGCGATGGCGAGGAGCGTCTTTCCGGTGCCCGCCTTGCCCACGAGCGTGACGAGGCGGATCTCGTCGTTCATCAAGAGATCGAACGCGAACGACTGCTCCTTGTTGCGCGGACGAACGCCCCAGACGCCGTCTTTGAAACGTCGAATGGGTACCAGACGTTCCTCCGCGAGCGAGACTTTGCCGAGGGCAGAGTGCGCCGGGTTCGTGGGGTCGCGCAGGTGAACGAACTCGCTGGGGTAGTAGTAAGGATCTGGGATCGGTAGCCAACCTTGTCCGTAGAAGAGGTCGATCTCCTGCGCGGTGAAATCGATCTCGACCATGCCGGAGTAAAGCTCGTCGAGCTCCACTCGTTCGACGTCATAGTCCTCGGCCTCCACGCCGAGCACGTCGGCGCGAATGCGCAGGTTGACGTCCTTGGTGACCAAGATCGTTCGGCGACCGTTGTTCGAGTCGCGAACGTCCAGAGCCACCGCGAGGATCTTGTTGTCGTAGAGGTGGCTGTTCGTGAGCTCCTGCGGGATCGCACGGCTCGAGAAGGCGACACGAACTCGACCTCCCGAGTCGACCGCGACGCCGTCGACCAGCTTGCCCTCGGTGCGGAGCTTGTCGAGGTGGCGACCGACCATTCGAGCTGCGCGGCCGAGCTCGGAGACGTCGCGTTTGAACTTGTCGATCTCTTCGATGACGTAGATCGGGATGACGACCTCGTTGTCTTCGAACGCGAAGATCGCCTGGGGGTCGTGGAGGAGAACGTTGGTGTCGAGGACGAAGCTCTTCAAAGGAGGGAGACCTACGGGCTCAAGGGGTAGCAAGCGCGGTCATCGGCACGCCGGGGTTCTTGTCGAACAGGAAGACCATCTCGTCGGCGGCGACGTACCCGAGCTCCTCGCGGATGACGGACTCGAGGTAGCGGCCTTCTTTGGAGAGCGCATCACGCTCTGCATGCAACTGAGCTGTTTCGGCACGGAGCTGCCGATTGAGCTCCTCGATGTCTTGGAGCTCACCTTCGAGTTTCTCGTGACGCACGACTCCGTTTGGTCCGAACAATCCTGCGCTGACGAGACCGACGACGAGCGCTCCGTTCACGACTGAGAAGATGCGCAGCCACAGCGACGATCGAGGCGACAGCATGGGGGAGCCGGGACAATATCGACTCGATGTTGGACCCGCAAGGATGCGAACGCCGCAGCTCGTTGAGGCTCTACGATCAGACGGTGGTGAGTGCGAGCCGAATATCCCACGTGTACGTCCGTTCCGTTATCGTTCCGTGGCGAGGTCGGACGGCCAAGGGGAAGCTATGGCGGGCCAGCGCGGAACCTGAATCCAACACGCGTGGAGAGCCAAGCGGCCCGGGCCCAATCCATAGAGCTCATCGCCGAGGATGGGGGCGCCGCGCAGCGCCAGATGCACACGGATCTGATGACGGCGACCGGTGGTAGCGGACACTTCGACGCGAAAGCGATCCATGGAGAACGGCTCGATCGAGCGAACGATCGTGACCGCGGAGAGGCCGGTTGGATCGAAACGGACGCGAGGCCCTGAGCTAGAGAGGGGCGCGTCGATGACGAGACCGGCAGGGAGGCCAGACACGTCGAGGACGAGCGCTTGGTAGCGTTTCTCGATCGAATGGGCGGAGAAGGCTTCACGGAGTCGGGCGCGTGTCATTGCGTCTTTCGCGAACAAGACCACGCCGGAAGTTCCGCGATCGAGGCGATGGACGAGGCCGCCTTCGAGGGGCGGTCCTGCGGCGGCGATTCGTGGATCGTGCGCGATCGCTGCGGCGAGTAAGGTGTCCACGTCATGCGGCCGAACGGGAGCGGTGTGGATGCCGGAAGGTTTGTCGAGGGCGAGGAGGTGTTCGTCTTCGAACAACACGGCGGAGCGCCGAGCGAGCTCGGCGTTTGGCAACACTTGGGCTTTTTTTCGCGGAGTGAATTGGGAGACGTCGATATTTTCTTCGCCGCGGGCGCGATCACCGGGTGCTCGCCTTCGTCCATTGACGAGGATGCGAGCCTCTTCGAGCGCGCCCCTGATTTCGCGTACGGAAGCAGAAGGGATGAGGCGAGCGATCGCGTGATCGAGACGTTCGCCGGCGGCGTCCGCAGGGATCTTCAGCGGGGACCTGGTCGTGGCCGAGGACGTGGTCGCGGACCGCCGGCGCCTGCGCTGGCGGTCGCAACGGGCTTGGCGGAAGGTGCGCCGGGCTTTGCGGCCGCGGGTGCGCCGGGCTTGGCCGCGGGTGCGCCGGGCTTGGCCGCGGGCGCGCCGGGCTTGGCCGCAGGTGCGCCCGTGGCAGGCTTCGACGCGGCGCGTGGCGCTGCTTTCTGCTTCATCTCGTCGAGGAAGACGGGGTCTTCGTAGCCCTGAACGACCTCAGGCGTGACGACGTAGCGTCGAGCTGGGCGAGCTTTGGCCTTCATCATCGACGCGAGCGAACGCGCCATGGCGTCGACACGAATTGCGCCGACGTCAGCCTGAACCCAGTCTTGGCAGACCTTCCAAACGGTCTGCGCGGTGAGCTTACAAAACCAAGGTCCGCCCACGTGATGCTTCTGCAAGAAGAACGCGAGCTCCTCCTGAGTCACGGCGCCATCCTTGTCGCGGTCGAACGCGCCGAGCTTTTGCGCGATGACCTCCGGAGGCACGACCTTGCCGCCGCCGAGACCGCGCCGGAGCTTGTCGGGAAAATCGAGACCAGCCAACTATCAGTACCGTCCGTCCAGACGCCGAATTTCGGCGTGCTTCATGCCGCATAGCACCTTTTCTTCCGCGCTTCACCTATCGCGGCGCGTTTCTCCGAGCGCCGCTGCTCGACCTCCTACTCGACACAACAGACCTGCTCGACGCCGTCCACTCGGAGCATGAGCCGCTGGTTTCGGCGCTCCCGGGGATCGGGTCCGAGCGCGTACTGGACCTCGATCGGCTGTCCTTTGCGAACGACCCTGGGCGGAAACGGCACGTAGGTCTGGGCCCAATGCGTCGGCCCCTGGCCAGGCCCGGTGTCGAGTGTGATGCGCTCGGTGAGCTCGGCAGAAAACCAGCCGCAGAACGCGTTGAGCACTCCGTCGCGCCGCGCCACGTAGGTGACTCGGCCCTCTTTGCTCGTGTCGGCCATCGTAGCGCGAGCGAGCTCCAGCGACACAATCGGCTGGCCTTGCGCGAGTAAGGATCCCGGCTCGACGTGACGTTGCCAGGCCTTGCCTTGCGCGAGCTCCCACGCCTCGAGTTGCGACAGGTCGAGGCCGTGGATCGGATTACGCCAGAAGCCAGGACCGTCGTCGGCGTACGTCACCGCGTCGTCCAATGGCGCGAGGATCAGGCTCACCGACGCCGGGATCATACGACCGCCAGGTTTCAAGTTCTTCTCCCTCGCGTGAAGAACGTCCTCCAACATCGACTCGACGAGCGCGAAGTTGCCGAGCCATTCACTCACGAGGATGTCGACCCGCTCCTCGAGCATGAGCTCCTCGGCGGGCGCGCGAATCACTTTGATCGTGTCGTCGAGGCCATTGGCTGCGACCAACTTCCTGGCGACATCGACGATGTCCGCGAAGTCGACCGCGTAGACGCGCCGCGCTCCCGCGCGGGCTGCGAGCATGGCCAAGATCCCCGTGCCTGTCCCCACGTCGAGCACGGAGGATTCGTTCGATACGACCTCGAAGAGCGCGTCGGCAAAAGCTCGAGTTCGCCGCCGATCCGAGACCATCCGTCGATGCAGCTCGAGATCTCCGTAGCGAAAAAAGTAGTACTCCACGCGGTCGCATCCTCCCACGGAAGACCTCGAACTTGATCTCGCCGCTCACGAGGTCTAAACGCGGCCATGTCGATCGCACGTCCATTCGTCCGATCTGGGCTCCTCGCGTGGTTCCTGGCCGCGTGCGCGACCCCTCCCCCGCCCCCGCCCGCCGCTCCCGTAGCGCCGCCGCCGCCGCAATCCACGATCCTCAAAGTCGTGGCGCTGTCCGACTTCCACGGCTGGCTGCTGCCCACCGAGCCAAAGGACTATCCGAAATATCAAGGCGGGATCGCCAACATCGGCGGCTTGTGGAGCGAGGTCGAGAAGCTCGACCCGAACCACTCCCTGATCCTCGACAACGGCGACATGTGGACCGGGCCGACGGAGAGCACCGTGCTCCGCGGTGAGCCGGTCATCGCGGCCTACAACGCCTTGGGAATGGCGGCCGCCAACGTCGCGAATCACGAGTTCGACTTCGGGATCGAGGTGCTGAAGGCGCGCATTCAACAGGCGAAGTTTCCGTTTCTCGGTGCAAACATCGTCGAGGCGGGAACGGACAATGCGCCGCCTTGGGTCAAGCCGTACACGATCGTCGAGCGCGGGGGCTTCAAGGTCGCCGTAATTGGGCTGTCGTACGTTGGGACGCCATTCACGACCTTGGCCAAGAACGTCGCGGGGCTCGCCTGGAAGCCGTACGCGGAGACGCTCCCTCGCGTCGTCAAGGAAGTGAAGGAGAAAGGCGCCGAGGTCATCGTCGTGCTGTTCCACGACACGCTCGCCGTCGTCTCCGAGACGCTCACCGCGCTGCCCAGGCTCGGCGTGCACGCCGTCGTTGCAGGACAGAACCATCGCATCGAAGGGGGTGACGTGGGGGGCGTGAAGGTCGTGAACCCTGGCATGAAAGGGTGGCACTACGTGCGCTTCGACATCGAGGTCGACAACGCGTCGAGGACAGTGAAGTCGGTCGACGCTCAGGTCATCGACGTCACCGGAGACACCGGCAAGCCCGTCGCGCCGCCTCGTGCCGACCTCCTCGCCATCGTCGAGGAGGCCCGTCAAAAATCCAAAGCGCTGACGGGTGAGGTGCTCGGCGCGATCGAAAAGCCGCTCCCGATCGGGAGCTTCTCCGACTCGCCGCTCGGCCACATGGTCACCGACGCGTGGCTCGCTGCCTTTCCAAATGCGGACCTCGCGATCTGCAATTACGGCGGGCTTCGGCAACCCCTGGCCAAAGGAAACGTCACGCTGGGTGACCTCCTCGGCGTGCTCCCGTGGGAAAACAACCTCTTCATCGTCAAGCTCACGGGCAAGCAGCTCAAGGATCAGCTCGTGATCGACGGTCCGGTCGTCTCCGGCATCACCTGGAAGTACCGCGAGAAAGCGGGCGTCCGTGAGGTCGTCGCGGTCGTGGACAAGAACGGAAAGCCGATCGACGACGCGGCCAGTTACCGGATCGTCATCAACGACTTCATGTACGGTGACGCCACAGGCGGAGGCGACAAGTTCACGTTCAGGGACTTCGACGCCGCTCCCGAGGACACGGGTCTGTCGATCCGCGAGCCGGTGATTCGTGTGCTCAGAGGGGCGCTCGCGAGCGGCAAGCCCTTGAGCGTCAAGGGCGGCGCGCGCGGCGCGAAGGTGAAGTGATCAGAACGCGAGACCGCCGTCGACGTCGATCGTACGACCGTTGAAGTAGTCGCACTCAAACACGAACTTCACGGCGAGCCAGATGTCCTCGGGCTCGCCGATGCGCGCCACCGGGATCGCGGCCACGAGCGCGTCACGAGCCTTCTGATTCATGCCTTGGGTCATCGGCGTCTCGATCATGCCAGGAGCGATCGCGCCGACGCGAATGCCGAACGGGGCGAACTCGAGCGACCAGGTCTTGGTGTTCGCGGCCAACGCGGCCTTGGCCGCGCTGTAGTTGGACTGACCTCGATTTCCGTGACGCGCGATCGAGGACATGTTGACGATGACCCCCTTCTCGTCGCGCTGAACCATCTTCAACACCGTCTCACGCACCATCATCGTGGCGCCGGTCAGGTTGACGTCGAGGACGGCCTGCCAGTTCTCCAGGCTGAGCTTGGTGAGCTCGCCGGTCTTCTTGTCCTTTCGAACGAGGAGCCCGTCACGCAAGATGCCGGCGTTGTTGACGAGGCCGTTCAGCCCGCCCATCGCGTCCGCGGCCCAGCCCACGAAGGCCTCCACGTCCCCTTCCTTGGAGACATCGAGCTTGCGCACGTGGACTTTGCCAGGGAGGCTCGCCGCTTCCTTCTGAAGGGACTCAAGACCTTCCTCGCGGACGTCGCCGGCCGCGACCTGCGCACCCGCCTGCGCGAGCCGCAGCGAGAAGTGGCGGCCCATGCCTTGGGCGCCGCCAGTGACGATGACTTTCATTTGGTCGAGCTTCATGGGGCCGACCTAGCCCAGCGGAGGATCGCGAACAACCACGAACGCTAGATCGCCGGTCACAACATTCGTCGCCACACGCCCATCACGATTCCGAGGATCTGCGTGGAGCGGAAATCCTTCTTCCTCACCACGATGGGGCTCATGCTGGAGTTCTCGGGAACGAAGTGAATCTCGTCCCCCTTGGGCTCGTAGCGCTTCACGGTCGCTTCGCCGTCGATCATCGCCACGACGATCTGTCCGGACCTCGCCTCGAGCTGCTTGCGTACGAAGATGTAGTCGCCATCGAAGATCCCTGCTTCGATCATCGACTCGCCGGTGACCCTGAGCGCGAAGACCTTGTCGGCGGGCTTGGCGCCGAGAAAAAAACTGTCGATCCGAACGGTCGTCTCGATGTTCTCCTCAGCCAAGATCGGCGCACCCGCGGCGACGCGGCCCAGCACAGGAACCTCGATGGTGTTTGCGCTCTCTGGGATAATCGCGCGAACGACGTTGCCGACCTCCGCACCCAGCGGTCGCAGGGCTCGAGACTTGAGTCCCTCGCGCATCAGGAACCCCTTGCGCTCCAATGCCTTCAGGTGATCGTTCACGCCGTTCGTGGAGCGGATTCCCATCTCCTCGCCGATCTCGCGGATGGTCGGCGGGTAGCCCTGAACTTGAACGCGACGGGAAATGAACTCGAGAATTTCCTTCTGTCGATCGGTGAGGCCGTGCATAGGCTCAACCTATCTGAACACATGTGTAAGCGCAACATTTGAGCGCGCGATCTGTGTTCAGTGCCACCGTACTACCGCTGTTCATCCGTTACGGATCGCTCGCCAAGAGCACCGCGGTCGCGGGACGGTGGCACATGGCTCGGCGGACGGATCAGGCTCCGGACACTCGCGTTCAGCGACAAGCCAAGAAGATCCGAAACGATCACGGGACGCGCGTATCGGTTCGGATCGTGTGCTCCGTGTGCGGGCAATCCGACACGATCCCCTTCGCGCCCAAGGATCCGAGCCGCGCGATGTGCCGAAAGTGTGCCTTCGAGATCCTCGACGTGAGCGACCCGGACGTCCGGGACCTGTCAGTGCACCATTTCAGCTGCGCTCAGTGCGGTCGTGACGTCGAGCTTCGTGTGGGGATCGAAGTGCCGGAAGAGGTCTTCTGCCGAGACTGCGTGCAGGGGATCGAATCCAAACAAGAAGACAGAGCCTTGCGCGGGACCAAGAGCGCTGGAGGCCGAGTCGTGCGCGCTCGCCGAACAGAGGAGCGTTAGCGCAGCTCGGTCGCGAGCGCATCGGCTTCTCGTAGTACGGCCTCGGCCTCGGGGCCATCCTTGGCCGACGGCAGCCTTCGCGCGAGCCCGAAGTAGCGCGCTTCGAAGGACTCCAGTCGTGAAGCATCGAGCGCGGCGCGTCGGAGCGCTTCGAGCGCCCGGGCCAGGTGGGCCTCGGCGAGGGCTCGAGTGATCGGCGCGTTCGAGATTCGTGTCGCGAGCGCGCGATCGGCTTCTTCCTCGAGCTCCCGGCTTTGATCGAGCTCGAAGCTCGCGTCGGGAAGCAGCAACCGAAGGTCCACGAACGACAGACGTCTCCTCGCCAACGCAGAGGAGAGGTGCGGGTGGGGATCTCGAGCTCTGGCGCGCGGTGCGCTCTTTTTCGGGCGCACCTCCTCGCGCTCGCGGGCTCGCTTCTGCCCTCGCGGAGGTTTCTTCTTCGCGAGGTCGAGCGTCGCCGGAGTGTATTCGGGAGGTTTCTCGAGCTCGAGCTCCGAAGGGCCGTCGTCGAGCTTCGGAGATTTAGTTTGACGTCCTACGAATTTCTCGTCCGCGACATCAAGCGGGGCGGCGGAGGCTTCGGGGGCTCGAACCGGGAGGTCTGTGGGAGGTAGCGCTCTGAATCGAACGACGAGCGCCACCGAAAGCATCGTTCCGGCAGTGATCAGGAACGCCCACGCGGCGCGTGAAGCTCTCGCCGGAGCTCGGGCCGGCTCGATGGCGCGTAGTGTGCCCGGCTCCTTCGGCACCGGGACTTCCTCAGGAGAAGTGGGCGTTATGCCCGGCCGCGTCGCCGAGGAGCTCGGGACGCCGATCCCCCAGGCCGGTGGCCCCCGCACCCAAGTCGCGTGGGTCGGCTCAGGTGGAAAATCGGCCATGCTCTCCGCGCGCCCGAGCGCGTGTCCTAGCGGCGCGTCTTTGGTGACCTCGAATTGTGGGGGGCTCTTGGTCGAATCCAGTGAGCTCGGAGCCTGCGGATCGGTCTTCGTGGTCTCCGCTGGAATCGCGAGCGAGCGCTCACTTTGAAGCAGCTCAGAGGGGTCGAGCAGCGCAGCGACGCGCTTTCTTCCGTCACTCGCCATCGCTCTTCGAACGAATGCCGCGGCGGCGCAAAAGCTTGGTCAAGTAAGAACGGCTCATACGTGCCTCACGCGCGGCAAGCGACACGTTGCCTCCCGAGCGATCGAGGAGCGCGCGAGCGTAGGCGTCCTCGAAGGCGTCCACCAATCGTTCGCGCGCATCGGAGTATGGCAGCCCGAACAGCTCGTGAAAGCGATCGCCGCTCGGAGCGACCCTCGCTTCCTCCGTCAGTGGGGGCGCCTCTCCCATGACCCACGCTGCTTCGACCGCATTCTTGAGCTCTCGGACGTTGCCCGGCCACGAGTGCCGCTCGAGAGCCTCGATGGTCTTGGGCGGCAGCACCTCTTCGAGGGAGCCCGAATGCCCAAGCGCTCGCAAGAACGACAGCGCCAACAACGCGATGTCCTCCCGCCGATCTCGGAGCGGCGGGATCGCGAGCGTGACGACCGCGAGCCGGAAGAACAAATCTTGGCGGAACGTGCCCGCATTGACCTCGGTGCGAAGGTCCCGATTCGTCGCCGCGACCACCCGAACGTCGACCGAGATCGTCTCTTTGCCGCCCACGCGCCGAAACGCTCGCCGCTCGAGCGCGCCGAGCAGCGACGTTTGCAGGCTCTGGGGGAGCTCGCCGATCTCGTCGAGAAAGAGCGTGCCGCCGTCCGCTCGTTCGAACGCGCCGGAGGCCTGACGATCTGCGCCCGTAAACGCGCCTTTCTCGTGGCCGAACAGCTCACTAGCCACGAGGGTGGGGAGCATCGCGCCGCAATCGACGATCTCGAAAGGCCGCTTGCTGCGCGGGCTCGCGTCGTGAAGAGCACGCGCCACGACTTCCTTGCCCACGCCGGTCTCTCCGAGCAACAGGACCGAGGAGTCACTCCTGGCCGCGCGTTCGATTCGCGCCATCAAGAGACGCATCGCGGGCGAGCGGCCGAGGAGCCGACCCAAGCGCTCGCCTGGATAGAGCTCGATCGTGAAAGGCTCTCCATCACCGACGCGGATAGACGTCCGCCCGAGGCGAAGGGTCGATCCCGGGGCCACCGAACCGCGCTCGATCCGCGTAGCCAAAGACCAGGTCCCGTTGGTCGAGCCGTGATCGACGATCGCGATCCGGTCGTGACGGCGAACGAGATCCGCGTGATAGCGAGAGACGGTAGGGTCGCTGAGTACCAGGTCATTCGGCGCGGCGGTGCCGATCGTGAGCGTATCGGAGCTGGAGGTCGCGGTGCGACCGCGATCGGGACCATCAGTGACCTCGACCTCGAGCGCACGGATGGGGAGACCAGCGCCCGCAACGGGAACGGTCGCGTCGCTCATCGAGTGAGAATGCCCGTTCGCCGAGCGTGGGTCCACGCTTGCGCAAGCCAGACCGGAGCGGAATGCTGCTGCGTGCTCTTTGGGCTGCTGGCGATCGCGGCCATCGCGATCGAGGTGGAGCCCGTCCTCGGTGTCCCCGACACGGCGCTGGACGAGCTTCGCGTATCCTTGTCGCGCGCCGTCGAACGGCGCGGGATGGTCGTCGCACGATCGCATGGAGCGGGCGTCGACATCGTTCACCTCTCCGTCGTTGGGGGGCGTTCTCGTTTGGAAGTCCTCGCCGAACGCCGAGCGCCGGACGGGCAAGTGACGAGAGCCGAGATCCGTGGACCGCTCGAAGGTACCTGGGACGACACGATGGAGCTCCTGATGGGGCGCCTCTTTCCCATCGAAGCCCGTACGGCGGACGCGATCGCTCCGAGCCGCGAGCCTGCGCCGATGCTCACGTACGGCCTGGCCAGCTTCTCGGTGCTCTCTGCCGGCCTGGCCGTTGGGTTCAGCGTGGCTGCGGCCGACGCGCGCGACGAATTACGCGGACCCCCGAAGTTCGGCGCGACCTTGGATGACGCCGTATCGAAAAGGGACTCGGCGGAGCTGGCGGCCTTGAGCTTCGCGGTCACCTCCGTGCTTCTTGCGTTGGCGTGCGCCATCGTCGCGTTCTGATCCGTCCGATCACTTTCGGTGCACGCGGGGATCGAGCCCGAGCCGCTTGATCCACAGGTGAACCTGCTTGCGGCTCCGCCCGAGCTCCGCGGCGACTTTGGTGACGTTGCCTGCGTGGGCGTCGAGGAGCCGCGGGAGCTCACTGGCCCAAGACTCCGCGTCGATCGGCGCCGATTTCTTGGGGACAATCGCCTCCGGGAGGTGGGCGAGCTCGATCCCTCCGTCGCCGGCGAACGCTACAGCCGCTTCGATCGCACGCTCGAGCTCTCGAATGTTCAACGGCCAGTCGTAGAGGAACAGCGCGCGATACGCATCGGGAGTGAACGTCGCGGTCGCGGCGCCCAGGCGTTCCAAGAACGTGGCCGCGAGAATTCCGACATCCTCGATACGATCGACGAGCGAAGGGAGCCTGATGCGAGCGCCGGCCAAACGAGCCAACAAGTCCGCCCGAAACTTCCCGTCGCGAACGAGCTCGTCGAGATCGCGATGGGTCGCAGCGACGACACGAACGTCGACGCGAACCGCTTGTTCACCTCCCACCGGAACGACCTCCCCTTCTTGAAGTACGCGAAGGAGCGCGGCTTGAACCTCGAGCGGCATGTCGCCGATCTCGTCCAAGAGCAGCGTGCCGGCATGCGCAGCGCGCACGAGGCCAGGACGAGACCGATCGGCCGTCGAGTGGGCCCCGCGCTCATATCCAAAGAGCTCGGACGCTAGAAGACCCGGCTGAATGGCGGCTGCGTTGACGCCGACGAACGATCCGGTACGCCCAGAGGCCTCGTGCAGCGAGCGCGCGAGGACCTCTTTGCCCGTACCGCTCGCGCCGAGAAACAAGGCAGGCACGCGAGTGCGCGCGATCCGCGACACGCGCGCGACCACGTCGAGGTACGTCGGGCTCAGAGAAGTGATCGGGGAGGTCGCGGGGACGCTCGGGACCTCCGCGTGCTGCAGCCGAAACACCCACTGGGTCTGTCCGGTCTCTACGACGTCTCCGTCGGACAGCGATGTGCGAGCGACGCGGTCGCCTCCGACACGTGTGCCGTTTGCGGATTCGAGATCCTCGATGCTGACGACGTCTCGCTCTCGAACCAAGCGAACGTGTCGGGCCGACATGAACGGGTCGTCTTCGGCGTTCGCTCGGCCGAGCTCGAGCGCCGAGCCCACCTCGAAGATCGCCGGGCGCGAGAGGGGGCGCTCAGCCTGACCCGCCCGAACGAGCCAGGCGCGCGGGCTCGACGCCCGCGATTCTGCCTCGGGGCGGAGTCTGCGCGTCATTGCCATGGATTGAGCCTCATCGCGGCTTTCCGGAGTGTAACGGGGCCGCGGATTCGACGTAACGGGTGACACGAACGGGGGACCGGGCCGTTCCGGCTTGGATGGCACGGCGTTCGCACAAAGTTAGGGAGTTGGGCGCCCGAAGATCATCGGGCAGAATCCGCCGAGGAACTCCATGAATCTTTCGCTCGCCATCCTCTCCCTCACCACCTCCGCCTTCCCAGGTCCGCGGGTCGCGATCGTGCTCGACGACGCGGAATCAGGGACACCCGCGAGGGCTCGCCTCGAACAATCTCTTCAAGAACGTGGCTTCGAGATCGTCGACGCCGAAACGACTCAACGCATTCGCTCGGTGGTGACACCGAAAGACGTGCTCGAAGCACGACTGCCAGAAGGCCTGGGCGTGATGGAAGCGGATGCGATCGTCGCGGGCGGCGTCGCGTACGGCGCGCCAGCGCAGTTCGAAGGGGTCGAGAGCTCTACCGTTCGCCTCACCGCGCGATTGGTCGATCTGGCGACCGGTCGCGCCACCCGCACGCTCGTCACCGAGGCCACCGCGCTCGGAGGAACAGGCAGAGCGCACGGCGCGAGCGACGCCGTGGACAAGCTGCTCAAAGATGCGAGCTTCAGCGAAGCGCTCACGAACTTGGGGCAGGCCGCCGGATCAGTCACGCTCATCGTACAAGACCTGCCCGATCGGGACGCGCTGTTGACGTTGAAGCGCGGCCTCGAGCGCGCGCTCGGCGGCGCGCCCGTGAAGGAAGTCTACTTCGCCAAGGGTCTCGGAAAGTTGCTGCTCGGCGGGTCCGACAAGAAGACCATGGTCGGCCCAGACGTCGCCGACATCATCGGTGAGACCCGAACGCTCGCGCTCGAAGTGGAAGAAGTCGCCAACACGCGCATCGTAGCGCGACACAAGGCGGCCAAGGCCGTCCGCATCTCTGCACTCGTGCTCGAGCCCAAAGTGCCACCGAAGATGAAGTCGAGTGCCAGCGAGCTCGGCCGATACGTAGCGACCCACTTCGCCAAGTTCGAGTTCGCCAAGGCGTCTTATCAACCAGGCTCGCTGTCCCGAGCCGACGCCCTCGCGAAGGCCAAGGCCGTCGGTGCGGACGTCATCGTCGAGTCCGAGATCATGGACATCAGCGGGTCCAAGGCCTTGGCGATTCGCGTCATCGACACGAAGACCGGCGAGCCCGTGTTTCGCGATCAACGCCCGATGGCCCAGGACAGCCTGAAGACCGCGGAGGCCTTGCTGGCCACGGTCGGCACCGTGCTCCCCGAGCGCCTCCGACCCGCCGAACCAATCGCCGAGCCCACGTCCGCAGCCGCCGCCCGAACACCTTGAACACCTTGAACACCTTGAACGCCTAGAACACCTAGAGCCCCAAGGAGCGCGCCATGTCTTCACTCAGACGATTCCTCATCTTCGCTCTCATCGCCTGGCCGCTCTCCGCGAACGCGGCAGAGCCGAAGCCGCGATTGGCGATCGCCTCTATCGCGGCCGAAGGGGTCCCGGACGAGCTCGCGGCTGGCGTCACCGAGACCGTGGCGACGGCCATCGCACGAACCGGCGTCTTCGATACGGTGTCGCCCAAGCAGATCGCCGCGCTCTTGGCCTTCGAGAAGCGCAAGGAGCTCCTCGGGGCCTGCGGCGACGAGCGCTGTTACGCGCAGATCGCCTCGGCGGTGAAAGCCGATCACCTCGTGGCTGGATCGATCGCACGCGTAGGCGACGCAGGGCTGGTCTTGAATCTCGTGCTCGTCGATGCCAAGGCCGCGAGCTCCCTGGAACGAACGGAACGTCAGAGCGCCGATGCGAGCGGGCTGATCGAAGCGTCGAAAGCGGCGGCGGTCGTAGTGCTTCAGCCGCTGCTCAGCCAACGCACCGGCTATCTCAAGATCAACAGCAACGTTCCGGACGCCGCGCTGACGGTCGACGATCGACGACGCCCCGAGGTGCCTGGGCAAGTGATCGTGCTGCCCGCTGGCCCGCATGTCTTGGAGCTCTCGAAGGACGGCTTTTACCGTGCGACGCTCGACGTCCTCGTCACGCCTGGCCTCGTCGTCGGCCACGAGATCACGCTCGTTCCGGCCAAAGAGACCATCGAGTCGTACGAGTCGAGCGCGCGCCTGATGCGCTATGGCGCCTTCGCCACCGGCGCGCTCGCGATCGGAGCAGCGGTCGCCGGCGCCGTCTTTTATTCGTCGGCGAGCGATGACAAGTCGACCGTCGATCGGTACTCCAGCGCGCTCGAGATCGACCGGTCCCATTCGGCGCTGCGCGAGCAGGCGCTGACCGCGCGCGATTCGTTCGATACGAACCAGAGCCTCTATCTCATCTCCCTAGGCACGGCGGTCGTGAGCGGCGCGGCCTCTATCTACTTGTTTCTCGCGGGTGACGACCCGGGCCGATACGAAGAGTTTCGATCGATGCCTGCGCACTGATCTTCATCCGGACTTCGATCCCAGGTAGCCTCGCGGGGTGCTCGCGGAGGGTCGAACCGTTGGCAACTGCGTGTTGTCGCGACCCCTCGACACGAAGCGGCGCGACGTCTGGTTGGCTCGCTCATCCACCGGAGCCGACGTAGTCGTTCGAGCCTTGCGCGCCACCCCCGAGCTCCAAGCGCTGCTGTCGGAGGCCCAAACGGTCAGGCATCCGAGCGTCGCCCGGGTGATCGCGGCGGGCACGTCGGACGACGGGCCTTTTGCAGTCGCAGAGAAGATCGAGGGGCTCGACCTTGGACGGGCCGTCGGCATTCGCCCGCCGATACTGGAGCAAGCCGCGGTGTGGGCCGTTCAGCGCGCGGCTCGGATCCTCATCGAGCTGCGACCTCGCCTAGCTGGCTCGGGACCGGTCCACGGAGCGATGTCGCCGGCGAAGCTGATCGTGACGCCAGAGGGCGACGTGAAGCTGGTGGACGTGCTCTCGAGATTCGCGGCCTCGCCCGCAGTCTTCGCGCCGGAGCTCTTGGCGGGTGGACGCCCGACGAACGAAACGGACGTGTTCGAGCTCTCGGCGATTCTCTACGAGCTGCTCGAGGCACGCGCTCCGTTCGGCGAGAATCCAACAGCGGGCGCTTTTCGCTCGTCACCCGATCGAATCGAGAGAATTTCGGAGGCGCTTTGGGGCGTCATCGAACGCGGGCTCTCGATCGTCGCAGCCGAGCGGTGGCCGGACCTGGAAGCCCTGCTCACGGCGCTCGATCCCTTCTCGATCGATGATGACGCGGCCCGCGCCGAGCTGTCGCGATGGGCCCACCGACAACTGCCAGCGGCGACTTCGGTCGACGCGCACCATGGCCCTTCGAAAACGGGATCCTTCTTCGAGCCCGAGCGAGACGTGAGCGCGGACTTTGGTGCTCGGTTCAAAGTCCTCAGCCGCCTCGGCGAAGGCGGGATGGGGGAGGTCTTTCGGGTCGAAGATCGGGAGCTCGAAGAGGTCGTCGCGCTCAAGATCATCTCCAAAGCCGCCTCGGACCCCGATTTGCTCTCGCGGCTCAAGCGCGAAGTCCGGCTGGCGCGGCGAATTTCGAGTCCGCGTGTCTGTCGGATCCACGACCTCGTCGAGCTCCCCGACGGCGGGCGGGGTGTCACGATGGCGTTCTTGCGCGGGCGGACATTGCACGCGCTCGCGAAGTCCGGAGAGCTGCACGTCGATTACGCACGCTTCGCGAAGTGGGGCGCTGACGTCGCGGAGGGTCTAGCTGCGGCACACGCCATCGAGGTCATCCACAGAGACCTCAAGCCCGAGAACATCATGATCCTCGAAGGCGACGATCACGCGGTGATCCTCGACTTCGGCGTGGCGTTTTCGACCAACCGAGACGCCGAGTCTCGGCTCACCGAGAAAGGGATCATCCTGGGAACGTTGCCGTACATGGCTCCGGAGCAACTGATCGACGATACGCTCGACGGTCGCGCCGACTTGTACGCGCTCGGGTTGGTCTTGGCAGAGCTCATCACCGGAGAGATTCCGTTCAGCGCCAAGACCTACAAGGAGATCCTCGAGCGGCGAGTGCTCAAGCCGGAGCGCCTGGACGTTCGGGCCCTCGATCCGACCGTTCCCGAGTCCTTCGCCGCGGCCATCTCGACACTCCTTGCGCCCAACCGAGCGGAGCGACCGGCGGATGCGACAGAGGCCGCGCGCTTGCTTCGGTCGGTCGAGCAGCAGCTCTCGAGTGACGCGCCCGCGGCCGAACAGCCGAGCGCGCCTTCTTTTCTGTTGGCGTTGCCCTCGGCGAACGAGCCGGTGCCCGCCATCGTGGTCGACAGAGTGTCCAGCGCTCGTCGCTTTCTGCCCTTCGTTTTGATCGGCGCATTGGGCGTCGGTGCGCTGTTGGTCTTTGGCGGAGGCTCGGACGTCGAGAAGGTCGCCCCACGTGGGCCGCCGGATTCCGGGATGGCCGTGTTGCCTCGAGATCCGCCGGACAGCGGTCTTGGACCCGCCGACCCTTTGGCGCCTGCGGCGTCGAAGGGGACGGACGCGGGGTCACCGGACGCCCGCAGCGCGAGGCCCAAGCAGCCCGCCAAGGTGATCGAGCCCGTTCAGATGTGAGACGAAGCGACGGCGATCCTTGCGGCGAGGCGTGCGTTGGCGACGACCAGCTCGACGTTGACGTCGACGAGCTGGCCTCTGGATCGATCGGCGAGCCGGGCGAGCAAGAACGGCGTGAGCGCGGGACCGCGCGGGGTGGCCGGGTCGGCGAGCGCCTCGTCGATCCACGAAGCGAGCTCGGCCTCCGAGATGTCGGGCTCGGTCGGCGGCGGTTGGACGACGAGCATGCCGCCTTGTTGGAGCTCGAGGCGTATCGCGAAGACGCGAGCGATTTCACTCGGCTCATCGACTCGATAGGGCACGTCGAGCTCGGAGCCTCGGTGGTAGAACGCCGGAAATTTGTTGGTGTTGCAACCAATAACCGGAACGCCAAGCGACTCTAGGCGTTCGAGCGTTCGGGCCAAATCGAGAACCGACTTGGCGCCGGCGGAGACGACGAGCACAGGTTCGGTGGCGAGCGCCATGAGGTCCGCGGACTCGTCGAAGGTCTGGTCGGCGCCGCGATGGACTCCGCCGATTCCGCCGGTGGCGAAGAAGCGGACGCCCGCTCGTCGAGCGATGGCCATGGTAGCGGCGACCGTAGTCGCGTGGACGCCGCCGAGCGCGAGGGCGGGAGCGAGGTCCCTGAGCGACGCTTTTTTCGTTGGACCCCAAACGATCGTCTCGAGGTCCTGATCATCGAGGCCGATCCTGGCGGCGCCATCGATGATCGCGATGGTAGCGGGGACCGCGCCCTCTTCACGAACTGCGGCTTCGATCGCGTGGGCAGCCTCGAGGCTCTCTTCCTTCGGCAACCCGTGCGCGAGCAACGTCGACTCGAGCGCCACGATGGGCGCCTGGAGCGCGAGAGCCGCGGCGACTTCCGCGGACGGACGGAGCACGCTTACAGGACCGCCCGAACGGAAGCCGCGAGCGCGGCGACTTCTTCGTCGTCGACGAGGTTGAGCAAAGACTCGATGCGCTGGAGCGCGAGCGCTTTGTTGGGCCGCTTGTTCTCGTCTTCGATCATGGAGAGGAGCCGTTCGAGGACGATTTTGGCCAGGGCGGCCTCACGCACGTCCAACAGCTGAACGAGGAGGCGCGGATCGCTCGGGAGCGACACGTTCGCGGTCACTACGGCGCGTAAGGTTTCTGCGCCAGGAGATTTTGCCAACGCGTCGAGGAGCTCGCGGTCTCTCTTCGCTTCCTCGGAGGCCGGACCGAGCTTGTCGGCGAGGCTCGGGGGCAGCGGTGCACCTCCGGGCGTGAAGAGCTTGTCGAGCTGAGACTTGTAGGACCGGTAGGCCTGGGTCTCCGCCTGTTTGGAACGTGCGCGCTCGGCAGGGTCGGAGCGAGAGCGCTGAGATTTTCGGTCACGACCCGCGTCGATCTCGCGCCAGGACTTCCTCGGACGTTCGTCGTCGCTCATGGCTCTGGCCACCGATCTCCCACGACGAGCAGGGTCGTGCCAAGCCGGTCGTGCCAAGCCGGGTTACAGCGCCGGGGTGGCCGTTACTTCTTGGCTTTGCTCTTGCCCTTCTTGGCGGGCACGTCGCTGAAGAGCTGCTTCGACGTGACGGTGTCTTTCTTCGCGTTGGCGAGGCGGTCGTTCACGGCGCGAAGGATCTTTTTTCGCACGACCCGCGTAGTCGGTGCTCCGCCGAGCGCCCGGTGAAGGGTGCCGGAGGAGATTCCGCGCCCAAGAGCCTTGGGCTTCTCGGCGGGCACTCCCGCGTCCGCGTAACTCTTCTTGGCGCGCCGGGCATTCTCGCGAGCGACCAGGCGACCGCGGTCGTCGATCGAGTGGCGTTCGACGGACGAGGACGCGGTGACGATGGCCTCGGACGTGAGGCCGCTTTCCTTGATGAAATCGGACAGAATCGACATGCAAGCTCCTAGCCCGGTGGGCCGTCAGGATGCGCGACTTTACGGAGGGCCCCGAGCCTGTCAACTTCAAACGGAGCTCGATCGACGGTGATCGGAGGTCGGCGCGGCGGCAATGTCGGAATTCGACGCACTTGGAGCCGCCTTGGCTGTTCTGTCCGGCCGCGCTGGGCCTGACTGGGCGATCCGCATTCAGCGAGCTCGATCGTTGTCCGGACAAGTGGTGACGTCCGGAGCGACGGGTGTGCCGGCGCTCCCTCCTCGTCCCAGCACGACGATGCTTCCGCCGATCAAGGGCCGCCCGGCGCTTCGTCGCAAGCTCGAGGAGTCCGCGACCAAGCTATTCGATGCGTGGTCGACCCGGCGTTTTCGGCGGCTCGAGGCCCAGCTCGACGAGAGCGTCTGGGTCCTGTGGGGCGACGGAGCGCTCATGCAGCACCCGCGCGCGGAGCTCTTGACCGCGCTCGCGAACAGCCAAGGAAAGCCTACGCCCGCTCCGTTCGGAAAGGTGAAGAGTTACACCTTCTTGGAGCTTCGGGCGGCGCTCGCGCGGGGGTGGCCCGAGGCGCTCGATGCGCTCCTGCGAGTCAGGGACGGACTCCTCGTGACCTTCGAGGTTCGTCCAAGAGACGAGCCTCCGCTGAGGCTGTGCGTCTCGTTCGTGGAAACCGAAGACGGCCCGCGCGCAGCCAACCTGCCTCTGCCGCCCTTCGACGAGCCCGCCCTCCTCGCCCGCCGAGCGCTCCGCGCAGATGAGCCCATCGCCTACTGCGCCGAGGAGATCGTTCGTCGCTTCGTACTCGGCCAAGACCACCTGCTCGACGCCAATCGCCCCAACGCGGCCGACCGGCTCTGGCTCTCCGACCGGCTCGTCACCTTCTCGGAGCTCGTCGCGGAAGCCGCTCGGGAGCCGCATCGGCTCGGCGCCTCGAACACCGTGCTTTACGGCACCAAGGAGGTCCCAGTCGCTCAGCTTCGAAAAATCGCCGGCCCGAAGCTCTCGCTCCAGATCGAGCGCGAAGCGCCCAACCTCTTCGGGAGGGCTCTGTTCAAGCTCGACCCGAGGCTGACCGAAACCACTCTCGCGACGATCGACGGATCAGGCGCCCTCACCGAGGAGCGAAACAAGGTCACGTGTCTGTTGGTTCGCTCAGGCGAGGAAAAGGTTCCCTCAGGGGGGGAAAAGGGCGCCCGCCATCGCGTCGCAGGCGTGTTCAAGCACGACTGAGCCACTGAAAATCCGTTCAAGCGGACGATCTTCCGTTGTCGCACTGCGTCGTGGAGCGAATAACCGAGCCTAGCACAAACTTCATGTTCGCCCGGCTCACACTTCCGCGATGGGGACGCCTCGTCGCGTCGACGACCGCCTGGTGCCTGAGACGAAAAGGCACCGCGCTCACGATTCTCGGCGTCCTCACGCTGCTCGCCGGAGTCGCGCTCAGCCGAGTGGAGATCGACTCCAGCCCCGAGATCTTCGTTCGCGGGAGCGCGGACTGGCTGGAGTACCAACGAGTCAACGAGACCTATGGGATCGGAGAGGCGCTGATCGTCGCCTTCGTCGAGCGCGAGCAGACGGTCTTCGATCCCGACACGATCGGCGCGGTCCGCGAGCTCGACCACCGCCTCAGGGCCATCGACGGCGTAAAGCGCGTGCTCTCCATCGCGACGGCTACCGTGTTGGGCGATTCTGGCTCGGTCGATCGCACGCCCGACACGGTCGACGTCGGGCCGCTCCTGCCCGTTGGACCGGTCACTCCCGACTCGGCCCGCCTACTCGCAGAACGAATCACGGGCCACCCGATCTACTGGCGCCTGCTGGCCGGACGTCGCACCGACCAGACCCTGCTCTTCGTTCAGCTCGACCCGCTGCGCGCCGACCCGCGACGTCGTCTGGAGATCGCCAGAGAGGTCCGTTCGATCGCCGACGAATACCAGACCGAGCAACGCTCCGTGCATCTCGCTGGCGCGTCGGTCACGAAGGAGGCGGTAGCCTCCGGCGTTCGTCGCGACATCCTCACGTTCCTGCCGGCGGCCTTCGTGTTGCTCTTCGTGTTGCTGTGGCTGATGTTCGGCGACGTCACTTCCGGCGTCGTTCCTCTTGTCGCCGTAGGGACAGCTTCTCTCTTGCTGCTCGCCGGAACGTCCGTCTTGGGCGTCGAGCTCAACATGGCCACGGCCGTCGTGCCCACGATCATCTTGGTCGTGGGCTTGGCCGACAGCGTTCACCTGCTCTGCGAGGTGCGACGACAATACGCCCGTATCAAAGATGCCGGGCGCGCTTTGGTCCAAGCTGTCGAGGTCGTCGCGTGGCCTTGCCTGATCACGTCGGCCACCGCGGCATTCGGCTTCGCCGCGCTCGCCTACAGCTCGATCCTGCCGCTCCGAGAGCTCGGCGTCATGGCCGCGCTCGGCTTGCTCGCTGCGTATGGGCTCACGATGACGATCGTTCCGCTCCTGTTGTTCATATTGGGGCACCCGCGCGGTGAACCTCGACCGTTCGACTCGGCCGATCAGCTCGCCGAGGTGCTCGGGAAGATCGCCGACGCGGCCTCGAGACGTCTCGGGCTGACGTTGGGAGCGCTGGGGCTGTTGACCGGCGCGTCGATCGCGGTGGTCAACCAGCTCGAGGTCAACTCCAACATCATCAACTACTTCGGCAAGACGCACCGGCTCCGCAACGATCGGCTGGTCATCGACCAAGCCCTCGGCGGCGCCAACTCCATCGAGATCATCCTCGCTTCGAAATCCCAAGGCGGCTTTTTGGATCCCGATCGACTTCGTCGAGCCGACCGCCTCGCGAGGGTGCTTCGTGACGAACATGACTTGGCCGGCGTTTTCGGCTTCACGGACTACCTTCGATTCGCAAATCGGACCTTGAGCGGACCGGGCGCCACGCCTGACGACCTGCCGGCCTCTCGCGAGGCGGTCGCGCAGCTCATGCTGATCAGCCCGGAGGGCTTCGAGTCGCTCGCGACCGAAGATGCGAGCGAGGTCCGTTTGATGGTCGCGGTGCCGGCGCTTTCGAGCGAGGCGACGCTGCGGTTCGGGGACCAGCTCACGAAGATCGTCCGCGCCGAGCTCGCTGGCTCCGACATCGAGGCGACGGTCACAGGCCTTCCGATGATGTTCGCGCGCGTAGTGCACGGGCTGATCGGCGATTCGATCGGGAGCTTTGGGCTCGCCGCTTTAGGCGTGTGGATCGCGTTGATGATCGGGCTTCGATCGGTCGGCCTCGGTACGCTCGCGATGGTTCCGAACCTGATTCCGATCTCGCTCACCTTCGCGACGATGTCGCTGACGGGCCTCTCGCTCGACACCCACAGCGCGTTCATCGCGTGCATCGGCGCGGGCGTGGCGGTCGACGATACGATCCACATCATCAGTCGGTATCAACGGGCGCGGCAGCACGGCGCTCCGAACGCCCACAAGGCGTTGGTCTACGCGTTGGCTCAGGCTGGTCACCCGGTGGTGTTGAACTCGGTGTTGATCGCGGTGGGCTTCTCGGTCTTGTGTCTGTCGACGTTCCTCCCGACCGTGCAAATCGGCCTGTTGCTCGTCGTGTTGGTTGCGTTCGCGCTCGCGTTCGATCTGCTCGTGCTGCCCGTGCTCATCATCGCCCTCGATCGCGTCAAGTCGGCGTTCGAGCCCGAGATCGCTTCCGGATCGCTCGGCCACTATCTTTCGGAGCCCAATCCACCGCCACCGTCGCCCAATCCACCGTCGCGCCAGGACGAGATTCTGCGGATCTCGACGAGAGAGGTCGAAGCGGCGTTGGTGGCTCCGATCGCCCTCCCCGCCTCTTTCGAGCGCACCCCCATCGAACGTCCGCGAACGATCTGACGTGCTCTGACGTGCTCGATCGAGGTTTCGTCCCCCGGCGCTCCGTCTTGGAGGCGCGTAAGCGCATGAACGACGCGGTTCGTTCGTTCTTCGACCAGCGAGGCTTCCTGGAGGTCGACACACCGATCGCGGTGCGCTCGCCAGGCCTAGAGCCTCACCTGTTTGCGTACGAAACGACGGAGTTTGGTCCAGACGGCGCAAGGGAGACGCTCTACCTGCACACGTCTCCCGAGTACGCCATGAAGCGAATGCTCGGCAGAGGGATCGGCTCGATCTATCAAATCGCGCGTGTGTTTCGGAACGGAGAGCGCTCGCGAACGCACACGCCCGAGTTCACGATGCTCGAGTGGTACCGCTTCGCGGGCACGCTCGAACAGATCATGGACGACACCGAGGCGCTCGTCCGAGCCGTCGCCGATGCGGTCGGAGGACCTTGGCGCCCTAGCGGATCAGCCCGTCTATCGGTTACCGAAGCCTTCACGCGACGCGGCTTGGCCGACCCGCTGTCGATCGACGATTCGGTGGAGCTCGCCAAGGGACTCTCGGTCAAGGCAGATCCGGCCGATTCTTGGGACGACATCTTCTTCAAAGCGTTTTTCAAACACGTGGAGCCTTCTTTCGACCGCGGGCGAACGACGATCCTTCACGGCTATCCGGCGAGGATGGCCGCGCTCGCCAAGATCGATACGCGGGATCCACGTAGCGCGGAGCGCTTCGAGCTCTTCGTCGGGCCGATGGAGCTCGGGAATGCTTTTGGGGAGCTCACGGATCCGGTCGAGCAACGGGCTCGGTTCGAGGCCGACCAGAGAGCGCGGGCGTCGAGCGGCGCGCCGGTCTATCCAATCGACGAAGGGTTGCTCGCGGACCTCGGCGGAATTGGACAGGCCGCGGGGATTGCGGTGGGCCTGGATCGCTTGTTGATGTCGTGCCTCGGAGTCGCCGACGTCGCCGACGTCGTGCCGTTTGCGCCGCGCTGATGGAACGCGTCAGAAAACACGCCAACCCGTTCAGCGTGCGCGTCGAGCTCGGACGCCTCGACCGGATCGCGCTGTTCGGGCGCGAGGGGCTCGTGGAGATCGAGCTCGGCTCGGGCGCCGGCGGCTTCTTGACGGAGCGCGCGCGAAAAAATCCAGGCATCGACTTCATCGGCTTCGAGATCAGAAGACCGCTCGTCGCGCGAGCCGAAGAGCTTCGAAAAGCTTTGGAGTGCAACAATCTCGTGTTCTTGTTCGCGAACGGAGGCGCCGTGCTCGACGGCCTGTTGCCAGCGGGATCGGTGAGCCGTTTCCACGTTCACTTTCCCGACCCTTGCCCGAAGAAACGCCACCACAAGCGGCGACTCCTCAACCCGACCATCGTCAGACGCATCGCGACGCTCCTGCGCGTGGGCGGAGACATCTACGCTCAATCCGACGTTCGCGAGCTCTCGCTCGAGATGGCCTCGTTCATCGAGGCTGACGGGAGCTTCGCGCCGCGGCTGCTCCCGCTCGAGGGCGGAGCGCGTCCGGTCGAGGAACGCACGGAGTGGGAGCGACATCACGAAAGCCGGAGCGAGCCCATCTATCGGCTGGTCTACGAGAAGATTCGCGAACCCGAAGGCGCCGTGCCGACGATCCCGTTTCGAAGGATCTCGATTCCCTAGGAGCGACGGACCGACTGACCTCGAGCCGCGGTCCCGGGAACAGTCTCGGGAACGGCGGGCCCAACCGAGGTTGGCAGAGGGTGCCCCATCGAGAACGGCGCGTTCGTTCATTCGCCGAAGTCGAGCTCGTGTCCCTCGAAATCCGCGAGCGGAGACAAGGCGATCACTTGGGTGACCGCCGCAAAGTAGGACAGCATCTGCATGAAGGTCTTGCGACGCTTGGGGTCCATGGCGGTGAAGGGATCGTCGATGAGGATGGGAGCCCGCGCCTTGGGGATGGCAGCCTCTGCGAGCGTCAGGCGGATGGCGGCGTCGACGTAGTCCATGTCTCGGGGCTCGAGCGCGGTGAAGGCGACGGGGTCGCCGCCCTCGGCGGACACGGAGATCTCGCCTCGGGCGCCGAAGGAGACGGCAGTGAACTTCTTGCGAGTGAACGCCGAGACGTATTGGGCCAGTCGTTTCTCGACCTTCTCGATCACGGCGTCGAGGGGGATGAGGAGCGCGTCGACGCCAGACTGCACGAGGTCGCGGGAGAGATCGGGACGCATGAACATGCCGGTTCGCTGGACACCCGACGGGAGCCCGCCGCCCCAGCCTGCGCCGGAGGCGGCGAGCCAGGGTTCGGGTTCGTTCGACCCAGATCTTGGGGAGCGGTAGCCCAAGTCGTAGCCTGAGCCGTACCCGACCTCATCGTCGTCATCGTCGTACGATGAAGCTTGGCGCGTGGATTTCTTACTCGACGAAGGCTTCGCGCGCGGCTGCTCTTCTTCTTCCTCTGCTTCCGAACCGGAAGACTTCGAGTACACCTGGTCCGGCGACAGACCCTTGGCCTTCAGCCTGGCGCCGAGCGCGCGGACGCGTTCTTCGAGCTTGTCGATGGAGTCGTGTTCTTGCTGCCCGCCGGCGACGATCTCTTCGAGCAGTCTGATGCGCTCCTCGACGCGCGGGAGCTCCGCTGCGGCAGCCTGCGCCTCCGGGTCCTTTCGCGCGGCTTCGATGCGATCGGCGATTTCGTCGAGGCGCTTTCGTTTGGCTTCTGTTTCTTGGACCAGCTCGAGGAGCCCTTGTGCGCCCCCTTCTATTTCTTTTTCGGCGATGAACTTTCGGGCGACCGCGGTCTCGGCGTCGAACGTCTTTTCCAGCCGATTGATACGTTCGGTAATGGCGTTCTTCCGGTACTCGATGCGCGCTCGGGCCTCGAGGTCGTTCACCCATCGGAGCGCTGCGCCTACTGCGCCAATGCCCGCGATGGGATTGAGGCCGACGACCCAAGGTTCGCGAAGTGTATAAGCGAGGGCCAAAGACAAGACCGCTCCGGCGACGCCGCCTGCAAAGTACGGATCTTTTTCGAGCGGCAAGACCGGAGCACGGATCAAAGCGTCTTCGATGCCTGAGAGCTCCTCTTTGGCTTTGAGTTGCTCCGCGTTCCTTTTCTCGAGCCCTTTTTCATAGGCGCGGAGTCGATCGGCCATGCCTGCGGGCATGTCTCGAAGGATCGGATCTTGAGCGAGCTCCTCGCTGAGCTTGACCCGTTGCGTGCCAAGGCCTCGAAGCTCATCGCCTTTCTTCTCGAGCTCCTTCATGCGGACCTTGAGTCGTTCGAGCTCGGCCTCGGCTCTTTGGACTCGATTGGCGTTCTCGAGGCGCTTTCGCGCTTCGATGTACTGCGGCTCGATGGGAGGCTCGTTCTTCGCGGCCTTCGCGAGCGGCGGGGGCGCATCGGTGGGGCGTTCGTTCGCGGCATCGGCGTCGGCGGGATCTTCGAGCTTGGAGCGCGACCTTTCGACGGCCTCGGCCTCGGCCACGACGAGGGCGTTGGTGGGATTGAAGAGCCCCGAGGGCTGTTCGTTGAAGAGCCACGGCGGACGAGGAAAGACGCCGGTCATACCGCCGAGCTCGGCGGGTTGCTCGAACATGCCGCCTGGCGGTCCACCGAGCGCGAACATCCCGGGAGGCCCGCCGCCCATCCCTGGCGCGCTCGGCGCGAAGCCTCCCGAGCTGCCTTCCTCACCGGTGCTGCGCCAGCGCTGCTCCGCGCGTGAGGCCTGAGACTCCGGGCACAAGATGAACAAGCGGTCGTAGGCGACCTCGTCTGGGATCCGAAGCTGGACCCGCGTGTACTGCGCGGCTTCGTTCGCCGTCTCGGTGAGGCGGACGTAGCGCTTCTCGGCGGCCTCGAACTTCTCGAGCCGCGTCGTGCCGCTCTTGAGGTCGCGAACCAAGCGATAGGTCGACTTGTCGCGCCCGTGGAACACGAGCACCGCCCGCGATTTTTCGGCGGCCGGATCGGCCAGGTGGCTGGTGGCAGACGACCGCGACGAGTCCGGGTACATCGTGTGATAGAGCACATCGACGAGCGCGCGCCGCGCCGTTGCGTCGGGCATCTTCGCGAAGTTGATGCCCGCCTTGAACGAGAGACGTGTTTTGGCGGGGAAGCCTTTTACCCCAGTCAGCGAAAGCTCGAGGAAGAACACGGGTTGACGAGGCGGAGTCTAACGCAATCCGCTCGCAACCGTGCGAGGCGAGGCCCGAAAACTCGCGGCGCGCTCCAGTCGGGGTTGGGGTTGAGTAGGTTCGTGGCTTCCGCCGACGCGGAAACGCGGCCTGCCTCGACGAAGGCCAGTCAGCTCGTCGGGCCCTGCGTTCGCGCCTTGATGCGCGCGGCTTTGCCTGAACGCTGTCGAAGGTAATACAGCCGCGAGCGACGGACCTTGCCCTTCGCCTTGACTTCGATCTTGTCGACGCTCGGCGCGTGGATCGGGAAGATGCGTTCCACGCCGACGCCATGGGAGATCTTGCGGACGGTGACGGCGGCGGTGACTCCACCACGCTTCTGCCGAATCACGGTGCCTTCGAAGACCTGAATGCGCTCTTTGTCGCCTTCGCGGATCTTCGTGTGAACGCGGACGGTGTCACCGATCTCGACGTCAGTGGCGACGTCGCTCCGCATGTTCTCCTTCTCAACGGCCTGTAGTAACTGCTTGCTCATGGCTTTGGCCTCGGGAGGCGCGTTGTCGGGCCAGCCGCTCGCCGGGTCAAGTCATTTGTGGGCGGTCCGCGTCCCGATCCCGAGATGATTGGGCTTTGGCCCACTTCCTTTCCCTCTTGCGAGGTGATCATCTCCGGAGCGCAACCCGAACCGGGAACGGATCGGATCGACTGATCGGCCTTCGGACCGGGACCGGCGGCTCAACTCTCCCCGAGCAGCCGGTCGATCAGCACCGAGGCGGCGACGAGCGGCGAGCGATCGCGAAACGGAGCTCGAACACGGGCAACGAGCCCCGTGTCCTGAATCGAGTGTTGCGTGGCGCTCCGGTCCCCTACGATGAGCAGCGGAGTCGCGTTGGCCTGTGTCGCCGCGGCGAGCCAAGCTGCGGGAATCGATCCCCGCACCTCGTCCGCTGGGCGCTCGAAGATCGGCACCAGCTCTCCGAACTTCTTCCCGGCGTCTTGAAGCACTTGCTCGGTGCTCTCGAGCACAGAGACACGCGACGCGGCCTTCTCCCGAGCGAGCTCTTCTTCGCGAAACCGAATCATCAGGAGCTCGTGCTGCTTGCGAGAGCCGCGCCTTGGTGGCGGCGCTCGTCGGCTGGGCGCTACGAGCCAGCGAGAGGCTTCCGCGTCGCTCGTGATCGCGTAGCCGGCGCTGAGGCCGTAGGCACCGACCAAGTCGACGATCCCTTCGACGTCGCCCGTGCACACGGCGACCGCGAGGCGGTGGGTCGACGGCGCGGCCAGGAGCACCCGTTGGTCGACGGCCGAGAGCTTTGCGGAGACGAGCAAGTCGGACCGGCCCCTCAGCGTGCGGAGGAGGCTCTGTTCTCGACGCCACGAGCTGATCCGACGGTGGTCCCCGGTTCGCAGCACCTCGGGAGCTTCGACGCCGCGGAAGGATTCCGGCCGAGTGTAGTGAGGGTGCTCGAGCAGCCCGTCGGCGAAGCTGTCCGTGTGCGTCGAGCTCTGATTGCCGAGCGTCCCTTCGCGCAGGCGGACCACGCCGTCGATGATGACGAGCGCGCCATACTCGCCGCCGGTGAGCACGAAATCTCCCAGAGAGATCTCCTCGTCGACGAAGGCACGGGCCCGCTCGTCGAAGCCTTCGTAACGTCCGCAGACCAGCACGAGCCTCTCGAGGCTCGACCAGCGTTGGAAGTCCGCTTGCTCGAGCGGCTTGCCTTGCGGAGTCAGCATGACGACACGCGCCCCGTCGCCGCGCGCGCGCTCGATGGCATCCACCAGGGGCCCGGGCTTCATCACCATCCCTGCCCCGCCGCCGTAAGGCGTGTCGTCGACGCGATGGTGTTTGTCGGTCGCCAACGATCGCGGATCGACGAAGCCGACGCGCGCCAAGCCGCCTGCGAGCGCCTTGCCGAGCAAGCCCACCGAGAGCGGGCTCGAGAAGAGCTCGGGAAAGAGCGTGACGATCTCGAGGTGCATCACTCGGGCAAGAGGCCGGGGATCGTTCGGATTCTCACCCTCTTCGGCCAAGATCCTTCGACGCCCACGATAAAAGGCTCGACGTAAGGGATCAGGGCCTCGCCGCGCGGAGTTTCTACGGAAAGAAGGACTTGCGCGCCATTGTCGAACAGGTCGGTGACGCGTCCGATCGACCCAAGCTCTTCCTCGAATACTTCCGCGCCGATGAGCGAAGCGAGAGGAGCTACCTCTCCGGAGAACCAGTCGGGCGACACACTCACCGTCGCGCCCACGAACGACTCGGCCTGCGTCCGATCCGACACGCCCTCGAGCTTCACGATCGCGGTGGTCTCGTCGAGCCACTTCGAGCTGGCCACCGCGTGCTCGACGTCCCGACGCTCGTCGATGAGCGCCACCCGCTGGGCGGACAAAACGTCAGGGTCCGGTAGAAAAAAGAGGATGCGAAGCTCGCCGGTCAGCCCTTGGGCGCGTTGAACGCGACCGACGACGAGCCGCTCAGGCCGATTCACGCGCCGACGGGCGGTTCGATGATCTCGAGCTGCGCGCGACGCCCGGCCTTCAAGGCCGCAGCGCCCAGGAGCGTGCGCACGGCCTTGGCCGTTCGGCCCTTCTTGCCGATCACTTTGCCGAGGTCTCCCTTGGCGACCTCGAGCTTCACGACCGTCGAATCCCCCGATTCTTCCTCGGCCACGGTGACCGCGTTCGGCTCATCGACGAGCGCTTTGGCGATGTACTCGACGAGGTCCTTCACGACTCAGCTCGCCGTCGCCGTCGCCGTCGCCACGGCCGCCGTCGTCACCACGGTGGTGGTGGCGGCCTTCCTGGTCTGCTTGCGCAGCAAGTTGCGGATGGTCTCGGACGTGGTCGCGCCCTTCGACAGCCAGTAGTCGACGCGTTCCTTGTTCAGCACCAGCGTATCCTTCGTGGGGATGTAATAGCCGAGCTTCTCGATGAAGCGACCATCACGCGCGTTGCGCGAGTTGGTGGCGACCATGTGGAAAACGGGCTTCTTTTTCGTGCCCGCGCGGGCAAATCGGAGCGTGAGCATGGATATACCGAGCGGCTCATCTCGCGGATCCCTCCGGCCCTGTCAAGAAGCATTGCTCGGAAGACGAGGCTCTGTGGGGTCGCCAGGCCGCTCGGTTGCTTTTCACCAAAGAGCCGGTAGTGTCCCGAGCCCATGGCCGAAGGGACCAAGCCACGGCGCGTGGTTCCGGCCCTCATCCAAGGGCTCGTCGCGATCGTAGGGTCCGCGGCGACCCTCTGGATCGCGTTTCGCGGCGTCGATCTCCGGGAGATCATGAACGATCTCGGTCGGAGCAGTTGGCAAGCCATCGCCGTCTACGCCCTCATCAACCTCTTCATTCACGCCATCCGCACCCTCCGCTGGGGGCTCCTCGTGGAGCCGCTCGGAAAAGTCAGCCATCGCCAAGTTTTCGCATCCGCGAGCGTCGGGATCCCGGCCGCCATGTTTCTGCCTCTGAGACTCGGCGAGTTCGTGCGACCGGCCATGCTCGCGCGGAGCGGAATCGGATTCGCGAGCGGCATGGCCGCGGTCGTGGTGGAGCGCGTCGCCGACGGGCTCGTCAACGTGGCCCTGTTCTTCGTGCTGCTCGGGATGATCCCCGGGCCGTCAGTCTTGCCGGACGAAGTGAAGTCGTTGTCTCGGATCGCGCTCGTCGGCTTCGGCGGCGCCTCGATCGTCCTCGTGCTGATGGTGATTTGGCGAGGGCCCGCGATTTCGATCACGAAGGCCGTGCTGCGACCGCTGCCGGAGAAGCTCGCCAGCAAGCTCCTGCACCTGCTCGAGACCTTCCTGAACGGGCTGCATTCGCTCGCGAGCTTCAAGAGCGCGGCGAGCTTCGTCGTGTTGACAGGAATCTACTGGGCCTTGAGCGGCTGGGCGCTGTCGCTCGTCACGCGCAGCTACGGATTGGACGTGCCGCTGATGGGTGGCCCGTTCACCGTGAGCGCGTTGGTCTTCACCGTGATGATCCCGGCGGCGCCCGGCTTCGCCGGGACGTTCGAGCTCGGAGTACGCATTGGCTTGGCGCCGTTCGGTGTCAGCGCGCAGGACGCGGCGCCGGTCGCGCTCGCGTGCCACGGCGTGCAGCTCGTCATCCAGGCGATGATCCTCGGGCTCGGCTTGCTGGCCGTTGAACGCGGAGCCGGCTCGCTCTTGAGCAGGCGCGCTCGAGAGTGATCGTGCTGGCCCGACTGCGCTTCTTTTTCGATCAAGCGTTGTCGGGGCTGTGGCGCTCTCTCGGCGTCTCGGCGCTCGCCGTGCTCACGATCGCGGTGTCGCTGTCGCTGCTCGCGACTTTTTGGGTGATCGTCGAGAACCTCTCCCGCGTCGCTGACGAGCTCGGGCGGGACGTCGAGATCGGAGCCTACGTGCCCAAGGAAACGCCGCTCGAGCGGGGCGCCGCCTTAGCGAGTGAGATCACGGAGTGGCCAGGGGTGAAGAGCGCTCGCTTCGTGACCTCGACGATGGCGATGGCCGAGCTCGAGGAGAGCCTCGGCGTCGACAAGGTGGTGCTCGAAGGTTTGCCTCGCGATCTGGTGCCGCCTTCGATCGAGGTGCGGTTGGAAGAACGCACTTGGACGGTCGCGGAGGTTCGGGAGCTCGCGGCGAGGTTGCGCGCGGTCGATCCGATCGACGACGTTCGCTACGGGCAGGAGGACGTCGAGCGCGTCACCTCGTTGCTCGGCTTTGCGCGGGTGGTCGCGATCGTCGTAGGCCTCGCTTTGTCGCTCGGTGTGGTGATCTTGGTGTCGAACACGATTCGATTGATCGTGTACGCGAGGCGGGACGAGATCGAAGTGCTCTCGTTGATCGGCGCGACGGACAGCTTCGTCCGCGCCCCGTTCGTGATCGAAGGTGCGATCCAAGGCGCGCTCGGCGCGATGCTCTCGACCTTGGTGCTGTTGGGGATGCGAGAGGTTCTCACCACGTGGCTCGCCAAAGGGCTCTCGTTCGCTTACGGCCCGATGGAGCTCACCGTCGACCCGCTCGCCGTGCTCGCGTTGTTGTTTGGTGTGGGGATCGGGCTTGGATTGTTCGGGAGCTTGCTCGCGGTCGGCAAGTTCGTGCGGATCTGATGCTCGGGGTCGCGTTGCTCCTCGCGCTGGCCGAGCCTCCCCTCGCCGCCGAGCCTGGCTTTGGCGGAGAAGGAGATCAGGCCGAACGGGAGCGCGCGGCCATGAGCACACGCATCACGGAAGATAGAGAGCGCGTGGGCAACCTGCGCAAAGAAGAAGGCTCGATCCTGGGCGCGCTCGCGGAGCTCGACCGATCGCTCGAGGACCAGCGCAAGCGAGTCGTGGAGCTCTCGGTCTCGAGGGTGCGAGCGGAGCTCGCCGCCAAGGCGGCGGAGGCCCAACTGGCACAAGCCAAAGAGAAGCTCCTAGGCGAACGTGCGCGCGTCGCGAAGCGGGCCGTCGCGATGCTTCGACTGAGGCGAACAGCGCTCTCGGAGCTGCTCGCGCGTGCGAAATCTCCGAGCGAGCTGCGCCGCTTGAAGACTCGCCTCGGCTTCGCGCTCGAGCACGACGCGCGCGTGCTCGAAGGCGTACGACGCGCCGGTGACGACGCGTTAGCGGCCGAGCGCGCGGCGACGACGGAGCGATCCGCGCTGGCGAGTCGCTCGCTCGAGCTCGGCAAAGCGCTCGAGACGAACGAGTCCTTGCGGAAGGAGCGCGCGGCGCTCTTGACCGCGGTCCAGCGCGAACGTCGCTCCTTGGATCGACTGATCGGCGAGATCGCGAGCGCGTCCAAGCGCCTTGACGCGGCGTCGTCCGTACCCCGCGGCCTGCTCCCGCCGCCGCCCCCTGCCTCCGGAGGGTTCGGGCGCCAAAAGGGTCGGCTTCCGTGGCCTGTCGCTGGCCTCGTCGAAGCGCCGTTTGGAAAGCGCGTCGAGCCGGAGTCGCGGATCGTGCTCGACCACCCCGGAATCGACATCCGCGCGCCGTTTGGCGAGCCGGTTCACGCTCCGTTCCATGGTCGCGTGGCCTTCTCCGGCGCGATCGCTCGATTTGGACGAGCGGTCGTGCTCGATCACGGCGACGGCGCCCTCACCCTCTACGGCCACTTGGACGAGCCGTCGGTGGCGGTCGGCGACGAGGTCGCGGCCGGCGACCCGATCGGAACGGTCGGCGAGTCCGGCTCCTGGAAAGGGCCGTTTCTGTACTTCGAAGTGCGCAAACGCAGAACCCCTGAAGACCCCCTGCTCTATCTGGCGCCCTAAGCCCTCGCTGTTCGATACCCACGCCTCGCGGTCTACCGTAACATTCGAACATGCTCGCTCTGAAGCGCCTCTCGCTCAGGGATCTCGGCCTTCTCTTGGCCGGCTTTACGCTCGGCGCGGTGGCTCCGAGCGCACGCGCCGGAGACGAAACCTACGAGCTCCTCACCGTCTTCGCGCAGGCCCTCCACCACGTCGAGGCGAGCTACGTGCGCAAGATCGCCGTCAAAGACCTGGTCCACGGCGCGATCCGTGGCGTGGTCGCCGAGCTCGACCCCCATAGCGCCTTCCTCGATCCCGAGCAGGTCGCGAAGATGGACCGAGAGGCCGCGCGGATCGAAGGCGACATCGGAATCCTCGTCGGGCCGCCGGGCGCCACGGTGCTCGGCGTCTTCCCCGGCAGCTCTGCAGAGCGCGTCGGCATAGGACCTAAAGACCGTCTCGTCAGCATCGCCGGAGGCCCCGTCGACGAACACCCGGAGCTCGCGTTGCTCGGGCCTGCCGGCACGCTCGTGGAGCTCGAGATCGAAAACACCCGGGGGCGACGCCGCGTGATGGTCGTTCGAGAACGCTCGCCACGCGCGGGCGTGGCTTGGAAACGACTTGATCGAAACATCGTCTACGTCTCGATCGGCCGCTTCGCCGATGGGACGGAGGGCAAGGTCCGCGGCGCTCTCGAAGCGGCTCAAAAAACGGGCGGGATCGCGGGGCTCGTGCTCGACCTGCGCGGCAACCCTGGCGGACTGCTCTCAGAAGCCGTTCGGATCGCCGACCTCTGGCTCGCTTCGGGGACCATCGTGAGCATCGAAGGTCGGGAGCGAGGTCAAGTCGTGGAAACGGCCTTCCCCAAAGGCACCCAGCCTCCGTATCCCGTCGCCATCCTCGTCGACGAACGCACCGCGTCGGCCGCCGAGGCCCTCGCCGCCGCGCTGTCCGAGAACCGACGTGCAACCCTGGTCGGGACGCGCACGTTCGGCAAAGGAACCGTACAAACGGTCATCGAGCTCGCCGATCGATCCCTTTTGCGGCTGACGACCGCTCGCTACTTCCCCCCTTCCGGCCAGTCGCTCGACGGGCGCGGCATCGAGCCGCACATCCAGCGCAAGGGCGCGGAAGCTCAGCTCTCCGCCGCGCTGGAGGTCGTCTCAGGCTTGCATCAGTAGCCTTGCCCTTCGGTCGTTGGTTTCTCCTGGGCTCCCGAATGCGCGACGACCCGTTCGAAGGCCGCCGAAGCCATCGCGCGATCGGCTGACGTCGCCTGCCTTTACCCGCGCCGCGACCGCGTGCTATCCCAGAAAACTAGGTCGCGAGGCGACCATTGGTCGAGCGGGCTCGTGGCAACCGTCTTCAAGCTCATTATCGAGGACGACGAAGGCAAGACCACCGTCGTCCCGCTGTCTCGCGGGGAGCTTTCCATCGGCCGGATGGAAGGCAACACCATCCGCTTGATGGAACGAAACGTGTCGCGTCGACACGCCCGCCTCGTGCGCGAAAACGGCGCGGTCCTGATCGAGGACCTGAACAGCTTCAACGGCGTCAAGATCAACGGTGAGCGCATCGAATCGCGCATCGAGGTCAAAGAAGGCGACCTCGTCGAAATCGGCGACTACCACCTGGCCCTTCAGCGAGAAGACGTTCAAGACGCCGAGCCCGACTTCAGGAGCGCCGCCCCGGCGCGCCCAGAGGCGCTCGAGACGGTTCCCGATGTCCGCGCGATGTCCGCCGACGCGTCCAACCGCGAGACGATCGAGGAGCGACGGCCCGACCTCCCAACGGTGCAGACCGGCGGCCCGCCCACCGAAAAGCGCCCTGGTCTCCCGCCGTTCCCGCCCTCTGGGATCTCGAGCCCAGCCGGGCTCTCGTCGGCGACGGTCCCGGACAACGCCCCAGCCCGAGCAGTCGCGTCGGCCGCCCGCACCGAACCGATCTCGGTGCTCCAGGCGGTCGCAGACCATCCGCGCATCATTTGCGTCACGACCGAACACGCCGGGCGCGAGTTCGCGTTGAATCGGCCCGAGGTCGTGATCGGCCGCGTCGAAGACAACGACGTGGTGATCGAGCACCGATCCGTGTCGCGAAATCACGCGAAGATCGTGTTCGACGGTCGCGCCCACAAGATCATCGACCTCGAGAGCGCGAACGGAATCCTCGTGAACGGCGAGGAGTACGCGATCACCGACCTCCGAAAGAACGACCTGATCGAGCTCGGTCACGTTTGCTTCCGCTACATCCCGGCGGGCGAAGCGTTCGAGCCTACGGACGAGGAGTCCCGTGCGATGCTCGAAGCGGGGGTCACGCCCCCCAAGACCCGTTCGGGCCCGCCAAAGGCACCGCAGGTCGCCACCGACCTCGCGCGCGCGCGGGATGCGATGGCGCTCGAAGATCCTTCGAACGCCCAAACGGTGACCGACACGCCGATCTCGGCGCTCGACGACATCAAGCCCATCGCGGTGGTGACCCAGCAGCCGGTCCCGGCGCCCCCAAAGCCCGCGCCGCATCGCCCTTCGAACCCCCCGGTTCCCGAGCCTCGCCCAGCAGCGCCGGCGCTGGAGCCCAAGCGTCCACCTGCGCAGGCTCGTCATGAACGAAGTGAGCCTGCGCCGCGCGCGTCGTCCTCGTTCGACGAGCCCCCGCGCAAGTCGCCTGTCACGCTCGTGGCCGTGGTGGGTTTGATCGTCGTGATGCTCGCGATCGCTGCCTTCTCGCTGAGCGGCAAGAAGAGCACGGCCCACGACGAGGCCCTCGAACGTCTCTTTCAGGAGAAGAAACATTCGCAGGTGATCGAATACTACGGGCAGCACGTCGCCGACTTCGCCAACGCACCGGCCGCGTACCTGCGGGTGCAGGAAGCTCAAAACGCGCTCAAGGAAGCGGAAAAAAAACCCGAGCCGCCGCCGAGTGAGCCCGAGGTGATCGCGCCCGAACCTGACCCGCCTCAGCCAGAAGGAGATCCGGTCGAGCCCGAAGACGCCAAGGCAAAGCCGAAGGGTACGCCGACGAAGAAGAAGCCCAACTTCCAGCGAGCCCAAGAGCTCGAAAAAGAGGGCACCAAGCTCCTCGTCGACAGCAAGCTCGAGCAGGCCGAACGACTCTTTCTCCGGTGCCTCGAGATGGCCGAGCACCCACCATGCCACCGCCAGCTCGGCATCATCTACGCCTCACAAGACCGCACGCGCCAATCGATCGAGCACTACGAGAAGTACGTGGAGCTCAGCCCGAACGCGAAAGACGCCGCGCAGGTGCGCGAGCTGATCAAGCGAAGCAAAGGCCAAGAGTGACCGACCACGGTCATGCGTGAGCGACCCCTCCTTGCCGTGACGATGGGCGACCCCGTGGGCATCGGCCCCGAGGTCATCGTCAAGACTTTCACCCGCGATCAGGGCTGCGACGCGGTCGTATTCGGCGACCTCGAGACGCTGCGCGACGCCGCGCGGGTCTCGTCCGTGGAGCTCGAGCTCTTCCCGGTCGACTCTGTTCCGGTCGACTCTGTTCCGTTTTCGTCGCGACCAGGGCTCGCCGTTTGGCCAATCGCCAAGCTGCGTGCCGAGGAGCGAGTCCCCGCTCGACCGACTCCGGCTTCGGATCGAGCGCAGCTCGATGCCATCTTCGCGGCGGTCGAAGCGGTCGAGCTAGGGAACGCCGACGCCATCGTCACCGCGCCGATCTCGAAGGCCTCGATCGCTCGGTGCGGAGCTCCATGGCCAGGGCACACCGAGCTGTTGGCCGAGCTCGCGGCGAAACGTCGAGGCACGCAGCCCGTCACGCCAGTGATGATGCTCGCCGGAGAGCGGCTTCGTGTCGTCACCCTCACGACGCACATCGCGCTCGCCGAAGTGCCGCGGGTGTTGACGGAGTCGTTGGTCCGCGAGGCCATCGAGCTCGTCTTTCGCGAGCTCCGAGAATCGTTTGACCTCGAACGACCAAAAATCGCGCTCGCGGGTCTGAATCCGCACGCTGGAGAAGGTGGTTTGTTTGGAGACGAGGAGCTCCGCGTCTTTGGGCCGGCGCTCGCAGCGCTCCGAGCAAAAGGAATCGAGGTCTCAGGCCCGATCCCAGGCGACGCGGTGTTTCGTCGCGCCCTCGCGGGTGAGTTCGACGTCGTCGTGTCGGGATACCACGATCAGGCGCTGATCCCCCTCAAGCTCGTCGACTTCGAACGCGCCGTGAACGTGACGCTCGGACTGCCGTTCGTGCGCACCAGTGTCGACCACGGAACCGCCTATGATCTCGCAGGAAAAGGCGTTGCGTCGAACGCCAGCTTCGAGGCTGCGACCGCTCTGGCCGTCTCCATGGTCCGAGGCAGAGCAAAACGCCACCGAACCGACTGACCGACGCGGTTTCGCACGCCTTGACGCTTCACGTAGAGCCGAGTAGACCCGGCCGCTGCGGCGTCGGACAGGGCCCATAGCTCAGCGGTTAGAGCTGTCGGCTCATACCCGATCGGTCCCTGGTTCGAATCCAGGTGGGCCCATTTGAAGGGCATGTGCCACGCCGTTGGAGGTTAGGGCGTGCGCGAGACTCTCCTGGCGTTGTTTGAGCTCTCACAAATAGACGGTCGTGTGCTCGAGCTCGAGAAGTCGGGCGAGCTTTTGGCCAAACAGATCACCGAGCTGGAAAAAGGCTCAGACGTGATTCGTGCCGAGCTTGGCACCCACCGAGCGGAGATGGAAACGAAGACCCGCGAACAAGCGGAGCTCGAGGGCCAGATCCGAGAAGAACAGCAGAAACAACAGAAGTGGAAGCGCCGCCTGAACGAGATCAAGTCGCCCCGCGAATATCAGGCGCTCTCGCGCGAGGTCGAACAAGGCGAACGCCAGGTCCGAACTGCTGAAGAGACGGTGCTCGCGATGATGGCCGAAGTCGACGCCAAGAAGAAGGTCGTGGGCGAGATCGAGGAGCGCCTCTCCGCTCGCGAATCCGAAGCACGCGCCGAGGTCGCGGTGCTCCGCGACAAACAGCGTGCCGTCGACGCCGAAGTCCGCGAGGCCGCCAAAGGCCGGCCGCAGCTCGCCTCCCGCATCCCCGATCGCGTGATGGCCAAGTACGAGCAGATCCGAAAGCGCCGCGGCGTGGCCGTCGCGCTCACGGACGGCAAGTGCAACGGATGCAACTTCGTCGTTCGACCTCAGCAAATGGTCGAGATCCGGCGCCTCGACTCGATGATCGAGTGTCCAAAGTGCGGCCGCATCCTGGTGCTCTCGAGCCTCGTCGAGGGCCAAAAGCTCGCCCAAGAAGCGCGGGGCTGAGCACTTGGTCGCGCCGCACCTTTGCGGCGCAATGAGCTCAGAGCAGTCTGCACCTTTCGGCAGGAGTTCCGCGCGCGTGCCTCGCTGTGTTAGGCAGGCCGCAAATGTCCACCGAAAAGGACCCCCACGAGACGACCTACTACGTGCCGGCCGACCTCGGCCGCTTTGGCGACATGGGCAAAGCAGCGCCCGAGCTTTGGGCCAAGTTCTTGGCTTGGTACAACGCCGTGTTCGCCGAAGGAGCGCTGTCCGAACGCGAGAAATCGCTCATCGCGCTCGCGGTGGCTCATGCCGTCCAATGCCCGTACTGCATCGACGCTTACTCGACCGCGTGCCTCGAGAAAGGCTCGGACATCGAAGAGATGACCGAGGCTGTCCATGTCGCCTCGGCGATTCGTGGAGGCGCCTCGCTCGTTCACGGCACGCAGATGCGCCATCACGTCCACAAGCTGGCGATGTAGGGCTGGAGTGTTCGTGCCGCCACTTGGGCTGTAAGCCGAGTTCTGTCTCGCGGTTGCCCGCGACGGCGACCATTCGTCTAGGCGCCGCGTTGCCACGGCGCTCGAGCAGCCTTACCCGGACTCGACGGACGGGCCGTCCGATGCCTCGTCTCCAAGGCGGAGTCCCTATTTGGCCTTGCTCCGGCTGGGGTTTGCCGTGCCATGCGAGTCACCTCGCACGCGGTGCGCTCTGACCGCACCGGTTCGCCCTTACCCCGTCCTCGACGCGCCTCCCAAACGAGAGAGCTTCATGCGTCGGCTGAGGGGCGGTGTGCTTTCTGTTGCACTTTCCTGCAACTCACGTCGACTGGCCGTTAGCCAGCAGCCTGCCCTTTGGAGCTCGGACTTTCCTCCCGCGGCCCTCTCGAACCGCCAGCGGCCGCCCACCCAAGTGGCGGCACGAACGTTCGCCTTGTAACACGAACGCCCAGAGCTCACGAACGCTCAGAGCTCACGAACGCTCAGAGCTCGGCCGGCTCGCAGACGTTGAAATACGCGGTCGTGAACCCAATCGAGCCGAAGACCTCGATCTTGCAGCGGTGGCTCGCTGGGCAATCTGCGTCGCTCGAACAGACGTCTACACACTGACCGATCCCCGTGTGGCACAAGCCGGAGCGGCAGGTATCGAAGGTCGTGCAAGGATCGCCGACCGCGTCAGCGCCGTGCGGGCCTTCGAGGCAAGCCTTGACGAAGAACGGATCGAAGCTGGTCGAGTAAGTCGCGGGGAAGCAGGCCCGCCCGGTCGGGCAGTCGCCGCTGTTCCTGCACAGACTCGCGCAGGAGCCATTCTGGCACACGCCGCTCTTGCACTCCCCATCGACGTTGCACGGGTCACCGACCGACCCCACGCCCACGTGGCCTTCGCACGAGCTCACGAACGCGCTGCCGTCAGGCAGCTCACGCCAGCCGCACTGCGTGCCCGTACAATCGCGATCGACGCTGCAAGTCTCCGCGCAAGCGTTGTTGGGACAGTAGTTCGAGCGGCACTCGCCTCCGCCCGTGCACGCGCTGGCCGGCGCTCCTGCGAACGACGCGCCCCCGAACAACGCCGCCGACAAGCACATCCGACCGCCCGTGAAGTCGTAGCACGTGAACCCAGCTGGACAGTCCGCGGATCGGCCACAGGACGCGACACACTCTGGCTGTAACAGACCGTCGAAGTCGAAGCACGCCGTCGAAGCGCACTCGGCGTTCGACAGACAGGGCGCTCCCAACTGGCCAGAGCCTGGGTTCGGATTCACCGGCGCACAGTGGCCCGTTTGCGTGTCGCACTGCTCGTTCACCGCGCAGCCTGTGGTCGCACAGCCTGGGATGCAGTCCCCGAAATCACAGATCTGAGAAGGCGGACCGCAGTCGCCGTCGTCGAAGCAGACGCCACCGTCCGGCGCGCAGCGACCCGACAACGGATCGCACGTCGTCCCCACCGTGCACGCGATGCCGCCTGCACGGCCGCAGCCATTCACACACTGACCGCTCTCGCAGACGGTGTTCGGCGGCTGGCATTGATCGTCGCGCGAGCACGCGCCGGAGACCGGCGTGCAGCGACCCGTTCGTGTGTCGCAGACCGATCCCGCGGAGCACGCCAACCCTCCGGCCTGACCGCAGCCGGCCGTACAAGATCCTTGCTCGCAGACGGTCGCGGGTGGCGCGCACTGAAAGTCTTGGGCACACGTCGTGGGCGGACGGCACCGCCCGCTCGTCGGATCGCACACCGTGCCGGAGCAGACCAACCCGCCGGGCTCGGTGCAGTCCGGCGTGCAGCGACCTCCTTCGCAAACACCGTTAGGGCGGCACTCGGAGTCCGTGGAGCAAGTCGTGGGTGCCGGCCCGCAGCGTCCGCGCGTCGTGTCGCAAACCGTTCCCGACCCGCACATCACGGTCGACTGCGCTTCTCCACAGCCCGGTGTGCACATGCCGCTCTCGCACACCGTGAGCGGCGGCGTGCAGTTCGTGTCCGTGCTGCAAGAGCCCGTCTGTGGCGTCACGCATGCGCCCGCCACACACGTCATGCCTCCCGTGCAGTGGCTCGGTCCCGTGCAGTCTCTGCACTGCTGCACACCGAGGTCGCAGTGCTTTCCGATCCCGACGCATTGGGCCTCCGTGGTGCACGCGCGAGCGCCAGACACGCAGACGCCCGTCAGCGTGTTGCACCGCTGATCGGCCGGGCACTCGGTGTCGTTGCCGCACGTGACCGCCGTGCTCGGCTTACAAGTCGACGTGGCGACGTCGCAGTATTCGTTGGTACCGCAACCATCGTCGTTCGTGCATCCCGTGGTTGCGGGCTCCTCACAACGCCCAGCGACGCAGATCTTTCCGCCCGTGCAGTCTCGATTCGTGACGCAGGAGCCGCCAGACACGGTGTCGCCGCCGCACGCCGCGATCGAGGAACAGAAGAGCAGCGCAGCGAGCCGCCTCGAGGCCATGAACCATGCTGCCTATTCGGGATCGTGGCGGCCCATCCGACGATCGGCGAATCTGCCAAGGCACGCCCCGGCCACGGACGGCCCGGAACCCTACTCCCTGAGCGACGCTCGGCGAAGGCGGTCACGAACGCCGTCCCACGCCTCACCTTGCGGGACGGGCTCGATCCAGATCACGTCGACCCCGAGCCGATCGGCACGACGAAGCGCCGAGTAGAGCTCGCGCGCGAAGCCCGACGGCTCGTCGGGAAGCTCGAACACACGCTCGTTTCGCTCTCCGCCGCCCCGTCGCAAGATCGCCGCGCCGTTGGGCGGCGTGCCACCGACGACCACCGACGCCGTGGGCGCGTAGTGTCGGCCAAGACGACCCGGGGAGCGCTCCGGTCCAGCGGTCTCTGAGCCCCACCCGACAGGTTCCTCGAGCGCCCGCGCGATCTCGGACGCCGGGATGGTCCCGGGCCGCAAGATCGTCGAGGGCCCGACGAGATCGATCACGGTCGACTCGATGCCCACCGCGCACGGCCCACCATCGAGCACCAGAGGCACCCGCCCCCCGAGCTCCGTCACCACGTCCTCCGCCGAGGTCGGCGAGATCCCGCCGGAGCGATTGGCCGAAGGCGCCGCGATGGGCCCGCCAAACGCCAACAGCAACGCCCGGGCGGCGGGATGGCGCGGACAACGCAAGGCGACGGTAGGCCCGCCCGCGGTCACCAATGACGGCAGCACGCCGCGCGATTCGAGGACCATCGTCACCGGACCCGGCCAAAAGGCCTCCGCTAGCCGTTCGGCGCGAAGGCTGACGTACGCGATGCTCCGAGCCGCTTCGAGACTCCGCACGTGCACAATCAAGGGGTTCGTGTCGGGGCGACCCTTGGCTTCGAAGATCGCCCGAACTCCGCGCTCCGAGCGAGCGTCCGCACCGAGCCCGTAAACCGTCTCCGTCGGAAACGCGACCAGCGAGCCCCGAACCAAGAGCTCGACCGCGCGCACGAGCGACCGCGGGTCGTCTCCTCGCAGCACCTCGGTGTCCACGGACGACTCCCAAGTAGCACGAAAATCGAGCGCGCGTGTCCACGTCCGCGGTGGGCGCAGCCGCAGCCCTTGCGCCCGACGCCCGTGTTCGGTGATAGATGCAACCCGATGTCTCGACGCCTCGCCCTTGCCCTTGCCCTCCCGCTTGCCCTCCCCTTCGCCTTCCTCGGATGCAGCGACGAAGAACAACCCGACGCCGGCACCGCCGACGCGGGGAGCCCCGACACCGCCGCGAACGCCGACGCTGCTGACGGTGACGCCACGACCAAGCCTGACGCCACCGCCGACGCAGGCACCGACGGAGGCCCACGCCCCCAATCCGTCCTCATCCTCCACACCAACGACGAGCACAGCCAACACATCGGAATCGGCCCCAACGTCGACGACGTCGGCGAGATGGCCGACCCGAACGGCGGCGGACGACGATGGGTCGACATCAACACCACGCGCGCCACCGGCGAAATCAAAGGCGGCCTCAAACGACGCGCGACCGTGCTCGCCCGCTTGAAGCGCGAGTCCACCGCCGACGCGACCATGATCCTCGGAGCCGGCGACGTGACCATGGGTTCGTTTTTCCACTTGGCGGACGCTCTGCGCGGCATCGACTACTCGATCGCCACCGCGCTGCGTTACGACGTCCTGACTCTCGGAAATCATGAGTTTGATTTCGGGGTCGATACACTCGCCCAAATGATTTCGACAGGCGGACTGGGCCCAGACCCGGAGATCGAAATGCCGCTCGACATCCCCCTCGTCGTCAGCAACGTCCGATTCTCGATGAGTGCGGGTGACGACGCGCTCCAGATGCTCTACGGACCAGATCGACCCATTCGCCGCACTTACCTCCGCACGTTCAACGGAGTGAGAGTCGGCTTCGTCGGCTACATGGGTCTCGAAGCGTCGTTGGTCGCACCCCTCAAGCGACCGGTGAGATTCTCACTCGCCACCAACGCCACCGCCTGCACTCGAGACGCCGACTGCCCAGGCTCCGCGTGCCTTCCCCCTGCCGCGGACCCGACCGCCGCCAGTGGACTCTGCGCAGCAAATCTCGATGAGTCCGACGTCTCGACCCACGTGCGCGCGTTGATCGCCGACGTCGCCTCCGCGGTCGCCGAGCTTCGCAGCCAGAACGTCGACCTCGTCGTCGCCATCTCCCACGCCGGCGTCAACGAGCGCGAAGTCAACCTCCTGACCAGAATGGGCGAGCCCCTCGACCGAGCCATGGCGTCGGAAGACTTGATCGTCGCCGCGGCCGTCGACCAGGCGCTGGCCGCGGCGAACGTCCCCGGCCTCGACGTGATCGTCGGCGGACACAGCCACACCAAGCTCGAAGCGCCGCTGGCGGTACCCAACCGCCGAAGCGGTATCACGACCTACGTCGTCCAAGCGGGATCGTACGGAGCCGCCGTCGGACGCCTCAAGCTCACCCGCCCCGATCGCGAAGCGCCGTGGACCCTCGACGCTGCAGAGTCCGGGCTCGTACCCATCGATGACTCCGTGGACACCTCGGGCCTGAACGTCTTGACCGAGCTCCTGATCGACACGGCCATCAACACCGTAGTGACCGGCTTCGAAAGCCAACCCGCCGGAAGTCATGGAGATGGGTTGCTGTTCCCGGGCGAGCAGTGTGACGAAGCCGCCGACGGCACGTTGGAGCTCCCGAACAATGGGTTGTGCGCAGGCCTCGTTCGCGGCGCCACGGCCGGGCCGTTGCGTTGCCATGCCAACTCACAGCTCGATTTGTCGCAGTGTGTCCTCGACGTCTGCGACGGCTCCGGCGCGGTCGACCCGGGCGAGCACTGCGACGGCTCCGACCTCGGTACGATGCCCACCTGCGAAGCGCACGGGTACGTCGGGGGGGCGCTCGGCTGCACGGCCGCCTGCACGTACGACTTCAGCGGTTGCACCCCTTTCCTCCCTTCGTTCGCCGAAATCGGCGTCAATTTTGGCCACTCCGGAGCTCCGGTCTTGGACGACCCGCTCCGTAACGGTGACCTCGTCTTCCAATATCCGATCGGCGAGACCGACTTCGACGTCACCCAGGCCGGTCCGTCCGAGGAGTCGAACCTCCTGAATCTGGTCGCCGACGCCGAACGCTCCGCGCTGAACGACCTCGCTCGCCTCGAAGACCCCGTTCGGGTCGTCGTCGCTGCCAACGGCGTCGTCCGCGATCAGATCCTGAAAGGCCGGACAGGAGCTCTCAGCCTCGCCGACCTGTTCCGCGTGCTCCCGATCGGTGTGTCTCCTCGCGAGCGGACGCCCGGCTTCAATCTCACCGAGTTCTACCTGACGCCGGCGGAGCTCCGCGCCGGGCTCGAGGTCGGCGTCAACGAGGGCCTGGTCTCGGACGCCTTCTGGCTCGGCGTGTCTGGAATTCGGACGGAATATGACCCGACTCGACCGGCCTTCGATCCGACCGACCCTCTCGCCACCGGACGAATCACGAAGCTGACCCTGACGGCGACGGCGTCGAGCCCGTGGAGTGACGACCTGCTCGACCCGGAGCCCATCTTCGATGTGTCGCGCTCGGGCGGCCCGATGCCCGATCCGACTCGGCTGATCCACGTCGCCACCAGCGTCTACGTGGCGCTCTTCATGGAATCGCAGGGGCTGTGCCCCCGTACTCATCTCGGGACCCAGCTTCCGCAGTGCGCGAGCTGCACTTCGACTCCGGACTGTCCGTCGGCCGGGACCACCTGCAACAACCCCTCGGGCATGACGATGGCCGGCCACTGCGTCGATCCCGCGATTCCTGGGGTCGTGCTCCGCGCGGCCCGACAGCGCGACAACCCGGCCGAGGTGAAGGAAGTCTTGGCGCTCATGTACTACGTCTCGAGCCTTCCCAAGCGAGTCATTCCCAGCGAATACTCCGAGGCGGTTCCGCGGCGGACGTGCTGTGTCGGCGCGGCGTGTGTCGAAGGATCGGTCGACCGAGCCTGTCAGTGAGCTCAAGAGTTGAATTCGGGAAGTGAATTCACGGAGCGAGCCTTCGCAGCGTAGAGTCTGCTATGGAGCCATCTTGCCGCAGAAAAGCCTCCGAGGCCCACGGGCGACGACCCTTGCCCTGATTTTGTGGTGCGCGTGCGGACGCGAGCAGACGTTGTTCCTCGGGCTCGACTTCCCTGGGCTCGCCTTACCTGACGCCGCTTCGGTCGTCGTGGGGATCGACCTGGACGAGCAGCTCCAAGTGTTTGCGCTCGATCCCAGCGGCGACGTCGCGATCCGACGCGAGTCGCCGACGGCCGTGACCGGACGGGCGTACGCCTTTCGGTATGACGAGCCGCTCGAGTCGCTAGGTTTGAAGGCGGGAGCGCTCGAAGCGACAGACTCGACGCTCGGCAGGTTGCCGACCCCGCGTGGGGCGTCCGAAGCCGAGCTCCCAGAGACGAGCTGGTCGGACATCGAGCCGTCAGACTCACCGCTTCACCGTTTTCACGCCAAGGCGCTGCTGCCAAATGACACCTGTCCGAGCTTCGTCATCGAGAGCTTCTTTCGGCTGGGCACGACCGCGCAGGTCGAAGACGCCACTTACGTGGGCAACGGAGTCGTCTGGCTCGCCGTCGGAGGCGAGCGCTCGAGCGCGAAGCTCATCGCGATCTCGCGCACGAGCTCTCGGGCGATGCCGCTACCCACGCCCGAGGGTGTCATCAAGTCCATGGCACGGGCGCCCTCGGGAGAGATTTGGCTCTCGACCGCGGCGCCTCCCGCGCTCTGGCGCGGCGGGACCAACCAACCCTTCGCACGGGTGGTCGACTGGCCCGGAGAGTGTGCTCCAAACCGGATGACGGCCAACGATCGCGAGCTTTACGGGATTGGAAAATGCGGCACGCTCCACCAGTACGAGCTCGCCGACGGACATGTGGCCGAGAAAAAGCTCTCGAACGGAGGGGGGCCCGAACACGTTCGTGGCGCGATCCTGGAGAGTGCAGAGGGTGAATATCTGATCGCCGACCCTTCCGGCGATGGCACGGTGTTCGCGGGGCACGGGCTCGACTTCGCGTCCGAGAAAACCGGTGGGCCCGCGGGATCGATACTCACGACGTTGGCGAACACTCCAGCCGGAATGGTCGCAATCGCTGATCTGAGTTCGGAAGCGCAGTTCCTGGTTCGTGCGGAGGGCCGATGGGGCGCCCTCGGCCCGCAGCTCTCGATCGCCTCGGCGAGGGCGATGGTGCCTTTTGGGGGTGGGTTCGTGGTCACCGGACTGTTTGGGTACCTACGAGTCTACAATGGGTTTCGCTTCTGCGAGTCGCAGCCTGGAATTCTCTCGTCCTCGTCGGCCTCGATGGTGGTGAAGATGGACGCGGACACCGTGCTGGTCGTGGGTAATCGGTTCGGCTCCTCGGACTTCCCGGATCACACCGTCGTGTCGATCGCGAGCGTGGAGTGACCGGACGTCCCGAAGACCAAACTACACAACCCGGCATAGCCGGTACCATAGAAGAGGGCAGGATAAGCCGTTGCCGTTGCCGTTGCCGTTGCCGTTGCCGTCGCCGTCCGTCGCCGTCGGAGGTCTGAGTCAGTCGGAGGTCTGAGTCGGAGGTCTGAGTCGGAGGTCTGAGTCGGAGGTCTGAG
>CAYXDO010000076.1:0-49965 GCA_964463485.1 uncultured Myxococcales bacterium | reverse complement strand
TCGCTCCGCCCGCACCCAGCACCCCCTCCGCGGCCCCCGCGATCGCTCCGCCCGCACCCGCGACCCCAGCGATCGCTCCTCCCACGCCGAGCAGCGCCGACGCAGCTCCGGCGATCGCGTCCGACGCGCCGCCAGCTCCGGCTGTGCCCGACCCTGCTGAGCTCGCCGCTTCCACGGAGGCGCAGCCTGCCCAACACGACGAGCCTTACGAAATCGATTTGGGCGAGCGCCTGCGGGGCAATGGTTCCGACGAAAACGACAGCCTCCCCGAGTGGTTGCAGAAGCGGCGTCCGGCCCCGGTTCCAGGCTCGGCGCCCGACGACCCCACTTCCGACAACCCGATCCCGCTCCCGGGTTCAGTCGGCACCCGCGCGCCGAGCCAAGCGCGGAGCCGCCCGGTCACCGAGACCCGGCGACCTGCCTCCGAAGCGCGCGGGCGAGCGCAAAGCGACCCTCGCGTGGCCCCGCCGCGGTCTCCTTCACAAGCAGGCGACGAGGCCGCTGGCAAATTCGAGCCCCGCGCGCGCGCCACGATCGCAAAAGAGAAAGCGTCCGGCGCTCGGCCCGCGACGCGAGACGCTGAGGTCAAGCCGGCCGAGCCGCTCGACCTGAGCACCTTCACCTTCGGGCGACGACGCGCCAAGCCTCGCGAGGAATCTGGCTACATCTACGTCGCAGGTAAGTCCGTCGAAGGCGTGCTCGAAGGCACCCCCGCGGTCGAACAGAAAGCTCCCGCCCCCGAAGCACCCGCAAAGGTGACCGAGCCCGAGCGCCCCATGCCGCGCGGAAGAAAGCACCGCCCGCCCTTGGGCCAGAAGGGTGAGATCGTGCTCGGTATCGACCTCGGCACGACCTACACCTGCGCGGCCGTCATCGAAAACGGAAAGCCTCGCGTCATCCCATCACGCTGGGGCACCCGAACGATCCCTTCCGCCGTCATGTTCGGTGATGGCGGAAAAACCGTCGTCGGCGACGCCGCTATCCGTCAGCTCCCGACCAACCCGAAGTACACGATCATCGGCGCCAAACGTTTCATCGGGCGCCCGTTCAACTCCCCCGTCGTGCAACGCCTCCGAGACAACTTCGCGTACGACCTCGTCGAAGGTGAAGAGGGTGAGGTCGCCATCAAGCTCAAGACCGAGGTCGTCTCCCTCGAAGAGGTCTCCGCGCTCATCCTCAAAGAGGTCCGTGAGAGCGCAAGCCTACAGCTCCAAGGGCGCGTGAACCGTGCCGTCATCACGTGCCCCGCGTATTACAACGATCGACAGCGCGATGCCGTCCGAGTCGCCGGTGAGATCGCCGGGTTCCACGTCGAGCGCGTCCTCGCGGAGCCCACCGCCGCAGCCCTCAACTACGGCGTCGGCAGAGGGCTCGAGGGACGCAAGGTCCTCGTCTACGACCTCGGCGGCGGAACGTTCGACGCCTCGCTCCTCGAGATCGACGGCGACGTCTACGAAGTCAAAGCCACCGGCGGCGACACCTTCCTCGGCGGCATCGACTTCGACGCGTGCATCGCGGGCATCGTCGCCCGCGCGATCCTCGAGCGAAACAACATCGATCCGCGCGAAGACGAGATGGCCGTCGCTCGCCTGTTGCAGTTCGCCGAGCACGCCAAGCGCGAGCTCTCCGAACGCGAGAGCACCGAAGTCCGCATCGACCACTTCGTCGTGCAAGGTTATGCCGCTTTTCCGGTCCAAGTCCGCATTCGTCGATCGGACGTGGAGCCCATGTTCGAGGCGCTCGTCGACCGCACCATCGAGATCGTTCGTGAGGTGACCGGCCGCGTCGGCATGAACCCCGAAGACGTCGACGACATCATCCTCGTCGGCGGCCAAACTCGAACGCCGATCGTTCAGACCAAGGTCCGTGAGGTCTTCAAGAAGGAGCCCAAGCGCAACATCCACCCGGACGAAGCGGTCGCGCTCGGCGCGGCCCAATACGGAGCCAGCCTCGGATCCAAGGACAGCATCCTCCTGATCGACACCCTCCCGATGTCGATCGGCATCGGCTTGCCAGGCGGACGCATGCGCAAGATCGTCGAACGCGACACGACGCTCCCGGTCGTTCGCACACACACCGTTCGGACCACGCGCGACGATCAGACTGGGTTCGAGATCCTCGTCTTCCAGGGCGAGGACGAAGCCTCGGTGTTGAACGACGAGCCCCTCGGACTCCTCGTCATCACCGACCTGCCGAAGGGTGCCAAGGGCGCCGTCGCCGTCGAGGTCAGCTTCTCGGTGAACGGCGAGTGCATCTTGGAGCTGTCGGCCAAAGAGCTCGCGACAGGACGCGTGGTCCGTTCGAAGTTCGGCACCAAAGGCACACCGCAAGACATCCGCGAGACCCTCGGCCTCACCGGAAAGCTCACCCACGAAGGGCTCAAGAGACAGGCCGAGAGCGCCCAGAAGCGAATTCACGCCGCCGAGGTCGCTCAGCAGAAACCGGCGGGCGTGTGGGGTTGGCTCACCGGCGTCTTCAAGAAGAAGAAGTGAGGCTCCACGATCGTTTGCTCACAAACGAGGTGCAGGCCAAGACGGGCTTCGGCCTTGGCGGGCCCTACGGACCGACGAGCGCTGTCCCGGATACACCCACCACGTAATAAAGCGGCTTCTCGGCGGGCCCTCCATCGACGCCTGCATCGAGCTGCAACATCGTGCCCCACACGCCCTCGAGTCGATACCCGCTCGCATCCGGAACCACCGCGAGCTCCGAACCCGTGAGCGCCACCAGCACGCCGCTCATGCCGACGATGTACGCGCTGTTGACGTTGAGCCCCGCGACGTCGCGCAAATTCACCCGTGGCGCGCCCTCCACGGTCTCCCATTCGGTGCCCGCAGAACGCAGCACCGTGCCATCGAGCCCCACGATCAACAACGAGTCGACGCTCGTGCCCCAGACCTCGTTGAGCTGCTGGACGAGGCCGGCGACACGCTGCCGGGCCCACGCCCCCGCGCTGCGCCGAACGATCGTCCCGAGATTGCCGACCGCGACGCCCTCCTCTCCATCCCCAGAGACCCACACTCCGTTCAGCCGCTCGAGAGTGTTCGACGCGACCGCTTGCCAACCAGCCGCTTCCGTCCACTCCGAGATCGCCCCGCCCACGCCGACGGCCACGACACGATTGCGCCCAGCCGCCACCGCCGAAAAATCGACGTTCGTTTGCGCGCTCTCGAAAACCCACCGTCGCGGCGTCGGCGGCATCGCTTCGAGATCCAAGTGCAATCGCAGCACACGGCCGCTCATACCCACGGCCCACACGTCGTAAGAACGTCCTGCGACGACTCCTGAAACCGACCTCAGATCCTCGGTCGCCGTCGTCGTCTCGGTGGCCCAGCTGACACCGTCGTAGTGTGCGATGTAGCCCCGCTCGCCAACCACGTAGACGTCGTTGGGTCCCGTGCCCCAAACCGCGAACAGGTTGGGTGCCGGCTCGAGCTCGGTGATCTTGATGGGCAAGAAGACCGGTGCACCATCCGAAGCGGAGACCCCGGCATCCAAGCCCGGAATCGTCGAGCCTCGTTCACAGGCGAACAGCCACGACATGACCAGGAGCGAACTACGACGCACGCTGCATTCTACTGCGATGGAGCTCGATCGAGCGCGCAGAGATTGCGGCATCTCCGGAACGGAATTCCCGGCTTCCTGCTGCGCCCCTCGCGTGCTCGCGAGCTCGCGTGTTGCAGCGCCCGTTCAAAGGGAACCGAGTGCACAACCGACCTGCGATTCAGTTCAACCTCCGCATGACCACGGAGAGCGCTGAGGGCACGAAGGACTCTTCTCCAAAATCCTCTGCGTTCTCTGCGTTCCTACTCTGTGTCCTCTGTGGTTTGCCCAGCGCCGAGCGATGACCGTCGACATATCGCGCAACTTGGTCGTGCACCCAAGGGAACCGAGCACGATCAACGATTTGGTGTCCCGCGCGGATCTCGAATAGGATGCCAACGCACCGTGATCGAGCTACTCAAGTCCGGAGAACCGTTCCTCTACATGAACATCGTCGTGGCGTTCGTCTCGCTCGCGGTGGCCATCCAGCGCGTCCACTCGCTCTGGTTCAAGTTCGGGATGTCCTTCGAGGAGACCCTCCGACAGGTCTTCGGATTCGTCGAACAGGGCTCCTTCTCGCGCGCCATCCAGCTCGTCAACGCCAAAGACCACCCGATCAACGCGGTCTTCAAAGCGGCCCTCTCTCGAGCCAACCGCAGCGAACGTGAGATGCGCCGTGCCGTGGAGGTCGCCGCCATCGCCGAGCTCCCGCGCATGAAAAAAGGCACCGGCTACATGCCCCAGCTCTCCAACATCGCCACGCTCTTCGGCCTCATCGGCACCATCCGCGGCCTCATCATCTCCTTCTCCGGCATGAACGAAGTCGGCGACGCCGGAGCCCGCCAGGCGGCCCTCTCCGAAGGTATCTCCATCGCGTTCTACAACACCTTCTTCGGCCTCACCGTCGCCGTGTTCATCATCATCGCGTACATGTTCATCCTTGGCCGCCAAAACAAGCTGCTCGGGCAAATGGAGCTCGGCTCGGCCAAGCTGATCGATCAGTTGCTCCTGCAACAATCGATCGGCCGAGAAAAGGAACGCGCCTGAAACCGTGAGCGGCCCTGGCGGCAGCATCTTCGGCGGTCGTACGTCCATGTTCGGGTCCGAAGGCTCGGACGAGATGAACGTCGACCTCAACCTCACCCCGCTCATGGACGTCATGAGCAACATCTTGTTCTTTCTCCTCGCCAGCTTCGGCGCCGCGATCTTGTCCTTCCTTCAGGCCAGCGTCCCCATTCAGGCCGAAGCCGACGACGAAGACGAGGCACCTCGAACCGATCGCGTCACCGTCACCGTCAAGCTCACCGGATCTACTTTCAAAGTGGCCGCATCCGGCCTCGGCATCGATCCCGCCAAGCTCGAATCGATGAAGACCGAGATCCCCGCGAAAGAAAAAACCTACGACTACAAAGCGCTGAAGGAAGTCGTCCTCAACATCAAACGAGAGTTCCCTGCTTCCGACACCGCGATGATCGTGCCCAGCGAGCAGACGATCTACGAGCAGATCATCCAGACCATCGAGGCCGTCAAGGACTCCCGCATGGAGCACAACAAGAAGCTCGTGCTCTTCCCCAAGGTGGTCGTCGCCGACATCGTCAAAGAAGATCCGAAGCCCGAACCCGAACCTGGCGTCCCTGCGGGAGAAGCGCCCGCGGGTGCCGTCTCCGGAGGCCCTTGAGATGTCTGGCGGCGGGGGTGGGGGCAGCGAATACGACGTTCAACTGAACCTCGTGCCGCTCATCGACATCCTGACCAACATCCTCTTCTTTCTCCTCGTGGGCTTCGCGTCGACGGAAACCAAATACGAGGGACGACTCCGCCTCCCTTCCGCGGACACCAACATCAACCCAAAGGACGCAGTGAACGTCGAGATCGCCCGAGACACCCTCCTCGTCGAAGATCTCGTGATCGCCAAGATCGCGGACGGAAAAGTCATCGCCCCTGTCGACGGCGATCGAATCCTCCCGCTCTACGAAAAGCTCAACGCGGTCCGCAAAGCCCGCAGCGACCTCCCGAAAGAAGACGCCGACGTCATCTGGCTGCTGTGCGACCGCGAGACGCCTTTCACCGTGCTCTCGCCCGTCATGAAGACCTCCGCGATGGCCGGCTACCCGAACTTCCGCTTTGCCGTCGTGAAAAAGTAGCGCCGTTGCACGTCTTCTGAGGACGCGTGCTCAGCGCGAAGGTGGATACTTCTGAAGCTTGCGCTGCAAAGACCTGCGATGGATCCCAAGCCGCTTCGCGGCCAGCGAGATGTTGCCGCCAGCGTCCGACAACACGCGATTGATGTGCTCCCACTCGGCGCGCGCGAGCGACGGGACGTCGTCTTCACGATGGTTCGACGTCGGGATCAAGGGCTGCTCGCTTCGCTGAAACGCCGCGAGCACATCGTCCGCATCCGCGGGCTTCGGCAAATAATTCGTCGCGCCCAGATGAATCGCGTCGACCGCCGTCGAGATGCTGCCGTAGCCCGTCAGCACCACCACCCGCGTCGCCGGATCGATCGCCAACAAATCCCGTACGAGCTCGAGGCCTGATCCGCCCGGCATCCGCAAATCGACGACCGCATACTCGGGGGAGTCCAGGCTCGCCTGCTCTTTCGCCTCCGCTGGATTGCGTGCCGTATGCACGTCGAACCCACGATCGCGAAACGCGCGGGCGAGCCGCTCCCTGAAGTTGTCGTCGTCGTCGACAACCAGGATCGACGGATTGCTCACTGATTTCTCCTTGCCTGAATCTTCGACGAGCGCAAGTCAGGATCCTCGTGCCGCAAGGGGAATCGTGATCGAAGCGGTCGTCCCCTTCCCCAACTGCGAGAATAGGTCGAGCCGCCCTCCGGTCCGCTCGATCACGGAACGCGCGAGAAACAATCCCAACCCCGTCCCACGCCCAGGCTCCTTCGTCGTGAAGAACGGCTCACCTGCACGACTCAGGACTTCTGGAGGCATGCCCGCCCCTGAGTCCACGACCTCGAGCACCAGCCGCTCCTCCGCTCTCGTCGCCCGAATCCGAATCGACGCGTTGGGCGGCGAAGCTTCCTTGGCGTTCATCACCAAAACTCGCAGCGCCTGAGCGAACGCCTTGCTCGGCAATCGAAGCTCCGTCGACTCCGCCGACCCCTCGTAGCTCATCAACACCAATCCGCGGTCCGGCACGCCCTCCAAAGCACGCGCGAGCACCACACCGAGCGGAAGCGTCTCGTCGACCTCACCCGCGCTGCCGCCCGCCTTCGCCGCCATCTGATCCAGGATCACGCGACACCTCGCCACCTCCTCACGAATCAACCGCGCATCGTCGAGCAGCGCCGCGCCCGCCGCCGCACGCTCGATCTCCTTGGCCGCCACCGCGATCGTGCCAAGCGGCGTCGCGAGCTCGTGAGCCGCTCCCGCCGCGAGCGTAGCCAAAGAGGCGAGCTTGTCGTCACGCGTCTTCTCCGCCCGAATCGCCTCGAGCTCCGCTTCACGCTCAGCCAACGCGCGCCGAACTCGGTCCGCAAAATACGTCACTACCAACGCCGCCAACACGAAGGCTCCCCACCGCGCTTCGTCACGCACGAACAACGCCTGCCCAACCGAACGCTCCACGAAGAACAGCACCCCAAAACACACCAGCGTCAGACACGAAATCAACCACGTGCCCAGCGTGCGAAGCAGCACCGACGCCAGCGCAACATGTACGAAATACAAAAAACAGAACGGATTGTCGGCTCCACCCGTGAGCGACAACAGGATCGTCAACAGCCCGACGTCCAACGCCAACACCCACGTGAGCACGCCCTCCGTGACGCGCCGCTCGCGACTCGAAAACACGTGCAGCCCAAGGTTCGTGATCGCGCCGAGCAAGATCACCGCGAGCAACTCTCCCTCGGGAACGTCGAGCCCCAACAAAGGCCTCGCGATCAGCGTGGACACCAACTGCGTGGCCACCGCGAGCCACCGCAGCCTCAAAAGGAACGAGAGATCCAGCCGGCGATCTCTCTCCGAACGATCAGCTCGCATCACCCAAGAGCCGATCGCGAGCCCGCGCGAACGTCACCACGCCGTCTTCCATCACCAGGTCCACCATCGCCGCGCCCGGATCGTGTGTGAAAAACAGCCGACCCCCGCGCTCCACGAGGCTCCCAAAAAGCGCGGTCTTCTCGTCGATCAGAAGCTCCGGCCAACGGTCGTATCCCATCGTGATCGCCGCGCGCACCCACGGGCGCCCAGGCACCAAGTCCGCCGCGAACAGCACCGGCCCACTCGGCGCCGCGACCTCCGACAACATCATCCCCGGCGTGTGCCCGTTCGAATAATGAAGGCGATAGCTCGAGCCCAGCACCTGGCTCACTTCACCGCTCACGACCTCCAATCGCTCGCTCGCCTCCAAAAGACCCGGTAGCTCGGCGATGAAGCTCGCGCGGTCACGACGATGCGGAGACTTCGCGCGCGCGAACGCCTCGCGCCCCACGACGAACCGCGCCTTCGGAAACAAGAGCGACGGAGCCGCCCCCTCTCGATAGGGCGCCAACAATCCACCCGCATGATCGAAGTGCAAATGCGAGAGCACCACGACGTCGATGTCCTCATGCCTGCGCCCCAAAGCAGCCAGCCCATCGAGGAGCACGTGCTCGGACTCCACGACCCCAAAGCGATCCTTCAAGGCTGGCGCAAAAAACGCTCCGATCCCAGTCTCGAACAGGATCGAACGACCGCTCGGCTCCAAAACGAGCAAGGCCCGACACGCCAAGTCGATTCGGTTCAGCTCGTCCGGAGGCGACCACTTCGACCACAACGCCCGCGGCGCGTTGCCGTACATCGCGCCCCCGTCGAGCTTCTGAGAATTGCCGAGGACCGAAAACAGCTTCACGAAGGGATCAAAAGACGCGCTGCCGCGTTCCGCAACGCCGACTTTCCACTGCCCACCCTCGCGAAAGCTTCACTTCGGCGCTGGCGCTGGCGCTGGCGCGGGCTCCTCACCCACCTTCTTGTCGCCCTCGTTCACGTAGATGTCGTCCTCGCCTTGATGCGAAACCGTGACCTTGTTCGGCTGCTCCGTGCTGACCTGAATGTAAACGGGCTTGTTCCAGCCCTTCTCACCGGCCATCCGCAAGATCTCCTGCGCCGTTCGCTTGGCCGTGTTCTCCACGACCTCCTTCGCAAACGTCGACATCGTCAGCTCCCACGGAAACACGACGGTCTGCCCATCCACGTTGCCCACGCCCCACGTGTACTGCATCAACTTCTTGTTGGAGCTGATCGACTCGGGCACCTGATCCTCCCCGAGCTTCCGGCACTCCTTGATCTTCACGTTCCGACCGACCGTCTTGGTCTTCTTGCCCTGATCGTCCCGCAGCCACATGCCGCCCGCACCCGCCACTACTCGCTCCGCTCCGCCTAGCGTCCCAAGCACGGCCGCGCGGACCTCCTCCACGCTCGTGTTGCCGCGTTGATAGGCCTCGACGAGCTCTTGGAGCTTCTCTTTCTCCTCGCCCGAAAGCTCCTCCATCTTGCGGTTGATCTCCGACGATTGCTCCCCAAACAAGTTCCGCATCGTCTCGCTCTTGGTGTTCTGAAGGATCAGCTCGACCTTCTCCTCGAGGTCGTCGACCTGCCACCACGCCGCACATCCGCTCAACATCACCGGAGTCACAACAATCGCCAGCCAGCGCATGTGCGACCGCTAACAGAGGTCTCCCACGGTGTCTACGCACCACGAATCGCGTTATTGATATTGACTTTCAATTTCATTCTTATTGATATTCGTTTTCAACAAGCGGTCAGAACACACCGCACGAGGCCCTATGAAACGAACACAGACCCTGCTCGCCTTGCCCCTCCTCCTCGCTGCTTCATCGGTCGAAGCTAGCGAGCGCCGATTCACCTACACCTACGAGTCCCTCGTCTTGAACCCCGGAGACGTCGAGATCGAGCCATGGACCACCGTCCGGATCGGCCGGGACGACTTCTACAATCGCTTCGACCACCGCTTCGAAATCGAGTTAGGCGTGGCCGAGCAGCTCATGACCGCCTGGTACGTGAACGTCACCGCCCGCGCCCGCGACACCGCGGACGGCCGCCAATCCGAGCTCGAGTGGGGCGGGATCTCGAACGAATGGAAGCTCAAGCTCTCCGACCCCGTCGCCGACGCCCTAGGCTCCGCGCTCTACCTCGAGTGGAGCTACGCGCCCACCGAGGCCGAGCTCGAAGCCAAGCTGATCGCCGACAAGCGCTTCGGAGACTTTCTCGCCGCGGTCAATCTGGTGGGTGAGTACGAGCTCAAATTCGAAACCGACGAATCCGAGACCGAAATCAAATTCGAGCTCGACGCCGCTTTGGCCTACGTCAGCGAACACTTCTCGGCCGGCGTCGAGCTTCGAAATCACAACGTCGTCGAGCACGGCGAGTGGGAAGCCTCCGCCCTCTTCGTCGGCCCGACCTTGGGCTACAAAGCCGAGCGCTGGTGGACTGCCGCGACCATCCTGGCCCAAGTGGCCAACCTGAAGCCGGCCGAGGGCTCCGACAGTACCCTCGATCTCGCCGGCCACGAACGCCTCGAAGCGCGAATCCTCATCGGGCTGCACCTGTGAGCTCGCGCTGCCCGCTTCCTCGCTCCCGACCGACCTCCTCGAGCCGGAGAATCCGAGCGCGGATTTTTGGTCTGGGTTTGCTCCTGACCACCCTCGCGTGCCAAAGCACCCTCCGCCACCCGACCCTGGCGGATGCAAGCTGGGCCGCGACGCGGTGGTCAGGAGCGACCCTCGCCGAGCTCGAAGCGGGCCGAAAAATCTACGTGCGAAGGTGCGCGGGCTGCCACACCCTCTACTCTCCCGAAGCCCACCCACCCGAGTACTGGCGAGGCCAACTCGGCACGATGGCCGAAGACGCGAAGATCTCCGAAGATGAGCAGGAGTTGATCGCGCGCTTCTTGATCACACTCTCCACCCGCACCAGCACGACCGCGAGCTAGCAGATCCGCGGTCCCTACTCCCCCAGCCTTTCGAGCACCACGAACATCAACCCCGCCGGAAACGGAAGAGTACGCCTCGCCAGGAACCCCGGGAGCTTCGGAGCAAAACCGCTCGACTGGCGAAGGCGCCCCCCGAGCGCCCCGAGGTCCGCCCAAAACGCCAACGGCGAGGTCTCCAACACCCGAAATCCACACTTCCGCGCGAACTGCCCAAAAGTCCTCGCGTCGAAGTACCAGAGGTGCTCGAGCAACATACAGTTCCAGCTGCGGCCTCCGAGCCGAGCCGCTGGGCTCGACAGATCAGGCAACGAGCAGAGCAGCCGACCGCCCCTCGCCAAGAGCCCCCGGAGCCCCACGACGGTGTCGACCAACTCGGGAACGTGCTCGAACACATCCCACGCCGTAATCAAATCGAATCGCTCACCGCTCCGCTCGACGTGAGTCAGAAGAGCTTCGAAGCCACCGCGCGCCACGCGCCCATCCCAGATCAAAGCAGCGGCCGGCCCAAGGTCGAAACCCATCCCAGAAAACTCGCCCATGACCCGAAGAAACCCATCGTCGCGGCACCCAAAATCCAGCAGACGCCCGGCCGATCGTAATCGAATCGCGCGCGACCGCAGCTCTCTGTACCGACGCTCCGCGGGCGCCGACGAACCCAGCCCCCCCTCCACCCCCGCGTAAATCTGAGCGTACTCGTGGGGCTCGAACTGCGGGCTCGTCGCCACGAACCCACAAGCGACGCACCGAACCGTTCGGCCTCGGACGACCTTGCGCCGGCGACTCAGAAAATACGGCAGCGCATCTTGCCAGGTCCCCTCGAACGTCGCGGGATACAGCTCCACGAACACCTCGGCCTCACAGACCGGACAGCGCTCGATCTCTCTCATGACCTCATGAGCAGGCTCACTGCTTCCTGGTGTCCTCGAGGTAGTGGGCGGTGATGCGATGGATGACCGAGAAACCCAAGATGTAGAAGTACCAGTACAGATACTTCACCATCCACTTCAGGATCTTGAATTTCGACTTTCCACCCACGCGCTCCCGATTGATCGTCGGAACCTCGGTGACCTTCGCGCCTAGGATGATACTCTTCGCGATGATCTCCATCGTGATCTCGAACCCACCCGTGCTCCGAATGTGGATTTGATCGAGGATCTCCTTCCGATGCATGATGAACGCATTGGTCATGTCGTGCGTCGGAATGCCCGTGAGCCAGTGCAAGCTCATGTTCGCGAGGTAAGAGAGCAGATACTTGAGGAACGGCCCGCCGATCTTTTTCCCGCCCGGACAGTATCTCGATCCGACCACCAAATCATAACCCTCCCGGATCTTCGCGTACATGAGGTTGATCGTCTCGGGTGTGTCGGACAAGTCGGCCATGATGGGTACGACGTAGGGCGCCTTCGCTACACCGAAACCGGTCTTGAACGCGTTGATCACACCCTTGCCGAGCTCGTTCTTCACGAACACGGCATTCGGAGAGATCCTCAGAACCTCGTCCTTCTTTCGCAGCGTCGTGTCGTCGTCGGAGTCGAACACGATGCAAATTTGGTGCGGGAGCGTCATGTGGTCGTGCACCTCGGTGATGAACGGGACGATGTTCTCCTCCTCGTCCTGAACGATGACTACGAGCGAAATCTCGGTCTCCTGCGGAGATGGTTCGGAAGCGGGGACGTCGGTGGTGCTCATGACTTCGACACCGCTCTGGACTCGTGCACCGCGACCACGTCGCGGCTGAACCCGTTCGGAATCCAACTCAGCCACCGAAAACCTCGGCTATCGAGCTTCTTTCCCCGAAGCGATTCGAACCGATAACCGCGCGACACCATGCTGCCGAGCATCTCGCGGGTGTCCACTCCAAACTCCTTCAAGACGAAGGGGGCGACTTCGATGACGATCGTCGGGTGAAATCGATCCAACAGCGCGTTCGCTCCAGAGAGTACCTCCCACTCCGCTCCGTCCACGTCGAGCTTGATGAGATCGATTCGATCGCGCCCGATCTTCGAGATCAAGTCGTCGAGCTTGAGCTTCACCGCGGCCTCGGTGGTCTGGCCCGCGCCCATGTGGATGGGGTGCTGGTCGGGCCGAAAGCCATCGACCGGCCAGCTCGACTGAAGGGTCTCGGGAATGTCGCGAGCATAGTCGGACACCACGAACGCCTGGATCGCCATCGTACGCGCCGCGAGCTCCGGATTGAGTGCGAGGTTCCGCAACAAACGCGAGAACGGATAGGCGGTCGGCTCGATCGCGATGACTTTGCCCTCTCTACCTACCGCGCGAGCGAGGTGCAGCGTGTGTGCGCCCATGTTGGCGCCGACGTCGATCGCCACGTCGCCCGGCCTGAGCCATCGCCTGCAGGCTCCCACGACGAAACGCTGAAACATGCCCGTCACGTAAATCGTCAGGTCGAGGCCTTCGCGCAGATCGAGCTCCCACTCGAGCCCGCCGCGCTCGACCCTCGCTACGTCGTCGCTTCGTCCGAGCGCTCGCCGTCCTCTCTTGATTCCGCGAAACGCCGCGCGCGCGAGCGCGAGGTTGTAACGTGAGGGAAGGATCATGGGTTCGTCGATCGCCCTGCGCTCGGCCAAGGAGCACAGCCCATCGTAGCTCGACCCGAGCTCGAGCTCCAGTTGCGCTCCGAATGTGGCCTCCTCCTCGAACGAAGCGAAGGCGATCGACGAATGGCCAGGGCGCTGTTAGCCTCGCGCGAGTGTCTGCCCAAGAGGATTCGGGATCGGCCTCGGGCACAACGACCCTCAGCCCGCTGGTTTACGCCGTCGTCGCAGTCACCGGCGCCCTCCTCCAGCTCCTCCAAGCCGCGCGCCGGGTGTACCCACCGGACGAAGACCCGATCTACTACCGACTCACCGCCGAGGCCCTGGCTCGAGGGCGCGGCTTCGTCGCCGACGTCTCTTTCATGTGGGTGAGCGCCCCAGACTCAGCCAAAGGCCACCCGAGCCACGACCACTGGCAGCCCCTGACCTCGCTCATGATCGCGCCCTTCGTGACTCTCTCCGACGCCCTCTGGGTCGCCGTCATTCCAAACGCGCTTTTGACCGGCATCCTCGCCGCGGTCCTCTTGTCGCTTGGGCATCGCGCCCTCGATTCCTCCGCGCTCGCCATCGCCGCCGTCCTCCTCCTGCTCGCAGACCCCACCGCCAGCCGATATTTCAGCAGCGTCGAGTCGATCCCTTCCTACCTGCTGCTGCTCCTCGGAGCCGCCATCGCTTATTCGAAGTCCGAGAACACTCAGCCCTTCCGCCTCTGGCCCGTCCTGCTCGGCACCTTCTCGGCGCTCGCCGCGCTGAGTAGGTCCGACGCGATGACCCTGTTCGGCTTGGCCGGCGGGCTCACCTTCGTCCTCGGCAAGGCGCTCCGAATGACCGTACCGACACTCAGGACTCTCGCGAGCTCGGCCGCGGTCTTCACCGTCCTGATGGCGCCTTGGTGGCTTCGCAACCTGCGAACCTTCGGCACGCCGTTGTCGCCGGCCTCCCGGGTCGCGCCGTGGTTGCTCCACTGGTACGACGTGCTGATTTACGAACCGACCGACTGGAAGGCCCGATATCTCGCCCACGCGGCCCTCGATCCGGGCGCTGTCCTCTCTGCCAAGCTCGGCGCGTTTTGGTTCGAACTCCTGCAAATCATCGGCGGCCCCGCCGGCCTGGCGCTGTCTCCGATCGTGTTCCTCGGAGTTGCTGACCTTCTGCGACGTCGGTCCTCTGCCCTGACCTTCTTGGCCACCTTCTCCCTCGCCCTCGCGGGCACCTACGGGCTACTCATGGAGTGGGGCCCGGAGGTCGGAGGAGGTTATCGCAGCCGTGTCGCGACCCTCCCGCTGGCGATCCTCGGCCTCCTCGCAGGTGGCCGGTTCGTGGCCGAGGTCCTGCTGAGACGCCTCGTGCCCGCGCCGCGCCTCCAACTGGGATTCGAAGGACTAACCTTGGCCGCCGCGCTCGCGCTCCTCGGAGTTCGCGTCGACGAAATCACCAGCGCCCCGATCGAGGGCCTCGGCACCCGCAAGATCTTCGACGCCGTCGACGCGGCCTTGAACGACGCCGGAGTTCCCAACGACGCCACCGTGATCACGAACGAGCCTCTCCGAGTGGGTTATTCGACCGGTCGCCCAACCCTCGTCATTCCAAACGATGGCAATGACGCGCTCTGCAAAGTCGCACGGCGGTATGAGACACGCTGGCTGGTGTTGTTCCCGTTTGGCTGGCACTTCGAAAGGTACGCGAGTGAGTCCGTGAAGGCGCTCGCCACTCACCCGCACGAAGGACCTGACTTTCAGACGATCACCTGGACTTCGTGGTTTCATCTGATCGAGCTCGGCTGTGGTCGAACGGACCAAGAGAAATGAGTACGCCCGAAGCTGGCCTGAAGCCCCCACAGACGAGCCTCGCACCCTGGCTGGCCTCGTGGACGGCCATGCTCCTCGGCTTCGTGTCCATGACCGCCTTGGGCTCGGACGTGCTGCTGTACCGAGATCACACCTTCGTCTTTCGTCGACGCCTCTTCGCAGTCGTTCACGCGTACTCCCAGGGAAGGCTCCCTGTCTGGGATCCGAGCGTCGGCCTCGGCGAGCCCTTGCTCGCCAACCCCAACAGCCTCGCCTTCTCCCCGGTGCTCGCCCTCTTCGCGCTCCCCGTCGACTTTCACCAAGCCTACGACCTCTTCGTCGTCGCTCACCTCGCCATCGGAGCGTTCGGGAGCTACGTGCTCGGTCGAACACTCGGCCTCGATCGCGAACCTTCGCTGCTCCTCGCGATGAGTTACTGCCTGTCCGGCCCGTACCTCTCTGCGAATGATTTGCTCGCGGGGTTCGTTTCGATGTCGTTCGGTCCCTGGGCGATCGCCGCAACCCTCTCAGCCATGCGGGCGCCGAGCCCCGGACGCCTGGCGGCCATGGCCCTCGCGCTCGCGCTGCACGTCATGAGCTCCGACCCGAGCTTCCTGTTCTGCTCGATCCTCGTCGGCATCGTCCTGCTGCTCACGGACTCACAGCGACCCCGAGACAAGAAATCGCTCGTCGGCGCGGCCCTCGCGCTCTTCGGCGGCGCGCTCCTCGCCGCTACCCTCCTCGCGATCGAGCTCCTCCCCGTCTTCGAAATTCTTCGAGGCACGAAGCGCGGCGAAGGCTTCGACACCGAGTCTCGCCTCGCCTTTTCTATCTCCCCCGCCCGCCTCCTCGGCTTGTTCGCTCCGGGTGCGGCCGGAGACCTCGCGTCCGGCCAAATCCTCTTCCGCGACCCCCAACTCAGAAACGATCACTACCTCCACTCCCTGTACCTCGGCGCGAGCCTCGCTCCGATTTGGTTCTCCGCGATCGTCGTGCCCCGCGCGCGCGCCGTGCTCGGCCTGTGCGGCGTCCTGATCTTGGCGAGCACCGGATCCGTTACTCCCTTCTACGAAATCCTCTCGATCATGCCGGGCCTCGATTCGTCTCGGTACCCGAGCAAGCTGCTCTACGGCGTCGCACTCTCTGGAAGCGTCGCGATGGCGCTCGCCCTCCAGAGCGCGCTCAGCTCCCCAAGGAAAGGAATGGACGCCGCCGCTGCCCTCGGAGGCGTCCTCGTCGTCGCCCTGAGCCTATATCTGAGTTTTGGCAACGTCGACGCCCTCGCCAACGAAGCCGTAGCCTCGTTCCCCGTCGAACCGCTCTTGAGAGGCGCCGGCGCGGCCGGGTTGGCCTTCGGCCTGTGCGGAGCCGGTCTCTTCTACGCCTACCTTCGCCGCCCGAGTCGACCCATCCTCCTCACACTCTTCGCGCTCGGCGGCGTCGATCTGGCGACCGCGGGAAGATCGCTCCTCGTCACGGGACCCCGCGCGGCGCTCGATCCGCCGGCCGCCGCCAAAATCGTGACTCGAGACGATCGAGCCCCCGGCGTGTTCCTGTACTCGCCCCTCCAGGCTCCCACCCAAAGCCCACGGGCTGACGCCTACGCCATTCACGCTTTTCACCGACTCATCCCCACCGCTGGCGTCCCGCTCGGCATCCGCTACGCGCTGGACCAGGACCAAGACGGCCTGAGGCCGGGGCGATACGTCGTCATCGGCGAGCGCTTCGCGAAATCCAGCGAGCCCGAGCGAATGCGACTCCTCGGCCGACTCTCGATGAGTCACCTGCTCGTGGAAGCCGACATCGATCGGGCGCCGCACCTCGAGCGCGTCTCCACGGCTCGAGTTCCCTTTGGCGAACCCATCTCGGTCTTCCGAGTGAGTCCGCACCGCGGGCCTCTCACCTTCGTCGACCAAGCCGTCGTGAGGCCGGACCTCGAATCGGCGGTGCTGACACTCACCTCGACCCTACCCATCTCGCTCGTGGTCATCGAACGCTCCGAATTCGAAGCCCTCGAGCCCGCCGTGGCCGGAGCTCTCACCGCAATGGTCAACCATGGCGCTCCGGCCAGTCCGAGCGCAGCGAGGACCAACGACTCAATGAGTGGCTCCATCGGAGCCGGAACGGTGACTGCGACCTTGAGTACGACCGGACCCGGAGCGCTCCTCGTAGCCCAGCGAGCCGACCCCGGCTGGAGAGCCAAAGTAGATGGTGCACCGGCCGACCTTCGCGTGGCAGAAGGAGCCCTGATCCTCGTACCTATCGCTGCGGCCGGGCCCCACTCGGTCGAGCTGACTTACTCACCCAGACAGATCACTACGGGATCGATCCTGAGTATCCTCGCCCTCCTCATCCTGGGCGCGCTAGTCGTTCTGGGCCTCCGGCGCTCCTGACCGCTTCCCACTTCCTCCGCCCGCGCAGTATCATCTGCTCGTGACCCTCCCCTCGACCAGCCTCTTCTTCCAGGAAGGCTCATCTGACAAAGTCTACGTCGCCCGGATTGTGGAAGACCAAGGAGCCTACACCGTCCAAGTCGAGTGGGGCCGCCGAGGCTCGTCCCTCAACAAAGGCAACAAAGCCCTGCGCGTGCCGCTGGCCGAGGCGCAGAAGGTCTACGATCGCCTCGTCCGCGAAAAAACCGGTAAGGGCTACCAGGAAATGACCGAGGAAGTTCGGCCCGCTGCCGTCGCGCCTCCCGAAGGCCAAGGCTCCGGCAGCCGAGTCACCGGCCGACGGGCCAAAGTCGGATTCAGCGCACAGCTCCTCAACCCCATCGAAGATCACGAGCTCGAGAAATTCCTCGCCGACGAACGCCTGCTCGCTCAACAGAAGCTCGATGGCCAGCGCGTCCTGGCTCACGTGAAGGTCGAAGAAAGGAGAGTGAGCATCCTGGCCACGAACCGCAACGGTCAGGAAACGGCAGTGTCCATCTCCGGGCTCGACTACCTCCCCGACGGCACCGTCGTGGATGGGGAGCTCGTTCCGACCAAGAACGGAGAGGCCTACTGGCTCTTCGATGTCCTGAAGTTGGGTGAGGACGATGTCTCGACCCTCGGCTACGAAGAGCGTTGGAGCCTCCTCGAGTCCGACATCGAACCCGGACTCACCGGCTCCGCGCGAGTCCTCGCCGTGGCCATCGGAAAGAAGAAAAAACGTGCCCTGTTCGAGACCCTCGAGGCCCAAGGCGCCGAAGGCATCGTCTTCAAAGACCGAAGCGCGCCCTACAAGGCCGGCCGCCCCGCTTCGGGAGGCACTCAGCGAAAGTACAAATTCCAGAAGAGCGCGGACGTCGTCCTCCTCTCGAACGCAGGCAACGCTTACCAAATGGCCGTCTTCGATCAAGGCGACTGGCTGGAGGTCGGACGCGTCTTCGCCGGCACGACCAACACCTCCAGAAAACAGATCGACGAGCTCCTTCGAAACGGCAGCACGCCGGTCGCCGAGGTCCGGTACCTCTACGCCACGCGCGACGAACAACTCTACCAGCCGGTCTTCGTGAGACTTCGCGAGGACAAGGACCCGAATGATTGCGTCCGCGATCAACTCGTCGGAACCAACCGAGACGTCGTCGACGAGGGCTGAAGACTAACTCAGGCTCGAGGACCCACTCACCCGAGCAGCTTCTGGTCGATCTTCAACATCGACATCGACACCACCTCGCCGGTCTCGAGCCGCACGAGCTTCACCACGAGCTCGAGCCCACCGCCGGACCCCTCGTCGAGCTGTGACAACACGGCGAACCGTGCCGGCACGAGCTTGCCGACTTCGACCATCCCCCCCGCGTCGAAGCTCGGTCCCATCTGTATGGCCACGAGCTCCATGAGCTTGGGCGTGGCCTTCGTCTCGATGAGTTGGAAGGTCTTCATCCGGCCGAACGCGAGCTCCAACCGCGAAGAGAGCTTCTCGGCCTTCTTCTCGAGCTCGACCTTCTTCGACGCCACGGGCAAGATCGAGGTGGGTGACCGATCTGGAATCGGCTCCACCGAGTAGTCGAGGAGCTGCTTGACCGACTGCCGAAACAAGTCATCCAACACGAGCTCCGAGGCGAGCCCGCCGCTCGCCACTGCCTCGAAAAAATCATCGCGGGCGGGAGCGCCGCGAGCCCCAAAATGACCGAGCTCCACCTTCACCATCTTGATGACGATCGCGTCGAGGCTGTCGGCGACCCAGTTCGAGCCGACGTGGTGGCTCACCGAGCTCGCCGACCCCTCGCTGTCCGAAGTCTCACCGTAAGTCAGGAACACGAACGGAGCCATCGTGTACTGAGCGACCTGCCGCCAAATCAGCTCCCCCTGCCGGTCGAGCCCGGACGCCCCGATCGAAGTGATCTTGATCCCTTTGGCCGCGGCCTCCTGAATCGCCGACACGTAGTTGAACGGACGCTGATAATCGAGGTGGGGAGGTGCGTCCCCGATGAGAAACGCAAGTCGCAACCCGTCGGGACGCCACGGCAACGCCCGAACCAAGATCTCGAGCGCCGCCTCCACGTCCTCGGGCGTGTCTCCGCCGCCACCCGCCGAGACCGTCGCAAGCTCCGACTGGAACTTCGACAAATCGCTCGTGAAAGGAACGACCCGCGTCACGTACTCATCTTCTTGATCCTTGAACAGGACCATCCCGAATCGAACGTCGGGTCGCGGGCTCAAGTTCGAGATTTGCCAGTGGATGACTTGGATGGTCTTGCGGAGCTGCTCGATCTCGTCGCCCATGCTGCCGGTGGTATCGAGCACGAAGACGATGTCGAGCGGAACGGCCGCTGCCACCGAGCGCTCGGCGTCGAGTGTGATCTTCCGGACCAGCGGACCCGCGAGCGGCAGCCGCTGAGTTACACCCAGCGCGCTCACCACGAGCTCCGCGTCTTGGCCCCGAAGCCGCGGGTCGGTCGAAGGAAACAACATGACGCGCCCGTCCGCGTAGGTCTTGCGCTTCACCACGTTGGTCCCGCGAGCGACCGCAGCGACCTCGGCGTTGGCGACGGGCAACCCATTTCGGTCGCTCACGGTCAACACGACCCGATGCGAAACGTCATGTCGCAAGCCGAGGCTCGCGTTCTCGTCCACGAAACGGAGGAATGCGTTGAACTGCATGTTATCGTCGGCGGCCCCTGCCTTCACACCCGCAGTTGATGGAGGCCGCGACGCCGGTACCCGAGAAGCGTAAGCGTCGGGTGCCTCGTCCTTCGGTCGATCCGACGGATCAGGAATCGAGGAGCCGGACCTGTCCTCCTTCGTCAAAGGCACAAGCTCCTCGGTCCCGTCGCGCTCGCCGAGCGATTCCCTTCTCGACTGCTTCTTCTTCTTGGGAGGGGGCTCGCGCGGGACGAGGTCCGCTGTCGACTTCCTCCCGGACTCCGCGGCCTCCGTGGATCCGAGCTCGTCGCCCCGATCGGGCGGAGGCTCCGGGCTCGCAACAACCGGTGCTTCCGGCGGCGGCTGAGTGGAGTCCTCGGCCGAGCTGGCCCGGCCCGCGCCCCCGGTGGTGGCCTCGTCGATCGAGGAGGAGTCGCTCGAGGTCGGCGCCGCACTGCCGGCCTCGTCACTCGACACGCTCGTGCGCTGCATTTTTGCCGCAGCACAAGCAGCGACCACCCACCCCAAGACCAAGAACGCGTTCGCTCTACGCATGACCGCAATCCTAACGCTCAAGTCCGGCGTTTGGTCTGTGCGTTGGAAGAAAAAATCGGTCGAGAGGCCCGGCCAGCGCCGAGCCTCGGGGGCTCATGACCGAGTCCGAGCTGCTCGAAGTTGTGCGCAGCGCGCTAAAACTCGCTGATGGGCGTGCGCATGCAATCGAACGTGAGCTCGATGGGCGCTCCCGTGTCGATCACCTCGAAATCGGTGGGCTGAATCGCCGCGAGATCCCGCGGCTCGAGCCCAACCTCGGCCCAGCTATGAGTCGTGAATCGGTCGCTCTGGGCCGTGAGTGCGACATTTCCACCATCCGCGAGGGCCATGCCGTACTGCTGAAGGGCCCTCGCCACGACACGCGCGGCATCGTTCGGCAGCGTCTCGAGCGGATAGTCGGCGCGCAATCGCCAGCGCGTGCCGTAGACAGGCGCTTGTCCTGGGCCGCTCGGCCCCCCTGCGTGGGACGCTGGCCGAACGTAATATCCGCGGCGCATCCGCGCGTTCGGCAGGATGAAACGGATCGCGTGATCGATGTGCCCCGCCGCGACCTCGTCGGCTGAAAAGAGGAGGGGCGCGATCGGGAAGCCCGCCGCATCGGCGCTGGTGCACTGCTCTCCGCGGCCTTCGGCTGGGTACGTACGCGTCAGGTCCCACAGCACGGCGCACCCTCCGTAGAAAGTCCCGCCCGTGACGTTGGCCCGCCACATTTCGTACAGGCGTCCGGCCGCCCGATCGACGACGATGAGATGGCAGTCCCCGTCGGACGTGCACTCGTACCCAGACTCTCCTTCGAGCGCTCCGCCGGCGGGAAGCGGCATGAGAACGCGATCGCAGTCCGGATCGTAGAAGTCACCGGTAGGTTCGAAAGTTTGACGAGGCGACCCATCTGCCGTGAGCACCTCGATCGAAAAATCGATCTGAATTCGGCCGAGCCCAAACCCACCATTATCCGAAAGCCACTGCGTCACGACGTCCGAGTCGGTCGACAACGCCGCGCTCGAGATGTCCTGATACATCCACGCACTCGGCGGGAAGTAACGCTCGGCGCTGAGCGGACCTGCGTCGGCGGTCGCATCAGCGGTCGCAGCGTCCAAAAGAATCCCGCCGTCGACACCCGAATCGAGGTTGACTCCTCCTGAGTCGACGTCGCGCCCAGCATCGACTCGAACGTCCGGCCGCTGGCTTCCATCGAGAGACTCGGCGTCCCCTTGTCCCGCTTCGACTCCTTCCACGTCCTTCGGTCCGCCGTCGGATCCGCCGTCAGGCACCGAGCCGCGGTCGTCTGCGCCCGCGTCCTCGGACGAGCCGGAGCTACACGCGCTGACTGTCGCCGCAAACAAGCCTAGAAAAACGAGCTCAAATCCGATCGATCTCATTCGGCCTTCTCCAGTCCACGAGCGCTGCGACCTGTACCAAGCCCACGCACGCCGAGCAAAGCATGCGCTGGGGCCCTCGGCAAATCGAGAATCCCGAGGAACGCGAAAGTCGCCGCGCGCAAAACGCGGGAAAGCCCAAGCTGTCGCGCCCGTCCTCGAGGCTCTCCGGGAGCTGACATTGTCTGTCATCGTCGGTCTCGGCCGGGCTGGCATCTCGATCCGATTGCGCTAGGATGGCTCCGTGATCGAACCGACCCCCTCCACCGCCTCGCGACCCGCGACGGATCCCAAGGACGGCCCGGTCGGCGCCGACAGTCTTGACTCGAATCCGCCGGAAATCGTCGGCCCTCTCCCTAAAACCTGGGTCCGGGCCAGCGTCGATGTCGACCGAGTGCAGCAACTCTCCCGTGCCACTCGCTATCCCAGCTGGCTCGCGCGACTCTTGGTTTCGAGGGGTGTGACGACTCCCGCGGAAGCCGATCGATTCCTTCGCCCCAGCTTGAGTCACCTGCCCGAGCCTTCGACCATGCGCGGTCTCGATCGGGCCGTCGACCGGCTCGTGGCGGCGATCGATCGAGGAGAACGTATCGCGCTCTACGGAGACTACGACGTCGACGGAGTCACCTCGTCGACCCTCCTCGCAACTTTTCTCGAAGGTCACGGAATTCACCCGCGAGTCTACATTCCCAAGCGCCTGGTCGAAGGGTACGGCCTCAACTCGAGCGCGGTCGACCAGCTCGCGAACGAAGGAACTCGAGTGCTGGTGACTTTGGACTGCGGCATCACGGCGGCCGGCGAGGTCGCGCGCGCCAACGATCGCGGTATCGACGTGATCGTGGTAGACCACCACCGGTGCCCGCCGGAGCTCCCGCCGGCCTACTCCGTGCTGAATCCACATCAGGACGGCTGTGGCTACCCGGACAAGGGCCTCGCGGCCGTGGGTGTTTGTTTCAACCTCGTCGTGGGTATGCGCCGAAAATTACGCGAGCGAGGTTCTTACAAGGACGGTTTGGAAGAACCCAACCTTCGTCGCCTGCTCGATCTCGTAGCGCTCGGCACCATCGCAGACATGGTCCCGCTCACCGGCGTCAACCGCGTGCTCGCCCGCTTCGGCCTCGAAGAAATTCGAGAGGCTCGGCGACCCGGTGTCCGCGCGCTCCTCGCCGCGTCCAGAGTCAGCCCGCGCCGAGTCACCAGCACCGACGTAGGTTTCCGACTCGCCCCGAGGATCAACGCGGCCGGACGCCTCGACGACGCCAGCGTCGGAGTCCGGATGCTCCTCGCCAAGTCCTTCGACCAGGCCGAGCCGCTCGCCGCGATCCTCGACGACGCCAATCAGAAGCGCCAACGCATCGAAGCGAACGTGGTCGAGCAGGCCATCGCCCGCGTCGAGGCCGGGCCGTTGCCTCCGGCCATCGTCTTGTACGATCCAGAATGGCACGTGGGCGTCGTCGGCATCGTCGCCGCCAAGCTAGTCGAACGCTACGCTCGACCCACCGTACTCATCGGCGACGGTGGCCGAGGCAGCGCACGCACGGCCGGCGCCATTCACCTCTACGACGCGATCGCCCGCTGCGCCGGGATGCTGCGAAAATTCGGAGGTCACCGCGCTGCCGCCGGACTCACGATCGACATCGATCGAGTCCCTGAGTTCGCGTCCGCCCTTTGCCGTTCCGTCCTCGATGACCCCGCCTACGGCCGCACCGGCAGCGAGCTCGTCTACGACGACGAGCTCGACCCGAACGAAGTCACCCACAAAAAGCTCCAGGACCTCCTCGCCCTCGAGCCCTTCGGGAACGGAAACCCGGAGCCCCTGTTTCGCGCGGACCGACTCTCCATTCAGTCGAATCGAATCGTCGGAAAGGGCCACCTGAAGCTTCGACTCCGCGAAGGCCCCTTCGGCGGCCTCGAAGGCATCGCTTTCTCCCGCGCCGACCTCTCCAGCAAATTGTGGTCGGGGCGAAGCGTCGACCTCGCCTTCCACATCGAACGCCAGGAATACGCGGGCCTCGAGTCGCTCCAACTCCGAATCCGCGACCTCCGCCTCGGCTGAACCCAGCGCGCAAAGTCCGGCTTCGGAGTCGTCTCCGCTTGTCCGCGGCGCTGCCTCGGGGTAGCTCAGCCGGATGGCGTCTCCCGCATGGAACGACCAGATGGCCGTCATCGTCCTCCGCATCGACAATCCCAAAGCCCTCCCGGAGGGCATATTCTCGAACGAGGAAGAGATCACCTTTCTGAAGGACGGCGCTTTTTTCGTCGATGGCGGCGCCTTCGCGAAGGACGCGAGGCAGCGTGCGCTCGACGCCGTGGCCGATGCCTTTTTCTTTGGCCACAATCCCCTCGCCTTCCATCAGGACCCCCGGGGAGTGTTCTGGGCGAAGCTCGCGACCTTCATGAACAAGCCCAAGAAAGAGATCCAGGTCCCCGGCTTCGGACGATTCATCGCGCTGGACATCAGCTACGAAGCCGTCGTCGGGGGACCCGGGCTTTGGATCTCGGTCGAAGACGTCTACGCCGACATCGCCGCGAAGAAGGCGAAGGGTCACAGAGCACCCAAAGCGCTGGGCAGAAAATTCGCGCCGCCGGACGCACTCCCGGCCCAACCAGTGGCCGAAGGCGATCGCGAGCTGAAAAACGTCGTCGTCGTGCTGAACCCACCCAAGAAGCTCCACAAGGAGATCGAAGTGCTCCAAACTCTCTCCGACGGCACCAAGCTGGTCGTGGGGCCAAAGAGCCGAGCGTGGGTCGACGCCCTCAAACGCAACCCAGGCCCCAGCTCGCTGAGACTCGTCAAGGGACCCATCCTCCTGAGCGAGCTCTCGAACTTCGGCGACTTTCATGAGCTCGACGCCGCCATGCGCCAAAAAGGCACACCCATGCTGGTGATGCCCGGCTAACCTGCCGAACGATCCTCGGCTCGATCCGGTCCTGTGACCGGTCCCGAAACTACCGGGCTTGCCGCTCGCTTGGTTCTTGCGAAGTCCCAGGTCTGCTCCGAAACTCATGCCGTGCCCGTGCCCGTCCGTGCCCGTGCCCGTCCGTGCCCGTGCCCGTGCCCGTGCCCGATTCTCTGCCAACGACTGGGCGATGAAATCGAATTGGGCGCAGATCCGCCTGGCCATGAGTCCGAACGCGTCGCATACTATCGTTGGAATGCTCACGAAGATGTGCCACTTTTGAGGTTTGAGAGTATCGGCGGAGTGTTTTCGTCCACCTCCACGACCACGTATCTCGCCCACGTCCACGAAATCGTCCACGCTCACGCCCACGATTCACGCCCACGCCTACGAAGCCTGCCGAAGCCAACCCATTGGGCTGAGTTACGGTGCCTCGAGCAAAATACTGCCGGGGATCGGCGGTCGTCGTGAGCGTGAGCGTCAATCGTGGACGTGGGCGTGGACGAAACCGTGGACGTGGGCGTGGAACCTGGGCGTGGAGGTGGACGATCCGAAAAGGCGCAGATCCGCCTGGCTATGAGTCCGAACGGCAACGCGCCGCACACCGATCGATCGCCGCAAGTCCTCGTTCCATCTATTTTTTTTCGACCAACTCCCCGCGCGGCGCACTCAGACCCAGGCCCGGCTGCACCCAATCGAATTGCCGGAGCCAGACTCGGATATCTGATTCGAGTAACGATCCTCGGCTCGATCCGGTCCTGTGACCGGTCCCGAAACTACCGGGCTTGCCACTCGCTCGGTTCTTGCGAAGTCCCTCGGTTCTTGCGAAGTCCCAGGTCTGCTCCGAAACTCATGCCGTGCCCGTGCCCGTCCGTGCCCGTGCCCGTCCGTGCCCGTGCCCGTGCCCGATTCACTGCCAACGACTGTGCGATGGAATCGAATAGCCGGAGCCAGACTCGGATGTCTGATTCGAGTATCTACTCTCCACTACTCCCCGCTACTCCCCGCTACTCCCCTGTTATTCCCCGCGACTCCCCGCTAAGTAACTCGGACTGCTTCTCAGGCACCACAGCGATGCCTGAGTAGGATGCCCGACTCGGATGTCTGACTTCGAATCGCACGTCGGATGGTTGGACCTCGCGCGAATCGCACGGCCGATACGAAACTCGGCCGACGGTGCTTCGCCCTGTACGCCCACGCCCACTGACACCGAAAATTCCTACAAATGTCGCTGACGTACGCCGATGAGCGCAGGACACTCCTCCTCAGGGCGCGGGTGGAGTCTCCACCCCAGTGCCCCTCCCACATCCTTGGATCTCCAAATATTTCCGCCAGCCGAGGTTGGCCCGCAGCTTGCTCAACCGACCGGTCAGTCCAACCTAGGAGGGACGAATGCAACGGACCGGATGGATCTTCTTTTCCTTGGTGGCGGCTTCCTGCGCCGCACCCGACGACGTGGTCGAGCAATCGCTCGACGAAACCGAAGACGCGCTTCGACGCCAGCGCTGTGAGGTCGCTCCTCATCGCGTCTCGGCCGGCGAGACCTTCACCATCACCGACCGCGGCCATCGCGAGGGTGTCTCGGTGCGCTTCAAGATCACCACCAGAGGCGGAGCTCAGGAGCTCGAGGCGGTGTCCGGACCCGACGGCCGCGCGACCGTCTCCACGACCGCCGACGTCCCCGGCAGAGGCTTCGTCAAAGTCTTCCGCGAAGACCGGCACGGACACTCGCGGGCGCGTGGGTACTGCCGGTTTCGAGTTTTCGGCGCTCGAGACCCCGCGCCAAACCCAGACCCCAACACTGACCCTGCGCCCAACCCAGACCCCAACCCAGACCCCAACACCGACCCTGCGCCGAACCCAGACCCCAACACTGACCCCAACACCGACCCTGCGCCAAACCCAGACCCCAACACTGACCCCAACACCGACCCTGCGCCCAACCCAGACCCCAACACCGACCCTGCGCCCAACCCAGACCCCAACACTGACCCTGCGCCCAACCCAGACCCGAACCCCGACACGAACCCGTCGTGGCCGACCGCGTGGGCTTCGTTGGAGGATCAGGTGCTCGCGCTCGTAAATGAAGCCCGGGCTCGTGGCGCCACGTGCGGCGCGGAGGCGTTTGGACCCTCCGGTCCCCTGGTGATGAGTGCGACTTTACGCGAAGCGGCGCGCGGGCACAGCAGCGACATGGCCACGCGCAACTACTTCAGCCACTCGAGCCTCGACGGGCGGAGCTTCCACCAGCGAATGCTGGAAGCCGGCTGGGAAGGCGCCTGCCCGTGCGGCGAAAACATCGCGGCAGGCCAAACCACCGCCGAGCAAGTCGTAGCCGGCTGGCTCAGCAGCCCTGGCCACTGTGTCAACATCATGAATCCGAGCTACGGCGCGCTCGGCGTCGGCTACGCAGAACGCGCTTCCTCGAGCTTCCGCCGCTACTGGACTCAGGACTTCGCGGCCCGCTGAAGTCACCTCTGCCGGGCTGGAACCCACGCGGTCGTTCGCCCGCCCACCTCGATGAATTCGACCTTCTCACCCCTCGCCGTCTTGGCCCCGGACGCTTTGCCCCAGCGGTGGTGAAAAAGCCAACTCGGCGGATACTTCGTCGAGTCCGCGTCGACCGAAATCGCCGTGTCGAGCACCGCTCGAATGGACCTCCGTAGCGCGAGGATCTCCTTGCGGCTCAATGACACCACGTCCCTTCGTGGATCGATGCGAGCCTGGTACAGCACCTCGTCGGCGATCCAATTCCCCACGCCCGCGGCGAACGTTTGATCCAACAGCAGCGCCTTCACCGCGCCTCGTCGCCGACTCACGAGCTCGACGAGCTCGTCTCGTCCCGGGAGCTCCGTCGCCGCGTCGAAACCGAGCTTGGCCAAACGCGTCGAGCTCGCCGGATCGCCCTCCAGCCAAACTCTCCCAAGGCGTCGCCCGTCGGCGTAAGCCAACGCTCCGCCGTCCGAAAACCGAAGGAGCAGACGCGTGAACCTCGGCGGAAACGACAGCTCGGGGACCTTGGGGCTCGAAGAAAGGACCAAGGGTGCCGCATCGGGAGCACGCAACTGACCGCTCATCCCAAAATGAAAAACGAGCGCCAACTCACCTTCGAGCTCCAGCCACGCGTACTTTCCACGCCGCGAGGTACCGATGACCCACTTCCCGACGAGCGCCCGCGCGAGCGATCCGGGAGCTTCGGCCTCGTCCTCCAACACGATGGGATCGCCCGCGGTGAGCGGATGCTCCAACCCATCGGTGACTCCGAGCACCAACTCGATTCGCCGCCCAACCGCCACGCGGTGGGCGATTCGTCGAAACGACTCGACCTCCGGGAGCTCGGGCAACTCAGAACTCGAGGCCGAGCTTGGAGCTCACCGTCGCGAGCACTCCGTGATCGAGCAACATCAGCTCACCTTGAAAATTCACATTCAGGAGCGAGAACAAAAACCTCGACCCGAACGTAATCTTTGCGTGGGCATTGTCGCCCGCGCTCAGCGACGGAAGGACCATGTTCTTGCCCACGTCGCCTTCGTTGGTCGGCGTTGGGTCGATCACGCGAGGCGTCGCCGCGACCATCATCACCGCCACGCTCCCGTAGGGCGCGATGTTGACGAAGCCGGCGACTCCGAAGTTCTTTGAAATCACCGCATCGATTCCGACGACGGTGAGGTTGACGTCGCGGCTGCCCACCAGGTGACTTGCCGAGCCGCGCACCGCGAAGTCCGGCAAGTACCGGTAACCTTCCATCGGTGCCCAACGAAGCTCGACGCCCGGCGCGAACATCTGCGAGTCGGCCAACCAAACCAAGTCGAGTCCGATCTCGAACGAGAGCGGCAGACCCTTGCGGACCTCGAGCTGGAGAGTATGCAACAAGCCCCGCGGCTGCCCAGTCTGGCCGACGCTCGTGACTTTCCAATACTCTTGGTCGCTCGAGACCAACGAACCGCTCCAGAGCACCCCGAGCTCGAACCCGGCGTGTCCGAGCGTCTCGGCGGGCGATGCGATGCGCGGCGCGATCACCGACGCCAGCTCGTTGGCGAACGCGGTCCAGGCGTCGGTTCGCGGTACGAACGTGTTCCCGCCGTCCTTGCTCTCGAACAAGATTCCCCGGGCCGCTCCGCCCGGATCGACCACCGTGGCGTTGAGTCTGAAATCGTTGCCGCCCGCAAAAGCCGCCGCCGACAACAAGCTCGAAGCCAACGCCGTCGAACGCAAGAGGACCTGCGGGCCGCTCATACTGGGCATCTCCCGCTTGGCGGCGGCGCTGTCAAGTGTTCTGCACGAGCGCTCCAACTGATCATTGCTCCCAGGCTCGGGCGTGGCTAGCTTTGGCCAATGTCGTTCGAGGACAAAGTGGTGGTCGTGCTCGGCGCCACCGGGATCATCGGGTCGGGCGTCGTTCGAAGCTACCTCGACACGAAGGCGACGGTGGTCGGCGTCTCTCGAAGCGGCAAGAGGCTCGACACCTTGCGGGAACAGATGTCCATCCGAGACGACGAGCCGTTTCTCTCGGTGGTGGGAGACTTCAACGATGCGTTCGCGGCGAACGCGAGTCATAACCGAGTGACCGAGCTCCTCGGAGGCCGTCCGATCGACCACGTCGTGTCGGTGATCGGATCCGTATCCATCGGCAGAGCTCCGACATCGACGACCCTCGAGTCATTTCGGGGAGCGATGGAAGACGGAGTGTTCAACTCGTTTTCGGCGGCCAAGGTGTTTCTTCCGAGGATGCTCCGCCGCCCTGGATCGTCCTACACGCTCACCAGCGGAGGGCTCGCGCACGGAATGGCAGAGCCGAGCTTGTGGCTCGGTTCGATGAAAAATGCCGCGGTGAACGCGCTGACGATGGCTCTGGCGGTTGAGACTCGCAGCTACGACGTGCGGGTCAACACGCTGTGTATCCACTTCTCCGTCGCTCGCGCGGGTGAGCGCACCAACAACCTCGGCGTGCCGGCGGTCGCGGATACTTTCGCGCTCGCTCCGGCCTACCTCGGCATGGCCCGCGGCACGACGAAGGGGCGAGTCATTTGCCTCGCGAGCACCGGAGACGTCGCCCAATGTATCTGAAGCTCTCCTCGTCAAGGCCTCCTCGTGAAGGCCTCCTCGTGAAGGCCTCCTCGTGAAGGCCTCCGCGGAGCCGCGGAGGCGAAAGCAAACCGTCTCCGTAGGCAGCGGACGGAGTCCTTGACGGCTCCGGTCGCTGGCGATACCCGTCGCCCGTGACGAAAATCCTCGACTCCATCCTCGACGCCATTGGCTCCACGCCGATGGTGCGGCTCCACGACGTCGGCAAAGAGACCGGCTGCGAATTCCTCGTCAAGTGCGAGTACATGAACGCTGGCGGCTCGGTGAAGGACCGCATCGGGCGCCGCATGCTGCTCGAGGCCGAAAAGGCCGGACGTATCAAACCCGGCGACACGCTGATCGAACCGACCAGCGGCAACACCGGAATCGGGCTCGCGCTCGCCGCCGCCGTCCGCGGATATCGCTGCATCATCACGATGCCGGAAAAAATGAGCCGAGAAAAACAAGTCGTGCTCGAGGCCCTCGGAGCCGAAATCATCCGCACGCCCACCGAGGCGGCCTGGGACGCTCCGGAGAGCCACATCGGCGTGGCCCGACAGCTCCAGAAAATCATCCCCAACTCACACATCCTCGATCAATACTCGAACCCCGACAACCCGAGGGCTCATGAGTATGACACCGCCGGCGAGATCCTCACTCAGACGAAGGGTGAGTTCGACTACTTCGTCGCGGGCGCCGGCACCGGCGGGACCATCGCCGGAGTAGCCAAACGCCTCAAGAAGGACGCCCCCCACGTAAAAGTGGTCGGTGCCGACCCGGTGGGCTCGATTCTCGCCGGCCCCGGCCCGATCGGCACCTACAAAGTCGAAGGCATTGGATATGACTTCATCCCCGAGGTGCTCGACCTCTCGCTGGTCGACGAGTGGGTGAAGACCGAAGACCGCGAGTCCTTCCTGACCGCACGAAAGCTGATTCGACGAGAAGGGTTGCTCTGCGGCGGGAGCTCCGGCTCAGCCATGTGGGCCGCCATCCAGGTGGCCAAGCGCGTCGGTCCCGGAAAACGGTTCGTGGTGATCTTGCCGGACTCGGTCCGCAACTACATGACCAAATTCATCGACGACCAGTGGATGAAGGAGAACGGCTTCACCGAGCAACGCTGGGAGACCGTCTCCATCGGCGAGCTTATGCGACGCATGCCCAAAAAGGAAGTCATCACCGCAGACAGCGCAGAGTCGGTCGGCGATGCGGTGCGTCGAATGAAGTCTCACGGAATCAGCCAGCTCCCCGTGCTCGACGGAAAGCGCTTGGTCGGTATCGTCACCGAGTCGGACATTCTCGGAAAAATCGTCGAAGGGCACGCGAGCATGACCTCCCGCGTCGCCGAAGTCATGTTCCGTCGCGTCCATACCGTGTCGGTTCGAGACGACGCCCGAGTCCTCCTCAAGTCCTTCGGCAAAGACGAGGTCGGGCTGGTCCTGGATGAGTCCGAGCGACTCAACGGCATCATCACCAAGATGGACCTCGTCGAGCACCTCACCGGCTCCGTCACCCCCGCCTGAATCCGAGCGACCTTTCGACTGATCCGAATCGGCGCAGCCCCGCTCCGATTCGGTGCACGTCAGCGCACCACCCACGATCGCGGGCGCGGCACGAAGTCTGCTCCGTGCCGGAGCATGTCCGAAGCGCTCCAAGTCGAAACACCCCGTCCGGTGCCCGCCCGCGCAGGTTGGCGCGGCCATCGCCCCATCGAGGATCCGGAAAAGACCAAACGCTGGGGCTTCGTCTCCGCGCGCCCGTCCGAGTATCTCGTACACGTTCGGCACGGCAAAGTGCGCATGAGGAGCTCCGGCCAAGGCGCGAGTTGCTTCAAATTCCCGTGGGACGGCGTCGCGATCGTCCCGACCTCCCTGCAGAACGTGAAATTTCGAGCGGACCAAGTCACCCTGGAACGAGTAGGCGTCGAAGTCAGCGGCTTCGCCGTGTACCGAATCGCCGACCCCATGATGGCGAGTCGCGTCCTAAACTTCAGCTATCCCGAGCGGGCCCAGCAGAAGCTCGAGCAGACTCTCACCGAGATGCTGGTGGGCGCGACCAGACGACTCGTGGCCAACCTCTCGGTCGATCGATGCCTCGGAGAACGAAAATCAGCGCTCGCCGACGAGCTGTTGCGAGAAATTGCCCCCGTCGTCGGAGGCGCGGGCAGAGTCGACGACATGACCGATCAGGGTTGGGGGGTGGTGATCGACACCATCGAAGTGCAAGAAGTTCGCGTTCGCTCCGAGAGCGTCTTCTCGACCCTCCAAGCACCTTTCCGAGCCGAGATCGAAGAGCGCGCCCGACGGGCCAAGGCCGAGGCAGAGTCGAGCGTCGCCTCCGCCGAAGCGGAGCTGAATCGACGCTCGGAAGAAGCAAGGATCGCCGCCGAAGCCACCGTACGCGAACGCCGCGCCGCCGCCGCTAGAGCCGTAAGAGAAGAAGCAGCAAAAGACGCGCTCCGCGCCATCGCCCTCGAAAACGAACGGGCGGCCGCGGAGCACCGAGCCAAGCGCACACTGGAAGAAGAGCGACTCATGTTGGAGCTCGAGACCCTGCAAAAACAGCTCGAGTGCGAAGCCGCTGAGGCCAAAGCCCGCGCCGACGCACAAGCACGAAAACAGGCGATCTGGAAGCAACAGGTCGAGCTCACGCTCTCACTCGCCGAGCTGACGAGCGCCGAACGAGCGCTCGAAGCGAGCTTGGCCGAAGACCGAGTCACCCACGAGTCCAAGCTGCAGGCGATCGCGATCGAGAATCGAGCAAAGTCCGGACGGATCGAAGCCGAGCTCCGAACGCTCGCCGCCGAGGCCCTCTTGCTCGAGTCCGACGCGCGCGCGAGGCTCATCGCCACCGAAAAACTCCCGGAGCTCGCTGCGGCGATCGGAAAGAAGGTGGAGTCCGTTCAGGTAACTCAGATCGGCGTCGGCGACCCACTCACCTCGATGCTCCGAAGCCTCCTCGAGCTCGTCGGAGCCCGAGTCCTGGGACGACCACCGATCGCCGGTGATAGTCAGCGGTTAGCCGGATAGCCGCAGGACAGCCGCAGGACACCCGCAGGACACCCGCGATAACCGCGTAGTACGAGCGTTGACTCCTCCGATCCGCCCGAGCGATAGCTCGATCGCGTGACTTCGGTCGGCTCCAAGAACGCCCGCCTCCGGCTGGACGACGTCTTGGACGCCCTCAACGGGCGCCAAAGCCGCCCCATCATCGATGAGGTCAAGAAAAGCCTCGTCGAGGCCGGAGTCCAATTCGACGGCCCCGCCGTCGTCGTGCGAGAGGGCCCCGACGGGCGACGACACATTCGACCCATCGATGACTTCGAGATCCGCGTCGCCAAAGGGATCGTCACCCATGGCCTCCGCCCCGAGCAAGGCCGAGCCGCCATCCCCAACGCGCTCGTCTCCGCGCTCGTCGAAGCCTCCGCCGAAGACGGCACCATCAGCGTGGCCGACGTCGAATCGTTATGGGGCAAGCGGGCGTCCGCGATCACCGCCCAAGTCGCCAAGATGCTCGACGACGGGAAAAAGGAGCTCCCGACGACTCGGCGCCGCACCAAATACAAGTGGCTCCCTGAGTCGGATATTCAGAGAATCGCGAAGTCGGCGCGCACCGAGCCGCTCGCCAAACGCATGCCCGTCCTCGGCGAAATCTCCCGCATGCTCGGCGGCCCCAACAAGCTCGCCGGCTTGAAGATGATCAGCGTGCAGCACCTCTTTCCCACGACCGGTCCGCTCTTCGACGAGCTCGCGAAAAACGGCCTCGACCCGTCGAAAACGCAAATCCACGGAAAGAATTACTCGACCAACGAAGATACTCTCTTCCGACTTCGCGGCGCAGGCTGGGACGTACCCACCTTCGGCCTACAGTCGCTCCCCGGACGCGATGGGAAAATGATGAACATCGCCGGACAGTACCTCACCGACGTGTTCAAAGACCTCGACCCCAACGACTCCGGAAAGCCGCCAAAAGTCCTGATTTTGGACGAAGGCGGCAAGATCCTCAAAGCCCTCCACGAAGACTTTCCGGAGTACGCGCACCTCTGCGTCGCCGTGGAACAGACCGACCACGGGATCCAAGTCATCGAAGAGATGAAGCAGCGGGGCATCGAGCTCGAGTGCCCGGTGGTCAGCGTGGCTCGCTCGGGCGCCAAGAAGATCGCTGAGTCTCCCATGATCGGCGAGAGCGTGGTCCACAGCATCGAGACCGCCATCAAGGACTTGAACGAAAAGCTCACGATTCAACCCAAGGAAGCAGTCGTCATCGGTTATGGGGCCGTAGGCAAGGCCACCGCCGACGCCCTCGAGCGGCGCGGATTCAAGGTTTTTGTCTACGACACCGATTCTGCCAAGATGGAGAAGGCCAAGGCCGAGGGTCGTACGATCGGCTCCCGCGAAGAGATCCTCGCGCACGGCCACCTCGTGATCTCGGCGACCGGTCGAACCACCATCGTCCCGGACGAGTTCGACAAGCTGCTCCCGAATCGAGCCATCTTGGTCAACGCCGGCTCTGGCAATCACGAGCTCGGCATGGACTCGATCGAAGAGGGACCTGCTTTCCGGACCAGCGACCCAAAGGAGACCGTCGACGAGGACGGCTGGCGCCGCTCGACGTTCAAGGGTCTCGACGTCACGCTCGGGGACCGAGCGGGCCAAGACCAGATGTTTTCGCGCGTGCTTCGATCCGAAACGGGCAACGAGAGGCTCGTGCTGCGGTCCGGGTACGTCGTCAACATGGTCGAGGACATCCCGCCCGAGTTCATCCAACTCACGAGGGGCTTGCTGCTCGCCGGATGCCTCCAAGCGGTCAATCACGCCGGCCAGGCAGGAATCGTCGACGTGGACAAGCCGGCTCAAGACTTCGTCGTGAAGCGCACCCAGAAGCACCTCTCCGACAAGCGACTCAGCCTGACGTCCCCCGACTTCCGAAAGCTCGCTCCCGCCGAGCACTAAACGGTACTGTTCGGGCGCACGCCTCGTATCGAGGCAAGACCGAGTCTCGAATTTCCCTGGGGGCGCGTAATGGCTCTCACGGAGCAGGCGTCGAATTGTCTTCGTCCCAGCTCCGTCCCATCTTCTCATCATCCCCGTGGCGCTGCAACGGCAGGACCGCGGGTCACCCGGAGCGACTCACTCACTTCTCGGACGCGGAGGACGAAAGCCATGCTCAAGTTCGTGTGTATTCCAGCGCTGCTGAGTCTAGCATCTTGTACCGTCGTGACCGAGTCTGATCCGATCGCGCCGCCAGCTACGGGATTCCTCACCGCAGTCTGGTCCATCGCGGGCGCGCAGGACGCCCGCGCCTGTGCCCGCTGGGATGTGGCCGAAGTGAGTATGGCCGTGTTCGACCTCGAGGGATTCCTTGTGAGTCGCAGAAGCAGCCCGTGCGAGGTCTTCGAGCTCTCCGCCGAGCTGGATACCGGACCCTACGGAACGAGGTTCTACGACGCGGAGGTCCTGCTCCTTGGAACGAGAGGCGAGCCGGCGAGTGACCTCGTCGAGTTATTCGACCTCCAGGTCCAGACGGATCGGGATCTGACCGTTTATGTCGATTTTCCCCCAGGGTCGATTCTCTGAAACGGCGTTGGAACCTCGGCCCGATCCGGTCCCGGTCCCGAAACGATTGGGCTTGTGCCTGCTCGCTTGGGTCTTGACCAAGGGTCCCGTCGACCCCTGCGAGCGCGGTACGCCCTGGCGCTCGCCCCGCGCCAAGGTCCATGGTAGCTATCGAGTCATGGCAAAAGTCACCGGAATCGGCGGCGTGTTTTTCAAGGTCAAATCGGACCCGAAAGTCATCGCGGCCTGGTATCAACAACACCTCGGCATGCCCCTCGAAGACTTTGGTGGCGCGATCCTGAGGTGGCCCAACGACGCCGCCGAGGACCGAGGCCTCACCGTGTGGCACGTCGCCGCAAACGACAGCAAGTGGTTCAGCCCGAGCCAGGCCAGCTTCATGATCAACTACCGCGTGGACGACATGGACGGGATGCTCGCGCAACTCAAAGCGGCCGGCGTCGAGATCATCGAAGGACCGCAATCCCACGAAAACGGCCGCTTCGCTTGGATCCTCGATCCGGACGGCAACAAAGTCGAGCTCTGGGAACCCAAGATCTGGGACGACAAGAACAAACAGACTTGAGGCCTTCGATGAGCGAGCGCCTCGAGACTCGGCCTACGGAAGAGCCGTTGCTCTGTTCGTTCTGCAAGAGGACCCAGAAGGAGGTCAAAAAGCTGATCGCCGGTCCGCATGTGTTCATTTGTGACGAATGCGTTCGGTACTGCGCCGAAGCCTTGCACGCCAAAGAAGCAGTGCCCCAGCCGCCGCAGGTCGCGGTATTCCCGCCGCTCAGCCACTCGAGCAAGGCCGTGGTCATTACGATCAAACCGCATCGGCACGACGCACCGAGCCCAACTGAGATCTTTGGTGCGCTGATGCCCGCCTATGACTTGGGCATGAGAATCGCGAGCGTACACACCGTGGGGGCGTCGTTCTCGTTCATCCTGGAGCGGAGCTCATGAGCATTTGCTCCTTCTGCGGATTGAAATTCGCGACCGTCGTGACCGGCCCTGGAGTGACGATCTGCCTCGAGTGTGTTCAACTCTGCCTGAGCATCATGGCCGACGAGTCCAACTTGGAGGCGACGCCGCGGGTGTGGAGCAGCCCACCAGAACCTGACGCTTCCACGATCGCCGCGATCGTCCTCGCGCGAGAATCAGTCGCCTCGACGCCTACGCCCGAAGAAACCTGGCAAGCCGTCGGGCCCCCGATCGAAGCAGGCCTACGGCTCGTACTCACTCGAAAGGTTGAGCCCGATCTCACGTACTACTTCTTCGAAAGATGACTACCTACGCGGCTCTCCGCGGAGCCCCTAGAAGCCTCGCCGCCGCCGCTCTCGACCGATCTGCGTATTCGCCGCTGCCGACGGCGATCATGAGTCGCTCGACCTCGGACCACAGATTCGCATCGACCGGGTGCTCTCGATCGAACCTGGCCAGCTTCTTGGCCATGGTCTTCTCGTCGTCGGACGCCGACAGTCCGGCGCGCAGCGAGTACTCACCTACGAGCTCCAACACCTCGGGCGTCCAATTCACCGAGCCTCTCTGGAGCAACCGAACGAGGACCCGAAACAAAGCTCTGCGACAAGACTCGGGTGAGTATCGTCGCGCCCCTCGTGCGTCCGTTCGATGAAACACGCGCTGAAGGTCTCGAAGGAATCGGGTCTGATCGGCGGGGCTCATCGTCGTCTCCTGAATCAGACCTGAGCGAGCATTTGGTCGAACTGCGAGCGAATGCGGTCCGCGACACCCGCGCCCTGGTCGCCGAGCTCCTTGCTGACATTTTCGAGGGCTGGTCCGAGCACCGCGCCGAACTTCTGGAGCTTTGCCTTCTCTTCCGTCGTGAGGGTGGATTTCGACTCGAGCTTCGTCTTGAGCGAAGCCATCTCCGCTTCGCTCAGCCCTGCCGCCGTGGTCGCGCTCTGAACGACCGTCATGAGCTTGGCCATGACCGCGAACATCCCTGACATTGCACCACCGATTTCGTTGCCGATGTTGTTCATGCCCACGTTATCGGAGCGTCTGCGCGGCGCGTTCCTTCTCGGCCACGGTGTTTTGGGAAGGAGGTGACAAAACGCGAAGGCGTACGTCGCGCAGTCGAAGCAGTCGAAGCGGCGCAGGTCGCTGCGACAACGAGGTCTCGCCCTTCGAGAGGTCGAACCCGAGGTGGCGCATTCTGCGCGTTCCGACTAAGAGAGATCGACCATGGTCGACATGGATCGCTGTCGCGACATCCAAAGCGCGATGCGGGCCGAGCTCAAGCGAACGATGGACGGGCTGCATCTGCCCGGCCATCCGCGCCCGTTCTTCGTCAGCTACATGCTCCACGCCCTCAAGGGCCTCAACGTTTGGGGGCGCTACGGGTCCGTGTTCAGCTCCGAGCCCTTCGAGGAGTCCGATCTGTACGCCGAGATCCGCGTAGGCTCGGCGAAGCTCGACCAAACGGTCGACGGCAACCTGAACACCGACCTCTCCGCGCGGGAGTCGCTCAACTGGGTGCATGCCCCGCAGGATCTCGACCCCGAGGCGATTCGCTACTGCCTGTGGAAGCTCACGCAACTGAAATACTGGGAAGCGCTCAAGGACTACTACGACAAGAAAAAAATCTTGGTCGAGCAGCACCTCCGCCAGGACGCGCCCTCGTTCACACACGAGCTCAAGACCACGGTCGAACAGAACGTCGAAGACCTGAAGTTCCCCGTCAAACAGTGGGAGGACTTCGTTCGCCGCACCTCCGATCTGTTTCGCGGCTACAAGAACCTGCTCGATCCCTTCGTGAACATCCGAGCGCTCTCACGCGTGCGGGTCTACGTGAACTCGGAAGGCTCCCGATTCATCGCCCACGAGAAGTTCTATGAGGTGATCGTGAAGGGGTGGCACCTCACCGATGACGGCGTGTATCTGTCGTCGAGCCGTAACTTCTACGGGCGCCAGAAGGACGACTTGCCGGGCATCGCGAAGGTCGAGGAGGCCGTGGACTGGATCTCCAAGGACCTCGCGTCCCTCGTGAAGAGTGAGCCGATGGAGCCCTATGCCGGGCCCGCGCTCCTCGCCGGCGTCGCCACTGGGCTCATCTTTCACGAAGCCATCGGGCACCGGCTCGAAGGTGAGAGAATGACCTCGCGCACCGAGGGCCGAACGTTCGCGTCGAAGATCGGCAAGCAGATCCTCCCGAAGGGTGTCGATCTGATCGACGATCCGACGCTGTCGCAGTGGGATGGCCAAGCGCTCTACGGGCACTATCTCGTCGACGACGAAGGCGTGAGAGCGCAACCCGCGCGACTCGTGGAGCAAGGCGTGTTGAAGACGTTCTTGCTGAGTCGTTCCGGAGTACCTGGGTTCAGACACTCGAACGGGCACGGCCGAAGCGAGCGCCACCAGGACCCGATGGCGCGTATGGCCAATCTCATCGTGACGTCGAAGGACCGGCATGAGTTTGGAGAGCTCAAGGAGATGATGTGCAAGGACGTGAGGGACCGTCATTTGCCGCACGGAATCATCGTCAAACGAGTCTCGAGCGGAGAGACCGCGACCGGCCAGTATGACTTTCAAGCCTTCAAGGGCGTCCCCACCGAGGTGTACTCGGTCGACGCGAAGACGGGCAAGGAGACGCGAGTGCGCGACGTGAGCTTCATCGGCACGCCGCTGGCAGCCATTCAGCGAATCAAGGCCTTTGGAAAAGACTACGAGGTCGACAACGCCTACTGCTTCGCCGAAAGCGGGTCCGTGCCGGTTTCGACGGTGGCGCCCGCGATGTTGGTCGGTGAGCTCGAGCTTCAGCGCTCGACCACGAACTTCTACAAACCGCCGATCCTCCCCTTCCCGCCCATGAAGAGGTCGGCGCAGAAGCCCGCCAAAAAGCCCCGGGCACCCAAGTCACCGCCGAACCAGTGACCCAAGCGGCTCGGCCGAGGCCTCACTCGGTCGCTTACGACCCCCGAGTAAGCTCACGTTCAGCGCCCGACCAGCACTCCTTCGATGAAGCAGCCATCGCTGAATCACCGAAGGAGAACGAACCATGTCGCTCAGCAAGCTCAACGCCGCCACCGTCGCCGCCGCCAACAACGCTCGAAACGCCAACGCCATCGACCAGCGCACGTACAACGCCGTGACCGACGGGAGCATCTCCGCGGCCGACAAGAAGCTCGTCGAGGCTCGCCTCAGCGAGCTGTTCTCTCAGAACGGCAACGGAGGCGAGCTCGTCCAGAACCTCTACGACTGCATGTCGGCCCAGTACGCCGAACAGACCAAAGCCTCGACCGGAATCCTGGACCGAATCATCCAGAGCTTGCCCCGCTTCCCCTGAGTACGGGGCCTAGGTAGAGCCTATTACGAAAGTCCTCAGGACCGAAGGTCCGTAACAATCCAGCCCGGGGCAACGCCCCGGGTAACAGACGAGATTACACACAGCCCCAAAGGGGCGACATCATTCACCGCTCGGACGCCCCATTCCGATTGACGAGGAAAGTCATGACCGACGTCGCACTCTCCCAGACCGCTCTCACCCTCACCGCCGAAATCGTCGTCTCGAGCGGCCGCGCCGCGTTGCCAACAGGGCGATTCGAAGCCTGGAAGCTCGCGCTCCGTGACGTCCCCGTCTCGTCGCGCAAGAGCCTGGCCATCGAGCTCCTGGCCTTCGGCCGAAAGCTCGCCATCGCCCTTCGTGAGGGCGCCGAGAAGGTCTTGCGGCAGCTCGCCGACCTCGCCGGCATCCTCCTCGCGCCCGCGCTCCGGAAACACGATGGGTTCGAGTCATCGACGTCTTCTTCGTGGTCGAAGTTCGCCGGAGCCACTACTCAGACTCCGCGTACCAAGCCAACCGAGACAGTCAAGCTCCAACACCTCGCAGAGGCCGCTGGAGCCGCCCTCGAACCGAGCAGGCCGCGGTGGGTTCCGAATACACGTCCCCACCCAACAGGCCGCTGAAAGAGACTCCGAAACTCATGCCGTGCCCGTCCGTGCCCGTGCCCGTGCCCTGCCCGTGCCCTGCCCGTGCCCTGCCCGTGCCCTGCCCGTCCGTGCCCGTGCCCTGCAGCGTCTCCGAAACTCATGCCGCGGCCGTTCCAGTGCCAGTGCCCTGCGGCGTCTCCGAAACTCATGCCGTGCCCGGGCCCTGCCCGTGCCCTGCCCTGCCCAATCCGAGCCAGCGGTTCGAAAGGCGGAGTCCGTTCCGAGACTGGACTCGCTCGACCGGGCCTGGTTCGATAGATCGTGCCGTCCTATCCCGTGGTGCTGGCCGTTCTCTCGGGGCTGGTTCTCGTCGCAGAAGCGCTTCGGCCCTGGCGCCGGTCGCAGCCGCAGCTTCGGCGTGGGCTCGTTTCCGACCTCCTTCACCTCGTCTTCAACGGCCACTACCTCGGCCTCGCGATCTTCTTCGTCAGCTCGAAGTATATCATCCCGGCGATCGATGGTCCTTTGTCGACCATCGGCCTGCACTCATGGGTGTACTTGGGCGCGGCCGCGAGCTGGCCGCCGTGGGCCCAGGCAGTGACCGCGCTGGTCGTCCTGGACTTCATTCAGTGGTGGATTCATCGCCTGCTCCACGCAGTCCCGTGGCTGTGGACCTTTCACAAGGTCCACCACTCCGTCGTCGACGGCGAAATGGACTGGATCGTCTCATTTCGATTCCACTGGTTCGAAGCCGTGCTGTACAAAGGCCTGCAATATTTCCCGATGGCCTTTTTTGGCTTCTCGGGCGAGGCCATGATGGTCCAAGCAGCCATAGGTACTCTGGTCGGGCATCTCAATCATTCAAACCTCGACCTCGGCCATGGGCCCTGGAGATACCTCTTCAACTCACCCCGCATGCACATCTGGCACCACGACTATGATATTGCGGACGGGCGCGTGAAAAATTTCGGGATCGTTTTCAGCGCGTGGGATTGGCTCTTCGGAACCGCTCACCTGCCCGATCAGCCCCCACGGGCCATCGGGTTCGAAGGGGTCGAGCGATTGCCTCGGCAGTTTTTCGGTCGTTTGTTGTGGCCGCTCGTAAGGGCGCGATGATTCCCAGCGGCACGCTGCGGAACCCTTCCCACCGCCGGAGGTCGATGGCGGTGCTCGCGTCTCTCGTACTCACGAGCATCTCCTGCGCCGAGCAACGAAATCTCTCCGTAGAATTCCCCGCCGAGGAGCTCGCTGGCGCCCGATTCGCCATCATTGCCATCGAAGGAACCACAGCCCCAGAGGCCCACGTCGTTCGCGGAGACTTCGAGGCGCATCGGCTTCGCTTCGACATCCTCGACGACGCCCAAATCTACCTGGCCATCTATGCCGAGTCTTCTTCAGAGCTCGATTTGGAAGACGGCCCGCTGGTCGACTACCCGGAAGGAGAACCGCTCCCAGCCCCAGATCGAATCTCGGTCCGCTCGATTCGCTCGGGTGAGTTGTCCGGCGCGTGGGAGCCGACCAGAGAGCTCGGCCCCCGGCTCCGTACGCTTCGAGTCCCACCGATCACCCGGTGCAGAAACATCGCGGCCTCCTTCGTTCGCACGAAGGTCCGTGACGTCCACGCCATCCGGCGAGAGACCGACCACAGCGTTCGCATCGCCGTGGGCCAGGACCAGCGCCTGCGCATCCTCGAGATTCGCGACGACGGCGAGCTCCGAGACTTCGGCGAAGTCACCGCTCCGCTCGTGCCCAAGACCGCCGCATTCACACCCGAAGGCCGACTGATCGCCGCAGGCCACGTGGACGGTGAGCCCAGCGCGGGACGATTTTGGATCGGAGACGACACGGGCTTGGTTGAAACCGCTTCGAGCGGCGAGGACTCTCGGGTCATCACCATCGTGCCGGTCGGCGGCGACGCTTTCGTAGCGGCGTTCGAAAGCGGTCATGTCCGCGCGTTCGACGGAAGCTCCTTCGGGCCGGCGATCGAAGCTCCCGTCGCCGCGGCAGGCCCCGGTGGGTCTCCTCTCGCTGCCCGAAGCCTCGAGGACGCGCTCGGTATCAGCGCTGCGTCGAGTGTAGTGAGGATCTCTGCCGGCCAAGTCACGACGCTCGAGCTGAGATCGAGCGTGACTCAGGAGCTCTCGCACGCGTCCTACTCGTCCAAGCTGGGTTGGCTCTTGGGAGCCTACGACGGCAGCGTGTATTCGCTCGATGGCGCCTCCGCAAAGTTCCTCGTCCGATCCGAGATAGGAGTGAGTCGGGTGACTTCGATTCTACCGGTCGGCGATGGACTCCTGATCTCTGGGTTCTGGTCGTGGATACACCAAGCCTACCCCAACGCCCAACGAACCTTCACCGAGTGTCCCGATCCGCTGCGCATCACTCAGTCGGCTCACTTGCACGAAGCGGCGACGCTGACCGAGACCTCGTTCGCGATCATCGGAGTACCCATTCACGGCGTCACCGACGACGACTCGGCGTTCATAGCGTTCGTGAGCGTCGAGCGCAGGTGACGGGACACTGGACCCCGCGCGCGAGCCGTCGTAGGGCAGTCGCATGCGCGCACGAACCTTGCTCGCCATGTTCTCCGTCGCTTGCGCGGGGGCTCCGCCTCCGCCCCCGCCTCCACCCCCTCCTCCACCCCCACCTCCGCCCGAGGACCCGTATCTCTGGCTCGAGGAGGTCACCGGGGACCAGCCGCTCGCGTGGGCGCGCGCGCGCAACGCGGAGTCGCAGTCGGAGCTCGAGGCCGTACCCAGCTTCGCGACCCTTCGTGACCGCCTGCGGGCTGTCTACGACTCCAAGGACAAGATCCCGGACCCCAGCGTGCTCGGGAGCTGGGTCTACAACTTCTGGAAAGACGACACGAACCCTCGCGGCCTGTGGCGTCGCGCTACCCTGGCCGAGTTCAAAAAGCCAAAGCCCAAGTGGGAGACCGTGCTCGACGTCGACGCCTTGGCCAAAGCCGAGAACGAGAACTGGGTCTGGAAACGGGTCGACTGTTTGTACCCCAAGTACGAGCGCTGCCTCGTAAGTCTCTCCCGAGGAGGCGCGGACGCCGTCGTCGTCCGCGAGCTCGATGCCGTCAAGAAGGCCTTCGTGCCCAACGGATTCACGCTTCCCGAAGCCAAGAGCAACGTCGCGTGGAAGGATCTCGACACTATCTACGTGGGCACGGACTTCGGACCCGGCTCGCTGACGACCTCTGGCTACCCTCGGATCGCCAAGGAGTGGAAGCGCGGAACCCCGCTCACCGAGGCCAAGACGATCTACGAAGGCCAAGTCACCGACGTCGACATCTCGGCATTTCGCGAGTTCGACCACGGCAAGACCCGTGACTGGGTCGCTCGAGCGCCGACCTTCTTCACCAATGAGTTACACCAAATCGAAGCCGACAAGCTCACGAAGCTCGACAAGCCCGATGACGCCGACGCCGAGGTGTGGGACGAGCAGCTCCTCCTGCGGCTCCGAAAAGATTGGAAGCTCGGCGACAAGACATGGCCGGCAGGGGCACTCCTCGCTATCGGTTTTTCCGATTTTCGCGCGGGCAAACGCGACTTTTCGATCGTCTTCGAACCCAAGCCAAACACATCCTTGGATTCGTACGCGGCCACGAAGAGCGCGCTCTACGTGGTCGAGCTCGAGGACGTGAAGAGTCGCTTGTACGTCCACACCCTCTCCAAAAAGGGCTGGGTGAAAAAGAAGCTCGACGCGCCGGACGTCGGCTCGTTCAGCGTGCACGCTTACGACGAGAACGTCTCGGATGATTTCTGGTACGTGGAGAGCAGCTTCACCAACCCCACTTCACTCTCCCTCGGCCACCTCGACAAGGCCCGCGAGCGACTCAAGCAAGCTCCCGCATTCTTCAAAGCAGACGACCTGGAAGTCACTCAGCACTTCGTGACCTCCAAGGACGGCACGAAGGTCCCCTATTTTCAGATCTCCAAAAAGGGCCTCGTCCTGGATGGGTCTGCGCCAACCGTGCTGCAAGGGTACGGCGGCTTCGAAATCTCTTACCTCCCGTCGTACTCGACGACGGCGGGCCCCGCGTGGCTCGAGCGAGGCGGCGTCCTCGCGGTCGCCAACATCCGAGGTGGAGGTGAGTATGGTCCGGCGTGGCACCAGGCTGCGCTCCGGCACGACCGACAGCGTGCGTACGATGACTTCATCGCCATCGCCCAAGACCTCGTAACCCGAAAAGTGACCTCACCCCAAAAGCTCGGCATCATGGGTGGATCGAACGGCGGCCTGCTCATGGGCGTCATGCTCACGCAGCGACCCGACTCGTTCGGAGCGGTCGTGTGCCAAGTTCCTCTGCTCGACATGAAGCGTTATCACAAGCTCCTGGCCGGCGCCTCCTGGATGGAAGAGTACGGCGACCCCGACAAGCCCGAGGACTGGGAGGCCCTCTCGAAGTTCTCCCCCTATCAGAACCTGAAAGCCGAAGTCAGCACACCCCGCACCCTCTTCACCACGTCCACCAGAGACGACCGCGTGCATCCGGGGCACGCTCGCAAGATGGTCGCCCGAATGCTGGAACAGAAGAAGGACGTACTCTACTACGAGAACATCGAAGGCGGGCACGGAGGCGCGGCCAACAACGAGCAACGCGCGTACATGTTCGCGCTGGCGTACGTCTTCTTCGAAAAGCAGCTCGGCCTCGGAAAGTAGAGCGTCCCAGGCGCCGGGTTCACGGCGGAGTCGTTCGTCGCTTTCATCGGTCCCCGTGCTCGAGCTCGCGTCCTCCTCGCCCAGCTTGCCCGCGATGTTCTGGCGCCTGCAGCCGCCGAAAGTGACCCTGACGTCTCACTCGACCGACGAGAGCGTCTTGGAGACTCTCGCGGCGACTCTTCGAGGCACGCCCGCCTCTTCGGCGAACTCCCGGAACCGGCCCACGGTGTTCCTCACCCTATCCAGAATTTCTCCCGCCCCTCGAACCTCGGAGGACTTTGCGAGGTCTCGGAGGTCGGACTCCGTGGGGCTCCGCCCGGCCGAGCCGACGGCCATCGCATGCTCACCGCCCGGGCCGTCCGAATGACTCAGATCATAGGCCGGACTCGCACACCACTGACCGGTCGCGTCCATCATGAACGCGAAGTTCTTGCCGTGATCGTCCCGGTTGTGGGCGAAGACGTTGAAGCAGGCCCGCCTGAACATTTCACTCACTTGCGCTTCGCTTCGGGTGAGCTTTCGAGTCACCCGAAGCAAGTCGAGGTAAGTCAGCGAGGGGACGCGGTGAGAAACGTGAAGGAGGCCGCAGAGCGTGTGAACGTGATGCCTGCGGGATTCGAGGCGATCGAAGCGTTCTGCTGCAAAATAGCCGGGGTGACTTCGCGTCCTTCCGATCATTCGCGTCGGCGGCATCCGAATCCCGGCGGCGCGCGCCATCAACGAGTACGCATACTCTAACACGCCCGCATGTCGATCGTCGCTCCGAGCGCGAAACTTCACGAGGAGGAACCGATAACCGGGCCGGTGCCGACCGGCTCCGAAGACGACTTCGTCGTTCGGACCCACCAACACGAGCGCCTTCGGACGAGCGCCGTGTGGCGATCCGCCCAGCGCGATCAGTCGGTCGAGATCCGGGCCCTTCGCGTTCGCCAACACTCGCTCAGTGTCTCGTGCGACCTCCGCGAGATTCACGATCGTGGGTACCTCGAGGCCGAGCTCGGGTTCATACACGAGCGCGCCCATCCCCCTGCCGCCCACGTAGGCGAGCCGGTCGACCGGACCAAGCGAACTCGGCGACAGGCCTGCGCTAGCCAGCTTCCGGTCGAGGAGCATACGTCCCCACCCGTCCGGAAGACTGTCCGCGAACAACCCCATCAAGCCCTCGAAGACGTTTGGATCACCAACGATGACTCCACGCTGGAGGCGCAACCGAAAAGGCGACAGCTCCAACCCGCTGGTCAGCATCTCGGAAGAGTACTCGAAGAGGATCTCGTGCTCGACGCTCGCCAGCCGTCCGACCTTCGAACGTCGGCCCTCGACGGGTTCGTACCAGACCTCCAGCGCGCTCGCTGGCCTCACTGGCGCCTCCGGACCCGCTTCTTCCCGAGCTTGTGCGGTCGTTGGAGCGCCTCGTCGATCGACGAATACTTCGGAAGCTCGAACAGGCGGCCGAACGTGCCCTCTACCCCGAGAGCGTAGGCGATGCGAAATAGATTTTCGGTCGACACGTGCCCGGTACTTTCGAATCGCTGGATGGTTGCGCTGCCGACCCCCGCCCGTTCAGCGAGCTCAGACTGGGTGAGCTCGCGGATCACTCTCAGTCTCCGAGCGCGTTCGCCCAGGGCTCGAACGGCGACCTGCGGGCCACCGTCGAAATCGTAGTCAATCATATATGATTGTTTAGCGCGCAGAACAGCGTTTATCAATCACATTCGATTTACAAAACCAGAGACGTGACACTTTCTTCTCTCCGAGTGAATCGAGCGAAGCGGCACGACGGCCAAACTCGCAGGCCGCGCCGTTTCGAGGACTGCCATCGAGAGGATCCGAGCGCCCCTTCCTAACACGAAGTGTATCAAGCGCATTTCGTGGACACTTGAGTACCGGATTAGCGGCGACGGAGGGGGTGGTGAGGCTGCCTCGAAAAGTAGAGCTTGCCAGGCGCCGGGTTGACGGCGGGGTCGTTCATCGCTTTCATCGGTCCCCCGTGCTCGAGCTCATCGACGTCACCAAATCTTTTGGAGGACCCATGGTCCTTCGCGGGCTCAGTTGCCATTTCGAAGCTTCCAAAGTCCACGCCGTGCTGGGGTCGTCGGGCGGCGGCAAGAGCACGGTCCTCAAGCTCGCGCTCGGCCTGATCACGCCAGACTCCGGTGAGGTGCGAGTCTTCGGCACGCCCATGGCGGCGCAGGATCGACGAGCCCTCCGTCAACGCTTCGGATATGTCATCCAGGAAGGGGGGCTGTTTCCTCACCTGACCGTCGCCGACAACGCCACTCTCTCGGGACGTCTGAAGGGTGGAGACCACACGAGCTGGCCCGCGCGCCTCGCCCAGCTTCTGCCGCTCGTCCACCTCGACGAGAGCTTCCTGACTCGGTTCCCTCGCGAGCTGAGTGGGGGTCAGCGACAACGCGTGGCCCTCCTCCGAGCCCTGTTTGCCGACCCAAGCGCGCTGTTGCTCGACGAGCCGCTCGGCGCGCTCGATCCCATCCACCGAAGGCACCTTCAAGAGGAGCTTCGCGACTTGTTCAAGAGGCTCGAAAAGACCGTCGTGCTCGTCACGCATGACGTCTCCGAGGCCGCCTACCTCGCTGACCGAATCCACGTCGTCGATCAGGGTCGGGTCGTTCAAAGTGGAACGATCGACGACCTCGTGGACGCCCCCGCGAGCCCGTTCGTGCGAGAGCTCCTCGGCGCCGCGCGCGTGGCACCCGCGCTCTCGAGGCTCGGCGCACCATGAGCACGAGACTCTTCGCAATGCTGGCCGCCACGTCTTGGGCATTGACGTCCGCCGCCGAGCCCATCCGCGTGGGCGGCAAACCGTTCACCGAAGGCTACCTGGTCACGGAGCTCACTGCGCTTGCGCTCGAGTCCGCGGGACTGAGTGTGGAAAGAAAACACGGGCTGGGCGCGACCGACCTGATCTTCGAAGCGCTCGAGACAGGCGCGATCGACGCGTACCCTGAATACTCGGGAACCGTCGCCCGCGTCGTCCTCGCTCGCCCGGACTTACAAACTCATGAAGCTCTCGCCGCGGCGCTCTCGCCCATGGGTATCGGCGTCACCAAGAGCCTTGGATTCAACAATACCTACGCGATCGCTGTCCACCCGGAAACGGCCGCGAGGCGAGGGTTGAAAAAAATCTCGGACCTTCGCGGCCAGAATCTCCACTTCGGCTTCAATCATGACTTCCTAGCCCTCGACGACGGGCTGCCAGGGCTCGTCCGACACTATGGCTTCGAGCTCGGCGAGACCACCGCGGTCGACCATCGCCTGGCCTACGACGCCGTGTTCGCTCGCAAGATCGACGGCATGGAGGTGTACACGACCGACGCCCAGCTCCTCGACAGCAAGCTCGTGCTCCTCGAAGACGACAGAGCCTTCTTCCCTCGCTATGAGGGCGTCATTCTCTATCGTCTCGACACCGCCCAACGAGAACCCAAGCTCCTCGCCGCGCTGGCAACCCTCGAAGGATTCGTCGACGAATCAAAAATGATGAAAATGAACGCAAAGGTGGAGCTGGAAAAACGCCCGTTCGCAGAGGTCGCTCGGGAGACCCTCGGCGTCTCGGTTCGACCCACGAGCTCGCTCGGTCGCTTTCGCCTCGCCGAACGAGGGCTCGAGCATTTCGAGCTGGTCATGCTGAGTACGTTCGTAGCCATCCTCATCGGACTCCCACTCGGAATCGCCGCGGCCAGAAAACCGAAGCTCGCCTCCGTGGTGATCGGGAGCAGCGGAGTGCTGCAGACGATTCCTACACTCGCATTGCTCTGCTTTTTGGTCCCCTTCACCGGGATCGGGCTGGCGCCAGCCCTCATCGCCCTCGTACTGTACGGGATCCTGCCGATCGTCGTGAACACTTGCACCGGGCTCCGAGCGATCGACCCGAGGCTGATCGAATCCGCCGACGCGATGGGCATGAGCTCGACCGAACGCCTGCGGCTCGTCGAGCTCCCGCTCTCCGCAGCGGTGATTTCGAGCGGCATTCAGACCTCACTCATCGCCAACGTCGGGACCGCGACCCTCGGCGCTCTCGTCGGAGCGGGTGGGTTCGGGCAGTTGATCATGCAAGGACTGTCCACGAACGACCCCGCCAGTATCCTCGCTGGAGCAATTCCCTCGGCGGCCTTCGCCGTGCTCTGCTACGGCGGCATGGAGCTCGTCCGCCGGAGAGTCGTGCCGCGCGGGCTTCGAGCCCCTTGATCAAGTAAACACCCCAACATTACGACAAAAGTCATTCGTTGGGTTTGCCATCTGCGACAAGCTGACACTTCTCCCGGCTTGATTCTTCTGGGACAGAAGTGGGGTGAGGCTCGCAAGAACGTGGGCTCTGCTCCTCGGCTTGGTCGCCCTCCCGGCGCGCGCCGAGCTTCCCCCTGAACGCCAGGCTGCCATACTTGCTCGCATCCTGAGTTACGATCGCGCGCAGCCCGATCGGGCTCGAGACGGGCTCGTCGCCGTCGTGCTGCATGCGTCCGACGAAGCCGCCGCGGCCGCCGCGATGGCCACGGCGCTCGGCGTCATGAACGTGAATCGAGTTTCGATCTCCGCCCAGGCCGCTCCCTTCTCGAGCCTCGCCGAGCTCGCCGTCACTCTGTCCGAAAGAAAGGTCGACTTCATCTACGTGACCCCGCTGCTCGAGGCACACGTGGCCGAAATCAGCGAGCTCGCCGAGAAGCTCAAGGTGCCCGTCCTCTCAGGCAAACGAAGCCACCTCGACCTCGGGTGTGCAGTTGCCATCACCGAAGCCGCAAACCAACCGCACCTCGCGGTTCACCTCGAGAGATCGAAAAGACAGGGAATGAAGCTCAGCGCGACGGTGCTCTCCTTGGCCGAAGTCATCCGCTGAACCAAGCCCGCCCTTCGAGACCCTTACACTCACCGCCCGCGACAGCACCGACGGCATTCCCACTTCCGACTCCGACTCCGACTCCGACTCCGACTTCCGACTCCGACTCCGACTTCCGACTCCGACTCCGACTCCGACTTCCGACTCCGACTTGGGCGCAGATCCGCCTGGCCATGAGTCCGAACGCGTCGCATACTATCGTTGGA
>CAYXDO010000075.1:0-50431 GCA_964463485.1 uncultured Myxococcales bacterium | reverse complement strand
ACGCTGGATCTCTCCGCCCGCCGATCTTGGATCACTCCCAGGGCGCCGCCAAAGCGGCAGAACAAAGCCGCTTCCTCAAGAACGCGGTCTTTCGAGAATGTTCTACGCCTGAGGCGCGCACCAGGTTCTCGGTGCTGACAGAACGCGCAGCGGAACGGACAGCCTCGCTGAGTCTCCCAGCGGACGAAAGGCTGATTCTCGAGTGACAGTACACCCGTGAGCCAAGGGGACGGTAGCTCCTCGAGATTGATGGCCGCAGGAAGACATCGGTCTTCCTCTCCGGAATAGTGCACTCCTTCAACGCAAGGCCGGCCCGATTGGGCTACGACGGACGAAATGGCATGTTCGGCATAGCCTCGCACGAATACGTCCGCCTCCGGATAGTTCAGCTCGAGCCCTGAACCGGAATAGCTCACTTGAGGTCCCCCCAAGATGATACGCCCCCGGAAGCCTCGAGAACGCACTACCCGTAGGAGCTCTCGCACCTCACGCTCGTTCCAAACGTACACTCCGATGGCAACATCGGTCTCCTTCGGCGCTTCACACAGGTCGGACATCACTCCGTCGACGATGCGATTGAGTTGGAAGCCGGGATCATTTACGGCCCAGCTTCGAGCGACGACTTCCGCCGAACCGTCTGCAGTCACGCTTGCCGTGATCGAGGCATGACCGAGCGATATTCGAGGGTCTTTGGGACGGGTCCAATCAAGCGAAACAAGCACAACTCGTCGAGTTGTCTTCATGCCCCTTGAGACGCACGCGGACCTCGCAGATGGACAGGCTCAAACCAGATTTTGGAAATTTCGAATCGAGAGATGAAAGAGCCAGGCCCTGGCGAACCGAATCACGTCGCTGTCACCCTGCTCCACTTCGACGAGTCGACAGAGCGGTGCTCGGTCATCGTCGGTGAGAATTAGCCGGAGGATGGCGACGAGATTCTTGGGCATTGGTTGCTCAGACAACAGCTCCAGATCGTCGTGCCACGGCGCAGACCCGAAAAAGGACAATTCGGTTCCTCGCGCCGTCCTACCCGCCGTCGGCGCAGTCCAACCGGGCTCAGCCATTCGAAGGATGATTTGGGTGAGAACACGGCAATCGTGCCTTTCGAGAGAAATCGACCAGCGACCGACGTATTGCGCGAGAACCTTCGGCGGCCTCCCGGCCTTCGTCGCGAGCTCGAGAAACTTCTCAAAATCGCGCGAACTTGAACACGGATGATTCTGAAACCAAACCTCCAGTGCGGTGAAGTTGCGTTGAAGGTCGGCTTCGGAAGCTTCCGAGGCCGATGCCAGCGGCCCGTGCTCGATGAGTCTCGCCTCCTGGCGGGGCCATTCGACGTCCGTTAGAGGGCGCAAACGGGCTAGGTCAGCGGCTGCTCGCCCAGCTAGCTCAGCGTCGGGATCGAGAGCCAGATCAGCCAAAACGGCGGCCTCGAAATCGACCTCTCGGGGATCGAGCTCTGCAAGGTGAGTGACCGCATTGAACCGCGCCCATGGGCCGCCGCCAGTAAGTATCGGTTGGATTGAAGCGACAAGAACCTCTCGGTTAGCGCCTAGAAACTTCAACGCATAGTACCGCCACTCGGAGGGCTCTTCGGAGAGAACCTCATCGATCATCTGCAACCGAGTCGGTTCGTCGAGGTGAGGGCGCATTTCCATCGCAACAAGCGCGTGGCTCTCTAACAAGATTCGGGCACGAATCCTGGTCAGCTCCGGAGCAGCCAACCCGGCGCGATCAAGGATTCGAATGGCTGCGCGGGCTACCACCGAATCACAGCGCGCGAGGATCTCTTGAAGCGCCAACCCGTCAAGCGAGCCACCACAAGCCAAGTCGTAGAGAGCCGTCTCGAACTCTGGTCGACCGCCAGCGAGTCCCGAGATCAGAACCTGCATGAAGCGAGTGCTCCTCGGGTGCTTCGCCACCAGCCAGTCAATTGCTTCAGCGTCACCCGCACTCGCCCGTTTGAGCTCGGCCTCGACGAACTGGGTCCCCCCGAGACCGTACTCGCCGAGAAGCAGACGGCCGAGCGCAGCCCTCGAGTCGTCGGGAGACTCTTGCCAATCAAGAAGAACGGACTCGGCTTCTTCAGGGGCGATCTCGCAGAGAATGTCTGCGGCAAGTTGGAGAATATTCATCGCCGACAGATGCAGCCGAACCGACGTGAAGCGGGAGATCAGAGAGGCTGTTTGGAATATCGGACCGAGCGCGTCTGAATTGAGCCGACTTTGGGTGTCGGTGCTCATGAGCGATAGGAGCACGTTGATCGCTCGATGCCGATCGCCTGCTGCACAAAGCCACAGAGCAGCCCGAACTTGGAGCTCGGGAGGCGTCGACGGGCCGAGACAGCCCTCGATTCCCTGGATTAGTCCAGACACGTCGCAGACTTCGGAGGCGAGAAGCTCCAACGCGTCTATCCGCACGTCAGGTTGCGCACTGAACATCACGAGCTTCCTCAGGACCTCCATGGCGCTCAGCGAATCGGAGTCATGCTCGGGGCGTGGAGGCGCCTGAACGAGGACCTTGACCTCCCGAACGACAATCCCGTGCTCGGACCCCAAAGGCGGTTCGGCGCCGAAGTCTGAATCCGCCAGTTCCTCGAGACCACTCATATGTCGCTCGAGCACGCGCACAACCGCGTCCCGATATTCCCCTGCGGGAGGAGGGGCAAGGAGTCGGCGCGACGCCTCGAACCGGCGCCGATCATTGGGATGGGCTAGCTGACGAACGAACGCGGCGCGAATGAGCGGGTGATCAACAGAGCTCCAATGAAGGTCCTTCGCGAGGCGCCAGGCCTCGTCTACCTGGCGAAGCTCCGGGAGCTTGTTGACCAGAGCCTCAACCAGCCGAGGTCGCTCGCGGTGCTGCAACATCCACGAGAGCGGCACACGCAGCTCAGCCCCGCGGACGAGGAGCTCAAACCATGCGTCGAAGCACGCCCGGTCGGCGAGGATCATCGCAACGAGCAGGTCCGTCTGGTCGTCGAGAGGATAGTCGGCCAGCTTCTCCGTGAGTAGCCGACGCGTAAGGCCCGCCGACCTGAAGCCAGAGGTGCGCAGCAACCGCAACCCCACTTTAAGCTGGAAAATCCGCAGCGGCCGGAAGAGGGCCTCACACATGGCCGCCATTGCCCGATCGTGGCTAGGACTGCTGGTGAGGACCATTTCGGCGACCTCGAACTTCACGACAGGCTGGGAGGCATCGAGCAAATCGTCGAGCGCGCTGAGGATCTCCTCTCGCGGGAGCTCGCAACGGAGACTCTTGGCGCATCGAAGTCGAACTTCCGGCGATGCCGCTCGAAGGCCCTGTTTCAGGTTGGCTACCGCGACATCTCGCCGCCAGCCATGAAACAACATGCATTCCAACTGCGCGTGTCCCTCAGCGGCGATCGGCAGGTCGCCATAGAGCAGCATGCGGCTCCACGCGCGGGGGAACTCACGCCTCTCCACCTCGCTTTTTCGAAGCGCAATGGACTGAATTGGGTCCAGATCGAAGGTTCGATGACTCCACAACCTCCGCACCGAGCGATCGACAACTTCGAGATTCTCATGTTCGAAGGCGGCCAGAAGCTCCTGCTCGAGCCGAACCTGAAGTTGGTCTGGCAACTCGGTGCTGAGGAGGTGCGAGGCCAGGCCCGGCTTGGGGCGGGACCGTCGACGGAATTGCTCGACGAGTATAGGCGAGGTCCGATTCAACACCTCTCGAGCCAACTGCGCGAGCTCCCAATCCGAACCATCGAGCTCAGGGCCAAGAACCGAGGCGACCGCCGAGCCGCCGCCCTGCGCGATCCGGAAGATATTTAGAACCCTCGAGCGATTATCGGCACTGATCAGCGCCCGCTTGGCAAACATCACCACGACTTGGCGATCCTCGCGGGCGAGGTAACTCAGCACTTGAGCGACCGAAGCGGCTCGTTCGTCCCTGGGGTCAAAACGGGCCGGGCGATACTCGACGAGCCATTCAATGGAAGAGTCTCGCTGCTGAGACGATGAGATTGCGAGTACGAGGTGCGCCGCCAGAAGCCGTAGGTCGTCACCGGTCGCGCACGCAGATTCGATTTCTCTCGCGACCGCAGGAGTCTGTATTGCAGCGCGGCAAGCCGCAACTCCGCGCTCGGCTTCGCTCCAGTAGTCGCCCAGTGCATCGAGAACCTCCGCGTCTGCAAAATCGGCTCGAGCCAGCACGGTGGCGGCGTGGAATCTTGCACTTCGTTCAGACTTTTCTGCGACCACGAGGACTTCGCGCGCGAGGCTTGCCGTCTCCTCGCTCGGAGGCAGCGTCGCGATGAGTCGTGAGACTTCGGCGCGCAGACTTTGCGTGTGACTCCGAATCAAGGGCTGAAGCGCCGCGAGAGCGCCGGTGGAGGAGAGCGAAGGCAGCGCGCGAAAGAGCTCGATCGCAAGGTCGACGAACCGCCGGTATGGGCGGACAGTGGCGAGTCGCGCCGCCTCGACAATCAACCGTTCGGCGAGCTGATTTTGCGGCTCCAGATGTTCCCGGGCTATCGCCTGCACCACGGAAGTGAAGCCGTAGCGCATGAGGTCTTCGTTGGGGGCTGTCACCTCCTCAAGCAGACGGACCATCCGTTCGCTCGCGGCCTCCGAATCCTGTTGCACTTGTTCGAGGTAGGCGAGACACAGGGACACCACCTGCGCCCACTCGGGTTGATCGACTCTCGAGAGCAGTTGAGAAAAAGCCTGCGGGTCACGTGCGACGTGGATCGCCGTAAGAAACTCGTGAATAGACAGGTGGAAGAACTGCGCTCGGCGTCCGGGAACGCGTCTCAGGAGCCCGGCCTCGGTGCCTTCCTGCCACAAGGCACGACCCGTCAGCGCGAGAGTCGTATTCTTGACCAAAGCTGCGTCGAGTCGGCGACACGCCCTTTCTTCGGCAATTAGACCTCGCTCACCTTCGACAAAGCTTTGGAAGGAGACTTCGGACCAGCTGGCGATCTTCTCTTCCGCCGTTCCATTCCGCTGACGTTCACCAGCCAAGTCTCTGCGACGACCCGACCAGGATTCAAAGAACAGCTCCAGAACTGAGTAGAGGACGTCAGCCCGTTTGCGAGGCAGCTCAGGGGCCTCTTCTGCCAAAATGAGCAGCAGCGACAGCATCAACGGATTCGACGCCAATTCCCAAGTTAACCGGTCCCGTTCCAACAGGTTGCCGAATTGGACCGCCAAGTCAGAACCAATACTTTGCTGTGAGCGCGCCGCTTTGAAGTGGCGGTATATAAATTCATGCCGCAGTCCGAAGGTGAGTGGTTGCAGCCTGGCGCGCTTCCAGCGTTGGCCGAGCTCAACGCCTAGACCTTCGGGCCTGGAGCTGACGATGAACCGATTGCCCCGGTTCTCCAGCTCCAGGTCGGCGAGCTCGCGCAGCACCCGATCGCGGAGGTTGCGGATCTCGATCTCGTCGACTCCGTCGAGGAGATACACAATGGATCCTCGGGCGTGCTCGGCATCCACGCCCTCGGGAAGGCCGGGTTGCCGGTGTCGCTTTGCCCAATTACGAGAATTCCTGCGAACGTGCGCGCGGAGGTCTAGGTGCGGCGTGGAATCAAGCTCGGAGGCGTACCGAGCGAGCGAGACGTGGACGGGAAGTCGATTCGCGAATGGGCCGTCGAGATCGTCGCAACAGCGGCGCACAATCGACTCGAGGCTCGTCGACTTTCCAGCGCCGGCACCACCGAGGAGGATGAGTGCTCCATGCTCAGCGCAAGCTTCTAAAAATGGGACCGGATCCGCGGGTGAATCTTCGAGTCGTACCTCCAACTCGACAAAGGCGCCGTGCAGTTCTCCCACACCGCCGACCTCTTCTCGCCGAAGTCCCTTTCGAGGGACCGTCGCAAATTTCTGTCTCCAGTGCCTCCGGTACTCGTCGAGCGCCCGCCTCTGCTCGCCCGGATCAAGCTCCCACACGAGGCGTTTGGCTTCTTCGAGGGTCGCAACGGGAGCGAGTCCCTCGCCAGAGCCGAAGTCCGACGGCACCAGCATCGTGGCCTTCGGTCGATCACGTTTGAGAACCTGGAGCTTGCGTTCGAACCCTTCGACCTCGGAGACGAGTCCTTTGGCCGAAAGGGCTCCGGTGGCCACGAATCGAGTGTCCTCGAGGGCAAGGTTCTGGAGTCTGGAGATCGCCGCCAAGCCCACGGCGAGTCCAAGAGAAGTGCCCGTGACCTCCGCGCTCATCACGACCTGCAGACGCTCACGTTCGCCCGTGAGTCCTCGGGCTGCGTCGAGGGCCGCTCGGATTGCCTCCTCGGTCTTCGGGTCGAGGGCTGCAGGAAGAAGGTCCGCTTCTGCCTGGGTGAAAGTGACGCGAACCGGAAGGAACCGGCTGTTGTTTCCGAGCCCCGGAAACTCGAATTCACCAATTGCCGAGCGAGGGTGGCGTTTGATTCCCGCCAGCCGCGCTTCGCGGAGGCGCCGGTCGTCGTCGCAGCCCGCGGGCGACATGCGTGGCGCAATTTGTCTCAGGAGCCAAGCCGCCGTATCTCTCGTAGGAATGTCGCTCGAGCCCAGGAATGCTGCAGCGTAGTCCCACGCAGCCTCTGGTCCCGCGTTCCGAAGGGTCTCCTGAGCTCGGCTCCGGATGAGTTCGGTCATTCGAGAAAGATGGGAGTTCGACGCCCGTCCGCGATCACCGTCCATTCACCGACCCCTGCCACATGCTCCCACTGATCCGGATACGGATGCTGCAGCGGGGTCTGGTGACCGTCGGGATCGAGCAGTTCCAAGGCAGTCGCCGTCGGTGCTTGGATCATGAGCCAGGGAAGGATCTCGCCAGGTCGGATGCGAAGATAAACCTTCAGCGGACCGTCCTCGAACAGCAGCTCGTAGTTCGGAGCGTCGAGCTCGCTTGCCGCCGCGAGTCGTAGGTCCGGGGCCTCTGGTTCCAGGAAGTTCGACAGCTTGAACGCGACTCCAAGGCCGAGGGCCAGGCGAGCACGCCCAGTCTTTGGAGCGACCTCCGACGAGTCCGAGGAATCGAATTGGCTTGTTTCGATGGCGCGCCACAGGTCGAGACCTGGATCGTCGCTCGCTTGGGCTCCGGTGAGGATGTTGGTGGCGAGCTCGTGAAGATCGCTCCAGACCTCGGGAAAGGCGTGAATCGAAGGCACGGCCGCGCCGAGTATCTTTCGAGCCAGGCCAGTCGCGCCGCACCAATGGTAGGCCACGCAGATTTCGTCCACGGCCATCGCCAGGTCGCTGCGTTCTTCGGGACCCAACTCCAAACTCGCTCGCTCGAACGCTCGGAGCTGGCGTTCGGGCGAAAAGCGCTGGATCGCTTCGCTGATGGCCGCAGAGCCGGGTCCGTCGATCCACCCTTCCGCAATCCCGAGGAGGGGATGACCCGGACTCAGCCTCGAAAGCAAGCCGGCACTCGTCGCGAGGTCGATCGCGACCGTGGGCGTAGCGTTGGAAGCCAGGGAACGCTGCAGGGCCTTTTCGAGATGCCGAATTTCGGCTTCGCGACTCATGACTCGACCTCATCCGTCTTGTCAGACGCACCCGAGGTTGCTCTCCGGACAGCATACCACTCACATCGTTCAAGGTCCGGCTCGGCGCCGGGTTCCGAGAAGGGACCCATGACGTGAAAGGCGGTCACCATTCGCATGGCGTTCTGGTCATCTTCGACAACGACCGTAATTCCGCCGACGCCAACCAGCACTAGTCGGCCGAGGTAGGACCTGAAGACGTTGCCGCGCGAAGGCGCCTGGTCGCAGGCAGTCTCGGAGGCCCGCTTCCAGAAATCGTGGCCTCGGCGAAGAATCGCGTCCTCCGTTGAACCGTCGTCGACGTAGCGCCACCCCTCAAACCGATCCAAGAGCGGCTGAAGCGCAAGGCAATCTCTGGCCCATTCCTGAGCACCTTGGTCGGAGAACAAGATCCACCGCTCGTCGTTCTGCTCGAAGTAGTGCTTCGCTGTCTTCTTCCGACGGCAGAGCCGATCGCGTAGCGGCATCAACGTCACGGCGTGCCGCCATCCAGCGAGCAAAGTCGGCGAAGCTCTGCCGCAGCACGGTCGACGCGCTTGCGCGCCGCCTCCTTGTCTTTTGGCATTCCGCTGATGCCAGCGAGGTCGGGAATCCTCAACCTCGCCGCCGCCTCGGAAACGCCAAGCTGGTCGGCGAGCTCGCCGATCCAAGGCTCGGGATCGACTCCCAGGATGGTCGCGATGGCTACGCGAGGCAAGACGGCGAGGGCAGGCAAGCGGGCCACGACCAGTTCGCGTCGATCGCGCCACTCGAGCATTTCTTCGAGCTCCGCAGCGCTCCCGTCGATCAATGCCGAGGGCGTTAGAAGCGGGGCGAACGGCTCTGGTTGCTTGTTCGCCTTTCGCGCTGCCCTCTCAGCACGTAGTGTTTCTGGGGACCAACCTTCTCGTAGCGCCTCCTGCACATCGACTCGCAGGCCGTGCCGTCGGGTCCAGTCGATGAGCTCGTGCTTGAGGACCTTCAATCTCCAACGCTTGGGATCGTGGTCTTCTGGTGCGAGCGCCCGGAGCGAGCCGTCCCGGAACGAAAGTAAAGCTGTGAGCACATGGTCGAAAGCTTCATCGACGGCATGACCGAAGCCTTGTTGGACAATGAAACGGCGCACGCGCGGGTACCACTCGAGCTTTGCGGACTCGAACGCACGGTGAAGAGCCTGACGATCCTGAGTGCGAGCCCATGCGGCAAGGTCGGCCTGGATTTCGTCTTCGGACGAAGCCTTTTCGGTGTCCAACGGCGCCACGAATCTAACCCCTTTCTGTGATGCTGCGCAGCTTCACCTAGTAAGCGAACGGACACAATCCACCAATGCAGGTCTCGCAGGCGGTCACAGCGCACGGGTCGCTCGCGGCCACCCTGTTGGACTTGGAGCAGAACGCGTACAGCGCCTGCTGAACTATCCTCGGAGAGTAGGACGGGACATCGTTGCGATGCGCCCTCAGATCGATATCGCGAGCATGCCGTCGCAGCCACGCGACTCGCGCGCCGTAGGTCTTCGCACCCTTTCCTCTCCGCAACACGTCGATCGCACGCGCTACGTTCGTGTCCACGACGACGAGCTCGTTCCCGTCGATCTCCGGGAACCAGGGCGTGAGGCCCGGTGCCAAGGCCGGCGTCGACAAGGCGCTCACGAACATCGTCGCGAGCTTCCGCCCCACGCGATGGACTTGAGCGAAGCGTTCGACGAGCAGCTCTGCCCTGGCAGTCGGCGAGGCGTCAGCGCGAACCTCTTGGAGCAGTCTCGGGACACCGCCGTCCCGCCAAAGCCGCAACGCAGATGTCGGCTGTTTTCCTATGTCGCCCATACGCTTGAACGCGGTCGTCGCGTCCTTCACCGGGCAGGGCAGGCCGGGATGCCTCGTGCAGTCGACTTCGCCGTCGAGCTTTGCCACGTCGCATTCGCTCTCGAAGTGCTCCGCCAGCAGCGACGAGCATCGATGCCCTCGAACGAGCCCCGACAGGTACTCAAGGTCGAGGAGCGGTCGTGCGGCCGCCACTGACATCGAACGCTGCTGCCGGAGGATCACGACATCGCGCAGCGCCTGGAACATCGAGAGCCCGACGAACAAGCGAAACAAAGCCTCGTCACGACCTGCCGCAAGCTCGGCGGGTTCTACGGCGAACACGCCTACGCGGCTCGGGTCGCAATAGAACGGCAACGTCCCCGGTCCTTCCGTCTGACCGAAGCGGCTGCGGAAGTACCATTCCACGACGAGGCGCAGCTCCGCATGAGCTTTCATCCCGTCCGCTGCACGCGCGCCCCTCGATTTTCACCTTTGACCAAACCGGCGGCCCGTTTGGCGATTCGCGCGTTGAGCGGACATTCTTCGACGCCCTGCGACAACATCGTCGTTGCCGCGCGTGCAGCCATGTCCGACCTGACGTAGCATCCCGCGCCAATGAAGGGGACGCGAGCTTGCTGGTAGCCATGACAAAGATTGCAGCGACATACGACAGGGAGGGCACGCGTGCCGACCTTCGCTGATCTGTCGCCCGGCGTTGTCGTCGAAGGCCCGCTGCTTCCAGAGCCCGTAGAAGTTATCGCGACGGTCCCCATGGGCTCTTCGATCAAGCTCATCGGAAAGGGCCTACGAACCGGTCAGGTTCGGGATCCGATCCTCGAGCTCTTGCAGCTCTCGCAGCTCACGTTGACGCCCAAGGAGCCGCCCTTCGACGGCGACTCGCTCAACTTCAAGCTCGGCATCGAAGCTGCTCGGCTCGGCATTGCCTACGAATACGATCCGTATTTTTCGCTCTCGATTGCTCGTGTGGATCCGTTGCCTCACCAGCTCGAGGCCGTCTACGACTACTTCCTCAAGCTCCCGCGCATCCGCTTCTTGCTCGCGGACGACCCCGGCGCAGGCAAGACCATCATGGCGGGCTTGCTGCTCAAGGAGCTGAAGGTCCGCGGTCTCGTGAACCGCACGCTGATCGTGGCCCCCGCGAACCTCACGTTCCAGTGGCAGCGCGAGCTCAAGGACAAGTTTCGTGAGCCGTTCGAGGTCATGCGTGGCGACGTGCTTCGCTCGCAATACGGCCAGAATCCTTGGCAGGAAAAGAATCAGGTCGTGACCTCGGTCTCGTGGATCTCACGCGTCGAGGACGCGAAGGAGAGCCTGCTGCGCTCGACCTGGGATCTCATCATCGTCGATGAGGCCCACAAGATGAGCGCCTACAGCGCCGACAAAAAGACGCTGGCCTTTCAGCTCGGCGAGGAGCTCTCGAAGCGAACCGATCACTTTCTGTTGATGACGGCGACGCCGCACAAAGGTGACCCCGAAAATTTCCGCCTGTTCCTCAGCCTCCTCGACCAGGACGTCTACGGCGACGTGAAGAGCCTCGAGGAGGCCATGCGGCGGCAATCTGCGCCGTTCTATCTTCGGAGGATCAAGGAAGCGCTGGTCTCGTTTCCCGACCCCGAAACGGGAGAGGTCAAAAAGCTCTTCACCAACCGCGATGTCCGCACGACCAAGTTCGAGCTCGACGGTGACGAGTTTGATTTCTACGACGCACTCACGCGCTACGTCGAAGACCAATCGATCAAAGCGGCTGCGGCCGAGAATGTCCAAGCGAACGTCTTGTCGTTTCAGATGGCGATGCTCCAGCGACGTTTTGCGTCGAGCATGTATGCCGTCCGACGCAGCCTCGAACGCATGCGCGACAGGCGGAAGAAGATCCTCGAGGATCCCGATAAATATCGAAAGGAGCTGATCGAGAAGCGCCTCCCCGACGACTACGACGACCTCACCGAGGAGGAGCAGCTCAAGATCATCACGAACGCGGAGAACTTCGTGCTCGCGATCGATCCTATTTCCCTCCGCGACGAGATCCAGCGGCTCGACAAGCTCGTCGATCAAGCTCGTGAGCTGGAGAAACGCGAGATCGAATCGAAGCTGAAGAAGCTTCGCCAACTGCTTGGTGAGCAGAAGATCTTCAGCGACAGCAAAATGAAGCTGTTGGTCTTCACCGAGCACAAGGACACGCTCGATTACCTCGCAGGCGACGGAGAAAATGGGCGACCTTTGGGCAAGCTCAGGGAGTGGGGCCTAACGGTCACTCAGATCCACGGCGGCATGCCGATCGGGGACCGAGACACCCCCAACACGCGCATCTATTCGGAGCGTGAGTTTCGCGAGAGTTGCCAGGTTCTCGTCGCTACCGAGGCCGCAGGCGAAGGCATCAACCTGCAGTTTTGCTGGCTGATGATCAACTACGACATTCCTTGGAATCCAGTGCGCCTCGAGCAGCGCATGGGTCGAATTCATCGCTACGGCCAGACTAAGGATTGCTTGATCTTCAACTTCGCTGCGGTGAACACGCGCGAAGGTCGAGTCCTCGACAAGCTGCTGATGCGACTCGCCGAGATCAAAGAAGAGCTCGGCTCCGACAAGGTCTTCGACGTCGTCGGCGAGATGCTGCCCTCGAACCTGCTCGAGAAGATGTTCCGCGAGATGTACGCGAAGCAAATCAACGAAACCACGATCGCGGATCGCATCGTCCATGACATCGACCCCGAGCGCTTCAAGCGGATCACGGGCTCGACGCTGGAGGGTCTGGCGAAAAAGGAGCTCAACCTCTCCGCGCTGGTCGGCAAGTCGGTCGAGGCCAAGGAGCGACGTTTGGTGCCAGAGGTCATCGAAGACTTCTTCAGCCTGGCGGGTCCGTTGGCTGGAATCCGTCCGTCACCTGTTCGCGGCAAGGGCCACGTGTATCGGATCGGCAAGATCCCCAAGAGCCTGGGGGCGCTGGCGGAGAGTCTCGAGCCACGCTTCGGCCGACTTGGAAAGGAGTACCAGCGCGTTGTCTTCGACAAGAAGCTGCTCGGCGACGACGCCACCCTCGAATGGGTTACGCCCGGACATCCCTTGTTCGAGGTTGTACGAGCAGACGTTACGGAACGAGTCGCCGGCGACCTTCGGCGTGGGGCCGTACTTTGGGATCTCCACACGAAGTCGCCGTATCGACTCGACGTGTTTTCGGCCTCGATCAAAGACGGTCGAGGTCACGCCTTGCACAAGAGGCTGTTTGTCGTCAGGACCGAGCCGGACGGGACGTTTAGCTTTCGCCAGCCAACGATCTTCCTCGACGTGATGGTCGCGGCCAAGGAAGCCAAGCCTCCGACACTTTCAGGACTGCCGGATAAGCTGGCCGTGGAGGCACATCTCGTCCAGCACGCGCTCCAGCCTTTCTTGAAGGAAGTCGGGGACCAACGGCTCCGTGAGAATCAGGTCGTGCGAGAGCACCTGGAGATTTCGCTGCAGGAGCTCATCAATCGCCAGAATCTCGTCCTCGGGGAGCTGCTCAACCGCCGCGTCGCGGGTGAGAACGTACCCGGTCTCGAAGGCAACATTTCGCAAGCCGAAGCGCATTTGGACGAGCTCAACGCCCGTCTGGAGCGACGCCTCCGAGAGCTCGACCTGGAGCGTTTCTGCACGATCGGCGACGTGCAACACCTTGGCCGAGCGTGGGTGCTGCCGCACCCGGAGCGTCAGACTCCGAACATCGCCCCGATGGTCAGAGACCTCGAGATAGAGAAGACGGCGATCCGGATTGCGACCGAGTACGAGCAGCAACGTGGATGGGTTGTAGAAAGTGTCGAGCTCGAGAATCGTGGGTACGACTTGCTTTCGCGAAAGCCGCATCCTTCTGAGCCCGGAGTGTTCCTGTCTGCGAGATTTATCGAGGTCAAGGGAAGGTCAGGAGTGGGTGAGGTGGCGCTGACTTCAAATGAGTATCGAACCGCGCAGAGGCTCGCCGAGGACTATTGGCTGTATGTCGTCTTTGATTGTGCGGCGACGCCGGACCTGAGAACGATTCGGGATCCGGCGAAGCTCGGTTGGGAACCAGTGGTGAGAGTCGAGCACTATCATGTGACGGCGAAGAAGATTCTCGAGGCCGCAGGTGAATAACAAATCGTCCATACACAGACGCCTAATCGAGGTGGACTTACCGATTCAGGCAATCTCTTCGCATGCGCGGCGTGAAAAATCCATCCGGCAAGGACATCTCTCGACACTCCACCTCTGGTGGGCACGCCGACCGTTGGCGTCGTGCAGGAGTGTCACGCTTGCGGCGCTTCTACCGGATCCGGCGGATGCCTTGGCTTCGGATTCGTACGTCAGTCTGGTTCGAGAGAAACTATCTGCGCTTGAGACTAAGCGCGGGCGACCGCCTCGAAGGTGGGAGGAGCCACTTCAGGTCCGGGCTGCGTTACTCGACTTCGTTGGTCAGTTTGCCAACTGGGACCTGGCATTGGACCGCGACTATCTCGCCGTCGCGCGCGCACTTACGCAGGCGGCCCACGCTTGCACTACGAGTACGCCAGAAATAGCCACGCGAATGGCGGTTCTTGATCCGTTCGCGGGTGGCGGATCGTTTCCGCTGGAGGCGCAACGAGTTGGTGCTGATCCAGTAGCCTCGGACCTGAATCCGATCCCGGTGATACTGAATCGTGCTTTGCTTCAGATAGTGCCCCGCAGGGGAGCCTCGTTCGCGCAGGTCCTTCGAGACGAGGCAATCCGAATTGCGGAAACTGTCGCCGAAGAGATTCGGAGGTTCTATCCCGACCCTGCTCATGGCCACCGACCAATCGCCTATGTTTGGTCGAGAATAATTCGCTGTGAGGGACCAGGGTGCGGCATAGAAGTACCTCTCTTCAGCAATCCCTGGTTGAGCAAGCGAGCCGGTCGATACATCTGGCTTGCGCATACAAAATCAGGGACCTACGTCGTTGAGCGTTCTTCTCAGATGCCTCGAACTCAACCGCAGGCCACGATTAAGAAGGGATCCTGTATTTGCCCTAACTGCGGACATACGACCCCCATCCGTGCAGTCAAAGCACAACTCAGCCAACGGCGCGGCGGCACGGCAGATGCTCGAATGATGACTGTCGTCTCGGTATCCTCGGGTGCGGCCGGACGGCACTACTGGGTACCCTCTGAAGTCGATCGGGATGCCGTTCGTGCCGCGGTCACCAGACTCGACGAAGGTGGCTTCTCCGTACATCCCCCTACCCAGCAAATCAACGCTGTTTCACCGGGGAAATTTGGTAGCGGCATTGCCTCTCCTACGCGCATTGGCTGCGTGACTTTCTCCGACCTCTTCACTGAGCGTCAACTTCTGGTCCTGTGTGCTTTTGGGACGGCCGTACGAAGAATCGAGGACCCGGACGTTCGAACCCTTCTGGCCTTGGCCGTTGACCGTCTGGCCGATTACAACTCGGCTCACTGCCGCTGGGCGGCGGCGGGCGAATTTATCGGGAACACGTTCGGTCGCCAGGCCATCCCGATCGTTTGGACTTTCGCTGAAATCAACCCGTTTTCCGGGGCAACAGGGGACTGGATTGGTGCGGTTGAATGGATTGCCGGCGTCACCGAGCACGTGGCTAAGTCTTTCGCACAATGGCCCTGCAACGCTCACATTGCCAGGTCTTCCGCTGCCCGGTTGTCACTGCCCGATAACTCGATTGACGCCGTGCTGACCGACCCACCGTACTATGGCTCAATTCTATACGGCGATTTGTCTGACTATTTTTACGTCTGGATCAGGCAGATGCTTGGAGATCTTTTTCCAGATTTGCTGGGCGACCAATTGATTCCAAAATCCGAGGAAGCCATCGCCACGCCCACAAGCGCTGGTCCGAACAACGAATCGAAAGATGCGGCGTTCTTTGAGCGCTCGATGCGAGACGCCTTTTGTGAGATTCGAAGGGTGCTGACGCCCGACGGAATTGCAGTCGTCGTTTTCGCTCATAAGTCCACCAGCGGCTGGGAGGCACTTCTCGGAGGCCTGCTTGAGGCTGGATGGATGATAACCGCCTCGTGGCCCATTGATACCGAACGCCAAGGGAGAACCAACGCACAAGGTACCGCGGCGCTTGCCTCGTCCGTGCATCTCGTCTGCCGACCGCGCGAGAGGCTGGTCGCCCAAGGATCCTCGGGCGTTGGTGACTGGCGGCATGTCTTAGACCAATTACCGAGCCGCATTCACCAATGGCTACCAAGACTAGCCAGAGAGGGAATTGTTGGCGCAGACGCAGTATTCGCCTGTATAGGTCCGGCGCTCGAGGTTTTTTCGCAGTACGCTCGAGTTGAAAAGGTCTCGGGCGAGCGAGTCGAGTTGCGCGAATATCTCGAGCATGTCTGGGCGGCCGTTTCTCGGGAAGCCTTGGCAATGATTTTCAACGGGGCCGAAACCCAAAGTCTCGAGGCCGATGGTCGCCTCACTGCCATCTGGCTCTGGACGCTCGCGCGACCGACGCCACCAGGCGACGAAGACGAAGCAGTCGAAACGGCAGAATTGGGGGCCGATGACGAGGACGATGGCGTCGAGGTTCCATCTCCCGGATCGGGAGGCTTTGTGATCGAGTTCGACGCGGCGAGGAAGATTGCACAAGGTCTTGGTGCTCGGCTTGAGGAATTGACTTCCGTAGTTGAGGTTAAGGGCGACAAGGCCCGCCTGTTACCCGTGAGCGAGCGCAGTCGTCACCTGTTCGGTGTCGCCAATCCAATTGCGGCTTCGAGTACTCGCCGGGCCGATAGGCGAGGGCAAATTCCTCTGTTTGAAAACTCGGACACTGATGACGCGGCCCGTCGCCAATGGGGCGACGCTGGGGCACCCAGTTCGACGACAACCATTCTGGACCGGGTGCATCAGGCCATGATTCTGTTCGGCTCCGGCCGTGGTGAGGCGCTGAAACGTTTTCTCGTGGAGGAAGGTGTCGGCAAGCAAGGCACCTTCTGGAAGCTCGCCCAATCGCTTTCTGCCCTATATCCCACCGGAACCGACGAGAAGCGCTGGGTCGACGGCGTGTTGGCCCGCAAGAAGGGCCTGGGTTTCGGATGAGTCATTCCCATAATTGCAGAGCCTTTCGTCACCCACGAAGTTGGAGTATGAGATGGTCAATGTCACGCTGAGCCTGCCCGAAGAGATCTTCTCGGCCCTCCGGATGGATCCGCAGAACTTCGCCAAGGAGTTGCGTTTTGCGGCGGCCGTTCAATGGTACCACCAGGGACTCGTCAGCGGATCGAAGGCCGCCCAGCTCGCCGGCCTGACTCGCCTGGAGTTCCTCGACGAGCTCGCCCGCCGACGTCTCGACGTCGTGAAGGTCGACCTCGACGACCTCGCCAAGGAGTTGGAACGTGCCTGAGCTCGTCGTCGTGAACTCCTCGCCGTTGTTGGTGCTCGCTCGGGCACAGCGGCTCGAGTTGCTCCAGGGAGCGGGGCAGACGATTTGCGTGACCCGAACCGTGCTCGACGAGGTCTGTGTTCACTCCGACGAAGCCGCTCGTGTCATTACAGCCTGTACGTTTCTCAATGAGGTCGAGGATGAACCGATCCCAGAGCTGCTCCGGACCTGGGATCTTGGCGCGGGCGAAACGTCTGTGCTCTCTTGGGCCTCCGCCCATCCCGACTGCTTAGCCGTGCTGGATGACTTTGCAGCCCGAAAATGTGCGGCCGTATTAGGGCTGCGACTCATCGGGACATTGGGTCTCGCTCTCGCGGCGAAGAAGGAAGGTCTCGTGCCCACTGCTGCGCCTCTGCTCGCGGAGCTTCGTCGCGCAGGGCTCTATTTGTCCGATCACGTGGTGGAGCAAGCGCTCCGGCTCGTCGGAGAATGACTTCGGTCCTGTTCGATGGAGGCCGCAACCCATCCTCGACGGTTGATTGAAGTCGACCTTCCAATCTCAGCCATCTCGCGAGAGTCGAAGGGCAGCCGTTCGGTCCATCAAGGCCATATCACGGCCATTCACATCTGGTGGGCAAGAAAGCCTCTCCCTCCCTGCCGAGCTGCCGCACTCGCCGCGACGCTGCTTGATCCGGTCGATTCCACCTGCCCGCCACGTTTCCGGAGTGAGGCCGCGAGGATTCTGAGCCAACTCTATGCCCTGGATTGCTCTGCGGACGACCACCTTCGCCTGAGACGAGCCCTGCTCCAGTTCGTCGCGGACTTCTCTTCGTGGAAGACAGCGAAGGAGCCTCGTTTTCTCAAGGCGGCTCGGTCTCTCGCCGCCGCCGCCCATGAGGTCGTGTTCGGTCCGGAGCGTCAATTGCTCGCGGATCCCTTCTGCGGCGGTGGCTCGGTGCCGTTGGAAGGCCTGCGCCTGGGTGCCGCAGCCTACGCCTCGGACCTCAATCCTGTCGCAGCCCTGATCAGCAAGATCACCCTCGAATACGTCCAGCGCCTCGGCGAGAAGCTCTTTGGCGAGGTTGAGCGCTGGGGTGAGTTTATCGCCATCCGAGCGGAGCAGCGACTCCGAAGCTTCTACCCGAACGTCGACGGCAAGACCTCCGTCGCGTCCGTGTCTTTTCGCAGGATTCGGTGCGATGGGCCTGGCTGTGGCGCGGAGGTCGTACTGACCAGCAAGTTTCACTTGGCTCGGCGTGGCGCGAAGACGCTGGGTCTCCGCCTCGACGGCTGGAACGGTCACGAGCCTCGCTTCGGAATCTACGAAGGGGCGCTGAGCTCGTTTCCCGAACCCACGGTGCGGAGAGGAGCAGCGACGTGCCTGCGTTGCGGCTTCACGATGCCTGTCGAACGGGTCCGGGAGCAGCTCACGGCACAACACGGAGGCGCAGCCAACGCCCTGCTCGTGGGCGTGGCCACGGCGGACGAAAAGGGCCTCCGAAGCTTTCGGCCGCCTGACCCGGCCGACCACGACGCACTCGAGCGTGCGAAGCTGGAACTCGCCAAGCTGGAGACTCGTACGATCGGTGCGCTCCCGTTGTTGCCCGAGGAGCCGCTGCCCCCGATAGGTACGCTGGGCTTCCGAGTCCAACGCTACGGCATGGTCAGGTGGCGGGATATCTTCACCCCCCGGCAGCTCTTGACCCTCACCACGCTGGTCGAGGCGATCCAGGAGGTGCTGCCCGAGGACCGAGAGCCCGACGGGCTCGGTGTGGCTGTCCGTTCCTGCTTGGCCCTCGCCGTGGATCGGATGTGCGACTACCAGAACACCGGGTGCTCCTGGAATCCGAGTGGTTCGGCGCTGCCTCACCTGTTCACTCGCCAGGCCCTTCCGATCATCTGGGATTTCGGTGAGGCCAATCCGCTGTTGGACTCCTCCGGCGGCTGGCGGGGCTGCGTGCGGCACGTCCTTCATGGCCTAAGAAATGCCCGCGTCGGCGAGCACGAGGCGGATGTCGGTTTCGCGTCGGCAAGTCACCACCCTCTTCCGACGGACTGTGCCCACCTCCTGATCACCGACCCGCCGTACTACGACGCCATCCCCTACGCGGACCTCTCCGACTCTTTCTACGTCTGGCTCAGGAGAATGCTCTCCTCGGACCATCCGAGTCTCTTCGCGACCGCGCTGGTCCCGCGAGAGAACGAGTGCATCGTCAATCGAGTCGCCGGAAAGGACGGAGCCTACTACCGGCGGGTCATGACTGAGGCGCTCTCCGAAGCCCGCCGAGTGACTCGACCCGACGGCGTCGGTGTGGTCGTCTTCGCGCACAAGTCCACGAGCGGCTGGGAAGACCTCCTCGCCGCCATGCTCGACGCAGGCTGGATTATCACCGCTTCGTGGCCGATCGACACCGAAAACGCAGGCCGGCTTCGGGCGCGAAATTCAGCCGTGCTGGGTTCGTCCATTCACCTCGTCTGCCGTCCGAGAGAGCATCCCGACGGTCGACTCATCACCGACACCGTCGGCGATTGGCGCGATATTCTTCGCGAGCTACCCGTGCGCCTGCATGCTTGGATGCCACGATTGGCTCGTGACGGCGTCGTCGGTGCCGACGCCATTTTTGCCTGTCTCGGTCCGGCGCTGGAGCTGTTCTCCAGGTTCGCTCGGGTCGAAAAGGTCAGCGGCGAGCGGGTGACGCTTGCCGAGTACCTGGAGCACGTGTGGGCCGCCGTGTCGCGAGAGGCGCTGTCGATGATCTTCGACGCGGCCGATGCCACTGGGCTCGAACCGGACGCTCGCGTGACAGCGATGTGGCTTTGGACCTTGTCCGCACCTTCAGCTGACGCCGGCGAAGTCGGCGATGAGGAAGAGGACCCAGGGGAAGTCGAAGCCGAAGCGACGGTTTCTTCGGACTTTGAGCTCGAGTTCGATCCAGCCCGCAAGATCGCTCAGGGGCTCGGAGCAAGGCTCGAGGAGCTGACCGACGTGGTCGAGATTAACGGCCAGACGGCTCGCCTCCGCAATGTCGCGGAGCGCAAGAGCCTGTTGATGCCTTCGTTAGGTGTTGCCCCGACCAAGCCTCGCCGCAAGAAGGGCAAGCAGGCCGAGCTTTTCGACGTGGCGACGCTCGGACCAGACTCTGCCTCGACCGCCATGGTTGAGCCGCCAACGCCCGGCCGCACGACGCTGGATCGAGTACACCAGGCGATGCTGCTCTTCGGGACGGGACGCGCAGAGGCCCTACGTCGCTTCATCGTTGAGGATGGGGTGGGTCGAGCTCCGGAGTTTTGGCGGCTCGCGCAGGCTTTGTCGGTGCTTTATCCGGCCGGTTGCGATGAGAAGCGCTGGGTGGACGGCACCCTGAGTCGGAAAAAGGTTTTGGGTTTTGGATGAAAGTCGTTTGGAAACACGGTCCGAACAGGACGGGGAGAGCAACCTCATGGCAATGAAGCCTTGGTACAAAATCATCACACCTCGCGAGGATCTCCGTGAAGGCCGGCCGCTGGATGCGTCCGAATTTGCGGTGCACCTGGACCACGTCCGAGACGGTCGCGCACCGACAGTCTATCAGGATCCCGCGGCCTTCTTCGAGCGGACGTACCTCACCAAGAACCTGCTCGATCTCACAACGCAGGTCGTGCGCAGACTCTCCGGAATCAAGTTAGAAACCTCGGCCGCGTTCAACCTGTCGACCCAGTTTGGCGGCGGTAAAACTCACTCGCTCACTCTCCTTTACCATCTCGCCAAGCACGGAAACGAAGCCCGAGACTGGAACGGCGTTGCGGGAATCCTGAGAGCAGCTTCGATTGATTCGATACCAAAGGCCTCGACCGCAATCTTCGTCGGCACCGAATTCGACTCCATCACGGGACGAGGCGGAAACGATGGCACGCCGAATCGCAAGACGCCGTGGGGTGAGATCGCGTTTCAGCTCGGTGGCGAAGCTGGTTTTCGGTTGGTCGCGGAACACGAGGCGGCGTTGACGGCACCCGGTGGGGACGTGATCGAAAAGATCCTCCCGCAGGGCCCTGTCCTCATTCTGCTCGACGAGCTCATGAATTACGTCAGCCGGACGCGAAAGAGCGGGCTGGCTTCGCAGCTCTATACGTTCCTTCACAACCTGTCGGAGGTCGCACGCGCTCGCAACAATCTCGTCCTGACGGTTTCGATTCCGGCCTCCGAGCTCGAAATGAATGCTGAGGACCACGCGGATTTCGAGCGAATGAACAAGATGCTCGATCGGCTCGGCAAGCCGATGGTCATGTCGGCGGAGGCCGAAACCTCGGAAATCATCCGCAGGCGGCTGTTCGAGTGGAAGGGCCTGCCGAAAGACGCCCTGAGTACGGTAGACGAATACGAGGCTTGGTTTCAGGCCAACAAGCAGCAACTGCCGAGCTGGTTCCCGACGGAAAATGCTCGAGAGGCGCTCAAGGCGTCGTATCCCTTTCATCCTGCGTTGCTCTCCGTGTTCGAACGTAAGTGGAGAGGTCTGCCGCGATTCCAGCAAACGCGAGGCGTCCTGAGGCTTCTGGCGCTTTGGGTTTCAAAGGCCTACGCAGAAGGTTACCAGGGGGCTCACAAGGATCCGCTCATCTCCTTGGGCACAGCGCCCGTCGACGATGCCCTCTTCCGCGCCGCGTTGTTTCAGCAGTTGGGCGAGGCACGGCTCGAGCCGGCGGTGACCACCGATATCGCAGGAAAGGAGCACGCGCATGCTTTGAGGCTCGACGCCGAAGCCACACCGGAGGTGAAGAAGGCGCGGCTCCACCGGAAAGTCGCGACCTCCATTCTGTTCGAATCGAACGGCGGCCAACTACGAGCGGAAGCCACTCTTCCGGAAGTTCGCTTCGCGGTCGCGGAGCCGGGGCTCGACATTGGAAGCGTGGAGCAATGTCTCGAAGCGCTGACGGACGCCTGCTACTTCCTGGGCGCGGAGCGAAACCGGTATCGGTTCAGCTTCCAGCCGAATCTCAACAAGCTCCTCGCCGACCGACGAGCCAGCGTGGGTGGGGCGGCTGTGGATGACAGGGTTCGAAAGGAGATTCAAAAGGTCTTCTCGTCCGGAGCCGGAGTCGAGAGGGTCTACTTTCCCAAGAAGAGCAACGACGTGCCCGACCGAGCAGCCCTGACGCTTATCGTCATGGGTCCTGACAACCTCGCAACCGAGGCGCCCACGAAGACCCTGATGACTACCATGACGACCGAATGCGGCTCGTCGTCGAGGACCTTCAAGAGCGCCCTGATCTGGGCCGTGGCGGAGGACGCCCACACGCTCCAAGACGAAGCCAGGAAGCTCCTGGCGTGGAGGGAGATCGACGACGACGCTTCGGAGCTGAAGCTGGACGATACTCAGAAGCAGCAGCTCGTCGAGAACACCAAGCGTGCCGAGAGAGATCTCCGCGAGGCCGTTTGGCGTGCGTACAAGAACGTCTTTCTTTTGGCCGACGATAATTCCCTGCGAAAGATCGATCTCGGCCTGGTTCACTCGAGCGCGTCGAGCTCGATGGTTGAATTGATTCTGTCCCGGCTGAAGCAAGAGGACATCGTCGTCGATGGAGTGAGCCCGAACTTCCTCACGCGCTACTGGCCACCCGCGTTGCCTGAATGGAGCACGAAGTCGGTACGGGACGCCTTCTACGCCTCGCCGAAGTTTCCACGGTTGCTGAACGCCGATGCGGTGAAGACGACGATCTCGAGCGGCCTCGGGGCCGGAACGATCGCGTATGTCGGCAAGACTCGGGACGGGAGCTACGAGCCGTTCGTCTACAAGAAGTCGATGGGTGCTGGGGAGGTGGTAATCTCCGACGACACCTATCTCATTTTGAGGGACGCGGCAGAGGCCTATCAGGTGAAGAAGGCAGCTCCGCCCGAACCGCCCGTGCTTGTGGACCCGATCAAGTCAGCTGTGGTCGGTCCGCCGGGAGGAGGCGCGTTGCCAATCGGTGGGCATCCGCAGCTTCCCTCCGAGCCGCCTCCAGGCCCGGAAGTCGTGGGCTTTGAATGGACGGGTGAGGTGCCGCCTCAAAAGTGGATGAACTTCTACACGAAGGTGTTGTCGAAGTTCGCGACCGGGGGTGGGTTGAGGCTGATGGTCATGGTCGAAGTTGCGCCCCCGGGAGGAACGACGGTTTCAAAGATCGAGGAGACGAAGAGCGCACTACGCGACCTTGGACTTTCGGAGGACGTGGTCTCGAAAAAATAGGAGCGCGAAATGGAGTACCTCGGAGTACCTCATTGAACCCAAAGCGCAACGCCCTCGAGACAAGTTCGGAAGTAGCCTGTCGAGCAAGGATTTCGAGGTTCGGGCGATGCGTGCGCTGGCAGCTTTCGATCAATCGCTACTCTTAGGCGGCGCGCCGAAGTGCACCGCTTCGTGGGGAGAAGACTGCTCATGACGGATTCGTCGATCATCGATGACTCGACCTCTGGCGGCGCTGCGAGCGCGGGTGGCTTCGAATTCCAGGCACAAGTTGCAGCCTGGTTCATGGTCCGACTTCTAGCTGAGGAAACTGGGACGCTTGGACTGGGCATTGGAGAAGCCTACCCGGTTTCTGTCCGGTGCGAGACGGAGGCGCCCGTCGACGACATCCTGATTGAGACCTCCGCCTCGGGTCTTGTTTTCGTCCAAGCAAAGCGAACGTTGACTGCCGATTCGAAGGAGGGCTCGGCGTTTGCGGGCGTAATGGAACAGTTCGCGCGGCAATGGCTGGCGTCCAAATCAGGTTCAGGTCAACGAAGTTGGGAACGTCCGCTTGACACCCAAAGAGACCGGCTCGTCCTCACAGTCGGGCGTGAAGCCTCCGGGTCGATCCGTGAGAATCTCAGAGATGCTCTCCGACGTCTTCCGAGTCAGGCAGATCCTTCGGAGTCTTGGGATACGCTAGTCGCGAAGGCTACGAAGTCGATCAAAGAGCGCAAAGTGTTTGAAGTCGCGATCAACCATCTCCGCGCAGCCTGGAGCCGCCTAACGGGCACGGAGCCAGCCGTTCAGGAACTCGTGTCGTTGCTGCAGCTCGTCCAAATTCAAGAGTTGGCGCTTGAGGACGGGGCTGAGTCGAACAGATCGACAATCGAGCTGCTGAAGTCCTCGGTGCTTCGTGATACGGCACAAGCAGCGGCCGCCTGGAGCACGTTGGTTCAGCTCGGGCTTGCATTGTCATCTCAGCAGGGTGGTATTCAGCGCAACGGGTTGGTTCGACATCTCTGGTCATCGGGTCTGTTGGTTATGGCCGCACCCAGATTCCAGCGGGATATCGCGGCTCTAAAAGCGTTTTCGAAGCGTACCCGGCTAATTCTCAAAGATCTTGCCGAGATATCCGGACAACGCATTACACGCCAATGCAGCGCAGCGCTCCGCGAGGCCGCCAACCTCGGGTCAGTGGTCGTTGTTGGGGAACCGGGCTCTGGCAAGTCTGGTGCGCTGGTAGCACTCGTCGAAGAGCTCGCAGCGAGCGAAGATGTTGTTTTTTTGGCTGTCGACCACCTAAATGCCCACGCTCAACGCGATCTGCGTGCGGAAATGTCTCTGGAGCACGATCTCTCTGACGTACTGGCCGCATGGAGTGGCAGCTCGCGCGGGTTCCTTGTTATCGATGCTTTCGATGCTGCTCGCGGTGAGTTTTCAGCCGGCCTTCTTCTTGATCTTCTGACGTTGATTTCGGCAGATGCGCCCAGATGGCACGTCGTCGTCTCCATTCGCGAATACGATCTTAGACACAGCGAGCGACTGGCTGCACTTTTCAAGGGCAAGCCTCCCTCCGCGAGCTTCACTAACTCTGGGTTCTTGAGTTTGAGGCATGTGGCAGTCCCGCGTTTGGACGAACAGGAGCTGGTGGACTTTGCTGACAAAATCCCCAGCCTCGCGGCGATCCTGCGCAACCCTAGCCCCGATCTTCTCGAGTTGCTTCGAAACCCATTCAATCTTCGGCTCGTTGCAGATCTTATGGACCATGGAGTGACGGTCGACTCGCTGGCTCCCGTAACCGCACAAATTGAGCTCCTCGACCGCTACTTCAAGCTTCGAGTCGTGGAAAGCGATTCGGACAATCTTGGGGAAGAGCGTGAAGAGACGGTGCGCCAAATAGCTTTGAGCATGGTCACCGTGCGCCGCCTCCGCGCATCGCGAGCTTCTGTCGCGGACATGAGCCTACGAAAGACTCTCCCCACCTTACTGAGCAACGGGGTGCTTCGTGAGTGGACCAATAATGGTATCGGGGAGCCGGATCGCCAAACGCTCGTCTTCGCGCACAACGTGTTGTTCGACTATGCAGTTGAACGGCTTATCCTCCCGAGTGAGCCAAACGCACTCCTTGCCTGGCTGACGCGCGAATTGGACCTTGGACTGGCGGTTCGGCTGAGTTTGGCGATGCGTTTTGAACGTCTTTGGCGTCAGGCCGAAAATCGGGAACAGTTTTGGAGTCACTGCTTTCTTTTTGCCGAATCACCTGAATTATCCGAAATCGCGAAGCTCGTTCCTCCGGAGGTTGCTTCACGGAGAATCCGAATTGACGCCGATTTTCAGCTCCTCATGAGGCACTGCGCGGCGCGAGGCGGGGTAGCCCCAAGAGTCGCCGACCATGTCGTTGGTTCTCGCCTTACATCGAACACCGAAGTTGGCCTCGAACCCTGGGGGGAGTTCGCTGCCCAGGTGGCACCCTACGTTCCAGGGACCGCGCTGCAGCTATTGGAAGCGCTCCTGCAGTACGACCGGCAGGGGGCGCGCTGCCATCTCGATGTTGTGGGGAGAGCTGCGAGAGCTGTTTTCGACGCCTCGCGTGCGGAGGAAATCCCAAGGCGCGGCCTCGTGGGTCGTGGGATTCAGCTCGTAGCCCAAACATTCGCCTCGAATCCTAACGAATCCAGCGTGCGCCTTCGACGTGTTATCGAGCCTGAGAACCTCCGTCTTCGCGGCTATGAAGACCTCTTTTGGTTAGCGGACTCGATTCCTTCCATTCTCCCGCACGACCTCGATCTCGTCGTCGAAATTTACCGAATGGGATTTCGAGCGCCAGATCGTTCCGACGAACAAACGGACATGTCCAGCGGTCGAATCCTTCAGCTGGTGTCGACTAGGCGCCAGGACTACGGAATGGGCCTATACGAGCTGACTAAGAATTTTCCGTCGGTCCTCGAAAGGAGCCCAGTTCACGGAACGCTCGCGCTTATCTCGGCGCTAGATGGGTACATTCCGCAGGCACATAACCTCGACAGTACTGAAATGCGGTTCGCCTTCCGCGGCACAGAGGCGAGAATCCAGCAGGACTATAGCGCGATTTGGGACGCGCCCGGAATACAGAGCCACGATGAGACGGGAGAACTGCTCCACGCATTTGAAAATTGGTTGCGTCAGCATTCCAAAGAGCCCGCCGCGCTCGAGTCTGTAGTCGATGTAGTCGCACACCACGGCAAGTGGGCCTGTCTTTGGCGTGCGCTCCTGAGTTCCGCCGCCCGCGGTGGAGAGATGCGCCGACTGATGTCGCCTCTAGTCAAGCAGCCTATGTTCTTTACGCTGATGGATACGCGGCACGCGACGGCCGAGTTGCTAAAGATCGCCTTTCCAGTGGCTTCGAGGGAGGAGCGGATCGCCATTGAGGAATCCATCCTTTCGGTAACGGGCGAAGGATCCGATCGAATTCGTGCTCGCATGCTCGCCTGCCTTGAGCAGGAGAGTATCGTGACTTCGGAAGCTCGCGCTTTGCAGGCCGCGCTGCGTTCGGCGGACGCGCTTCCAGACAACGAGCCTGTATTCGGTTTCAGATCGTACTCAGGCCTTGTTACGCCAGAGGATCATCTTGAGATCCAGGGAGTTGACGTTGCACGGAAAGCTAACTCCGATCTGCTCGCGGCGACGAAGCCCGTCATAGCGTTAGCTGAACAACTCCGTAGCACCGAAGTCGTTCATGTCGACACGAACGAAGCAATTCGGAGGATCGCAGAAATCCGCGCTGCCCTTGGCGAAAGTGTCGAGGCGCGTGCCGATGCCGCAACTGTGGACCACGCTCGTGCGTACCTAGCTGAGTTGGCACGCTTGCTTGTTGAACATTTATCACCTGAGGTGGACTCAGACGCCTTCCAATTGAGCCGAGAAGTACTCATCACTTTCGCGAGAGAGCCGGTGCAGGAGCCCTCGGCCGAGGAAGTTGCGCAGTTCGATCGGTTTCAGTCTTGGGGGCGTCCGTCGGTGCATATCGATTCGGCCGCCGGTCTCCTCGCGATTGCAGGCAAAATGACTCTGCACTCATCTGAGATACTCAGTCTTGTCGGTGATTTGGCACATAATCAGTGGCCTTCGGTCCGCTTTCTGGTCATTTCGGAGATAGTGAAATTGTTTCGGGTCGATCCAGGCCTGATGTGGCAACTCGTCGAGACTTCGGCGGCCAACGAAGCTAGCGCCGGAGTCCTCAAGGCCACCTTGGCAAGTCTGAGTCAGCTCGCGCGAGTCGATTCCAAACGCGCAGCCAACGCCGTGGTGGGAATTCTCGATCGCACGGTAGACAGTGGCGAGCGCTACGCCGAAGTCACAGAGCTTGCAGTCGGCCTCATCACCGAACTCTTCGTTTGGCGAAACGAAGATATTGCCGCGAAGCGAGTTCAGATTTTCACGACAAAACTAGGTGTTCCTTCCCTCAAGACAATCGTCTTCCACGTCAAAGCCGCCCTAATATTCGCAGGAAACGGAGATTCGAGTCAGGCGAAAGCGGTTCGGGAGCGGGCAGCGAGTACGCTTGAGCAACTGATTCGGGCTGTCTCGGACGAGCTTCGCGTTCTGTTAGACATGTCGGCTCTAAACGCAGAACAGCAGGTGTGGGCTTCTAGGCTAGTCGACGTGATTGATGCCGCTGCATTGCATCTCAGCGCGATCTTTGACCTCGACAAGTTCGTGAGTCGTGACGAACCAGCAGTGCAGGAGGACATTCGTAGAGAAGTCTACCTTCGATTAGGGGGCGCCCTCGACTGCATGAGTGAAGTTGCACACCCGCGGGCGGCACACCATATCGTCGAAGCTCTGGCCGGCTGCGTGGATTTCGACCGAACAGGCGTGTTTCTGCGACTACACCGCGTCGTCGCGAACGCGTCGAAATTCGGATTTCAGTCCGAATCGATGGTCGCCGACGAAATTACGAAGATTGTCGAGCGGTACCTTTCAGAGCATCGGGACCTTTTTCTGGAGAACGTGGAGGCTCGCAAAGCTCTTGTCGCCATCTTAGACGTCTTCGTGCGGGAGGGCTGGCGAGCCGCGCGAAAATTAACCTATCGCCTGGACGACGTCTTGCGATGATGCGGGTCGCGAATGAACATGATTTTGGGGTCGAGCTGGCCCAGGCTCGAATTTCATACGAAGACTTTGCAAAGCGACTCGATGCACAGCGACTGCAATTGGCGCCTGCGGTACAGTGGGCGGCAGGAAGCGTCCCGGAACTCGAAGCCCATGCAAGAGTGTATGTGGACGCCGTTCTCGGGTCGCTTAACTGGCAAGTCAACTTGGCTGGGTGGGAGACTCCTGACCTGGTGCGCGAGTCGCCAATTCGAAGCAAAAAGAGCCGCACGGTTCGATTCCTCGACTACCTCGGCTGCTCCGTGGATTCGAACACGCGAAAGCTTCGCCCTCTCATGCTCGTGGAAACAAAGCGACCTCAGGCCGACCTGTTCAAATCCAAGCAGCGTGAATCCAAAGCCTCAGTGCTGTCTCGAGCGCTCCGGAAAGGCAAGGTGCTCACCGCCGGCTGGCACGAGTGGATGGACGATCTCCGGGACTACGTCAGGTCGGTTGCGAGTGCGCTAGGCGCCGCGCCAGCTCGTGTCGTGTTGACGAACGGCGACTGGTGGATCGTGTTTTCAGACCCGACATCCGCGTTCATTGACGACGGCTCGGATCCAACCGAGTCAACCATTCACATTTTCGAAGATTTCGTCGAGTTCGAAAAGCGAAAGCGGGAAATATTCAATCTCCTCGAACACCGACGCGTACAAGGCCAGGTGCGCTCGGTCGAACTCGGAGAGCTCGCGTTCTTGGTCGAGCCAGTAGACGTTTCTGGCGTCATGCACGCTCTCAAGGTTCGATACTGTCCAGTTCACGAGGTGAATGACTCAAGCTACCCAAACCTATCAGTTGCGCCTGTCGTCGTCTTGCATCTCCGTAGTGGCTGGTTGATTGTCGAAGGCGCGAAACACGTCTTTCGTGTTCCAATTTCTCACGGCCCTCATGGTTCAACGCTGGAGGCCCACCTGGCACAAGTCGACACTGCAGCTCGTCAGTTGCTTCAGGATGTGGCAAAACGCCTCGGCCGCAGCTTCAGTCCAAATGCGATTGAGTTTTCGATGAGAGGTGCATCGGTCGGACCAGGCCTCGTCCAGGTCCTCGGGAACCAACTCTACCTGCTCGTCACCGGCGATCGAACTCATTTTCTAGGAATCGGCCCCGAGGACCCGGCCTGCAAGTTTCACAGCTTTCGGGATGCGCACTCGTCCGGCTTTGCAGCCCGACTGCAAATCCTTGCACCCGCCGTCGAGCCGCGAGCGCTCTTCGTTGATGGTCATGTTAGTCATTGTGCTCACGGGAACGTGGAGACATCAAAACGCACGAGCCCGGCTCAACCTGGAGTTGGTCTCGAACCCGGAGAGGCCTTTTGTCCTTTATGGCCTATCGAACAGCGGCTTTGCTGTAGGACCTGCGCCTTCGAATCCGTCTGCACTTCGAGTCGGTTCTTTCACCTACCATGTACAGGTGCGTAGACGGCCGAACTGATCGCGTTCGGGGCGGCCAAACCGATGTAACCGTCCGAGATGGGTCCTTCGCTCGTCGCTCAGGCAGCACGCCGCGCCGATCGCGTCGCACGCCGAAGACGAGGCCCCAGAGCTTCGCTGATCGGTCACCCAGTTCTGACAAGTCATTGGCCTGGAATCTGGCCGTACGGCAGCACAGGTTTTGGTTCTTGAAATTCTCGCTTGAGCGCGCGATGCTTTCGAGCATCCGTCGTAACCACGGTTCGGGACTAGACCGGTCACATGGGAGTTTGGTCACATGAGCACGATAAGAATTGTTCCGTCCATGCCATTTCCCGGTTGGGATGCATTTCGAGGCAATCTTGCGGCTCTCGATCCCTTTCGTGTTTTGGCGTATCTCCTCGGAGTCTCGCAAAGCGAGGTCAAGGCGACCGGAGCTTTTCAGGGCAATCCGCTGCACAATCCCATGAATCACGGGCCTTTTTGTCGAATCCTGCTGAGACAAATTCTCGACCAACCAAGTTCGATTTCAGCCACCGTCAAAGCCTTGAGCGCAAAGGAGCTTGAACGAGTTAGCACTGCGTTAGCGGAGCTCAATGGTCTCATTGAGGAAGAGGGAAATAGGGATCACGATCCCTCGCTTGCAGCGCACTCTGTCGAGTTGACCAGCCAGATCGCGCGAGATGGTTGGCGGAGGCACCTCGCGACCGCGGGTCGATCTCGAGTGATGAAGTGTGAAGTGGCGCGGATCTGGCTCTTGTTACGAGAATATTGGCCCCGAGCTCGTGCCCGTGCCGGGAAGAAGGATAAGGTAATACCAAATCTTCACGATCCGCTTGTTAGCGCCTTTGACTCGATGGAGTACGTTCTTGCCCTCTATGTTTCGATGCATTGCAGCGAGTTTGCATTTGTCGTAGAACCGGAGCGCTATTTCAAGCAGACCGACCTCGCAGACAAGCTACGACAAGCGTTTGAGTTGTACGTGCCTCAGGCATCTGAGGTCGTCGGAACGTGGGCAGAAATTGAAGCCCAAACACCGTTTCCACACCGCAACCCGTTCCGACAAGAACCGCTGCTTCGGATCGACGACCGGGTGCTTCTCAGTCCTGATCCTGGCATTCTGTTCTCGGGTATCGAAGGTCGCTTGATCAAGCGGGCTGTGCGCGCAGCGAGCGCAACGACTGCGATCAAAGCTGATTCTCTGCTGGAGGGAGCAAACACCCTGCTTGGCAAGATGTACGAAGACTACGTTCGAGACTTGCTGGATGATCTCGCCAAGGATACAGGTGAGACCTACCTCCCCGAATTTGCTCTTTCAAACAGGAACGATTCGCCCGACGCTATTCTGCGAAACGGGCCGTCCATCCTATTCTTTGAATGCAAGGCTCGAGGTTTACCGACGATCGTTCAGCAACCCGCTCCGCTAGATGACCTTCTTTCTCAAATCTCCGTCCTTGCAGGTATCCGCGACGACAAGCCGCCGTTCGCCCAACTGTCCCGATTCTTTGATGCCTGGAGAGGAGGTGACGAGGAAGCGTGCTCACAATTAGGCCGATTTGAAGCGGGGAAGCGAAGATGCCTGGTTGTGTCTCCCGACAATCTTCCCAACGTCACATACTGGCGACTATTTCGCGACCAGATGGTCGCGACCACCTTGGATAAATCGGGAAAGGAGGCGGAGCGACTTGTCGAGTTCGTTTCTATCTACGACCTCGAGATACTGTGCGCCGCACTCAGGCTGACGAACAATAAGCCACGAACGCTTTCAGCGTTCGAACTGGTTGAGCGATGGAGAACCTGCAATCGCCGTGAATCCTCATTTTTCCTCAACAAGAAGGCTGATAAAGTTAAGCTGAGTCTGGGGGACTATTTGCTCACGAACCACCCGGGGATCAACGACGTTTCGCTCACTCGGTCAAAGATCGCGTTGGACGAGGTTTTCAAAAGCGCCGGAGCCACACTCTTTCAGGGTCGTTGAAATTCCTTTTGCGCACGCCCTGAGAACGGCCATGCTGTTGTTTCTAATTTCTAATTCTACTTCGCTTTCAAGATGAGACTAAATGTGTCATGCTCGGGCTATGGCGCGACCCCGTAATATTGACGAGATGGCCGTACAGCGTGCTAGGGAGATCCGAGGAAAGACACGGGACGCCAACCTGCTTCGTCAGGCCCTCGCAATTCTCCTTCCTGCTGAACGTGGGACAACCCTCGAGGAGACCGCAGGTATCCTTGGCGTCAGCAGAGCAACGCTCGCGCGCCTTCAAGTCGCCTTTCGCAGGTCTGTCGCGAATCCTGAGGGCGCCGTCGAGAAGTGGGGCGGCCGACGCAGAATGCTAATGACGGAGGAGGAGGAGGCAGCGTTCCTTGCACCGTGGGCCGAGAAAGCCAGGGAGGGCCAGGTACTGGTTCTGTCTCCACTTCGGGCGGCGCTTGCACAACGTCTCGGGCGTCCCCCGATTCCGAGCGGTGCCGGGCACCGTCCGAAAGCACCGGGGCACCGTCCGAAAGCACCGGGGGCACCGTCCGAAAGCACCGGGGCGAAGTCACGGAGTTCGTGCCCGCTCACTCCCGCCCGCGGATCTGGCCACCGGAGCCTCAAACGATCATCGGAGCGAGCTTTGACGAGTTCGCGGTGATCGTGAACGACGAAGCCGGAACGATCGTCGAAGCCTTTCCCGGCACGCACGTGGCGCTGGCCTCCGTCGTCACTGCGGCGGACTTCCGAGACGGTCGTATCTACGTGGGAGGCTGGTGAGTCGCCGGCAGAACCTCCGATACCGCCGCTCACGTCACGCCGATGAGTCCGGGCTCTCGGAGAAGCCGCTTGTCGAAAGTTGCCACGGCTTGTTCGAATCAAGTGGTCTGCGAAATCGCCCTCCCGTGCTCAAAAGCCAGAAGTGACTTCTGAAATATCGAAAATTCGAACGATTGCGGAAACCCCCAAACAGGCTCACTCCGAAATGTCGAGCTCGCGAAGCTCGTCGATGCGAAGCGCAGAAGACAGACCGAGCTGACCACGCAAGTCACTTCCCCAACACGAAACCTCGCCTCCGCGTGTGAGCGCGCAAAGATGCGTCGGCGCCGCTCCGACGGCGATGATATTTGCGAGCCCCGGCATTCGCCGCAGCACCAAGTCATCGTCGGCAAGATCGGTTGGATCGAAGCTCGAACCCGTGCACCACACTTCGCCTTGGATCGTCCAAAGACAGGTGTGATCGCCAGAAACCGCCATTCCCGCAACATCGTGAACGCGCCCCAGCGCTCGAGGCTGCTGTCGTCGTGTTCGAGTGCCATCGCCGAGTTGGCCCCGTTCGTTCTCGCCCCAGCACCAGACCGATCCTTCGCGAAGCGCGCATGAGTGAGTCGAGCCAACACCAATGTCGGTCACGGAATGGAGCCCGGAGACTCGATTCGGAACAACTGTACCTCCGGCGGGTCCACCACCGAGTTGACCCTTCGAATTCGCCCCCCAACAGAAGACTTCTTGGCTCTCGGTGAGCGCACACGTGTGGCCCAGCGCGCTCGGGCAGGCAGCGACCCTGGTCGCGGGCGGGAGCCGAAGAACCAACTCAGGGGCTGTGCGAGATACCTGCGATCCATCGCCGAGTTGCCCCTGTCGATTGTCCCCCCAGCAATACACTTCCCCCGTTTGCGTGACCCCACAGCCGTACTGAACACCCAGGCTCAAATCTGTCACTCCGCTCAGAGCGAGCGGCGTTGTCTGACCCTGCTTCCAGCAGCGCGGCCGCTCGCTCGCGGTGCTCGTGGCACAGGACACGCCGTCGCCGCCGAATTCGATTTGCGACGCGGCAGTGAGTGACTCGACATGGAAGGGGCTTGTCTCGAAGGTCGAGCTCGACCCGAAAATTCCACCCTCGTTGGCGCCAAAACACGACACGTTTTCGAGCGTATCTTTCACGCAGGACGTGGACCCACCAACGAAGATCGCCGTCGCGCTGATTCCCGGTACCGGTGTGGGATCTTTCCGTGTCGAGTCGAACGGTACTCCGAGCTGTCCGCCCGCGTTGGATCCCGCACACTCCATTTTGCCGTCTTTGGTCACGAGACAGGCGTGTGTGCGCCCAGGAGAGAGCTGAGCAACCGAGTCGGAGCTGAATCGAGTGAGCGGGTCGGGCGACGGCGCCTCAGCATAAGTTCGTCCAAAACAGAAAATGGGTTGGGATGCATCGCTGATTACGCACATCGCCCCTTCCCGTCCGAAAATCGCGGAAGCTCCAACGGCCAGTCGAGTGGGCCTGTCGCCGAGTGTGAGGCTTCCCCAACACCAGACCTCCCCGCCCTGAGTCCTCACACAAATTTGGTCCACCCCACTGACAATTTCCGCTGCATCCACGATGTCCGGAACCGCATTGATGATTGATGGGACGGCGCCGGCAACTCCCCGTTGGCCCACCGCATTTGAGCCCATACACCAGATTCCGCGATTTGCGAGCAGCGCGCACGTATGATCAGAACCAAGTGCGAGCTGTTTGGCCGGTTCTGGGAAAGGTGCCTCAATCGGCTCGAGAAAGTCCCGATGCTCCCGATCGCCGAGTTGCTCGAAGTGATTGCTGCCCCAACAAACAACCCGACCGGATGCGAGGATCGCGCAGGCGTGACCGATTCCTGCAGCCACCGAGACCGCGTCCGCGATACCCAACACGGGCGCGACCTGCGTGCCTGCAGGCATACGGTCTCCGCGTCCAAGCTGCCTCGAGTCGCTTCCCCAACACTCGACCCGCCCATCCGCAAGGCGGGCGCAGATGAAAAAAAGTCCCGTCGCGATCTGGAGCGCGTCGTGCACCAACTCGATGTCTTCGACCCCTGAATCAGCGAGACCGAGATCAGTCTCGATGTTCGATCCAACACATCGCAACGCCTTGCTTTCGAGGAGAGCGCAGCTGAAATTGTATCCGACTCCAGCCGAGGTCACGAACCCAGGTCTCGAGGGTCCGTTTGCGGGAATCGGGAGTCGAAGCGTCGACAACTCGGCATCACTCGGACTCCAGCTCGTCTCCTCGAGCGTCGTGCTGAAGGCTTCGGCAGGTTTCGGAACCGGTCTTGTTCCTTTGGAAACGTCTGCAAAACCGAGAGGCCCCGGCTCGATTCCCAACTCACTCAGCTCAAACGGATAAGCGAGAACGAAAATGACCGAGGTGTCCTGAGAAGTGTGCGACAGGTTCAGAACGAAAGAGGGTTGGTCATCGGCTGCAATGGCGGCGCCCTCGGCACGACCGGAATCGAGGGCCACAATCAGCAGACTTCGTGTCCACGGTTCGTACGGCGGAAGCTCGAGCACAGCTTTCGCATTTTCGCCGCAGGCCGACAGATTGAGACCGACGACCTGGAGGGCAAGCAGCGCCAGGACGCGGTGGCCGAACAGCACGACCGAGAGTTCGGTTTCGGGCCACGTCGTGTCAACTCCAAACCGCAACCGAGCCCGAGTGCGCACTGCGAACTCAGAGAACCGACTTGGCGGCTGGACCCGGTACAAAGGGTCGCACGTCGATGACGCGTTCTTCGAGCCGCTGCCCGCCGACGAGCTCGCTGCCTGGATCGGCGAGAAGTGAGGCTGCTCGACGCCCATGCGCTCCTTGGTGGCTGGCCGAAGATCCAAAGCTCCCGGAGGCCGCGCGTCGCGCCCTCACTGACCCGGCAAACGACGTCTACGTAAGCGCGGCGTCGGCGTGGGAGATTGCGACGAAGTTCCGGCTTGGCAGGTTGCCGGAATTTGCCGAGCTCGCTGCGGGCGTCCACGCCGCCTGGGCGAAGTCGAAGGAACGGCTCCGAGCGGCTCCATCGTGGTCGGAGGGTCGGGTCACCTGTTCCGAGCCGAGTCGCCGGATCTACCGAAGTGAAGGTGAGATCGAAATCGGTCGTCGTCCGTTCCATGCGACGTGAGATGGGAGTATGGGAGGGTCGTGAAGACCCGACGCTTCGTTCTTCGCGGCCCTTGGATGGTCGCCATCGGATGCCTGGCTTGTCTGGAGAGCAGTGTAGGCACCTCGGGCGCTACTCAGCCTGGGGCCCAAGAGGTCGAGGCCAGGCCTGTCGCGGGCGCGGAGGTTCTTTTTGCGGCGAACCCGTGGGCGCAGGCGGTTGATTTCAAGCTCTCGGACGCGCCGGTGTCGCCGGAGCTCACCGCCAAGCCGCACACGGCCGCTCCCGAGCCGCTGACCGACGCCGAGGTCGAGGCGTTGCTCGGGCGGCTCCCGGACCTGGACGCCTCCGAGGCCAGGGAGTTTGCGTTTAGGCCCACGAGCCTGAAGCGGCCCCGGGCCGGCGCGGACGTCACCACGCCGTTTCCGCCGGTGGCTCAAAAGCCGAAGCCGATGTCGTCGATCGCGAAGGTCCTGGTCGAGCCGTTGAAGATCCTCCGGCACACGCCGCAGGGAGAAGTCGGATACGTCCCGGTCGTCACGCTCGCGTTCTCTGCGCCCATGGTTCCTTTGTCGTCCGTGGACGTGGTGAGTGCGAACCGCGCGCCAGCGACGATCTCCCCTTCGGCCGAAGGGGAGTGGCGGTGGCTCGACACCCAGACTCTCCAATTCCTGCCGAAGCCAGAGTTGAGGCTCGCGACTCGCTATGTGGTCCGAGTACCTGCGGGGACTCGGTCGGCTCTGGGAAATCAAATGGGTGCTCCGTTCGAAATGAGCTTCGAGACGCCGCGAAACTCGTTCTCCGGGGGGAGCCCTGGAGGTGACCAGAACGGCCTCGATCCCGAGATCCAGGTCTACTTCGCTCAGCCCGTTCATGCCAGCGCCGTGCTGCCGCTGATCTCGATTCGGTCGCAAAATCAGACGATTCCGTTTCGACGAGTGAAGCCTGGCTCGGAACCGGCGACTACCGTGATCTTGAAGCTCGACAGGAAGCTCAACCCCAACGCCAGCGTGACGGTTCGAGTGGCTGGCGGAGTTCCCTCAGTCCACGGGCCGCTGCTCGGGCCGGGAGGTGAGTTCCAATTTTCGACATACCCGCCGTTTCGAGTGACTCACTTCGGCTGCACCGCTTATGAGTGCCGGCCGAACCCGGGGAGCGGGTGGGTCGCGTCGCTGTCCAACGGCGTCGATCCGAAGGCGTTCGACGCCGCGCAAATTCGCGTGAGCCCAAGCTTCGAGAAGCTCGTCGTCTCCGCGTCTGGCGCGTCGATTCAGGGGACCGGAAACCCAGCTCCGAGGACGAGATACTCGGTCGAGGTCCCGGAGTCGCTTCGGGACGTGTGGGGACAGCGTTTGGGCGGGAATCGCAGCTTCGTGTTCGAAACCAACGACCATCCGGCCCCGGAGCCCCGCCTCGACCCAACTCACTCGCGGATGCTCGTCCTCGACCCTCACGCGCCGCGCTCGTATGAGGTCAAGTCGATGAATCACGCCAGGATCGACGTCGAGATTTACCGATTGTCGCCGACCGACTGGGAAAAATATCTGGACCAGTTCGTCTCGCGCTTTTTCGATTATCGCCCGGAGGTTCGGGCGACCGCCGTCATGCCCGGCGTAAAGGTGAGCTCCAAGACGGTGTCGCTCGACGGAGGGCGGGACGAATGGAAGCCTCTGAAGGTCGACTTCGGTGAAGCGCTCGTCGGCGGCCTCGGCCATGTCGTGCTGCTGTTCAAGGGCGTCGACTATAATCGCTCGCACGTAGCTTGGATCCAAGTCACCAGGCTTGGTTTGAGCACGTACCTCGACGACGACGAGCTCGCCGTATTCACCAGCAAGCTCGAGGGCGGAGCGCCCGTGCGAGGCGCCAAGGTCTCACTGCGGCGGAGCAACGGTCCCGCGTCCACGCAGACCTCGGGTGCCAACGGCCTCGTTCGGTTTCCGTTTCACTCGAACGCTCAGATCGTGTCGGTGGAGTCGGACGGCGACTCCACCTTCCACCCAGGCTATTTCTTCCCGGAAGTGCAGGCCAAGCCCATCTCCAGGTTGCTTTGGTACTCGATCGACGACCGAAAGCTCTACAAACCGGGCGAGCAGGTGCGGGTCAAAGGATGGGTACGCTCGCTCTATCTCGGGAAGGGTGGGGACATCGCCCTGCCGCGCCTCGCGCCCGAGAGCAAGCTGACTTATCAAGTCCTGGACGCGCAGTGGGTCGCCATCGGACAGGGTGCGACGGCGATCGACGCACGCGGCGGATTCGAGCTCGAGCTGTCTCTGCCGACCGAGATGAACCTGGGTCAAGCGAGCCTCCAGCTGAGTCTCGAGAGCCCGCCCAAGGACACCGACGGTACGACTCATACTCATAACTTCCGAGTCGAGGAGTTTCGCCGTCCGGAGTTCGAGGTGGAGATCACACCCGACGAGCCGTACTTGATGAGCAAAGAAGTCGTGGTTCCGGTCTCGGCCAAGTACTACTCGGGAGGGCCGCTGCCGTTCGCCGACACCGCGTGGCAGGTGACCGCTCGCGCGAGCCGGTTCACTCCCCCGAACCTGTCCGACTACGTCTTCGGGCGAGCTCCGCCCGTCTGGAGCTCCTGGTTTGGAGAGTATGATGACGAGATATCCTATCGCTTCAAGGGTCGCGGGCGCCCCTTCGAACCCAGCGCTTTGGCCGCCAAGGCGTTGAGCGCCCGCACGGCCAAGGACGGGGTGCATCGGGTGAAGATCGAGCTCACCGGGGACCCACCGCCGTGGCCGGTCTCTTTCTCACTCCAGGCTTCGGTCAAAGACACCAATCAACAGCAGTGGGTTGCGACCTCGGAGATCCAGGTGCATCCCTCCGAGCTGTACCTCGGGCTGCGGGCAGAGCGCGCCTTCGTGGAGCTCGGGGAGTCGCTCGGGATCGACACCGTGGTGGGTGACTTGAAGGGTCAGCTGCGCGCGGGGCAAGCTGTCGAGCTGCGAGGCTTCGCGGTTCGGTCGGTGAACAAAGGCAAGGACGGGTGGGTTCGTGTCGAGGCCGATGCGCAGACTTGCGTCTTCAGGTCCATCGAGAAGCCCACGCGCTGCAACTTTCACCCTCACCAGGGCGGAACCTTCATGATTCGCGGAGTCCTCAGGGATCAGAGTCAGCGAGTCGTTACCTCGACCGAGATCGGAGTGTACATCGCCGGCCCCGAGCCGGGCGCCGATCGCCAGCTCACGCAGCAGAAGGTGTTCGTGCTTGCGGACAAGGATACTTATGCGGCCGGAGAGACCGCCAAGATCGCGATCCAGAGCCCCTTCAGCCCCGCCGAGGGTGTGCTGGTGATCGATCGTTCCGGGCTGGTGAGCCAAGAGCGCTTTCGAATCGACCGGGGCGTATACGTCGCGTCCATACCGATCCGCGACTCGGACACGCCCGGGTTCCGAGTGGCCGTCACCACGTTCGGCGAAGCTCCGCGCGTCGATTCGGAGGGCATCGCGGATAAGTCCCTGCCTCCTCGGCCCGCTTATGCGAGCGGAGAGCTTCAACTCACCATTCGTCCGGACGCACGGACTTTGAAAGTGCTGCCGTCGCCTGCGGTCGACGCGATCGAGCCCGGCTCCAAGACCAGCATCTCCGTGGCGGTCACCGACGCGGCGGGCAAGCCGGTCAAGGGTGCGGAGGTCGTCTTGATCGCGGCCGACGAGGCTGTGCTCGCGCTCGCCGGCTATCAGCTTCCTGATCCGTTCGAGGTGTTCCTGTCGCCCAGAGCTCAACGAGTGCGAATGGAAGACAGCCGCGCCCACCTCGTGATCAGCGGCCAGCCGATTCGACCGCCTACGCAGGCGCTCGCGGACGAGGGTCCGGCCGACGACTCTGCACGGCCCGCGGAGGAGGCCGCGGCCGGACTCTCCGTCGAGAAAGCCGAGGCCGCGACGCCTTCGCCGCCGAGCGCCGGCCGAACCAAGGACGCACAGCTGAGCGGAAAGAAGCGATCGATGGCTCCCGGCAAAGCCGACAAGAACCAAGCCCAGGCTTCCAAGACTCAGGGTCCGCTCAAGATCCGAAAGTCGTTCGACGCGATGCTCGCCTTTCGGCCGACGCTGCTCACGGGTGCGGATGGAAAGACGACAGTCGAGGTGGAGCTCCCCGACTCGCTCACTCGTTATCGAATCATGGCGGTCGCTGCCCACGGCGCCACGCAGTTTGGAAAAGGTGAGTCTTCCCTCAAGGCGCGCAAACGATTGATGGTGCGGCCGTCGCCGCCGCGATTCCTGAATCATGGGGACCGTGCAGAAATCCCGGTCCTGATTCAGAACCTCGACGAGACGGCGATGGGCGTCAAGATCGCGATGAGAGTCGCGAACGCGAAGCTGACCGGCCCACGGGGGCTGGCGATCTCGGTGCCTCCGCGCGATCGGGTCGAGGTGAGGTTCCCTGTGGAGACGGTCCTCCCGGGGAGGGCGAAGATGCAACTCATCGTGAGCTCCGGCGCGCTCGAGGACGCCGCGGAGCTGAGTTTGCCCGTCTGGACTCCCGCTACGGCCGAAGCTTTCGCGGTGTATGGGACGATAGACGCGGGAGCGATCGTTCACAGCGTGGTGCCACCTCCGCGCGCCGCGGAGGCTTTTGGAGGGTTGGAGGTGACGACCTCGGCGACCGCGTTGGCCGAGCTCACCGATGCGTTCCTTTATCTTTATCAGTACCCGTATGAGTGTTCCGAACAGCTCGCGTCGAGGCTGCTCGGTGTCGTGTCGCTGAAGGACGTGCTGGAGGCGTTCGATGCGCCGGGCTTGCCTCCCAAGGACGAGCTCACGAGCGCGATGGAGCGCGATCTAGACGACTTGCGTCGCCGCCAAAACGGAGACGGGGGCTGGGACTATTGGAACGACGAGTCCGTGCCCTACGTCTCGATCCACGTGACTCATGCCTTGGAGCGAGCGCGGCTCGGAGGAGTGACGGTTCCGTCGGTGACGAGATCCAGGGGGCTCGGTTATCTGGCGAACATCGAGGGGAACATCTCCCAGTACGAAGCGCGGCACCAATTCACGTTCGATCCGACGTCGCGGAGCGCGCTCGTTGCTTACGCGCTGTATGTTCGCGGGCTCTCGGGGGAGGACGTGACGGAGCCGGTGCGCGGCACGTTCCGCGCCTATGGGCTCAAGGCGCTGAGTCTCGAGGCGCAGGGCTGGCTGCTGTCGGCGCTCGGCAAGTCAGGGGCTCCCGAAGTGCGAAGCGAGCTGTTGCGCAACCTGCGAAATCGGGTGGACGAGACGGCCGAGCGGGCCCACTTCGTCACTCGATATGACTCCGGGGGGGAGTGGCTGCTGACTTCGGAGCACCGGACGGACGCCGTGGTGCTCGACGGGTTGATCGGGAGCGACCCCAGCGACCCGTTGATCCCCAAGGTCGTCAGAGGGCTCTTGGCCCATCGGTTGAAGGGCCGTTGGTCGAATACCCAGGAGAACGTGTTCGTGCTGGTCGCGCTGAAACGCTATTTCTCGACCTTCGAGAACGTCACGCCTGACTTCGTTGCCCAGGTCTGGCTTGGGGATCAGTTCGCTGGTGAGCAGGAGTATCGGGGGCGAACGAACGTCAGACAGAATCTCCTGATTCCGATGTCCGTCGTGAAGAGAGGTGGAACGACGCAGGAGCTGGTGCTGGCGAAGGAAGGTCAGGGACGCATGTACTACCGACTCGGTATGAAGTACGTGCCGGTCGGTTACTCGCTCGCATCGCTCGATCGAGGTTTTGCGGTGTCGAGAGTGTACGAGGCGGTCGACGATCTCAAAGACGTGAGGCGGGAGGCCGACGGAACGTGGACGGTGCGTGCGGGCGCGTCGGTGCGGGTGACGTTGAGTATGCAAGCGAGCTCGCAGCGGTTTCACGTCGCCCTGGTGGACAAGCTCCCCGCGGGCTTCGAGCCGCTCAATCCGGCCTTGGCAAAGACCTCGATGGGCTCGGCCCGGTCCGCGCGTGAGTCCTATGGGTATCATTGGTGGGCCATGCACTGGTTTCAGCACCAGAACTTACGAGACGAGCGAGTGGAGGCCTTCACGACGCAGCTCTGGCCGGGTGCCTACACGTACACTTACGTCGCGCGAGCGACGACCTCGGGTGAGTTTGTCGTGCCGCCCGCGGCCGCCGAGGAAATGTACGCGCCCGAGACCTTCGGTCGGAGCGCCAGCGACACGGTGAGGGTCGTGGCAGCGAACTGAGCTTCCCGCGATTCGAAGGCATGGAGTCGAGGCGCGCTGTGCCCGCGCTCGCGATCGAGTAAAATACTTCGGTGCAGCTCCCCACGACGGTCGGCGCCTATACCCTGGTCGCCTCCCTTGGAAAGGGCGGTACGGGCGAGGCCTTCCTCGCTCGGTGGCGAGGCCGCGAAGTCCCGGTCGTCGTGAAAGTGCTCAACCCGGCGCTTGCCAGTGACGAGCAATTCGTCCGTCGATTCAGACACGAAGCCGAAGTGGCGAGCTTGGTCGAGAGTCCGTGGCTCGTGCAGGTCTATGAGATCGCCGAAGCGCTCGGCACTCTCTTCATCGCCATGGAGTACGTCCCTGGATTCACACTCGCTCAGATCCTCACCCGGGCCGCGCGCGAGCGCGTCCGAATCTCCGTGCCCATCGTCGCGGAGCTTCTCAGGCAAGCTCTGGAAGGGCTCGAAGCTCTGCACGGAGCTCGGGATTTGGAGGGTCGCTCGTTCGGGTTCGTACACCGCGACGTGACGCCCAAGAACCTCGTCGTCGGCGACGAGGGGCGAGTCCGACTCATCGACCTGGGTTTGGCCAAGTCGAACGTCCGCTCTTGGCAGACGGTTCCCGGCAAGGTCCTCGGTTCGCTCGGTTACGTCGCGCCCGAGCAGCTCCGACAAGGCTCGGTGGACCGAAAGACGGATGTGTATGCGGTTGGCGTGATCGCTTTCGAAGCGTTGCTGCTCAAACGATATATCACGAAGGCGGCGCCCATCGACATGGTTCGGCAGACCCTCGATCGCGGGGTCGAGACCATTTGCCGCGATCGACCGGAGGTCCCGCAGGCGCTCGAGGCGCTGATCTTGCGCGCCTTGTCCCCGGACTCCGGGCAGAGGCCCGACAGCGCCCGTGCCTTCGCGCGCGAGCTTTCAGCGGCGGTCCCCGCTCGAGCTTCGACGTTCGACGTGGCGGCGTTCGTCTCCGGGCTGCTGGGCCCCGAGCGAGAGGCTCGGGAGGAGCAGCACCTAGAGCTTCTAGGACAGCGCGCGGCTGGGCAGGAGGAGCCGGTGACTCGGTCGCACTTCACCCTCGAGAGTATGGCGTTGCGGCGGACGCCCGAGCCTCGATGAGTTGCGCGTACTCAGACGAGCGCCGCGATGACTTTGGCCAACAGCGTACCCACGAGCACGGGGACGAACATTCCGAGGATTGAACCGGCCAAGTAGTCCTTGAAGGTGAGCGACGACAGCGCGAAGGCGAACGAGAGAGGCGGCGCGAACCAGAACACCGATCGCAGCAGCACGATGGTCCCGATCGGTCGCCGGTCGAGGGAGGCCAGCGCTCTTCGAACCAGCGGGCGTTCGATCTCGGCGAGGGCCTGACCTCCAATGCCGCGAGCGATCCCGAAGGCCAGGGTCACGGCAAGGAGGCCGGCGACGTAGGAAGCGAGAAAGCCCACGAGCTCGCCGAAGACGAGCGATCCGGCCACGACGAGGGCCATGCCAGGGAAGCCGAGGAGCACCAGGATGGGAAACAAGCCGACGAACGCCAAGAGCGCCAAGGGTCCTAGCCCTTCGATGGTGAGGCGAAGCTCGCGGAGACTCATGGCCGTCAGCCCGCTCCTCCAAGCGATCAAGCCCAGCGTGACCAGGACGAGGCCGACGAGGGCCAGGCGAATTCGAGGGCTCACGACGTAGGTCGGCTCCCGAGTCGAGCTGCAACCTCCGGCCTGAAGTCGTCTGCCGACATCGAGGTGGGTCGGGTGGAGGCGGGTTGGTGCGCCTCGTACTCAGTCATCGTCGTCGGAGAGGCGATCTCCGCCGAGGGAGACGTGGGCGACGCGAAGAAAATCGGTCTCGCTGATGATACCAACGGGGAGCCCGGCGTCGTCGACCACGGGGAGCGCGCCGATCTTGTGGTCGAGCAGGATGGCGCTGGCCTCACAGGCATGGCTCTCGGGCTTCACGGTGAGGACCTCGTCGGTCATCACGTCGGCCACTTGGGCGGTCGTCGCGTCGGGCCGGCCGCGCGCACGGTCGAGGTCGCGATTCGAAAGCATCCCCACGACGCGCCCTTTTGCGTCTACGACCGCGAGGTGTCTGACGTCGGCGAGCCTCATCTCGTCGGCCGCGTTCGTCAGGTTTTCGCTCTTGCGAATGGTGATGACCGGGCTGGTCATGAGGTCGGAGACCAAAACCGTAGGTCGCGGCATGAGACTTCGATCGCACTAATGCGGGGCGTCTGCCAAGCATTGCGCCGACGTGTCATGAGTGGTCTTGTTCGATCGTGATCGAGGTCGAGCTGTATTGTTTTTCAGGGACGTCGAGCGCGGATTTCTTTGCGACGGTGATGCTCGGGCGGGTCCCGACGGGCGAGACGGTGCGGATCGACGGTGTGGATGGTTTTTTGGACGCGGACTTCGAACGGCGCGGCGTGGGCACTCGCTTCTACATGATACCCGTGCCCCACCTGGAAGCGATCCCGGTGAGGACGTCGGAGCTGGACGCGCTGCCCGTGCTCGAGGTGAGGGTCGTGGAGCCCCACGTCAAGCAGCCGTCCGTGTTGGTGATGGGGCTTGCGACTCTTGGATCGTTCATGCGGAGCTCGATGACCGGCCACCCGATTCCCCCGTCAGCGATGCCCGTGGGTGACCTTGGTCCAGAGTTGGCGAGGTTGATCGAAGAGTCGAGTCTGACTCGGGCCGCGTCATGGGTTCGGTCTGGCCCGAAGGCAAGTCGCGGAGAGGTTCGAGCGCTGTACGTGACGGCCAACGAGACGTCGACGCGGTGCTTGCTCTTGCGAACAAATGCCGTGCCCTCGCAGATCTTCGAGGTGGCGCCGGAGCGAGTCGAGTAGCCGCGGACCCCTGTCGACGGAGCTCGTTGCAGCGCTACGTCGTCAACCTTCGATGAGGGGCACGAAGGTAACGGGGAGTATCGTTCGATCGGAGATCTCTCCGTATTCGTCTTTGGCGATCACGTGGAGAGTCTGCAACTCTCGAATCCGACCGACGGGAACGACCATCCGTCCGGGCGTGGCGAGCTGTTCCAAGAGCGCCAAGGGGATGCGGGACGCGGCGGCGGTCACGATGATTGCGTCGAACGGAGCCTGCTCGGGCCACCCGAGAGATCCGTCTCCGGTGGCGGCGAACACGTTGCGGTAGCCGAGCGTATGGAGCCGCTCGACGGCGTCCTGGCTGAGCTCGCGAATTCGTTCGATCGTGTAAACCGCGGCGGCAAGCTCGGCGAGGATGGCGGTCTGGTATCCGGAGCCCGTACCCACTTCGAGCACGCGGTGATCGGGATCGAGCGCTAGCGCGTCGGTCATGACGGCGACGATGTAAGGCTGAGAGATCGTTTGATCGCGTCCGATCGGGAGGGCTTCGTTCTCGTAGGCCAAGTCCCGCAGATCGTCTGGAACGAAGCGTTCTCTGGGGACCCGGGCGATGGCTTCCATCACGCGCGGGTCGAGCTCCGGCTTGCCTCCCCACTCGACGTTGCGCTCGACGTCGCGGCGGATCGCATCGAGCATCGAGCGGCGGGCGGAGCTCATTTGGTGTCTCTGTCGTCGAGGTACACCGCGTGGCACCTCACGCAGGTCTCAGCCAAGCGGCCGTAGGCGGAGGCGATGGCGTTGGCGTCCTTGGTGGAGGCGGTGTCGGCGAGCTCGCGGGCGCGAGCAAGGAGCTCTCGTTCGAGCTCGAAATAGGTCTCGGGGAACATCGTGCGCAGGGGGTCATCTTGCTCTCGTGTGCGTCCGAGGTGGGGCTCGGCGATCTCGCTTGCGATCCGACCAACTTGGGAGTGCTCCAAGTAGAGCACGGCCCAGACCAGATCGGTCATCGCGTCTCCGTGCCCGCGCATTTCGTCGGCCAAGGCGGAGCGCTCCGACTCGGTGAGGTGGCGAGGTGAGGCGAGTCCCTTTTCTGGGCGGCCGTTCGTGGGGGTGGCGCAGCTCGCGAGGAGACCGAAGGCGAGAGCTCGGACGAAGATCGGTGCTCCGCACGGGTGGGAAGGCGAATGAATCCTCAAGGCGTTCCTCCGATTGCGGCTGGAGCCGCCACCATGATTTTGGCAACAATCGTGCCCACTCACCAGGCTCACCGAGTCTCCCGCGGTCGAAAGTCGGCTGCGCAAGGGGCGAATCGCTTGCGCGCACCAACCGACCGAGAGGCAGGGCAGGTGCGCGTCGAGTACCATACGGCTGTGGAGACCTTCCGATGTCTTGACCGGAGCACCCCGCGACGTCTTCGACCCGAAGCCAGGGGAGAGGCTTGGCGGATCTGGGCTCCGGGAGTCCTGATGCTCGCTGCCTGCGCGACGACGCAGTCGTCCTTGCCCACCGCGCCGGAGCAGCGTGTGATCCAAATTGAACCGATGGCCATCCAACTCAAGCCCGACCCTCTGACTGGGCTAGAGGCTTACGACGCGTCGGACTTGCTGGCCAAGGGGAACGAGTTCTTCGACGCAAAGTCCTTCGACGTCGCGATCGCGGTCTATACTCGACTCGAGGCGACCTTTCCGGACTCGGACCTCGTGCCGAGCGCTCTTTACAACATCGGGCTTTGCTACGAAAACCTCGTCGAAGCGGAGAAGGCTCTCGATGCCTTCAAGCGGCTGGTGGAGCAACACCCGAGCGCGTCGAACGTGCGAGACGCGCAGTATCGAATGACTCTTTCGCTGGGGAAGCTCCAGAGGTGGCAGGATGTGGCCGATACTTTCTGGGCGATCCGGCAGCGGACCGATCTGACGGCGATGGACGAGCTCGAGGCGCGAGTGGGTTCGGGGATCGCGGCGTTCAACCTGAGCGACCTGGCCACGGCCGAGAAAGAGTTTCTCGGAGCGATTACGTTTTATGAAAAGCGACCCAAAGACGAGTATCTCCCAGCGTCCTACTGGGTTGGGCAGGCACGATTTCACCTGGGTGAGATCTACGCGCGGCAGTTCGAAGAGCTCGCGCTGGTCGCCGCGGCGACCGAACCCGAAGCGTGGAGGGACGAGCTGGCCAAGAAGCTCGAGGAGAAGTGTGAGCAACTCCTCCGAGCCCAGAACAACCTCATCCGAGCCATCAGAGCCGGGCACGCCGGCTGGGCCACCGCGGCCGGGTATCGAATCGGATCGCTCTACGAGCGACTCTATGACGAGATGATGTCGGTGCCGCCCCCGCCGGGCCTCGGTGAGGAGGTGGTCGCGTTCTACCGGGACGAGCTCACTTCGAAGCTGGGTGTGCTGGTATCCAAAGCCATCCAGATTTACGAACAGTCACTGCAGATGGCTGGGAGAGTAGGGGAAGACAACGGATGGGTAGAGCGGACGGAGAAGGCGCTCGAGCGAATGAGAGCGCTGGCGCTGGCTTCGATCAAGGACCGGCAAACTTAGGAGACGCCCAGAACCCATCTCACTTGCCAGGAACGGGAGCCGGGGCCGCGGGAGCCGCGGGGGGCGGCGTTGGGGCCGGGGCGGCCGGGTCAGCGGCCTTCCTCTTGAGCTTGTCGACAGCGGCCCAAATGCCGGCCGCGTTCTTGGCTTTTTGGAGCTTGAGGACGGGAAGGAGGGCGGCGAGCGCAGCGTCCCGCTTGGCTTGATCAGCTACACCGACGGTGGCCTCGAAGAACTTGCGGCCGTCGTCTTTGGCCGCGACATCGTCTTTGTCCCACTTGCCCTTCACGTGGCAGGCGACGCACTTCACACCGAGGCCCTTCGACATCCCCTGCATGATCTTGTCGAGGGCCTTCTCGTTCTCGACTTGGATGACTTTGAGGTTCTTGAGCTCTTCATCCGCGTGTGCGGTCGAAGAGAGGGTGAAGGCCATGGCAGCTCCCGCGAGGACGGTGCTGAGCTTGAATACGTTCATGTCTTTTCCTTTCCAAAGGTCTGAGTTGGTCATGCGCCGGGTAGGACGCCGACGGTGCCCGACTGATTCACAGCGGCTTCGGTCGTTTTGGCGCGGAAGACGATCAGGCTGGCGCCGGCTTCGACCGCTTGGCCTTCTTTGACCAAAACCTCGGCGACGACACCGGCAGCGGGGACTCGAAGCTCGTTTTCCATTTTCATGGCTTCCATGATGATGACGGCGGTGCCCCCTTCGACGGCCTGGCCGGGAGCCGCCAGGATCTTCACGATCTTGCCAGCCATGGGAGCGGTCACGATCGGCGGAGCGGTCTGGTTGAGTCGGCTCGAGGTCAGGCTCATTCGGCGGCGTCGCTCGTCTTGCACCGTGAGTGCGACAACCTGGCCACGCACGAGCGTGTTGTAGTGACCGGCGCTCTCCTGGTCGCCGGCAACCTCGAGCTCCACGTCGTAGCTCTGACGATCGATGATGACGCTCCAGTTGCCGCCGGAGAACCGTCGTGCATCGACCTCGTGAGTCTCTCCGGCGAGCTCCACGAGATATCGGCTGCCACCGAGGGCGGTGACGCCGACGTCGAGAGATTTTTCGCCACGGGTGGCGACGTAGCGATTCTTGGTCATGTTCTTCGTCATGAGTTGCTCACATCATTCGGCGAAGGAGTTGATCGCGCCGGCCGAGGATTCTCCAAGTGGAGGGCCGTTGATTCGGATCGAGGCCGGTAACCATGCGATCCGCGAGCTCGCGCTCGTATTCGAACTGGCGGATCGCCGCGGCGATCGTCGAGACCTCGACCGCCTCCTCGGAGGGTTCGGGCTGTTCGCTCACGTGTCGCGCGATGAAGCCCGTGTCGGTCTCTCCCGAGATGAACGCGGGGTGCCGCGCGATGCGGCGCAGGAAGGTCACGTTCGTGGTCACGCCGTTGACGACGTACTCGGACAGCGCGCGGTCGAGCCGACCGATCGCGGCCTCCCGATCTTGGCCCCAAACAGAGAGTTTTGCGATGAGTGGGTCGTAGTGCGGCGAGATCTCGACGCCTGCGTAGACGCCGGCGTCGATGCGAACTCCGAAGCCGCCGGGCTGGCGGAGATGGGAGAGCACGCCGGGAGACGGCATGAATCCGCGCGCGGGGTCTTCGGCGTAAATTCGCGCTTCGATCGCGTGTCCACGCGGAGCGACGGGGGCGTGAAACGAGAGTTCGTCCCCTCCGGCCACGAGGATCTGTTCCCGGACCAAGTCATACCCGGTCGTGAGCTCGGTGACCGGGTGCTCGACTTGGAGGCGCGTGTTCATTTCGAGGAAGTAGAAATTACGCTTCGAGTCGACGAGAAACTCGATGGTGCCGGCGCCGCTGTAACTTACGGCGGCCGCAGCTTTGACAGCGACGTCTCCCATGCGCTCGCGAAGCTCCGGCGTCATGAGGGGTGAGGGGGCTTCCTCGACGACTTTCTGATTTCTGCGCTGGATGGAACACTCACGTTCGTTCAAGTGGACGATACGGCCATGGTTGTCGCCAAAGACTTGAATCTCGATGTGGTGTGGGTTCTCGATGAAGCGCTCGAGGTAGACCGAGCCGTCGCCAAACGCGTTCAAGGCCTCGCGCTGGGCGGTTTCATAGGCGGACCGGAGGTCCTCCGGCTTGGTCACCAACCTCATGCCCTTTCCGCCGCCCCCGGCGGCGGCCTTCATCATGATTGGGAAGCCGACGACCTCTGCGGCCCGGCGAGCTTCTTCGAAGTCGGCGACGGGCGCTTCGGTGCCAGGGACGACCGGCACGCCGGCGGCTTTCACGGTGCGTCGCGCGAGCGTCTTTTCGCCCATTGCGACGATGGCTTCGGGAGACGGCCCGATGAAGACGATCCCGGCGTCCTTGCAGGCGCGCGCGAAGGACGCATTCTCCGACAGAAACCCGTACCCGGGATGGATCGCCTGCGCGCCAGATTTCTTCGCCGCGTCGATGATCCGGTCGATCCGCAAGTAGCTCTCGCGGGAGGGCGCGGGGCCGATCGGAATGGCCTCTGTGGCGTACAGGGTATGCAAGGCCGATCGATCGGGCTCCGAGTACACGGCGACGGACTTAATCCCAAGCTCGCGGCAAGTGCGCATGACGCGAACAGCGATCTCACCTCGGTTGGCGATCAGGATTTTTTTGAAGGGAAGGGCTTTCGGCATGCGCGCCCGCGCTTCTAACCCGTTCCTTGGATCTTGTCATGTGAACACGCCGAACGGCGATTCAGTCGACCGAGACCCACGTATCGCAGGATCGCGGCGCACGATCCTGGGACGGGCCCCGCCGCTCGGCGGGCGGTCGATAGAAGGAGAGTCGTAGATCCGCCGGACTCCGATAACGAACCAACTCACCTGTTACGGACGCCGGGCGACCACGGGCGGGCGGGGGCGCATCTGCTCTTCGCGGAATCACGACTTCGAGCACGGAGCCGACCTAACGAGAGCCCATCCGCTGGGGAGCTGCGCTCGGCGTTTTCAGGGAGGCCTGAGCGCAATCGTCCTCCACGCGGTGAGGGCTCCGCGTGAGCGTCGAGCTTCGTGCGAAACCGGCTCCGCGCGAAGCTCGCGCAACCGTGCGAAACACGAGAGGCTGATCGCGATCGGGCTTCGTGCTTCGTCGAACGGAACGAATTTCGGAGCTCGATGCCCGCACTAGACTGGGGCCCAAGGATTCGGAACGATTTTCGGAGCCCAAACGATTGCGCTCCTGCGATCGTTCGTGTTTGCACACCTCATGCGACCGATCCGACAGAACACCCCCGAAAATTTCTGGTTCGTGACGTCCAGGACTTTGGAGTCCCGCTTCTTCTTGAAGCCAGACCCTCAGGCCGTCGAGATCGTGGGCTTCTTCCTCGCGCGTGCGCTGCGTAGGTTTCCGTCGATCCGACTTGCGGCCTTTGTTTGTCTTTCGAACCATTGGCATATGGTCCTGCAGGACCAAGGCGGCGACCTCTCCGCGTTCCTCGAGTATTTCATCGGAAATCTCGCCCGTGAGATCAACGTGCTCCGAGGACGCTCGGGCACCGTGTTCCCGCGGCGATTCTCCGCCGAAGAGATCCTCGATGACGAAGCGTTCGCAGGCCGCATCCGCTACACGCTCTTGAATCCCGCGGACGCCAGGTTGGTGGCCGAATATCGTGATTGGCCTGGACTCGTCGCCTGGCCACTCCTCAACGCTGGACGCGAGTTCAAGC
>CAYXDO010000074.1:0-51623 GCA_964463485.1 uncultured Myxococcales bacterium | reverse complement strand
CGCAGGCAAGATGCCTGCGCTCCCAGGGATCCGCGAAGCTCAGGGGTCAGGGGGGCCTGGGGATCCGCGAAGCTTAGGCGCAGGCAAGATGCCTGCGCTCCCAGGGATCCGCGAAGCTCAGGGGTCAGGGGGGTCAGGGGATCCGCAAAGCTTAGGCGCTGCGCTCCCAGGGATCCGCGAAGCTTAGGCGCTGCGCTCCCAGGGATCCGCGAAGCGCAGAGCTTAGTCGAAGTCGAGCCGCAAGACGAGGAGGGAGGCCGAGTCGACGATCACGCAGCCTTCCTCGTCGCAGGTCGTGACTGGATCGGAGAAGCTGTGATTTTCGTCGGTCTCGACCTGGAAGCGGCCTTTGATGGGGTGATGAATCTCGAGCTGGCGATCGGTGTGGCAAGATTCGAGGCCTACCGGGAAGGCGGTTGGGGAGGGAACCGGGCGAGCGTTCGGAATTCGCAGCTCGTCGTAGCTCGATCCAAACTCATCTGGAATTCGGGCGAGGAGATCGGCTCCGTCGGAGTAGGTCCGGAGGGGGATGCACGAGTCGAGCTTGGGCTTTTTGGAGGTCGTGGCAAGGGGAGAGAGCTCCTTTTTGCCATGAGTGGAGAAGACGACTGGGACATATTGCACGGCGGGCGAGCTGCTATTCCCCTCTGGCCCTCCGGTAAACTTTCCGTACAAGGCGTGCAGTCGGCCCCCTGCCTCGTAGAAAAAGAGCGGATCTGTTTCGATTTCGGACGACTTCGGGGGCGAGACTTCGAACGGCATGGCTCCGGTTCGAAATTGTTGAGCGCGTAGGCCGTCCTGTCCGCGAAAGACCTCGATGACGGATCGCCCCCCATCCGGCACGACGAGGAAAGGCGGAGTAGCTTCGAAGCTCCCCTCATAGCCATAACCCACATCGTATTCCTCGCTCGACGTCTGGTAGCTGGCGATCTCTTCGGAAGTCCGAGTTTTGGGGTCGAACGCGATCACTTTGCGAGAGTCCGCGCTACACACGAGGTAGATCTTCCCATTTTTGCCACTCGCAGAGAGCGACGCGCCATAGGCTGGGCAGGGGATGCGGCCGAGGCTCTGAAGGCCTGTCGGTGTCACTCGAATGGCCTCGGCGAGCTCTTCCGGAGGGTCTTCGGCGTTCGGTTCGGCGGAGCTGGGTTCGCTGGGAGTCGGCGCGAGCTCCGGGGGCAGCGCGGAGGGATCGGTGAAGAACACCACCTGACCCTTGGATATCGCAGGTGCAGTGAGTTGCGGAACTTCCGAGCAGAAGACGCGTGCGGTTCCTGCGGTGACTCTTGGAAGGCACAGGGGCTCCGGAGGTGGCGCGGAGTTTTCGTCCGGCCCAGACTCGTCGACCGAGCTCAAAGCTCCGAAGCCTCCCAACTGATTTGGAGCCAACTGGCTGTAAAACTCGACGAACGGCTGCGGCCGGTGAGCGACGCCGTAGGTAGCGCCGGTGATGGCCACTGCGGCGGCAACGCCGACGGCGACCGCTCGGCGCCTTTTGCGTGGCGCCTTCGTCTTTCCGTCGAGGCCCGAGATCACCTCGGCCATCGAACCCATCCGACGATCCAGGTTGGGTTCGATCATTCGATCGATGACGTCGAAGAGCGGGCTCTGGAGCTCGAGCTGGTCCCGCCATTTGGTTCGGCCGCTGGCGTCCGTGAGCTTCACGGGCTCCGTGTGAGTCATCAAGAAGACGCCGACCATGCCGAGGGCGTAGACATCGGAAGCGGGTCGAGCCCGCCCGGCGAATTGCTCGAGGGGAACGTAGCCGGGTGATCCGACGATGGTACTGCCGGAAGTTGCGTGAGTGAGGGCGGAGGTCGCGACCGCTCCGAAATCGACGAGACTCACCTTTCCATGATCGTCGAGGAGGATGTTCTTGGGTTTGACGTCGCGATGAACGAGCGGTGGGACCCGATCGTGGAGGTACTGAAGGATTTCGGCGGTGGCCCGGAGGATGCCGATGATTTCGGGCAGGGAGCCGCGGTAGCCGCTCTCCACCAGCGCCTCCAAGTTTCGACCTTCCTTCTTTTCCATGACCAGCCAGAGGGTGGTCTCGGGCTCAGAGATCTCGAAGATTTCTACGAGCTTCGGGATGCCTGGATGGTCGAGGTGGCGTAGCGCGCGGCCTTCGCGCTCCATGAGCTCGAAGGGCTTGAAGCCTTCGCTCGGAGAGAGGTCGTGCAAGGAGACTTCCTTGAGAACGACCTCTTGCTGAGTCTGGTGATCTCGGCCGAGCCAGGTGCGGGACAGGGGCCCACGTTGAAGCGTATGGAGGAGCTCGAAGCGATCTTTGAGCATGACGGCCACTCTGCCATGAACGCGGAGTCGCCGCCGACCCCTTCCCTAAGGCAACGCGCCGCGTGACCGCGCTCGCGTACCCCTCGTATCTCGTGGTGCGTGACTCATCGGCGATGGGTCCGTCGCGTCGGCCCGTGTACGATGGGCAAATGGAGCGGACCTCATTCTTCTCGAGTCTGTTGTGGGCGCCGCTCGAAATCTTGTTCGTCGCGGTCGTACTGGTCGTTCCAGGGCTGGGCATCTGGATCGCGTCTTCGCTTGCGGCCTTCGAGGGAGCTCCGTGGTGGATGCCTGCGCTGGCCGGTGCGTTCGTGTTTCCGCTGTTGCCGCTCGGGTGGGAGCTGGTCTCGAAGCTGAGGCGGAGAGATCGGAAGCAGTGGCTCACTTGGGTGCAGCGGGTGACGTTGCGGGTGCTCGCTGTTTCGCTCGTCTTCTTGGCCGCGCTCGTGTTCGTTGCGCCCGAGCGGGCGTTTACGGCGCTCTCGACGCGTGGGGACTGGATGCTGGAGCACGCACGAGGGAGTTGGGTGGAGCCGACGCGCAGGGCGCTCTTCCGCGCCGTGGATGGGCTCGAGGAGCTCTACGCGCTCGGGAGCGGACGCAACTCGTTCCGGCTGGAGGCCGAGTCGGCGGATCCCGAGCCGCGGCCAACGGCTGGTGCCGTGGCGATCCTCGAAGATCAAGCCAGACGCGAGCCTGCCGCGAGCAAGCTCCTCCTGGCGACGGGCTCGAGCCCTTCGGCCACCGAGCTCTCCGGCGCGACGGGTTCGGTCGACGCAGGCTCGGCGGACGCCGGTACCCCGGACGCAGGAGAAGCGGAGGAGGGTCCGATCGAGCTCGAGGAAGGCGAGGCCGAGGCGGAACCAGAGTCCGGCGAGCCGATCATGATCCGACTCCACGAGAGCGCCGATCCCAAGCCGAGTACGATCAAGCGAACGACGGTCGTCAGCGGTGGTGTTGAGGACCAAAGTGGCGCGAACGCGGAGCTGCCTGAGGGACAAGCTCCTGCGCCGATCGACACAGCGGTCGGCGGCGTTCGGTGGCCGGCTGAGCCGTCGGTCCATCCGATCGTGGCTCGGATCCCGAGCTCCGCGCTGAGCGATGCCGGAGCGATCGGTCAGTTCATCGCTGAAAACGAGGCGAGTCCGTTGGGTCGACTGAAAGCGGCGCACGACTTTGCGGCCTCGCGCATCCAGTACGACGAAGAGGCCCGGCGGACGGGTCAACTCCCGCCTCAGGATCCGGGCAGCGTCCTCGCCACGCGAAGGGCGGTGTGTGCCGGCTACGCGCGGCTCGTGCGCGCCATCGGCGAGGCCGCGAAGGTCCGGGTCGCGTACGTGGTGGGGTCGTCCAGAGATCAGAGCTCGGAGACGATGGCGATCGATCACGCGTGGAACGCGGCGGAGGTCGGGGGCCGCTGGTACCTGCTCGACGCGACGTACGACGCAGGCGGGGTTCAGGGCGGGTCGTTCGTAGCCAAGTATGGAACCGAATATTTTCTCACGCCGCCGGAGATCTTCGGCATCGATCACTTCCCGGAGGATCCGAAGTGGCAGCTACGTTCCGCCGAGATTTCGAAGGCGGAGTTTCTGCGCCAGCCGCGGCTTTCACCGCGGTTCTTTGCTCAGGGGCTGTCGCTCGTGAGCCCCGACCGATCGCGGGTGCACGTAACGAGAGCCTTCGAAGCGCGGATCGCGAATCCTCGGGGCATTTTCTTGGTCGCGCGGGCTGTGCCCGATGCCGGAGGGGCGACGGGTTGTGTCGTGTCGGAGGGTTCCGAGACGAGGATTTCCTGCGAGCTGACGACCCCTGGCCTGTATGGGTTCGAGTTGTTCGGCTCCACGGAGAGGGTCGGTGTTCAGCCCTTGCTCGGTCGCCTCGCCGTTCAGAATGGGTTATAGCCTCGCGCGCGCATGCGGGTCTCTGATGGTCGTCTGAATTCTCGTTCGGACAGGGAGCCGCCGCACCCAACCAAGATGTCGACACTCAGCGAGAAGATTCCGCCGACTCGTGGCATTTTCACGAACCGGACCCTCAATCTCCGATCGATCCGCGCGATCGGATACGACATGGACTACACGTTGGTGCACTATCGCACGGACGAGTGGGAGCGGCGGGCGTACGAGCACAGCCGCAGCAAGCTGTTGGCGCTGGGGCTCCCAGTCGAGCGTTTGGAGTTCGATCCGGGGCTCGTCATTCGCGGGCTGATCATCGACGCGGAGCTCGGAAACATCGTGAAGGCGAACCGGTTCGGGTACGTCAAGCAAGCCTTTCACGGAACTCACAACCTGGATTTCGAGGCGCAGCGGGCGATTTATTCGCGCACGATCGTAGATCTGGGAGAGCCGCGTTGGCAGTTCATGAACACGCTCTTCTCGATCTCGGAAGGTTGTCTGTATGCGCAGCTGGTCGATCTGTTGGATGCAGATCGGCTGCCGAGCGGGCTCGGCTACCTCGAGCTCTATCGATTGGTTCGCTCGACGCTCGACGAAGCGCACTTCGAGGGGCAGCTCAAGGCGGAGATCGTCGCGGACCCCGATCGCTTCGTCGTGCCCGATCCGGAGATGCCGCTGGCGCTTTTGGACCAGAAGGAAGCTGGCAAGAAGCTGCTCTTGATCTCGAATTCCGAGTGGGCGTTTTCGAACGCGATCCTCACGTACACACTCGAGAGATTCCTCGGTTATCGATGGGAGAAGCTCTTCGACCTCGTGATCGTGGAAGCGAAGAAGCCGACGTTCTTCTCCGGTCAGAATCCGATCTTCGAGATCGTGAACGACGAAGGGCTCCTGCGGCCGGTGGTAGCTCGCATCGAGGAAGGAAAGAAGTACCTCGGGGGCCATGCGGCGCAGGTCGAGAAGTGCCTTGGCGTTTCCGGCGACGAGATCCTCTACGTGGGTGACCACATCTACGGTGACGTTCACGTGAGCAAGAGCGTGTTGCGATGGAGGACCGCGTTGATTTTGAGGGAGCTGGAGAGCGACATCGCGGCGACGGAGGCGGCGAGGGAGACGGTGCGTCTGCTCGAGAGTCGGATGGTGGAGAAGGAAGTGCTCGAGCACCGGTTGTGTAGGTTGCGGCTCGATCTTCAGCGCAAGACGCGTCGGTACGGTCCCGCGGTGGGAGCCTCGTCCGAGGAGCTCGAGGAACAAATCATTCGCACGAAGCGTGAGATCTCGCAGCTCGACGAGACCATCAAACCGTTTGCGAAGGAGGCCGCCACGTTGAACAACGAGCGCTGGGGCCTGTTGATGCGGACGGGGAACGACAAGAGTCACTTGGCGCGGCAAGTGGAGCGGCACGCGGACATCTACACGTCGCGAGTCTCGAATTTCTTGTACGCGACGCCCTTTGGTTATCTGCGCTCGCTGCGCGGCTCGCTCCCGCACGATCAGTAGGAATCAGTAGGAGTCCACGGCCGAGCGACGAGTCATACACACCGCCGCGGGACCGGGTGAGACGAGTTTGTTTGGTCGGGAGAGTTTGAAGGGAGAGTTGGCGGGCGCCATCGCGCCCGCCTAGAGTTGATTCAAGTCGATCCTACCAGTCGCGGTTGCCTCGATCGCGATCGCGCCCGCCGCGACGATCGCCTCGATCGCCGCCGCCCCCGCCTCCACCGCCGCCGCGGTCCATGCCTCGGTCGCCGCCGCCGCCGCCGCCGCCGCCGGGGCCACGACGGAACCCGCCGCCGCCGCCACCGCCGCCGCCGCGCTCGCGCTCCCGAGCCTCGGAGACATTCATCGTTCGGCCCATGACCTCGCGGCCATTCAAGCTCTCGATCGCCTTTCCGGCATCAGCATCGGTCGCCATCTCGACGAACGCGAACCCACGCGGACGACCGGTCTCCCGATCGAGCACCACCTTCACGTCGGTCACATCACCGCTCTCCGCGAAGATATCCCGGAGCTCACTCTCGGTGATCTTGTAGGACAGATTTCCGACGTACAACTTTCTTCCCATTTTCGATTCCTGCTGCTTCGTACGTCCGCCCCTGTCGGGTGCGAGGTCGCTGTTGCACTCGGACCCTCCGAGGGCATTCCACACGTCACGCGATTCCGAAGGGAGAAGGACTTGGTAGGACTGATTGACCTTAGCAGAGTCCCCTCGACGGGTCCAGCGCTACCGGCGGAAGAGGCGGGAGAATTTGTCGGCACTCGGTCGGAGTGAATCCGACCGGCCGGCAGGTTCGCTTCGCTCGCCTCAGGCGTGGCCAGGCATCAAGCCCCGGTGCGCTGGACCGCCCGGCTGCAAAGACACTGCTCGGCAGTGCTCTATTGGGGAATCGCGTCGGGCACGGGCACGGGCACGGGCACGGTGCGAAACCTCGCTTCGCTCGGTTTCAGGTATCTGGGCACGGCCTCAGGCCTGGATCAAGACCACGCCCCAATGTTGACCCACGCCCATGCCGATCATGGCGATGCGGTCGCCCGCGCGCACGTCACGGCGATCCATCAGCCATGCGAGGTTCGCGAACATATCGACGGCAAAGGCGTGCCCGTGGTGGGCGCAGCCTTCTTTGAAGATGCGATCGAATGGAATTCCGATCCGGACACAGAGCTCCTCGCCGACGCGGAACGTGACGTTGTCGGGCACCAGCCACGTGAGGGACTCGGGATCCCAATCGACGCGGTGGCAGGCTTCAGCCAGCGCTTTGGCGCCGAGCTCGAAGTTCTTGCGACGAAGCTTGGCGAAGGCATCGTGGTCTCGAATCACGAAGGTCCACCAGCGGGGCTCCAGGCGACCCTCGGCGCGCAGAATGTTCATGCCGGCCATGGGGCCGAAGGCGTCGACGAGCTCGGGGCAGGTGTGGAGCTCGGCGCCGACGATGGCAAATCGCGGCGTGCGCCGAAGGTTGTCGTGGCGCTCGAGGATCCACGCACCGCCTCCGTCGCCGAAAACGGTGGCCGGGGGAAAGAAGCGTCCCCCGGGCATGACGACGCCGGCGCCAACGAGGACCCGGCGAGGCCCCGAAGGGGCGCACATGATCGGCAGAAGAGCTCGGATCGCGGCGTAAGCGCCCGCGCAGGCGGCGTCCCCGATCCCGAAACACTCGCGCGGCGTCGCTCCGATCTCTTTGGCCACTTTGGCCGGCATCGACCAGCTATCGACGTCCGAGAGCATGCAGCCGACCGTCACGATCGCGTCGAGCGAGCTCGGCTCGAGCCCAGCGCTCTCGAGGGCGCTCCTGGCGGCCTGGGTAGCGAGGCTCGAGGGTGTGTCAGTCGGACCGGCCGCGCGCACGAAGCGGCACCCGATCAGCTCCTGCAACTTCTTGCCGAAGAGCGTGCCGGGCCGTTCTTCGCGGATCAGGCGCTCGGTGGAGACTTCCGTTGCGGGAAAGTGAGCGCCGACGCCGCGGATCGACACGACGGATCCGATGGGCGCGACCCGCTCGGATTTTGGCATCGCGAGCTGAGAGGGCGCGCGAGGGATCGGCCGGCGTTCTTCGGTCGGGCTCGGCAGCTCATCGAGCTTCGGGCGCACGGCCGCATGCCATCACAGGATCGGGCGGCTGGCGAGTGTTCAACCGGCGGGCGGTCGTCGTCCGCGCGCGATGAAGAAGGACTCCCGGCTGCCGTCGCGGGTCGCCTCCGGCTTCAAGACACGGGTCTCCTTGAACGCGCGCTTGGTCGCGACGAGGAGCTCATCGAAACCGCGCCCTTGAAAGACCTTGGCGACGAAGACACCATCGTCGTCGAGGAGCTCGATGGCGAGCGCGAGCGCGGCCTCTACGAGGGCGCCGGAGCGAGCTTGGTCAGCGTCGCGGATGCCGGTCGTCTTCGGCGCGAGGTCAGAGAGCAGCACGTCGAAGCGAAGGGAGAGCTCGTCTGGAGCTGGAGCGCCCGGATGCATCGCGATCCAAGCGTCGACGCGAATTTCTCGAGCGGTCAGTGAGAGCACGTCGACGGCGCGGGCTCGCACCGACGGCCCCGGATCGACGCTGATGGGGACGAGGTCGTAGCCCAAAACGAGCCCTCCCGGGCCGACGGCGCGGGCGAGGTATTGAAGCCATGACCCGGGTGCGGCGCCGAGGTCCACGACGCGATCGTTTTTGCGGATGATCTTGAAGCGGGCGTCGATCTCGTCGAGCTTGTAGACGGAGCGCGCAGCGAAGCTTTCTCGCTTCGCCTTCTGGTGGAAGGCGTCCTTCTTGACGTAGCGGGCCATGAGGCGGGGCCCGATCGAATCAGGTCTTCTTTTTGGCCATCGCCCGACCGAGCTTCTTCACGGCTTGGCGAACGACCACATAGCCCTCGTTGGCGCCCGGGATCGATCCTTGGAGCAGCAACAAGTTTCGGTCGGCGTCGACTTTGACGACCTTGAGGTTCTGGACGGTCACGCGATCGTCACCCATGTGCCGGGGCAGTCGCTTGCCGGGGTGGACGCGGCCGGGCGTGGTGCGACAGCCGATCGAGCCGGGATGGCGGCGATACTCGTGCGTGCCGTGGGTGTACTGCTTGCTGCCCTTCATGTGGTGCAAGCGCATGACGCCCTGGAAGCCTTTGCCCTTGGTCTTGCCCGTGACGTCGACGAAGTCGCCCGTCTTGAACACGTCGCACTTGAGCTCCTGGCCGACGGAGAACTCCTTGAGCTTGTCGTCGTTCGGGACGCGGAGCTCTTTCAAGACCCAGTAGGGCCGCACGTCCGAGCGCCCGTAGTGGCCTTTCATCGGCTTGTTGAGCTTCTTGTGGGACTTGGCGTCGAATCCGAGCTGGATGGCGCCGTAGCCGTCTTTTCCGTCCGGGGTTTTCTTTTGGACGATCTGGTTCGGACCGAGCTCGAGGACCGTGACCGGCATTTGTTCGCCGTCCACGTAGATCCGCGTCATGCCGATCTTCTTCCCGATGAGACCCATTCTAAACATGTGTGTCGACTCCTTCGACGGGCGCGTGGACGGTCGGGGAGGCCACCAGAGGCGCCGAGCCGCGCTGTATAGGCGGGTCCATCCAGGCGGGTCAAGAAGCGAGTGCGAGGCGGCGCGCGACGTACGCGGATCAGCTCGGACGTTCCGCGGTCCAGGGCTGAGGTTTTCAGCGGGCCTGGTCAGCCGAGGACCTTGCGCTAAGATTGCGCCGTGTCGATTCGTGTTTTGATCGCGGTCAGTTTTCTCGGCGTGTCGTCGGGCTGTGCTTCCTCGGTGACTGGAGACGCGGGCAACGAGGACGCGCGCTCGCAAGACGCGCAGGCTCCCTCGAGCGACGTCGGTTTCGACGACGCGCGAGCCGAGCTCGACGCTGCGCCGCGTACCGACGCAGCACCTGCACGTACCGACGCGAGCGATCCGGATGCGAGTCCGGATGCGAGCGATCGGGACGCAGGCGAGGTCGACTCTGGGCTCGAGTCGGACAGCGGTGCAGCGCTCGATGCGGGAGGGAGCTGTGTGGATCTAACGGTCTTCGCCGATGGGGACGGCGACGGTTTTGGGACGTCGTCTCAGTCGATGTCGGCCTGCTTGCTCCCGGGTGAGCAGGTCGCGGGCTACTCGCGAGAGGCCGGTGATTGCGCCGGCAACGACCCTTGGATTCACCCCGGAGCGTCCGAAATCTGTGGTGACTTCGTCGACGATGACTGCGCGGGCGCCATGACTGGAGCAGCCTGTCCCACGACGCAGGCAGCGGTGTCGGCGCCGGCCTGGGACTGCTCGACCGGCCCGGCGCCGAACAACGTCTACGCTTATGCTTTGTTCTCCAACGGAGGCGGATTTTTTCAGGACGACGGGTGCTTCGTGTTCTTCGAAGGGCTCCGCGACGAGTTCTACGTCGCTCGAAAGAACGTGACCGCAGTAAACAACTCGGCGAGCTGCTCGACCGTGAACGGCTGTGTTTGTCCGAGCCTCAATGGTTGGCCGAGCTACGACCGCCGCATGTACGCGTTCACGCTCGCCGGCAACACATCGGACTGTCCGGAGATCGCGATCAACGACAACGGCAACGAAGCTCAGCCCGTGTCGAACGCGTGCAGAAAATATTTGCTCCAGCTGCACTACTACGGGCTGCAAATCGCGTACGTCGGCAACAGCTTGGCCACGATCGACGCTCGCTTGTCCTTGTATCCCACGGTGGAGGTCGCGTGTGCGCACGACCTTCCGCACAACAACCTGCCCTATCGCACGCTCATGACCGCGCCAGTCGTTCGCAATCCGGGCTTCGTCAAACAGTAAGTAGCCCCGTCTCATGAGCCTGTACATCGTCGAGCGCGGTCAGGGTCCTGCGATCCTCCTCGTTCACGGCAGCGCCGCGGATGCGGAGGCGTTCACGATCCCGCTCGCGCTCTTGTCGGACGAGAAAGGTGAGCGACCGCATCGCGTGGTGGCCTACGACCGCAGAGGGACGCGACGATCCGCGCTCTCGGCCGCGGAACAGGGGGAACAGGGGCCGACGGTCGAAGACCACGCGGAGGATGCCGCTCGGATCATCTCGGAGCGCGGTCTTGCGCCCGCGTTGGCAGTGGGATCGAGCTTCGGAGCGGTGGTCGCGCTGGAGCTCGCGCGGCGACACCGCTCGTCGCTCCGGGGCATCGCGCTGATGGAGCCTCCGATCTCCGCGAGTGACACCGACCCGGCGGTCCCCGATGGGTTCTGGGCGGAGTTCGAGGAGCACCGGACGGCGGGCGGCCCCGAGGCCTCGGCGGAGTATTTCTTGCGGCGCGTGCTGGGCGACGGCTTCGCGCGACTGACCGAGGCGCACCTTCGGCGAGCGCTGTCGCACGCGGAGGCGATTCGACTCGATGCGCGCGCGCTCGAACGTTATCGCGTCCGCTACGACACGCTCTCGACGCTTGGTGTGCCCACGCTGTTGCTCGGCGGAGCTCGATCACCGGCCTATTTCGCCAAGACGATGGACGCGCTCGAGAAGGCGCTCGGGCCGTGGTGTCTGCGGCGTCAGACTCTGTCCGCTGGGCACATGATGTACGCGGAAGCGGCGAGATCGTTTCGCGACGCGATCTTCGATTTCGAGCGCCTGCTGAGCTCGACGTCGAGCAGGGGCTGACTCTTCGATCGGGTCCTTTCGGGAGTAGTAGATCAGTGATCCGGTGCTCGCGCCTTGCACAGATGTTATCGTGGCTCGACCTCGGTGAGCGAGCGCGCCAGCACGAACAGGCCAAGCCTCTCGGGAGCCGCGAGCCGAATGGGCATCGGTGGTGCGAGGCTACCATTGGTTGCGCTCGCGTTCGCGTCGGCTTGTGCCCCGTCGGTTTTTGTCCCCTCCCCGGCCGAGCCGGGTAGCCTGGTCATCGCCGCGACATCGACGCCGGACGGAAACCGCAGCGTCGGCATCCTCGGCCCCAACGCATCGCGCTTCGACCTCGAGGGCGAAAGTCAGATCGCGGTATTTGCCATTCCGCCCCGGACTTACTTTGCGCCGTCCGGCGGCGCGATGGATCCTGCCGCGGCCCGGGTCTCGTTCTCCGAGGACCCGGCCCCCGCCGGATCGTGCCGTGAGTGTCAGTTTCCGCTGGAGGACGGTCCGCAACTCGTCTTTCCAGGAGATCGGTGCGCGCCCCCCTCCGCGACCCTCTCCACTTTCGGCACGGTCTCTGGAAGCGAGCTGGTGCCCGATGAAGCGGCCCACGAGCTTGCGCGTCACGTTCGGATCGACTGGCCGGGATCATGCGGCTGCAAAGAGCTCCCCACGACCAAATCGGTCACCGTCGAGAGTCTGTTGCCAGCCGTGGATGCGGCCACGATTCGAACGTTCACGCTGGCCCCCGACGGCACTGTCGCCATTCGAAGGGCCGAGGACATTCTCATCGTAGATCCCGATCAGCGGAGATGGACCTTTCCTGTCGCGAGCTCGAGCCGCGGTCAAATTGCCCATATCCCAGGAACCACACCGCCCGCCTTTGCGTTCGTCGATTCCGGCTCGGCTTGGCGCATCGACGCTGGAGTCTCTTCGGCTTCCTCACTGGGCGTGGCGGATGCGCTCGTTGCGGCGGCGGATGAGTCTCTTTTGGTGTTCGCCGACTACAAGGGAGGACCGACCCTGCCCGAGGCAAGATTGTACGAATGCGCAACTTCGGGAGCCGGATGTAAGCTGGTCCGCCCGCCGGGAGAGTGCAGAGTCGGCACTCCGAACATGATTCGTCGAAAGGACAATGGGTTCGTCCTCAATTTGGACTCGGGTCTGTCCGCCATCCGCGATTCATCGGGAAATTGGGCTTGCAGCCATACCTACCTTCGCCCAGACGGATCCGAATTTCTGGCCCGCAGCGTGGTTCGCTCGATCGTCACCGATGATCGCATTGCTGCGTTATGCGAGTACCTCGATGTCGGCCGTGCTGAAGTGATCGTGTATGACGTCGGGCCAACCGTGCCTGCCATACTCGCCCATCTCGAGGCCGAGGGCACGTGCGGTGACGCTCTCTACTCAGATGGAGAATCCGTGATCGTTCCACTCGGAGCTGGATCCGGCGCGGTCTTTTCGCTCAGCACTCGAGAGCTTCGCTACGAGTCCAACCTTCGCCGGGGGTCGAGGATCGTCCTGACGGCTCAGTACATCGGTTCGACGGCAGCCATTCAATCGCCGGATTCCTCCTTGGAGGTATCTGCCGGAGGGAATCGATGGCTCGCCTACGGAAACGATCTTCCAACCGAGGCTTCGGCGCCGATCGTGCTGGCGCTGAACGATGGGTTCGTCTCTGTGACTTCCACCGGAACTGGACTCTTGACGCACGCTGGCGTCCGAATTTCCGGGATCGAGCCCGATGAGCGCATCGAGCGACTGGCCCGATGGGATTCGGAGGCCTTTGCACTGACTCGGAGATCGAACGCATCGTACATTCGCCGCCTCGATTCGCAGGCTTGGGCCCTTGGTGAGCCCCATCTCATTTCATTACCCTCCATAGACGGTATGACCGCCGCCGGTGGAGGTTGGCTCTTCCTTCTTTCCATGGGCCGGTTGCACTCTTTCCAGGAAGCTCGAGGACTCAGCGCCGATGCCCTCGCCGGACCCAACCTCGAAGCTCTGTCTGCAGCAGAAGGCGTCGTTTGGGCTGGGGGATCCGGCGTGTTATTGCGGGCCGCGATCTTGAATGGCAATCCATTTCTCCAGTCCGTGACGCTCGGGCCGGACGAATTGGATGCCAGCCTCCAGGCGACTGGCCCTGCGGTGGTCTTCGCAGTGTCGGCCCAATGTGCGAGCCGCGCGCGACTCGCCGTCGCTCAAAGAGGCATACGACTCAGTCTGCCATCTGCCCATTGGACCGTAGCTTGGGCGCGAACGGGATCGGAGATTTCGTGCAGCCAGGAGGGTCCCATCCAAGTCTGTCCTGAACGAGGTGCGCTTCGAGGGGGCGGTCCCACTCCCCTCGTCCTGGGACCCAGATTCTTGATTCGGACCGAGGGCGACATAGAGCTACCCACCGACGCCGAAGGTTTTGCTCATCCCATGGCGCCAGTCACCGGCGGCGTGGTGTCGGAAGATCATGAGGAAATGATGACCGTGGGCCCATACGGCCGCTTGGCGTTCGTTCGTGCTCAGTAAACAACAAAGAAACAGAGCGCCGCCGGCATTTCGAGCGGCCGTGGCCCCCGGTTCAATACCCGCCCGATGATGTGTGACGCCTTTGCGCGGCAGACTGCTGGGATGCGGGCCCAGCGGTTCACAGTGCGCCGGAGTCCGACTGGACACCGACGTGATCGTACTCGACACGCACGTTTGGGTCTGGTGGGTGAAGGTGGGCCGAGATCATCGAGGCCGCGTCCGCCATCGGAGTCTCCTGGGCGCTGCGGACCCTCGACTCGGCAAGGACCAATGGACCGATACTCCCCATTGATTTGGTCCGCCGCTGACCTAGGCTGAGCACGAAAGCGCGGCCACGTCGGACGAGCCCTTCTCGTTGACTTTCCTGCCACGAAGCCGTCGTAAGCGGCCTCATGAGCGCCAAGGTGGTCGTCACTGGGGGCTCCGGGTTTCTCGGGAGCCACATCGCGGACGAGCTCAGCGAGCGGGGCTTCGACGTCACGATCTTCGATCGGGTCGCGTCGGTTTGGCTCCGATCCGATCAGCAGATGGTCGTGGGAGACATTCTGGACGCGGCGAAGGTCGAGCAGACGATCGCGGGGGCCGAAGTCATCTATCACCTCGGCGCGCTCGCCGATCTGAACGCGGCGATCGACCGGCCGCTCGACACGGTCCGCATCAACATCCTCGGCACGGTCGGCCTGCTCGAGGCGGCGAGGCGGGCGGGTGTTCGACGCTTCGTCTTCGCGAGCACCGTTTATGTCTACAGCCGCGAGGGCGGCTTCTATCGGTGCAGCAAACAAGCTTGTGAAAGTTACATCGAGCAGTTCGGGCGCCAGTACGGCCTCGAGTACACGATCGTCCGCTACGGCAGCCTGTACGGGCCGCGGTCGAACGAATCGAACGGGGTGTATCGGCTGCTGAAGAAGGCGGTGGAGGGCGAGCCGATCGAGTACGCCGGGCTCCCGTCGGACGTTCGTGAGTACATCCACGTCGAGGATGCGGCGCGCCTGTCGGCGCAGATCCTCGCGCCCGAGTTCGCGGGCAGACATCTCGTGCTCACGGGGCAAGCGCCCACGCGGGTGGAGGACTTGTTCACGATGTTCTCCGAGATCCTCGGGAGACCGGTGCGCGTGGAGTATCCGAAGGACGGAGCTTCGAGTCACTACAGCGTCACGCCGTACGCGTACACGCCGCGTCCGGGTCGCAAGCTCACGACCAACGAGTACGTCGACATGGGCCAGGGCCTCCTGCAGGTGGTCGAACAGATCACGCGGGAGGCGCAGGTGGCGGGTCCGGAGGATATCGGCACGAGCCCGATCTTCGTCTCGAGGTGAGCTCGGAGCCCATGAATTCGGGCATGGTGACGTGGCCTTGGTGTGAGATGCCGGTGCGGAGCAAGACGGTCGCGAAGGTCTTGGCGAGGATTCTTGCGTCCAGCGCGAGGCTCCAGTGGTCGACGTACCAGACGTCGAGGGCGAACTTTTCTTCCCAAGAGACCGCGTTGCGCCCGTTCACCTGGGCCCAGCCGGTGAGGCCCGGCAACACTTCGTGTCGTCGCGCTTGGAATGCGTCGTACCGCGAGAGGTACTGCGTGAGGAGGGGGCGCGGCCCCACCAAGCTCATGTCTCCGGCGAGCACGTTGAAGAGCGTGGGGAGCTCGTCGATGCTCGCGGCGCGAAGAAACGATCCGAGCCGAGTGATTCGCTTGGAATCGTCAGCGACGTTCGTCGACTGCGTGGCATTCTTCATCGTCTTCAGCTTCACCAGCTCGAAGGGGCGACCGCCGAGCCCCGGGCGCTTTTGTCGAAACAAGACGGGCGACCCCATCGTGACTCGCACCGCCGCGGCGGAGGCCAGGATGATGGGTGAGGTGACCGCGAGCCCAGCGGCGGCCCCCACGACGTCGACCGCTCTCTTCAACTCACGACGCCAACCGGCCTGTCGCATCGCCGGAGCAACTCCTTCGTGTAGCTCTCGTCCGCAACGAAATTCGGCAGCGACATGTCGCCCTTCGCGTCCCGCACCCGCGGAGGCGCGATTTCTCGAGCAGCCCCGCGCCCGGGCCCTCCATGATAGCGTCATGTAGGGAGGATCTTGACACCCCCGGGCGCGGGCGAGCTTCGCCAGCGAGCTTGCGCCGCAGTCGAACGCATTCTCCGTGAAATCCGGAAGTCTCTGCTATTCGAACGTACTCCTCCAAAGTTGCTCGAATCGGCGTCAGCGGAACGAAAACCGCACGTTTTCGCAAAGAATTCTCCGCACCCTTCTCGATCGGCCGCCGAAGCAGAAGGCATGCCTTCGAGCTCACACGAGGGGTTGGTTTCGCTTCTCAGGAACGCGCCGCACCTGGCGGCGCTCGCCCTCGGATCCCGCGCGCCCAATTTCACCCGCGCGGAGATTGTCGAGTCGACCAAGAGCGCCGCCGAATATCGTCCGGACCTATCCATCGTCCTTCGACATCGAAAACGGGCGGTCCTCGCCTTCGCCACCGAAGTCCAACTTCGCAAGGACCCCCAGAAGCGGTGGTCATGGCCGGTCGACATTACGGTGTTGCGAGCCCGATTTCGGTGCCCAGCGGTGCTGCTCGTCATCGCCCCGAGCCCGGAGGTTCGGCGGTGGGCGGCCGAGCCCATCGACCTCGATGGCTTGGGCTCCAAGACGCGCCCGCTGATTCTAGCACCAAGCCGAGTTCCCAAGGTCCAGTCCGTGGAGCACGCGCGCATAGCTCCGGAGCTCGCCATTCTGTCCGCGCTCGCCCACGCGGGCCCTCAAGAAGCGTTCTGCGCATTCGTGGCCGCCGCCAGCCTCGACGAGGCGCGCGGCAAGTTGTACCTTGATACGATGCTGGCGAGCCTCCCCCGGGCGACTCGCGCGGCCTTGGAGGAGATGATGCAGAGCTACACGTACCAGTCCGACTTTGCGAAGAAGTACTTCTCCGAAGGTAAGGCTGAAGGTAAGGCTGAAGGTAAGGCTGAAGGTAGGGCTGAAGGTAAGGCTGAGGCCATCATCGTGTTCCTCGAGGGGCGCGGCCTCCATGTTTCTTCGCGCGACCGCGCGCGGATCCTCGAATGCGACGACGTCGAGCAACTCGCCCAGTGGTTGGGGCTCGCCGCCCGCGTCCGTCGCGTTTCGGAGCTCTTTGGGCGTTAGCGGGAGGAGGTGTTCCCAACGGCCCGCCACTGCTCCGCGACCATCAGCAGTGACACGAGGCTCGGTTGGACCTCGACTCGCTGGTCTCGAGCCGACCACGGGCGCGCCTCACCTGTACTCTCCCGGATCCCACTTCTTCGAAACGAGCGAGTCACCACGAAGTCAGGCCCGAGGATCGAGACGGTCTCCGGTTCTTCGAGGCGGGAGCGGCGCTACGGACGCCTCGACTCGGCAAGGACCGATGGAGGGCCTCGTGAGTCCGAGACTCGGGCCGAGCTTGCTCGCGAGTCGCTCGCGACGAAAGGCAGCTCCGGCCCGCCTCCCCGCTTGACACTCCGAGCGCCTCGACCCGAGCCTCCGCCCACATCTTGACCACGACCGCGCTCATCGCTCCCGTTCGTCGGGGCGCCGTGAAGAGGAAGGGCCTGTGGGCCCGCACCCGGCCCTATCGGCATCCGTACGTGATGATCTGGATGCTGTTCTTGATGGCGTTTCCTTATTACCTCTTCCCTAAAGGCAACCCGCAGCTCCATGACTTCATGCTGCTGTTCCTGATGATCACGGTGATGACTCGGAAGAGGATTCGGGTCGATCCGGCGGTCCGGCGGACGGCCAAGGTGCTCGGATATTTCGTGATCTACGTAACCGTGGTGAACGTGGTGTGGACCATGGCTCTGCTCGGGGAGCCGCTCCAGTCGAAGACCGGATCGTTGATTTTCCCGATGTATTACATCTTCAACTTTCTCATCTTCAACTTCTTCGGCACGATGTTCGCGCGCTTCGGCCGAGTGATGTTGCGCGCCACCACCTACGCGACGTTTTTTTCGGTCGTGACTTTGTGTGTGACTTCGCTGCCAGTCATGCAGGTGGGCGTTCGAAACGCGCTGTATTTCGAGAATCCCAATCAGCTGGGTTATTACACGCTGCTGTATTCGTGCCTGTTCGCGGTCGGTTTGCGCGCCACGAAGGTCTGGCTTCCGATTCAGATCGGCCATTTCATGCTGACTCTGTACTTGTGCGCGGCCAGCCTCTCCAAAGCAGCGATGGCGTCCACGGTGGTCTTGATGGCGATGACCTTGGTGCGCAAACCCATCGTCCTCATCGGCCTCTTGATCGCGTTCGCGGGTGTCTTTGCGGTTTCGGAGGCCGACGACATCATGTCCGAATCGATCGAGACTCGGGTGGCGACGGCGGGCAAAGGCGATGACACCGCGGAGGGGCGCGGGTACGATCGAATTTGGAAGCACCCTCAGCATCTGATTCTCGGCGCCGGCGAGGGTGAGTACTGGAGGTTCGATTCGTTCATCCGCGGCGAAATCCACTCCAGTCTGGGTACGATCGTCTTCTGCTACGGAATCCCCGGGTTCTTGTTCTTCTTGTACTTCGTGGCGACCTGGGTACGGCGAGCGGGGTTCGAGAGCGCGTTGCTCTTGGTGCCGCTGGCGATGTACTCGGTCACTCACATGGGTCTGAGATTCACTCCGTTTTGGACCCTGCTGGCCTTCTCGTTGTGTGTACGAGTCCAGGTCAAGAAGAACGAGAAGGCCGCCAAGCTCAGGATCGAGCCGGAGCAGTACGACGCGCTGATGCGAGCGGTACGGGCGCGGCTGAAGGCCCAGCTCAGGAGCGCCGCGGGGTCATCGCCGCAGTCCTGACGCGCAGTCCTGACGCGCAGTCCTGACGCGCAGTCCTGACGCGCGGTCCTGACGCTCCGAGCTTTCGGAGCGCGGGCTTACTTCGTTCCCTTTTTCAGGTCTTGGAGAACGAGCTTGGCGGTCTCTTTGAGCGTGTCGAAGACGCCGTTTCCGGTCGTGGCGGTCGCTTCGAACTCTGGTCGTCCCCACGGGTTGAGCAAGGGCGACATGAGATCGGTAGGGGCCGCGTTCGGGAGGTCCCGTTTGTTGTACTGAACGACCAGCGGAATCGTCTCGATGTTGTAGTTCTGCTCGGCCAGGTTCTGCTTGAGATTGTCGAGCGACTCTTGGTTCGCTTCCATGCGTTCGATTTGTGAGTCGGCCACGAACACGATTCCGTCGACGCCTTTCAGAATCAGCTTACGACTGGCGTCGTAGAAGACCTGGCCGGGGACGGTGTACAAATGGAAGCGAGTTCGAAACCCGCGAATCTCGCCGAGGGAGAGAGGCAAGAAATCGAAAAACAACGTTCGCTCCGTCTCCGTGGCGAGAGAAATCATCTTCCCTTTCACCTTGGGCGAAGTCTTGTTGTAGATGTACTTGAGGTTGGTCGTCTTCCCGCAGAGACCAGGACCGTAGTACACGATCTTGCAGTTGATCTCCCTCGATGAGTAGTTGATGAAGGACACGCTCCGAACCTCTACTCCGGAAACAGGTTATCGATGTCTTCGTCGGTGATTTCGGCGAAGGGTTGGCCAGCACCGGGGATCTGCGAGCGTTTCAGAAGCTCGTCGAACACCTTGCCGAGCTCGTCCCCGTGACGCTTCACCCGGAGGCGCACGAGTCCGAGGTTGGACCGCTTGTCGAAGATGACGACCAGGATCACTCGCCCGCCCACGAGGGTGATGTGCAAATTGTCTTTGGTACCCTCATGAAAGAGGACGCTGAAATCTTTTTCACCGATCAGCTTCGCGATGCCTCCGGTCGCGGCCATTTCACCGGCCACGAGTGAGGCCAAGGAAGTGCTGTCGAATCGGTCGGCCTCTCCGCTCGCCGCGAGCAGCTGGCCGTTCTTATCGATCACGAAGACGACACGCGCGTTGGCGTCTTTGCAGAGCGCTTCGCAGATTTGGGAGATCTGGCGAAACTCATCGTCGTGCATGACCATGGGAGGACTCATTTTGTCCTCCCACGTGTGCCGAGAGATCCGAGCATCGTGTCGAGGCTCGGATGGTAACAGACCTCGTTCGGGCCGCAAGATCGTGGCGCCAAGAACAGCGGGGGGGCGAACATGCGGGATTCCGAGGTCGTCATGGACTCAGCTTCCGCTCGATCGAATGGGGACTTCGAGCACGACCTTGGAGGGTTGGTCGAACGCAGGAAACCGAACCGACTTGAGCACGTCGGCGACGCACTCTTTGAGGACGCGTTGATCGGGGATCGTTTCGGAGACCAGCGTGACGGTGTGAGGAGCTCCAGAGGCCGGGATGTCCAATTGAAAGACGTAGTCGGAGGCTTTGTCGCTGTTGAGCTGCTCGGCTCGGTAGCAAGCCGCGAGCTTGGACGACTTCGAGGCGATGTGCTCGCGAACTTGATCGTTCGTGAGGGTCGTCTTGGGCGGAGGCGGCGCGGTGTCGGGTCCTTTGCTCTGCCCGCCGCAGGCACCGAGCGCGAGGGTGAAGGCGACAGCGAAACATCCCCGTGCGGCGCCGGAGGGGCGGCGTGTGGACACTGAGCATAGCCGAAGAGCGCGCATGTGGTTCACACCGGAGGACGGAGCGACGGACTGTCTAGCGCATCGCGTTCCCGTTCGCCACATCCGAGGTGGTCTTTCGTACGAAGGTCGCGAGAGAGAGGGTGAGGTGGACACGACCGAAGCACGGAGCCGGCTTCTCGATTGGTATCGCAGGGCCGCGCGGGACCTACCGTGGCGGAGAACGCGCGATCCATACGCGGTGTGGATCTCGGAGGTGATGCTTCAGCAGACGCGAGTCGAGACGGTCGTTCCCTACTACCACAAGTTTCTGGAGCGCTTCCCCACGGTCACACGACTCGCCGACGCCGAACCCGACGATGTGCGAGCGATGTGGTCGGGGCTCGGCTACTACCGACGCGCGAGGCTCATGCACGAGACCGCGAGGTTGGTACGCGACCGCTTCAGCGGATCGATCCCGAGCTCACCCGAGGAGCTCCGCGAGCTCCCTGGCTTCGGGCCTTACACGACGGGAGCCGTGGCCGCGATCGCTTACGGCCACGCGGTCCCGGCGATCGATGGAAACGTGGCGCGCGTGCTCGCCCGCTGGACCGCCAAAGACGGCGGCCCTTCGTCCGAGCACATCGTGTCGCTCGCGACACGTTTGATGGTCGGTGAGCAACCTGGAGATCTTGCCCAGGCGCTCATCGAGCTCGGTGCGACCTTGTGCCTTCCGAAGCGACCGAAGTGCTTGCTCTGCCCGGTCTCGTCCTGCTGTCAGGCCTTGGCGCGAGGACGAGTCGACGAGATCCCGGCGCCGAAGGCTGCGAAGAGGTCGAAGGTCGTAAAGCTCACGTTGCTCGTCTTGCTGGATCGAGGATCGCTGATCCTCGAGCGCCGAGAGGAGCGCGGGATCTTCGGCGGAATGTGGTCGCTGCCAATGTCGAGCGAAGACGAAGCGGACTCGCCCGCGCTCTCGGTCCTCGATCGCTTCGGCGTTGGTCACGTCGCCAAGGAAGTCGGAGCGCTACGCCACGTGCTCACCCATCGAGTGCTCGAAGTCCGCGCGCTGCGCGCTGATGTAGAGCTCACGGACCTCCCGCCTGGTCACTCGATGGTCCCGCTCCGCGAGCTCGACCGCTTCGGCGTCCCGTCACTGGTCGGCAAGGCGCTTCGATTGGCGCTCACGCCAGAAGAGCTCCGCGTGGCGAAGCTCCCAGGGCGCGCCGCTCGCAAGGCCTCCGGGTGAGGGGAAAAAACCAAGGACGCATTTTTGGCGTTCTCTGCTAGCGTGCGCGCCATGCGTCGGCCGTTGTTGGGGTTGTTGGCTGTCTCTGCTTGCCAAGTGTCTTCGGGCTCAGGCCCTGGCTCCGAGGAGCTCGATCCGAACGCGCCCAAGTTCTACGGCGAGGTGGAACCCATTCTTCAAGCGCGCTGCGACCGGTGCCATCGACCTGGCGGCGCAGGACCGATCGACTTCACCGACTACGAGTCGGCCAAACCGTGGGCCGCGATGATCGCTCGAGAGACGACGGAGCGGCGCATGCCGCCGTGGGGCGCGTTCGAGACCGATCAGTGCAAGCCGCGGTTTGGCTGGGCCGACGACGAGCGATTGAGCGAAGCCGAGCTCGACGTGCTCGCCCGCTGGGCCCAAGGCGGCGCGCAGGCCGGCGACAAACAGCGAGCGCACGCGCTCCCGACGTTTCCGTCCACCGAGGTCCAGAACCCCGACCTCGTGCTCGAGCCGCAAGCCGCCTATACCGTGCATGGGCCGAACGACGGCTTCCGCTGCTTCTCGATCGATCCGCACCTCACCGAGACCCGCTTCGTTCAGGCCGCTCAGGTGCTGCCCGGTAACACCGAGGTCGTCCACCACGTCATCGTGTTCACGGATCCGGGCCGCAACTCGGATGCGCTGATGGGTCCGGAGGGCGCATACGACTGCTTTGGCGGACCTGGCTTCGGCGACACCCAGGTGCTCCTGGCGTGGGCGCCCGGAGCCAACGCGCTGCAGCTCGAGCCCGGCGTGGGCTTTCGGTTGGAGCGCGAGTCGAAGCTCGTCGTCCAGGTGCACTATCATCCGAGCAAGCCGGAGCACGCGCCGGACCTTACGCGAGTACAGATCGCGTTCGCCGAAGGTCGGCCCGACTGGGTGCTCACCACGGCGCTCATCGGCAACTTCGACAAGGCGGGCGATCCGGAGAGCGGGGAGCTGCTGCCGGGCATGAACGATCGCGACAGCGTGGAGTTTCGAATCCCTGCTGGCGCGCAGCAGCATGAGGAGAGGCTTCGCTTCAAGCTGCCCGAAAAGATCGACAACCAGCCGATCCCGGAGCTTCGCATCGCCTTCGTGGGCACCCACATGCACTACGTGGGGACAGGCATGAGGGTGGAGCTCGAGCGAGCCGCGCCGGTCGCCGAAGAACCGTCAGCCGAGTGCCTGGTAGAGACTCCGCGCTGGGACTTCCGTTGGCAGCGGGGCTACGCCTACGACGTCGCCCTCGCGAGCGCGCCGCGCTTCAACCCGGGTGATACGCTCGTGATGACCTGCAAATACGACAACAGCATGTCGAATCCGTTCGTCGTGGATGCGTTGGCGCAGCAGAACAAGAGCTCGCCGGAAGACGTGTGGCTCGGAGAAGAGACGCTCGACGAGATGTGTTTGGCCGTGCTTGGCGTGGCGTTCGAAAATCCGTTCTAGGCCTGGTGTCCCGGTCCGCGGTTGCCCATCCCGCCATCTTCACCCTTCGGCAACAGCGTCTGCGTCGGATGAGTTGCCGCACTTTGGTCGGTCGTCCGCTCGCTTATGCCACTCCGCTCGGTCGGCGACGGGAGGATCGGGACCGCTCAGTAGCGGGGCCCTCTCCTTGGGCTTGCGGTGCCGATGGGCGATCCGATCTGAACGTTGGCGTTTCCGTAGCCGAGCGTGGCGTTGAAGCGGATCGAGGGGCCGTAGGGATAAGCGGGTACGGCCAGACCCGGGCGCATGGGGTACACGTATCCGTAGGGAATGATCGCGGTGGTCTCGCGGGTGGAGGCGATTTCAGCCTTGCGTTTGGCCTCCTCGGCATCCGCCTCGGCCTTCTTGGCGCGGGCGTTGGCTTCGGCGACCTGAGCTTCCATGAGGTCCAGGCGGCGCTCGTCCAGGCGCTTCTGTCGGCGCTCGGCTTCTTCGGCCTCGGCTTTGATTTCGGCAGCAGCGACCTCGGGGGTGACGAAGCGACCGCTACGCTTCACGTAGCCTTTCGACATCATGAAGGCTTCTTCGTCGACCCACCTCCCGTCGAGCTTGCGGTAGCCGAGCGCGCGACGAGCGCCGTCATGCTCGGGCTTTCGCAGGATCACTTCCTCGAACATGCCGCGCGCGGTCGATCCGAGGCCGGACTGTTCGGCCCACAGAGCGAGTTTGTAGAGGCCCTCGACGTCTCCAGGAGTGAGTTTTTTTTGTTTTCCGGCGAGCTCCGCCATGAGGCTCGGGGTGCGGCGAATTTCTTTCACCTCGTCGCGCCCAAAGGTGATGGTCCCGGAGTCCATCCGGACCTCGACTTCGGCATCCCGTTCGACGACCACCCCCTCGATGACCTCCCCGCCTGCGAGGACGAGCTCGTCGGCGGCAGCGGGGAAGGTGGTCAGGGTGCCGGCCAGCGCGCCGGCCATCCACAGGGAGCGCATGGAACGAGCATAACAGATCCATGCGAGTCCAGCGTTTGCTCGATCAAATCGGCAATAGGGAAGGATTCTTCGGCGGGGTCGTCGCGAGCCTTGACGCCCCTCCCAGCATGGGGCACAAGCCGTAGAACCGCGGCGCCCGTGAATCTTCGACGGGCCGTTGGACACGACTTACGAGAGGACGCATGCGGATCAAGCGGATTATCAATACCCTTGGGCTTTGCTTTGGTGCGGGGCTCGGCCTCGCTGGATGCACGGGCGACCACATCGCAGAGGAGCAGGTCGGCTGCGTGCTCGAAATCGTCTACAGCACAATTCCGGAGTACCAGGTGGGTGATCAGGTGGTGTTGGCGCCTTGCCCTGACGTCGAGGTCGATGCGGACGGTCGGCGCACGGTGGTGATCGAAGGCCGAGGTGGGTCGACGATCGCCATCGCAGAAATCACCGGCGGGTTCGGCGGATAGCCTTCACTCGGGCAGGACGTAGCTCGGTTCTACGAGCCACCGAATCGACGACTTCATCTCCTCCAGCCGCGCCTTGATGCGGTCTGCAATCCATCGATCTCTTTCGAAATAGATTCTGCCGAGGTCGTGATCGGTCTGAAGTGATCGGCCGATCATGGGATTGATGTAGTTCTTGTCGGTCGCGACGGTCGTCCCGATCGAATAGGAGAAGACGTCTGGGAGCCGAGGGCGGACGCGCCACGGCGCGAGCTCCACGCCGGTGGTGAGCGGCAACGAGATCGCGAGGCCAGCAAGGTTTCCGTTCGTCGTGGATCGGAAGTAGGCGGCGATTTCGGTCGAGCCGAAGAAGCGGCCGAGCGTGACGCGGGCGCCCGCGTCACCGTCGAGGAAGAGGCCGCCGGAGGCGGAGAGGTAGCCGCCCCAGGGCGCGTAGTGGCCCGAGGCTTCGAACAGCGCGGTGGTTCGGGTCAGCTGATCGGGCTCGCGGCCCACGCGCGCGACGGTGGCTCGAAGCGAGAGAGGGCCGTCGAACAGCGAGGCCAAGAGCTCGCCTTGGAGGCCGAGCCAGTCGGCGTCGAAGCGGCCGACGGAGAGCTGACCGAACACCGGAAGGTCGAGAGGCACCGCGAAGGCTTGGTGGAGAAGGACTCGGTCGAGCTCGGTGGTGCCGAGGCCTCCGAAGATTCGATCGCTTTGGTAGAGCGGGACGCGCAGGCGGGCGTCGAGATCGGCGCCGGCCCACAGCTGCATGCGCGCGTTGGGGAGCGCGAAGAGGCGGTAGTCGAAGATACCCACTTCAGTCAGCGTCAACGTCTCGATACCGGGTCGAAGGAACACGTCGAGCTTGAGCCAGCTTCGTTGGGCGGGCTCGGTGCGAAAGATCGGCGGGTCGGCGGGTCGCGACACGGCGTTGGTGACCCAGACGCGCTCCGCGAACGAATCGGCGGGGAGCACGTCGTTCAAGAAATCGCGCAGATCACCGAGCCGCATTCGGATCTCGGCGACCTGGAGGTTGCCTTCGACCGCGACGATCCAGATCTCGTCGAACGGCGGAGACAAGGTTTGGAGCGCTTTGGCTGCGACGACGCCGAGCCCGTCGATGGCGTCGCGGTTGAATCGTCGGTTCTCGACGAGGATTCGCTCGGCAAAGCCGTGTTGCGTTCGATGCACCTCCACGGAGACGTTCTCGAACCCTTCGTCGACCAGCGAGGCGGCGAGCTCGAGAGAGTCGGCGCGGACATCGAAGTCGGGTCGAGGTTCGGGACCGGCGTAGCGGTGGCGATCGCGGCTCTGCCTTTGAGCGACGAACTTGGGCTCCCCGAGCACGTAGCGCAGGCCGAGCTGCCAAGTGACCTCATCGTCTTTGGCGTCGTAGGCGACATCGAAGCTCGGGCGCGGGACGCCGTAGGCTTCGACGGAGCGAGGCACGGGGAACAAGCGGAGCCCGGCGTTCACACCTTGGCCGTCATAGTCGGCCAGGAGGCTGACGTACTCGAGCGGGACGACCTCGAGGCCCGCGAAGAAGCCTTCGAGGGTGCCCGTTCCATAGCCGACGGTGGCGCGGAGCAAATCGAACGCCGACTTGCTGACGGTGAGATACTTCGCGTGGAACTTCACTGCGCCGCCGCCGGCATCGATCATGCCGAGCGCGACAGACGGCCAATACTCGCCTTCTTTCAAGACCCGCGCGTGGATGCTCGCAGAGAGGTCTCGGAGATCTTCACCAGGGCCTTCGGCCTTCACACCTCTGCCGGCGATGGTGAGAAAATCGAAAAAACCGAGCGCAAATACGAAGCTGCCTTGGCGTTCGATCGTCGGGAACAGGTCGAGATCTCGCTGCAACGAGAAGCCCAGATCGACGGCGCCGGACGGCACCGTGGTGGCCGCAGGGACGTCGAGCACTCCAGGCACACCGCGAAACGTGACGTGGGTTCGTTCTTCGAGCGCCGGACGCTCCCCCTGCAAAACGCAGCCGAAGCTCAAAGCGAAAATCACGAGCGCGAACGCGATTCGGAGCGCGATTCGGATCACGCCGGCCCGCTGTAGCCGATCACAGGGCCTGAAGCGAGCCCGGCTCGTTCTCGGGCGATTCGAACGCCAAGCGCGGTGCGTGGCACCCCAGTGCATCGATGTTGCAGGATCCGGCAAACCTGTGTACGAGCCCGGACCTGACGGGTCGTCAGGCCGCCACGTTTCGAGGCGCCGAATGAACGAAGTCTCCGAGAAACCTTCTTCCGACGAGCCCAGGCTGCCGCAGATCCTGAAGTCGCACCTGGGGCTTCGAAGAACGCTCGTCGTCTTCATCCAGATCTTCCTCTTCACCGCCGCCTACGCCATCGCCGCGCTTCTGCGCTTCGATTTCGACCTCGAACAAGCTTGGGCGGTGGGCCGCCGCGTCGTGTTGATCGTCGTGGGGATCCAGGCTGCCGTCTTCTTCGCGTTCGGGACCCATCGCGGGTGGCTGCGCTACGCCGGGCTGCACGACCTCGTGCACATCGGCAAGGCCGCGCTGACTTCGTTTGCGGTGATCATCGTGTTTCTCGGTCTCGCGTGGAGGCTTCGCGGAGCCTCGCGTTCGATCTTGCTGCTCGACCTCGTGCTCACGCTGCTCTTGATTGGCGGCGCGAGGTTGGGGATGCGTTTCGTGCGCGAGGTGATCGCGCCGAACTTCGGCGCGCCGAAGTTGGGCCCGCGGGTGTTGATCGTGGGAGCTGGTCACACCGGCGCCGCGCTCTTGGCGGAGATCCTTCGAAACGAATCGATCGACTTCAACGTCGTCGGGTTCGTCGACGACGATCCGGCGAAGATGGGCGCAAGAATTCATAACGCATCGGTGGTGGGTCCCATCGACGCGTTGCCCGACGTCGTCGCGGCCCACGACATCGACGAGGTGATCATCGCGACGCCGACCGCTTCAGGCAAAGACATGCGGCGGATCGTCCGTAGCTGTCAGGCCGCCAAGGTTCGGTACCGGCGTGTTCCGGCGCTCGAGGACTTCGTCCACGGCCGGCTGAACTTCAACCAGATCCGCGACGTCAACATCGACGACCTCCTACGCCGAGAGCCGATACAGCTCGATCACACGGCGATCGGAGACTATCTGCGGGCGCGCACGGTGCTCGTCACGGGAGCAGCCGGGAGCATCGGGTCGGAGATGTGCCGGCAGGTCGCGCGGTTCTCCCCGAACCTCCTGCTCTTGTGCGAGCGAAACGAAAACGCGCTGTTCCTTCTCGAGCGCGAGCTCGAGGCCCTCTTTCCAGAGGTCGCGGTGCGGCCGATCATCGCCGACATCACCGACGACGAGCGAATGACTTGGGTCTTCAGTCATTTCCGGCCCGACGCGGTCTTCCACGCGGCGGCGCACAAACACGTGCCGATGATGGAGGCCAATCCGAACGAGGCGGTGAAGAACAACGTCTTTGGCACCAAGCGCGTGGCCGATCTGGCGGATCGCTTCGGCTGCCACACCTTCGTGATGATCTCGACGGACAAGGCGGTCAATCCCACGAGCGTGATGGGCACGACCAAACGGGTCGCCGAGATCTACGTTCAGGAGCTCGCGAGCAAGAGCAAGACGAAGTTCGTGGCGGTCAGGTTTGGAAATGTTTTGGGCAGCAACGGTTCGGTCGTTCCGATCTTTCAGGAGCAGATTCGAAGGGGCGGGCCCATCACGGTGACCCATCCGGACATGCGCCGATATTTCATGACGGTGCCGGAGGCCGCGCAGTTGGTGTTGCAGGCCGCGGCGCTCGGCAATGGCGGTGAGGTGTTCGTGCTCGACATGGGCGAGCCCATGAAGATCGTAGACCTCGCGCGCGATCTGATTCGGTTGTCTGGGCTGTCGGAGGACGAGATCGGGATCGAGTTCACTGGAATGCGGCCCGGCGAGAAGTTGTTCGAGGAGATCGCACTTTCGAACGAAGCCGCGACGAAGACGGGCCATCCGAAGATCTGGGTAGGTCGAGTGCAGCGGGTCGATTCGGCGGAGCTCGCCCAAGCGCTGCAGCGCCTCGAGCGGCTCGACAGCACGGCTCCGCACGAGCGCGTGGTAGAGGCTTTGTCGCGTCTGGTACCCGAATTCGACCCACCCGAGGGTCGCGCGGATCGAGCAGAAGGACGTGCGAGCGCCGAGCCTGTTCCTCATCGAACGGTGACGCAGGAGACCTTCGCGATGGCTCCGGAGTAGCGCAAAACTCTGGCCACGGCATCGAAAACGGTGCAGAACGGCGGCCGGTTTGCGGCAGCCCCTGAAGAAAAAAATGACACGAACGGAGCTCTCTTTCCGACTTCTCCTACGCCGCGCGGCCATCCTCTCGTGCTTCGGCGCCATGACTTTCGGCGTACCGGTCTTCGCGCAGACGGGAGGCGGAACGACCGGCGGGGGCGGCGCGAGCGGCGGGGGCGCGACCGGGCTCGGTGGAGGGCTCGGCGGAGCCGCGGGCGGAACAGGAGCGGGCGGCACGGGAGCGGGCGCGCCCGTCCCGGGTCCCACGGTGCCAACGAGCCTGCCAGACATCACCGGCGGCCCGGAGATCCCGGTGACGCTCGAATCGATCGAAGGCGACTTCGGCGGAGGCAAGCCGCTCGAGCAAGCCAAAGAAGCGCTCCAGAAAATGATCGAAGATCGTCGCACTCGCGACGCTCAGCTCCGCACCGAAACGCTCGTCCCCGGCATGGAGGACTCCGGCCTGCGGACGCGCGCGCAGGCAGCTTCGAACTTCGAGCTCTACATCTGGGGCCGCATGCCGTCGGACGTCGAGTTGCAGATCACGCAGTTCGGCTACAGCCTCTTCGAGAACAACGTCATCACGTTCACGCCGGTCACGACAGTTCCGGTCGGTCCCGACTACATCGTCGGCCCTGACGATCAGCTCGTCATCACCGTTTGGGGTGCGACCGACGCTCGTTACGACGTGACGGTCGACCGCGAAGGCAAGGTGACGCTGCCGGAGCTCGGCGTGGTCTACGTCGGAGGGCTCACGTTCGAAGAGACGAAGGCCCTCATCAATAAGCGGTTCAACCGCTTCTACAAGAACACCGTTCAGCTCACCGTCGGCATGGGCGCGCTGCGCACCATGAAGATCTTCGTGGTGGGCAACGTGGTCCAGCCGGGCACCTTCGAGGTGTCTTCGTTGTCCACCCTGGTGAACGGCATGTTCGCAGCCGGCGGTCCGACGAAAAACGGCTCGATGCGCAACATCCAGGTCAAGCGCGACGGAAAGACCGTCGTGAGCTTCGATTTCTACGACTTCTTACTCCGCGGCGACAAATCGAAGGACATTCGGCTGCTGCCGTCCGACGTCGTGTTCGTTCCGCCCGTGGGCCCGCTGGTCGGGCTCGCCGGCAACGTGAACACGCCCGCGGTGTACGAGCTGCGCGGGGAGACGAGGCTTCAGGATCTGCTCGACATGGCCGGCGGAGTTCGCGCCACCGGCTACACGCAGCGCATCCAGGTCGAACGCATCTTCAAGAACGCCGCCAAGGGCGTCTTGGATCTGAACCTCGAGGCCCTCGACGAGAAGAGCAACATCATCATGCAGGACGGCGACGTCGTGAAGATCTTCTCGATCAGTCAGACGATCACCAACCCCATCGAGCTCTCCGGAAACTGTCAGCGGCCAGGCACGTACGAATGGCGCGAAGGAATTCGAATCAAGGACATCTTGACCGGCCCGGAGATGCTGTTGCCGAACACCTTCTTCGAGTTCGCTTTGATCGAGCGGCTCGTGCCTCCCTACTACCAGAAGGCGTACGTCTCCATCGATCTCAAGAAGCTCCTGTTCGAAGGTGATGAAGACTCGAACCTCGAGCTCCAGCCCTACGACAAGATCGTGATCTTCGATCGCAAGTCGATGGAGGACGAAGAGAACGTCCGCATCGCTGGCGCGGTGAATCGTCCGGGCTCGTTTGAATTCCGCGAAGGCATGCGCCTGTCGGACTTGCTCAAGCTCGCAGGCGGCCTCAAGCGCTATGCCTACAGGGAGATGGGTGAGCTCACGCGCGTCCGACTGACGCAGGAGGGTCCGGTCACCGAGCGCCTGCTCGTGAATCCCGGCCGCGCCATGAGAGGCGACCCGGACTACGACTTCCCGCTGCGCGAAGACGACTTCCTCCACGTGCGCCAGATCCCCGACTACCACGTCTATCGAGTCGTCAACGTGATCGGGCAGGTGAAGTTCCCCGGCGCCTACACCATCCGCAAGGGCGAGCCGGTCTCGTCCGTGATCGAGCGCGCTGGCGGCTACACCGCCAACGCGTACCTGAAGGGCGCGATGCTGCGACGGGCCAGCGTGGCGCGAATTCAGAAGAACCACCTCGAGCAGATCATCGACCGGCTCGAGTTCCAGCTCATTCGACCCGAGGGCGCGCGCGCCTTGATCGACTCCAACGCCGTCGATGCGCAGGCGGAGCAGCGCAAGACGGATCTCATCGCGAAGCTTCGAGCGCAAACGCCGATGGGCCGTCTGACGATCCGACTTTGGGGGCCGCTCGAGTCCTTCAAAGGTTCGTCTGACGACATCCCGATGGAAGGCGGAGACTCGCTCGTGGTGCCCGAGCGATCGGAGCAAGTGCAGGTCCTCGGATCGGTCTTCAACGAGTCGGCCTTTGTCCATCGCGCGAATGGCACGGTGGCCACGTATCTGCGGCTGGCTGGCGGCGCGACCGAGGACGCGGACGAGAGTGAGATGTTCTTGTTGAAGGTTGACGGGACGGTCGCCTCGGCGCGGCAGCCCGACATCTCGGGCGTGCACTGGGATCCGGAAGGGCATCGTTGGGTCGCGGGTGGATTCCTCTCGTTGCGTCCCGATCCAGGCGACACGCTGGTGGTTCCTGAGGAGTTCGACAATGTCGCGTGGTTGCAGGACATCCGCGACATCTCCCAGATCTTGCTCAACATCGCGGTCACGACCGGCGTGTTCGTGGGGATCGCCAACGGCAGCATCGTAGGCGCGCGGACCGTCAGGTGAGGCGACGCTCCTCGAACGCGGCTTGGGCCGTCTCGCTCCTTTGGCTCGCGGCGTGTGCGACGCCGAGCAACGGCGTTCCGCTCGATCGACCGGTCTACGAGACGCTCGAGCGCCTCGCCTCGTCAGGTGTCGTAGACGGCCATCTCATCGGCTCACGGCCCATCTCCGGTCGCGAGGCGATGAGGATGCTCGGCGAAGCGCATCAGCGGCTCGAGCAAGTCCATGGCACTCGTTACGAGTGGCCCGACGACTTGTTGTATCTGGTGGCCGACGTCGACACCGGCGTGACGTTGAGCCGCGACGTGGACTGGTCCTACTACCTCAAGCCTCTGATCGAGCCCGAGGTCCGAGCCATGTACTTGAACGGACCCGAGAGCACGATCCCCGAGCTGCCTGTGCATCAGCACGCGCTCATCGGCTTGAACGGCGGGGTGGAGGCCTCGAGCGGCGGCAACGGCTATCTGCGCTTCGCGGTCGAAGCGGGCATGGGACCGTTCTCCGGCTACGTCGAGCCGGTCTTCTGGCTCACGCAGAAAACGACCACGGCCTATCCGAATCGTGCCTACGGGAAGTTCGGGCTGTTGGGGCTCGAACTCACCGCGGGATTCGACAACGTCTGGTGGGGCCAAGCGAAGCGCGGCTCGCTGACGATCTCGAACAACGCCCGACCGATGCCGATGATTCGGTTGTCGTTGGCCGAGCCGATCTTGCTCCCGTGGATCTTCTCGGTCCTCGGGCCTTTGCAGTTCGACACGTTCGCCGCGAAGCTCGAAGCGGAGCGAGACGTGCCAAGCCCCGCGCTGATGGGCGTTCGAGTGAACCTCAAGCCGCACCCGGCGCTCGAGCTCGGCGCGAGCCGCGCGGCGATCCTCGGGGGCGAGAAGGTGTCGCTGACCTTCAAGGATTTCTGGAAGACGCTGCTTGGCGTCGAAGAGACCTTGCCGAGCTACACGTTGCTCACGTTCGACGCTCGGCTCGTCACGGAGTACTTCCAGCTCTATGGCGAGGCCGGCATGGAGGACGTGCATGGCTTCGTTCAGACCGACCTCGCCTATATCGCGGGTTTGCTCATTCCCTACGTCGCTCGCTACTTCGACGCGCGCATCGAGTGGGCCGACTTGTCCGCCAAGGATTGGTACCGGAGCCCGTCGTTCACGTCCGGCTACACCTATCGCGGGCGTTTGATCGGTCACCCGGTCGGGGGCGGCGGGCGAGAGCTCTTCGGGGAGATTGGTGCGGGCATCCGCGGCTCCAAGTTTCGGGCATTTGGGGCTTATCAGACCCGAGAAGGTCGCGGTTCGAACGTGGACGTGCTCGAGCGCCACCACCAAGTCGGCGGAAGCTGGGACTTCACGGACATCGACCCCGAAGGGATCGGCTTCACAGCGGGCGCCGAGTTCGCCTATGACCGCATCGAAGACGCGAACCACGAGGTGGGCTCGGGTGAAGACTTGTTCTTCGCCGGCCTCACGCTTCGCGGAAGGTGGTGACGAATGGTGACGCAAAAGACCCCCGAGATGTCGCGGCCCGAGCTCGTCCAAGCGTTCCCACCAGAGCTCCTCGCGCTCGCTGCCGACGACGACGAGGGGTCGATCAACATCGCGCAATATGCCCGCATCGTCCTGTCTCACTGGAAGCTCCTGCTCGCGATCGTGCTGGTGATCGTGGGCCTCGTCTCCGTGGCGGTCTTTCGCATGCACGACATCTTCGAGGCCAAGGCTTCGATCTTGCCGCCGGAGACGGGCTCGGCGTTGCAGCTCAATGCTCCCGACCCGCTGACCCTGCTCATGGGCCGAGGCACGAGCCCCACCGCGCTCTGGCTCGGCATCCTCGAGAGCAACGCAGTGATGGATCGCATCATCGACCGCCTCGAGCTTTGGCCAAACGTGAAGCCGCACCGACGACGGGGGCGCTTGCGCACGATGATGACCTCCGACGTCGACAAGAAGAGCAACATCATCACGATCGCCGTCGAGAGCCCCGATCCCGTGCTCGCATCGAAGATCGCCAACGAATACGTGACGGAGCTCGACCACTTCCTCCGAGACGTGAAGCGGTCGAGCGGACAACGAACCCGAAGCTTCGTCGAGAGCCGTCTCATCGAGGCTCGGGATGGCCTGCGAAAGGCCGAAGATTCGGTTCGAGAGTTCCAGGAGCGAAACGGCGCCGTGGAGCTTCGAAGCCAGACCAGCGCCATCCTCGGCGCGATCGCGGCGGTCAAAGGACAGTTGATGAGCAAGGAGATCGAGCTGCGAACCATGCTCGCGTGGGCCAACGGCGACCACCCCAAGGTCACGCTGCTCCGCAACACGATCACGAGCCTCAGAGCGCAGCTCCACCAGCTCGAGGTCGGGCAGACCACCGCCAGCGGCACCTTCATCGCCAGCGAACGTCTCCCCGAGCTGTCGTTGGAGTACGCGCGGCTCCTGCGCGAGGTCGCGGTCCAGGAGAGCATCAACAGGGTGCTCGCGGAGCAGTACGAAGTCGCGCGAATCCACGAGGCCTCCGATACACAAACGGTGACCTCGCTCGATCTGGCGGAGCCCCCGGTCGCGCCCATCAAACCCAAGCGCGCCATCATCATCGCCTTGTCCACGATCATCGCGGTGGCGCTCGGGTCGGTGATCGTGCTGGCCTACGACGCTCGACAGAAGAAGAAGGGCGTCCAGCCGACCGGTACTCCGGCCATGGCCTGAGCGCCGTTCGACGACGGGAATGAGCGAGCGAGCAGGACCAAATCGGCGCGTGTCGCGCTCCGTCGTGTTGGGCGCTCTCCTGCTGAGCATCGCGAGCACGGCCACCGCGGAGACTCCGCGCCGCGGAGACGCCCAGCCGACGACCGAAGATCTTCGCGCCTCGGCGAAGCAGACCTTCGAGGAGCTCGATCTTTTGCAGCTCGACCTCTCGCGCGATCTGATCGCGACGGACGAGTGTCCTGCTGCGTTGCCGCTCGGCGGCTCGGAGTACCACGAGGTTCGCGGCCTCGGAGATGACGCCGTCCAGCTACGAGCGCTCACCCGCGCCAAGCTCGCGATCGAGAACCGGCCACCCGATCCGGACGCCGCGAAGGCGCAGCTGGGCGAGCTGGTGGATCAAGAGACTCGGCGGGCTGCGGACGCCCGCGTGTCCTTGGAGCGGAAGCTATCGGAGCTCGAGCGCACCATTCAGCTCGCGCGCCAGAAGCTCGATTCCTTGCGAGCGGAGCTCCCTCTCGAGGACGCCAAGCTCGAGCGTGCGCGCGCTGACCTCGCGGCGCTCGTGGCCGAGCGTGAGCTTCACGCGCGACGGGTGTCGATCTCCGAGGCCGCGTTTTCGTCCGAGCTTCAGCGAAGGCTTCAGATCGTGCTCGCCCGCCCTGTGGTGGTGTGCTCGAAGAAGGGCCTCGAGGCCTCCCGCGAGGAGCTCGAGAGGGCGGCGCTGTCAGGCGCGCGCGCCAGGCTCGAGTCGGTGTCGAAGGAGCTCAAGAAGCGCGGCGCGTTGGATGAGGCTTCGAAGGAGTGGGCGTCCTCGAGCGCAAAGGCCGTGGTGACCAAGTCGAACGTGGATGGAGGCGGTCGATCGATCCTAGCCTTCTCCGTTTCGATCACTCGTGACACGGCGTCACCGCTCGCGAACGTCGCGCCGAGCCTGAACGCGATCGTCGTCGAGAGTGCCAAGGACGCCGCGGACCGATGCGGCGTCGCCGACTCGGGGCCGATGTTCGAGGTGGCCCAGGAGCCCGAGCCCTCCGAAGCCGAGCTCACGCGACTGGCCGACGAAACGACCAAGGGGCAAAAGGAGCTCGAGCGAATCGACCCGAAGCTCAAAGCCGCGAGCGACGCGCTCGAAGAGGCACGTCGCTCTTATGGCGCGGCCGTCGGTCGCGCAAGCGGCCTGTGGAGGGAGTACCGAGAGCTCCGAGGCGAGCTGGCCAGAGCGCTCGCTTGTTCGCCCATCCCGGCGTTTCGTCCCGATCGGGAGCTCTATCCGGCGGACAGCGCGCCGCTCGCAGGCCCTTCCCTCGAACGATCCCTTCGGGAATCGTTGGACGACGCCCGAGAATCGACCAAGTCCTTCGCCGAGAAATTGATCCGCTCTCACCTCACCCTGTTCGGCGGAGAGCGTCGCCTGCAGGGCATCGAGCCCGATCGCACGCACATCGTTCTGGTCGGTGTGGCTCAAGGCGTCGAGGCTCTCACACATCGGCCAACCTTCGCCGTGATGCTCTCGACGTGGTCGCTCCCGGGCCTCTTGTTGCGTCGCCCCATGATTCGCCCAGCCCAAGTGGCCGCGCTCCCGCCGCCGGAGACCCAAGTGATCACGTCTACGTTGGCAGAAGCGAGCCCGCTCTCCCGAGCGCAGCCGTTCATCGCCAAGGGGCTCGCTGCGCTGCAAAAAGGCGCCTACGAGCAAGCGGTCGCCGCTTTTGATCTGTGCCTGTCGGCGATCGATCACGGTCCCTGTCATCGCTTGCTCGGCGAGGCCTACACGGCGTTGAATCGGCCGGAGCACGCCAAGCACCACTTCGAGCGCTACCTGGCGTTGTCGCCCTACGCACCCGACACCCGCGAAGTGAGGGATCGAATCGAGGCCTTGATCGCGCGAGAGCTTCCGAAAGGCGTCATCCTGATGCCTCCGGCAGCTCCGCCGCCGCTCGTACCAGAGACGCCGTCGAACGCGGGCGCTTGGTTGCTCGGCGCCGGATCGGTGGTCGTCGTGGGTGGCATCGCGGGGCTGGTCCTCGCGTCGACGCAGCTCTTCGATCGCGTGCAGCAGGCCGACACGCCCGCGGCGCTCGACGATGCGGTCGGGTTGCGCGACGGCACGCGCGCGATCGGCATGGCTGGGATCGCGGTCGGAGCGGTCGTGCTCGCGGGCGGAATTTATCTTCTGGTGACACACGATGACCACCAGGCCCTGGTACCGGGGCGTTTCGAGCGCTGAGGACTGGATGCTCAGACGACGAATCCCGCTCCTTCTGCTCCCGCTCCTGCTCTTCTTCGTCGTGGGGAGCTGCACGGAGATCGGCGGCAACGACGAGCCTTGCAACGAGAAGAGCGTCTGTCTTCCCGACCTTCTGTGCGTAAAGGGAACGTGCCTCGACCTCGATGGTCAAAAGGCGGTGTTCTGCAAGAACCGCTGCATCGGCACGGTATCCGGCTTCGATTGCTCGCTCTGCGGCTTCGATGCTGGCGTGACGGACGCGGGTCGATGAGGCGCGGGCTGTGGATGTTGGCGCTGTGCTCGACGGCGTTGGCGGACGAGCAGCCCGACTGTCGAGCCACTTTGGCCTGTGAGTATTACGGCCGCTGTGAATACGACGGCGCTCGCTGCGTCGCGACGAGCGACGAAGATTGCCGCAGCTCGATCGGATGTAAAGAAGACGGCCACTGCGGGCGGGATCGCCGGACCGGCTCCTGTGTGCTCGACGATCTCGGATGCAACCGAAGACCCGAGTGCGCGCTCGAAGGCCTGTGCGGAGCGCGGGATGGCGTGTGTGCTCCGCGCGTCTCTTCGGACTGCGAGCGAAGTCTCGCGTGCAGACGCGAGGGCCGTTGTTTTGGCGCCTTGGACGGAATGAGCTGCGCGGTTCACGGAGTGACCAACGAAGACGCCTGCGCGAAGTCCGAGCTCTGCGCCGAGCGCGGGGGCTGCTCCGCGAGCGTGGACGAGTCCACTCGCACTTGGGTCTGCGCGCCAGACGCGGCCAGCGCCTGCGAGCGCAGCGAAGCCTGCCGATCCGAAGGGCTTTGCACCTTGAAGATGGGGACCGTTCCCACCTGCACCGCGGTGACCGACGCCGAATGCGCCAAATCGAAGGCCTGCGCCAAGGGCCAGCGTTGCTTCGTCCACGCCGGCCGATGTGTCGACCGAGCACAAAAGGAGCGTCGCGAGGTCTCCTCGTTCGAGGCCCTGCTCGGACCAGACGTTCGTGACATGACACCGGAGGAGCTTCGCGACGAGGTTCACTTTGGATCCCCCGTCGTCGTGCAAGCGCCAGGAGGCCCGACCTCGAGTGAGTGCCGTGTGCGCTGCAGCAAGAGCTGCCTCGACAACCCATCCATCCGCGGCAACGAGTTCGAGGAGCCAAAGTGTGAGCAGGCGCTCCGCGCTCATTTCGAGGCCCACGTCTTTGGACGATTGATTCGCTTCACCAACGTCGAGGTCGACCTCGGATCCTACGAGGCCGAGTCGAAGAGCTTCCGCGCGACACTCGAACCAGAGCCCGGCGACAACATCGAAGGGCGACCCGTCGTCACCCTGATGGCGCCCGATGGCGCCCCGTGGCAAATCGACGTGCCCCTCGACCCTGCTCACTTGGTGAGCTTTCGACGAGACGCGGACGAGTTCCTACGAGCCGAGGTCGTGGGCCGAGTCGTGTCGAGCTTCGCGGCGCCCGTAGAAGGCCTCGATCCGACGAGCCGACGGCCACGACGCATCGGCGCGCGGATTCGACTCGAGGTCCTAGGAGCGAGACTTTACGACGGTCACGACGGGCGTGTGATCGCGTCTGATCCCGCGTCCGTTCTGCCGCTCGCCGCGACCCCGACCTCGTTCGAGCTCGCGCGACTGAGGCCGCCCGAAGCCGAAGTCCTCGTGCTGATGTCTCCATGCCTCGATCCAGCGTACTGGCCCCGTCGCGGGTGCCCGCACCTCAAAGATCGATTCGGCGGAAGACTGTATTTCGTGAGTGAGCTCTGTCCACACGGCGCGTGCCCGCTGGCGGTCGACGAGGCAGGATCGCTCGGCCTCCCGGGCCGTCTGGCTGGGAAAAAGATCCACCATGCGAGAGTAGCCGCGGGCCGGTTGCGGATCGTGACGGACCACTTTCCTGCCGATCGACGACGTGGGATCGAGGTGGACCTCCCGGAAGGACAGGTGGTGGTGCTGGAGCTCGAAGACGACACCAAGACCTTCAGGCCCGTTTCTCTCGCCTGGTCGCGTGAGCACGGCGCGCTCGCGGAGCCCTGAGTGCGACTTCTTGGCGTCCTCGGAGCTCTCCTCGTGACGGCGTTCGAATCGAACGCCTCCGCCAACCCCTACGACGACTTGCGCGCCAAGAGCTCCCTCGTGACCTCTGACGACCTCCAACGGCGTCTCGATTTGATCCTCTCGCGTTGCCGAGGAAGGCTCGACCGAGAGACACGCCTCACCTGCAACACCGAGGCGACCGGCGAGTATCGGCAGCTCCAAGCGATCGTCTTCAGGGCGACCGCACGTGCTCAACTCGGCCGTTATGACTTCGAAAAGAAGCGATTTCCGCTTCGTGTGTTCGCTGAGCTCGGACGGGCCATTCGGCTGCCACCAGCGCCCGGATGGCTCGACCAGAACCGCGAGCCGCCGGTGTTTCAAACCTACGTGAGCGTGCCCGAGCTCGACGACGCGGCGGGACTCCGCACGGCGGAGGCGACCATCGCCGCCGAGATCCTCTTCCGCTTCGCCTCCAAGTACCAGTCGGTCAGAGATCTGGGCACGGTGGAGATCGACCTTTTGGGCGCGCTGGTGCTCGGGCCGGAAGGCCGAGTCCTCGCGGCGTCACCTACTCTCCCAAAGAAATGACCCTCATGAGGGGTCACTTGAGTGACTTCAGTCGCTCCGAGGCCTCTTTGGCTGCCTTGCTGTTCTTATACTTGTCGCGAATGTTCTGGTAGAACAGCTTCGCGTCGTCTGGGTATTTGAGCTGTTCGAAACACATACCCATCTTCAAGAGCGCGTCCGGCACTTTCTGGGAGCTCGGAAAGTTCTTGCGCACTACGTTGTACTCACTCACCGCGAGCTGATACTTCGCCTCGAGGTAGTAGGTCTCGGCGATCAGGAACTGGATGTTGTCGCCTGACTTCGCGAGCTCCTTGTCCGTTTCCGCCCGCTTTTGGGCCTCCCGCAGCAGCTTTCGCGCTTCGCCCGGCTGCTGCTGATTCAGGAGCCGAACCACCTCTTCCACGAGCGCCTTGGGGTCGGCGATGATCCGCTCTCGCTTGAGGGCCTCCTCGACCGCTTTTTGCTTGTCGGCCTCGGACTGCGCCGCCTGGGACTCCTTCGCCTCCACGGACGCGAGGTTGTCGACGACCTGATTCAGCTTGGTTTCGAGAGCCTCGAGCCGCTCGCCGAGGCCGCGAACCCGCGCCATGTCTTCGCGAATGGAGTCGAGCTGAGCGCTGAGGTCCGCCGTCCCGCGTCGGGCGAACGTCGAGAGATCCTCGACCTTGGCGGAGAGGACCTCACGATTGTCGACCTCGCCCTTGAGATCGTCTCCGAGCGTCTTGGTCTTGGTCTCGAGCTCCTTCACGCGCGCGGTGAGCGCGAAGACCTCGCCCTCGAGCTTCTTCCCGTCTGCTTGGGAGTAGTGAGAGCAACCCGGGGCCAAGCCAACCGCCACGGGGAGTAAGAACAATCGTAGGTCGCGCAGGGCGGAGCGCTGCGCGAGCGCGACTCGAACCATCTTCATCACTCCTTGAACTCCACGCGGCGATTCTTCGACCACGCCGCTTCGTCATGGCCGTCGACCAAAGGCTCCTCCTCGCCTTTGCTGATGGTACGCAAACGCGAGCGCGGGACGCCCAGGGTCGACATGTATTGGAACACAGACTGCGCGCGACGGTCGCCGAGCGCCAGATTGTATTCGGTCGTACCGCGCTCGTCGCAGTGGCCCTCGATCGTGATCGTGGCGCCCTTCTGTTTCATACACTCGGCGACGCGGGCGAGGTTGTCGCGGTCCTCGGGTCGCAGAGCGGAGTCGTTGTAATCGAAGTGGACCACGGAGACTTTGCACTCTTCGAGCAACGATCGCGACGCGAGATCGGGCCTCGGAGCGGCATCGAGCTCGCACAGACCTTTGGAGCAGTGCTGGTCGGCTCCGCAGTCTTCGTCGGCTTTGCACGCGCGACGGTCGATGCAGCGGTCTTGGCTGCACTTCATGCTCGCCGAGCAATCGGAGTCGGCCTTGCATTCGGCCTCGCAGCGACCGGCTCGGCACACCATGGGGTCCTTGCAGTCGACGTCTTTCTTGCACTCGGCGACCATTTCGCAGCGCCCGCCCTTGCACGCTAGACCCTCCCCGCACTGGTCGTTCGTACGGCACTGCTGGCAGAGGCCTTCGACACAGACCTGCTCTTTGGCCGCGCAGTGCTCGTCTTTTTCACACTTGGGATATTTGGGAGGACAACCCAACAGGACCGCCGAGAGCACGACGAAGCCGAGGATCGAACCGGAAAACTCGCGTCTAGCCATGACGCGCGTGGCAGTAGACAAGGCGCCCGATCGAGTCAATCGAACGACGGCGAGATCGTCGTGCTACCCGCTCGTCGGGCCGATTCTCCAGTACCTTCTGGGCCGTCCGCCCGCATCGCTTTCGCATCGGGCCGCTGGCCTCAATGGATTCGGGGCAACTCGAGCTCCCCGAAGAGCGCGATCCCGGCCACGTCGACCCGAGCCCTCAAGACGGCCGCCCGGTCGAGGGGCTCGGTGCCCCGCACGACCCGCACGAGCGCGCCCTGCGGACCCAGCATGACTTGCACGCCGTCCGGTCCGTACACGTGAGGATCACTGTCGCCGAGATCGACCGAGCCAGCCGTCTCCAGCGGCCAACCGCGCTCGTCGAGGACGTCGACGGCCAACCACGTGCCGAGCCCGAGCCTTTCCGGATCGAGGAGCGTCAGGGCGACGCGGTGCGGGGTCGCCTGCGACGTTCGGCCTACGAGCACCGAAACCGAGTCCCCCGCCTCTTCGTCTACGGCGATGAATCGGGCGCTCCCGTCATGTTGGAACGGGCCGAGCGTGGCCGGCGCGGTTACGCTCCCGCCGGGCGCGATCGCGACCTCGCTGAACCGCCAGCGCACCTGGGCGTCGCGCGGCCTCGACGCCGCCACGTCGATGAAAAACGGCTCTCGCGGACCAATCGCTCGAGTGTCGAGCCCCTGCCCGTCCTTGACGCCGAGGACCAACTGCTGGGGCCTCCCACGAGGTGCTTTCTGAAGCTTCGTCCGGGAAGCGCCACGTCGCTCCACCCAAAGCCCCCGGCCGCCGTCCAACTCCCGGCGTGACCGCGCGCTCCAACGCCCCTGCTCCACCACTCGCTCGTGAATGAGCTCCGGAGCGAGCAACCAACCCCGCTCCCGGTGGTGCTCGGGCTCTAGGGACACTTCATCGTCCAGCTCCGTCGTGTCCACGATGAGCACGCCCGCGGGACGCAAAGTGAGCTCGACCGCGGATGGCTCCCGCCGCAGCGGCACTCGCTCCTCGCGATACGCTACCCAACTCGGGACGCCCGTGCTGGTTCGAGCCACCGCCGCGATCTCGAGCAGCGTCTCCGCTGGCACTCCTAGCATGATCGGTTCGGCGACCCTTTGGGCCCCAACGGTCGCGCTCGCCACGATTCGCTGCTCGGCGACCTCCGTGACGAACACACTGATCGACGCGACGTCCGACGGCGTTCGCTCGAGCCCCAACGTGAGCGTGACCGCCGCCTGGGGCTCACAAGCAATCAACAGCAGCGCCAAGACCCTCGCGTCAGCGCAGCTCATCTGCGAACTCCACGCCGACCCGCAGATTGGGTCCGGCCTTCGGAATCTCGGTTTCGAAAAACGGGGCCGCGCCAGTGGCTCGATCGAGGATGTCGAACGCTGCGCCGCGGTATGAGTAAACGCCGCCGGAGGGCTCGCGAGACCTCTGGGCGAGATGCTCGGGGACGAAGCTCGCGCTCGTCGCTCGAGCGACTCTGACCGCGCGCGCCAACGCACCCGCGCGATCCCCAAGAAATCTCCGCGCCTCCTCGTCCACGACCTCGGCCAGGGCCTGCCCGCCCCGTCGAAGCCGTCCGCTCTCCAACACGAACCCACGCGTCAAAATCGCGCCGTCCCTCGAAGTGGCGGTACCCGCTCGCATCGTCGCGAGCGCGCGCCCGTCCGATCCGATCTCGACGACCAGCGAACCTCGTTTGATCTCCAACGATTCGTTCTTGGTGAAGAGCTTCGCGCTGGCGGCGGACACCCACGCTCGGCCGCGCAGCACCTCGACTCCAACCGGACCGACGATCAGGGTAGAGGCGGCGCTCAGCCGCAGACGCACTCCCACGGACGGCTCGACCTCGGCCCAACCATCGGATCTGGTCGACAAACGATCGCCTGCAAACAGACGAAGCCCCGACGCGCCCAGAACCGTGGTGCTCGTGCGAGAAACAGTGAGGCCCTCGGCCCATCGAACGACCCCCACGGGGGGCTCTGCGATCAACGCAGCGCACAACACGACGACGAGGCTCAAAACGAGACCTCCGCTCCGAGCCTCGTGAGATTGTCCGAGTAGCCCCTCGTTCCTCTGGCGACCTTCTGCACGTAAGAGTCCATCACCGTCAGCGAGAGCGCTCCGGTGAGCTTGGCGCGAAGACCGGCGCCAACGCTCAAGCGCAGCTCCTCCCGCGTCGAGGCGGCGCCGAGCACACGCGGGTCTCCGACGGGCCCGTAGCGACGAAGGTCGAGCCCCGCGGCGACGTCGAGCGAAAACACGTCGGTGAGCGTGACCTCCACGAGGCCGGCGATCGATCCGCCGACCGCGTCGAACGCGGATCCGCGCGCATCGTCGCGCAAAAACGAGAGCTCCACGTTCCCGCTCACGAGCTCGTCTCGAGCTCGAATCGACGCCATGACCCGCTGGCCGATGAAGTCGCGGTTCTGCGAGCTCGCGCGAGTATCTCGAGGGCTGCCGTCGACGAAATCGGTCGCGATCGCCAGCAACTCGAGCAACACCTCGAGGTTGCTCGAAATCGGCAGGCGCAGCCGCGGTCCGCCATCGATGGCGAAGGCGTGATGTGTGGACAGGAGCGCTCCGGAGACGTCGAGCAACCTCAGACCGAGCCCTGCCGAAGGCGTGAGCGGAGAGGCCTCGAGCGGTACCTCGATCCCCAGGCAAAGGGTGAAGGCGCTGACCTCGAAGTCGTCGGCCTCGCTGGCGACGAGCCACTTCTGCTGTTCGAACGCAAAAGCTCCGTCGACTCGAGCTCTGCCGATCAACGCGGCGATCCCAGCTTCCGCTTCGACGGTGGCTCGAGCTCCCGTATCCGACAACGTCGATCGATCGACGAGACGCGGATTGGTGCTCACGTCGACCGTGGCCCGCGCGATGGCTCCGACCCCGATGGGCTCGATCGGCCAGGCTCCGCTCGAAGCAGCCAACAAGCTCCGCTCGCCCGCCTGCGCGAGCCCAGAGAGAGCACGCGCCCGAGCGCCATCTCCGTTCTTGGCTGCGTGTGCCTCCAACAACCGCGCCGCCGCGATCGCGCGCAAGGATCGGTCGCCGAGACGGGACGCGACCTCGTCGAGACGGGATCGATCTCCGAGCGCAAAAGCGAGCGCATCTCCGTCGAAGGTGCCCGAGCTCGAGGCGACCTCGCGCGCGGCTTCATCTTGGCCAAGCCGCACCAACACTACCGCCAGCAGATCGAGCACCTCCGGATCGACGTCGCCCAGGCCTTCCACGTCTTCGAGCACGTCGAGCGCCTCCTCGAAGCGCTCGAGCGCGACGAGCGCCACCGCGAGATCGCGGGCCACCGTCGGAGAGCTCGGCGTGAGCAAGCGCGCGCGCCGGAGCTCGTCTGCGGCTTCGGCAAATCGCTCCTCCGCCAACAGCACCGCGCCGCGCGCGGATGCAGCAAGATAGTCGGCGACGCTCGAGGTGCTCGCGGCCGTGCTCGTAGCGATCGAAGTCACGAGGATCTGCGCGACGAGCACCGAGAGATCTCGCTACAGCCTTGCGGAAACGCCGAAGATCGGTCCGCTCGCATCGAGGGAGCCCGACGGAAAATCGAGCCTCCTGAACATCCACCCAAGCTGAAAGTTCAACGCCGAAGACGGCTCACCGATCAGCAGCCCCCCACCAGCGCCGAACAGCCACGCGTCCGCTGAGTCCTCCACGAATCGACGCCCCACTTCGCCGATCGCAAAAGGCAGGATCGAAGCAGAGAACGGGGGCGCGAGCGCCAGGGTCAGCGCGAGCTCACCGCCCACACCATCTTCCGCAATCAACAACCCCCGAATTCCGGGCAGAACCCCGGAGATCGGAGGGACACCAACGCTGAGACCAGCCGCGAGCGCCGTCCTTCCGCTCCCGAAGCCGACGCCAAATGTCGCGCCGATCACGGGCCGCCCCTGCTCGAAATGAACGGCCGAAGAAGACGCCTCCGATGCCTCCTCCTCGGCGTGTGCGTTCGATTCCAAGCACAGCGCGACCACGGCGAGAGCGGCCCATCCAATCTGACCGTGTACCGGCATGCTTCTCCTGATACTTTCTTCGTATGCGCATCTTCACGGCAAGCATCGCGTTGAGCGTGCTCGGGATCGCGCCCTTGGCCAGCGCCGCCGACTGCAAGCTCAAGGAGGTCGATCGGCCCGAGGCCGCGAAGATCGTCGTCTTCTTCACCAAGTTCGCCAAAGAGGACAACAGCGGCGGACGCTTCAAGACCTGCAAAATCGTTACTTCCAACGAAACAGAGACCTTCTTCGTCACCGCGTTCCGGAAGGACGCGACCGTGGTCGTCCACACGTCCAGCTGGCCCAAGCGCTGAACCGCGGCGAGCGCAGCGAGCCTGCGTCGACGAACCGCGGCGAGCGCAGCGAGCCTGCGTCGACGAACACGTCGTTCCGAGCGGCACCGACCACCACGCCGTGATATGAAGCCCGCATGTCCGAGCCAGGGGAGCTTTACGGCAAGTACCAGCTCCTCTCGCTGATCGCCTACGGCGGCATGGCCGAGGTGTGGCTCGCTCGATCCTCTTCGATCGGCGGCTTCGAAAAATTCCTGGCCATCAAGCGCATGCACTCGTCCCTCTCCCAGAACCCCGACTTCGTGACGATGTTCATCGAAGAGGCCAAGCTGAGTGTGGCCCTGAGCCATCCCAACATCGTTCAGGTCTTCGATTTCGGAAGGGTCGACGACAACTACTTCATCGCCATGGAATACGTCGACGGACTCGACCTGGCGACGATCAGCTTTCGCGCTCGCGAGGAGACCCGCCGCTTCCCGATCGAAGCAGCGACCTACGTGATGCTCAGAACCTTCGAAGGCCTCGCCTACGCGCACTCCCCCAGAGGCCATCGCACCAAAGCCATCATCCATCGCGACGTGAGCCCCCAGAACGTGCTCGTCTCGCTCGACGGTCAAGTGAAGCTCAGCGACTTCGGGATCGCTCAGGCCACCGAGTCCTTCCAGATCGAGGGGGCCGGTCAAGTCGTCGGCAAGGTCGCGTACATGTCTCCCGAACAAGCCAGGGGCGACGCGCTCACAACGGCTACGGACGTCTGGGCCGCGGGTGTGATCCTGCACGAGCTCATCACACGCCAACGTTTGTTCGCCAAGGAGTCCGAAGAAGACACGCTTCGCGCCGTGGCCCACGATCCCGTTCCGCGACCCTCCGAAATCAACCCAGAGGTCCCGCCCGAGCTCGACGCCCTCGTCCTCAGCATCCTCGACCGCGATCCCTACGGACGACCCGCCACCCGCGAGGTCGCCGAGGCCCTCGCCGAGATCCTCCGCGCTCGGTGGCCTCGGATGAGTGACTTGGCCCTGGAGCGGATCGTGGCCGACCTGCGCACCGAGCCCGGATCCGAGAGCAGCGGGCCCCATCGCACCCGCGCGGCCATCACCGCCGAAATCACCGACAACTTCGAGACCGACACGACCGCGGTCGGCGGCATCGTCGAACCCACCGACGAGGTCGGGCCCCCCGAGCCGGTCGTCGATGCAGCCATCGTCATCGATGCGCTCAAAGATCAATTCGAGCGAGAGCCCAACCTCTGGCTCCTCGTCGACATCGGCGAGATTTATTTTCAGAGCGGAGATCTCGATCGCGCTCGGTTCGTACTCATGCTCGCGGCGGGCAAGTTCGCGCAGCGAGGCCTCTTGGTTCAGGCCGTATCCATCGCCGGGCGACTCATCGAGCTTCAACCCGACGCCGAGAGCACGCGCCGAACGATCCAGAACCTCCAAGCCCTGGCCGGCGGCACGGATGACGAGCTGGTGCGGCACCTGTTCGACTCGGACGACGATGCCATGGTCGAAGAGTATCGCGGCCTGCTGGACGCGGCGAACCAGCGTGCGCCCACGGGCGGAATTCTGCCGAAGACGCCCATCCTCTCCACGATCACACCCGAACAACTCACTCGCCTCGTCTACGCTTTGCGCCGGCGGGAGGTTTCCGCGGGCGAAGTCATCATGCAGGAAGGGGACCCCGGCCACGCATTCTATTGGATCGGTCGCGGTCGGGTGGTGATCTCCGGGCACAACTTCGAAGGCAAACGTGTCTACCTGACCTCACTCACCGACGGCGATTGCTTCGGCGAGCAAGGTTTCTTCACCGGAGAACCCAGAAATGCCACCGTCGAGGCCACCGAGCCGGTCATTTTGGTCGAGGTCGAAAAATCGGCCCTCGACGATCTCGCGCTCGAGCTCCCTGGGTTGCGGGCGGGTCTCTTGGAGTTCTACAAGGAGCGTCTGGCCGAGAGCCTCCTGGCGCGGTCGCCCCTCTTCGGCCACATCCCGGTGCGGGCTCGCCGGTCGCTGGCCGAAAAATTCTCCTTCACCATCGCCGATACCAACGAAGTCATCCTTCACCAAGGCGAAGAATCCACCTGCTTCTATGCCGTCAAGGCGGGCCGCGTCCAAGTGTTCACCGAAAAACAAGGAGAGGAAGTAAAACTCTCCGTCCTCGGCGCGGGCGAAGTCTTCGGCGAGATCGCCGCGCTCCGAGGAACTCGGAGGAATGCCAGCGTGCGCGCCCTCGAGCCCTGCGAGCTCCTGAAGCTAGAGTCCACCGACCTCCGCCGATTTCTCGCCCAGAACGCCGAAATCAAGAAGAAGATCGAGCAGCAGGTCAACGACCGAATCGCCGACACGACTCGCAAGATCATGATCCCGAGCTGAGCAAGCCCCATTGCAAAGAGAGGGCACGATCACGAGCAATCAAGAGCATTGCCACGCCGCGCCCGGCCTCGGAAGATCGGCAGGTGGTCGAGACCGTCTTAGTTACTACCCCGCTTCGACTGACGTTCCAAATCCGCCGGGACCCCTGGGTCGATTTGCTCGGTCTTCGACCCGTGAGGTGGATACGTGGAATACGTGTCACGATCGACGACCCTCGCGAAGAAACGCGCCGCGGAGCTCACCGCGCCATCAAAGTCAGTCGTGGCAGGTGAACGTGGCGCCCGGCACGTTCGCGGTGTTGCAGCTCACCTCGTCGGCGTAGCCATTTGCCGGATCGAACTGGAGGACGGTCATGAACCCACGAAGCAATCGACCTCGATTGATACCTTGAGTTCCAGACGTTCCATGCCACTGGTGACACGCTTGGCAGTTCCACGCGTTGTGTTTCTTGCGGTGCAGCGCGTCGTCTTCCTTCCTGAACATCGTGGTCTCACTGCCACCGGCCAATACGGAAGCGATGTTCTTCGCGCCGCTCACTCCGGACGGCGGAGTCCCGTCATGGCACCTCAAGCAGAACGCGCGATAATCTCCGCCTGACGAGATCTTCTTCAACCGCGCGTCGTCGGGATTGCTCATCAGCGCGAAACGATTATCCGGGTCGACCGCCGCCAGCGGATGGCCCTGCGACACATGGGCGTTATGACAGTCGTTGCAGTTGACGGCGATTCCTACGCCACCCTCGATGCGGTGATGTGAAATCACCGTCGGGCTCGCGAGATTGAACGTCGCGACCAGCCCGTCGTGGCAACCCGCGGCCATGCAACTCACGGACGCGCGGTCATAGAGGAGCGGCCCGCTCGTGGAACCGTGGTAAGTATGACATCGGCTGCACGGGATACCGGCGGCCCCGTGGCTCGAGCTGGTCCAGAACGCGGATACGTTGGTCGCTGGCTGATTTCCGAAGGCCGTGCCGCCAGCGCCGTCGTGGCAAGTCTTGCAGAGCCCCTCGACCTGAGTCGCCGCGTAGGAGAACCCATCGGACGGATCTGGATCCCGGAAGGTCGACACGCCCGACGTGTGACTCGTCATCGTGTGGCAAGTGAGACAGTCTGCGTCGCCCGCGATCGTGTGATTCCGAGGAGTCCCGGTCGCAACGGAGTCGTGACAGCCAAGGCAAGTCGGCGCCGATCCGGTCCAACTCAGGCCGTTCGATAGCGCCGGGACCTCGTCGGGATTGCCGACGATCGGGTTGTGGCACCCGACGTTGCAGGTCTTCGTTGCGGGAGTGTACGGAGCCGTCGCCTGTCCGTTCAGCATCGTCGTCCCTCCTGGATAGGAAATCGTCCCGTCGAAGCTGATCTGGACGTTCGCGCGAAGCACGGACGCGGCCTGATTGTGAGTAGGTCCGGACCCATTGTGGCCGTGGCAAGTCTTGCATTCGAAGCCGAGCGTACCGGCGTGCGCGAGGTGGGCGCCTCCGCCTCCTGCGTAGTCCTGGTCTGCGGGCGTGGGCGGGGCCCCGTGACAGGAGGTGCAGCCCCCGCCGCTGGCCTGTACGACGCCGTCGACGTGCAGAGTGGGTGCGACAATCGTCTGATTCGGTCCGGCGACCTCCGCGTGGCAGGCGTTGCAGCCGTTCGGATCGGTCACGGACGCGTGCGCCGGGCTCGCCGGCGGCATTCCGTGGCAATCGCCGCAAGCTCCGCCCGGCGACGCGACGTTCCAGCGGGCCGAGTGCGGCCCTTCGGGGAGAGTTGCGCCGTGACAGTAGGTGCCGTTGCACCGTAGAGTCGAGCCCGAGTAGGTCGGCGTCGCTCCGTCGAGAGTCGCCAACGGACCGAAGGCGACTTCGGCAGGCGGAGCGGTATCGGCGTGCCCGGGAGCTCCGTAGGTCGCGGGGACCAAGTGACACTGATTACAGGTCACCGCGAGAGAAGTGGTCGGAGCCACGTGGGCCTGGTGGGCACCCACCTGCGGGCTGGTCACGCGACCGAGCAAATCCAGCGGCGGTGACGAGCGACCATTCTGGCCGTGGCACGCGTCGCAACTCTCCGAAGTCTGAACGATCCCGTCGACGTGTTTCGTCGGATCGGCGATCGTCTGGCCTGGGCCAGAAGTATCGGTATGACACCGCTCGCACTGCGTTGCTGAGCCACCACCGTGAACGGCGTCGGCGGGCGGCATCCCGTGACAGGCCGAGCAACCCAGCGCACCCTGACCCCACGAGGGGCTCGGATTTGTCGCACCCAGCATGGACGCGCCATGACAGTAGGTGTTGGAGCAGGTCCAACTCGACTTGGTCGGGTGCAACCCACCCGTCCGAGCGAGCACACCAAACGTCACCTCTGCCGGCTGAAGCGTGTCGTAGTGGCCTGGCTGAGCATTCGCCGTCACCGGCGTGTGGCACTCGGAGCAGGCGACTAGGCGTGAGCTTCCCGTCCCGACGAGGTGGGCCTGGTGGGCCCCAACGACCAGAGAGATCGCTCCACCTGCGAGATCGAGCGGCGGAGCCGGATTTGCCGCCGAGCCGTGGCAGGCCTCGCACGCGAGGTTGTCGTCCACGTCGGTGACTCCGTCTCCGTGGCGACTTGGAGCCGCGATCGTGTGGCCAGTCCCCGCCACGGCCGCATGGCAACTGTCACATCGATCGAGCTGTGGGTGCGGCGCGGCCGGCGGCAGCCCATGGCACGAGCCACACGGCGCCGAACCGGCCACGTTCCAGATCGGCGTCGGGTTGGTGCCGCCCGAGCTCGTGGCTCCGTGGCAGTAAGTCTCCGCGCAGGTCAAACTGGCCGGGTCGAAGCTCGGGTTGGTCGACTGGGCAGAAGCCCGCCCGGAGAACACGACCTCGGCGGGGCGGAGAGTATCCACGTGACCGGGTTGCTCGAGGGTCGTCGGTACCAAGTGGCACACGCTGCAAGCTACGGGAGCCGAAGCTACGCCTCCCGCAAGGTGGGTTCGGTGAGTACCAACCTCGCGATCGGTGGTCGCGCTGTTCCCATCGAGGTCGAAGGGCGGTGCCACACTCGTCGAGTCTCCGTGGCAGCTCGAGCAGTCGAGGTTCGTGGCCTGGACGACTCCGTCCACGTGCGTGGCTGAGTTGGCAATGGTCAGGCTCGGACCCGCCGTCGGAAGGTGGCATTTGACGCAGTCTCCGCCGCCAGCGTGCGACGGCGTGCTCGGCGGCAGAGCATGGCAGCCGTTGCACGGAGTCTCTACGCCGTTGAGCACGTTCCAACGAGGGGACGGCTTCGTCGCTCCGGTCGAGCTGTGACAGTAGGTGTTCGCACAGCGCGGAGCCGTCCACGTAGGTGAGTGTCCAAGAGTCGCGATCGGCCCGAACACGAGCTCCGCTGGCGTCGGCGTATCCAAGTGACCTGGGTCGTCGAGCGCCACGGGTACGAGGTGACACTCACTGCACGCCACCGGCCTCGAAATGTTCCCGCCCGCGAGGTGAGTACGATGCGCACCCACGGCTGGCGAGGTGACCAGGCCCGCAAGGTCGACCGGCGGCGCCGAATTCCCGGCGCTCCCGTGGCAACTGTCGCACTCCTCGGCGGCCTGTAGGATACCGTCGATGTGCGTCGAGGCGTTCGCGATCGTCTGATTTGCGCCGGCCGTCGGCAAATGGCAGAGCTCACACCGATCGTCGCTCGGGTGCCCACCCGCCGGTGGGTTGCCGTGGCAGGTGCCGCAGGCCGCCTGAGTTCCGTCGACGCGGGTCCAACTCGGACTGGTCTGGGTCCCGTCCGGCAAGGTCGCGCCGTGACAGTAGGTGTCGCTGCACGCGCCCGCCGAGTAGCTCGGCGTCGTCCCGAGCGTCGCCAAGGCGCCAAACCGAAGCTCCGCGGGCGCACCCGTGTCGAGGTGGCCCGGGTCGTTCGTCGCCGCCGGCACGACGTGGCACTCGCTGCAACTCACCGGACGAGAGATCACCGCCGAGCCCAACACGTGGCTTCGGTGAGCGCCCACCGTGGGCAACGACTCGAGCGAGTTGCCCGAGGTATCCACCGGAGGCGCCGCGGTCTCGACAGAGCCATGACAGCTCGAGCAATCACCGACCGAGGCCTGCAGAATTCCGTCGAGGTGCGTCGACCGATTTGCGATCGTCGCGCCCGGACCTGACGTCGGCGCGTGGCACAGACCGCACCGATCGCTCGCCGGGTGCGGCGCCGGCGGCGGCAACCCATGGCACGATCCACACGACGCCTCGGTCCCGTCGACGTGGGTCCACTGCGGATCTGCGTTGGACCCACCGCTGAGGGTCCCGCCGTGACAGTAGGAGTTGAGGCAGCGCGTGCTCGCCGAGACCCAAGCTGGGTTGGCCGAATCCGCCACCGCGAGGCCCGAGAACATGATTTCCGCGGGCAGACCGGTGTCCGTGTGGCCAGGGTCGGACG
>CAYXDO010000073.1:0-51869 GCA_964463485.1 uncultured Myxococcales bacterium | reverse complement strand
CTCGCTGCGCTCGCCGCGGTTCATCGACGCAGGCTCGCTGCGCTCGCCGCGGTTCATCGACGCAGGCTCGCTGCGCTCGCCGCGGTTCATCGACGCAGGCTCGCTGCGCTCGCCGCGGTTCGCGGGAAGTCGAGCAGGTGGTGTCGGGCGGCGAGAGAGGAGAGGTGAGGTGTGGTTCATGATGACGTGTACTGCACCGCACGTGCCAATCGCTCCTCGATGAGAAGTCCGTTTTAGCCGCGACGGCTTACATGATCAGCATGGATGGGCAAATTCCATCGCTCACTGGTGAATCGGGCACTGGTGAATCGGGCACGGGCACGTCATGAGTTTCGGAGCCTTTTTCAGCGACCTGTTAGGCGCAGGCGAGATGCCTGCGCTCCCAGGGCTGATGTTTTGGACCGCGTTCTGGTCCGCGAAGCTTATTCCCAGGGCTGATGTTTTGGACCGCGTTCTGGTCCGCGAAGCTTAGGCGCAGGCAAGATGCCTGCGCTCCCAGGGCTGATGTTGTGGACCGCGTCTTAGTCGCAGCCAAGATGCCTGCGCTCTCGGATTCCGGCGTTTACTCGCCTCGCCCGACGTGCGACGGAGCACTCCATGTTTGCCGTGACCCTGTTGTGTCTGGCGGCCAACCCAGATGTTCCAAACGTCGCGCTTGGCCCTGAGTCTGCCGAGAACGCGCTGCGCGTGGACGCTCCGGTGGCCCGAGTGACCGTTTTTGCGGATCGAGCCCGAGTCACCCGGCGGGGCACGGTCTCCTTTCCTCGGGGAGTGACGACGCTGGGGCTCCCGGACGTCATTGGGGCCGCTTTCGTCGATTCCATCCGAGTCACCGTCGAGGGGGCCAAAGTCATTCGTGTGGAGAGCGCGCCCGTGCTTCGCGAGCGATTCGGGATCGAGTCGGCTGAAAAGTTACTCAAGGAGATCGAGGCGCTCGACGTGGAAATCGACCGCGCCGAAGCCAGACAGGCTTTGGAGCAACGAGAGATTGCCACGCTCTCGTCGATCTCGCCGGCCATGCCGGTACCGGAGGCCGGCCGTGAAGGTCGGCCGCTGATGGTGCTCAAGCCCGAGGCTTGGTTGGAGTCGCAGAGAGTACTCTCGGAGCGACGGGCTCGGTCTGCGGAGCGTTCTCGTCAGACCCAGGACGAGCTGGAAAAGTTGGGAGAGAAGCGCGCGCGTCTCGTCGAAGAAGTCAGCCGGCAGGATCTCGGCGGGTTCACCGATCGGAAGATCGCCGTGTTGGTTTTGGTCGACGCGCCGCGGGAGGGTCGAGGTGAGGTCGAGCTCGAATACTTCGTGCCGGCGGCGAAGTGGACGCCTGCTTACTCGGTCATCTACGATGCGTCCAAGGGGGAGGTCGAGCTCAAGATCGCCGGAAACGTTTCCCAAGCCTCGGGTGAGTCGTGGAAGGACGTCGCGATCGAGCTATCCACCGCGGTGCCTGGGGTCGGCATCGCGATGCCCGAGCTCCTGACTTGGACTCTCGGAGAGAAGCGCGATTTTCTTCCGGTGGCGCGCCCGCTCACCGGGCCTCGTCCCCAGCCTCCCGTTCCCGGACCCATCGTCTCGCCGCGGGCCGAGGAGACCGCGCGAGCGCTTCGCCTGTCGCTGCTTCGCGAGCGCCTGGCGGTGTTGGCTCAGGGACGAGCGGCTGCGGCCCAGCACGGCGCCGAATTCAAGAAGAAGACCATGATCGATTTCGAGGGTGCCGAAATATCGGGGGAGCTCAGTCGACCTTCCGCAGGCTACCGGCAGAATCGGGCGCGACCTTCCGTGGCGTCTCCGCGACCCTCGGCCCCGCCTCCGCCCGCACCCCCGTCGATGGCTCCGGCCGCGACGATCGACGATGCGATCAGCAGCTACGGGTCGGTGATGACGCTCTCCGTGGCCGCCGAATCCAGCTCGCAACAGAGTATGTATACGCGGCAGACTTCGATGGGTCTCCATGACCCGGCCGACTTCGGCACGCCCTCGCTCGGGCCGGTGGTCGACCCCGGCCTCCTGGGCTTGCCAGGCGGGTTCGAATACGTGTTCAAGTCTCCCGCATCCATCGACGTCGCGTCGACCGGTGAGTTCGTTCGCGTGCCCCTCGAGACCGAACGCTTCACGGTGGACACGTTCTACGAGGCTACTCCGTCGATCTCGCCGGTCGCTTATCTTCGGGCGAAAGTGAAGAACCGGGGCACTCGCCCCATTCTCGCAGGACCCGCGGAGATCTTCGTCGGCCGCGACTTCGCCGGTGAAGGTCAGATCGCGACGACCGGCCCAGGAGGCCAGATCGAGCTCCCGCTCGGCGCGGACGAGGACATCAAGCTGCTGCGACGCGTCGTACCCAAGACCGAGACCGAGGGTTTCTTGTCGAAGTCGGACGTCACGACGTACTCAGTCGAGATCGACGTCGCGAGCTCGAAGAGAAAACCCATCTCGATCGTCGTTCGCGATCAAGTCCCGAAGTCTCGAATGGAAGACATCGACGTGAAGTTTCTCGGCGCAGACCCAGCGCCTTTCGAAACCACGGCGGAAGGTGTGATGTCGTTCCGCGTGGAGCTCGCTCCGGCCAAAACACGAACCATCAAGCTCCGCTACCAGATCTCCCGCCCGCGTGACTGGCAGCTCTACCAACGGTGAGGACGTCATGACTTTCAGAACGATGCTCCGACTCACCCGACCGACACTCGCCCTCGGAAGCCCCGCGTGCGAAAGAGGACTCGTCGGTTTCGCCTCGAACGATGCGCGACTTCTGATCGCCACCCTCCTCGCCATGTTGGGCTCGCTGACGGCGTCGGCCCAGGGCATCGAGCGAGTCGTCGTGATGATCGATCGGGCAGAGATCACTCGGTCGACTCAGCTCCCGTGTCTAGAGGGACGCGCCCAGGCCGTCTTCGAAGGCATCCCTGATTCGGCGGACGTTCGCACGCTTCGAGGAGAGGCTGACTCGCCCGCGAAGGCCATCGGCACCACCAGCGCGATGGTGGAGCTCGAGGTGGCGATCGCCGAAGACGCTCGCGCGCTCGAGCAGCAACTCGAGAAGGTCATGTCGGATATTCGAACCCGGCAGGACCGAATTTCCGAGATTCAGCGGCGAGAGTCGTCTCTGGACGGTCTCGATCGGGTCTTTCAGGCCGTACTCTCGGAGGCCGTTCGGAATCCGGATCCCGATCGAGCTGCCTGGGGGCGCACGCTCGACTCGCTCTCGAGCGAGCGTCGCTCGCTCTCCGAAGATCGGATCAAGCTCGAGAGTGAGATCTTGGAGCTCAGTCGCGAGGAACGGCGCCTCGCCCTGTTGCTCGAGAGCCTCGGGGCAGGAGGCAGCAAGCGAGCGCTCCGCGTCGAGCTGGCGATCGAGTGCCAAGGCTCGGGTCAGGTGCGCGCTCGACTGTCATACGTCATCGCGGGCGCGCGGTGGCGACCCGAGTACGAGCTCCGTATCGACCCTCTGGCCAAGAGCGGGCTCGGGTCGGCCAAGGCCGAGCTCACCGTTGGCGCGATCGTGGAGCAATCCACCGGTGAAGATTGGACGTCGGTGAGTCTGTCTCTGTCCACCGCCAAGCCCAAGCTCGGCTCCGAGGCGCCCATACCCGCCCCTATCTACGTCGAGGGTTACGAAGAGAAGGCTGGCAAGGTTCTGGTTCAGAGCCAAGTCCAGCGGGAGCAACTCCCGAGCGGCCAAGTGGGCGACGCGACCCAGGCCGACTCGGTCGCCGTCGACGACAAAGGCCAGTCCTTCTTGCTGTCGATTCCCCACAGGGTCACCTTGAGGTCAGATGGGCGCCCGACCTGGGTGCCGGTCGACGTGGCCAAAGGCGACGCGAACGTCAGCCTCGTGACCATCCCCAAGCTCGTGCCCCGAGTCTATCGAGTCGCCAAGCTCACGAACCCCGCGGCCTTCCCTCTCTTGGAAGGGAGAGTTCGAAGCTACCGCGGGGACTCATACATGGGCGAGTCGCGGCTTCGACACCACGGCCTGGCCGAGCCCGTCGAGATCTCCCTCGGCGTAGACGACTCCGTGCGCGTCAAACGCGAACGCCAGAAGCACAAGGACGAGGGGCCAGGTTTTCTGGGCAACACGAAGCACATGCGCAAGGCCTACGAAATCACCCTCGAGAGTCAGGCCGCGACCCCCATCACGGTCGAAGTGCGTGAGAACATCCCCGTCAGCCAAACCGAAGACGTCGAGGTCGAGCTCCTCGAAGAGACCACCAAGGGAGCGACGCGAGACGATCAGCGAGGCTTCCTCACGTACAAGGCCGACCTCACGCCCAGCCAGACCAAGAAACTCCTGATTGTGTACACGATTCACCTTCCGGACGACTGGACCGTTCAATAGGGTTCGAGCGACATAGGGTTCGAGCGACTCTTGTGGCAAATCGTCGCACTCTCCGCGACGAAGACGCGCGTAAATCGAGCTCCCACGAAATTTTGTCGACGAGCTGAGTCGCAGCCGCTCGGCCTGGTCCCTGGCCCCAGCTATGCATAGCGGTCTAGCGATATCGCTAGCTCGCTGGACCGGGAGATTCGATGCAAGCCCAGAGGAAAGATGCCAACGTCGCAGACGACCCGATCAAGGCGGAGCATGCCGCCGAGATACTCAAGGCGGTCGCACACCCATTGCGCCTTCGCATCGTAGCGCTCCTTTGCCAGGAAGAGCTGCACGTCAACGCGATCGCGGAGCGTCTCGACAAGAGTCCAGCCATCATCTCCCAGCAACTCCGCATTTTGCGGATGAATCGGCTCGTGGAGGCGTCTCGAGAGGACGGCCTCGCCACGTACCGGCTCGCCGAGCCCCAACTCAGGGACTTGGTGCGGTGTATTGCCGGCTGTCACCGAACGTGAGGAACACGTGAGTCAACCCATGCAACGTCGAACTTTTCTGAAGATCACTGGAGCTGCTCTCTTTGGAGGGGCCGCAGCCAGCGGCTTGATTCCGCTGACCCGGCGGAACGCCGTCGCCTCGGACGTCAAACCCGATCGAGTGGTCCCGACCTTCTGTGAGCTTTGTTTCTGGAAGTGCGGGCTGCTCGCCTACGTGAAGGACGAGCAGGTCTACAAGCTCGAAGGAAACCCACTTCACCCGTTGTCGAACGGGAAGCTCTGCCCGCGTGGGACGGCCGGAGTGGGCGCGCTCTATGACCCAGACCGGCTGAAGAAGCCCCTGATTCGAACGAAGCGCCCGGACGGGCAGGACCAGTGGCGCGAGGCGAGCTGGCAGGAAGCGCTCGACTACACCGCTCAGCGTCTCACGGAAGTGAAGGCGAAGTATGGGGCCTCGTCGATCGCGCTGTTCTCTCACGGCCACGGCGGCGCCTTCTTCAAGACACTCATCAAAGCCATGGGCTCGACGAACATCGTGGCTCCCTCGAACGATCAATGCCGTGGCCCGCGGGAGTCTGGCTTCGAGCTGACCTATGGCGCAGCGATCGGGTCGGTCGAAACCATCGACGTGCCGAACGCCAAGTGTATCGCCTTCTTTGGAACTCACCTCGGCGAGAACATGCACAACACCGCGGTGCAGGACCTATCCAAGGCCAACGCGAAGGGAGCGACTTTCATCACCATCGACCCCCGCTTTTCGGTGTTGGCAGGAAAATCCAAGTATTGGCTCCCCATCAAGCCAGGCACGGACACCGCGCTCCTGCTGGCCTGGGCCAACGTCCTCATCACCGAGGGACTCTTCGACAAAGCCTTCATCGAGAAGAACGCGGTGGGCTTTTCGGAGCTGTCCGCACACGTGGCAGACAAGACGCCCGAGTGGGCGTTCATCGAGACGGGGATCGAGCCCCAACTCATTCGCGAGACCGCGCGAGAGCTCGCGAGGTCCGCGCCTGCGGCGCTCGTCCACCCCGGTCGCCACGTCGTCTGGTACGGAAACGATAGTCAGCGAGCCCGGGCGATGGCCATCGTCAACGCGCTCCTCGGGAACTGGGGACGACCCGGCGGCTTTTATTTACCGCAGACCCTCCCGGTCGCGGCGTACCCCACGCCCCCCATGCCTCATGGCGATGGGTACAAACCGAGGGCGACCTTCCCGCTCGCCACGGCCCCATGCGCCTACGACGTGTGTGATTCGTCGATGAAGAGCACCGACGAACCCTCCGTACATGCGTGGATCGTCTACGGCTGCAATGTTCCGCTCACACTCCCCGATCCGCGAAAGACCATCGAGGCCATGAGCCAACTCGACTTCGTCGTGGTCGTCGACACGATGCCGGCCGAGGTCACCGGCTACGCAGACGTCGTCCTGCCCGAGAATACCTACCTCGAGCGCTGGGACGACCTGGAAGCTTCGCCCTTCCGCGTGCCCTACGTGGCGCTCCGTCAGCCCGTCGTGAAGTCGATGTACGAGTCCCGACCTGGCTCGGAGATCGCGAAGGGCCTCGCCGATCGCCTGGGCGTCGGTGAGTTCTTCCCGTGGAAGGACGCTGAAGAGTACGTCCGAGGGCGAGTCAGCGCGTCGAAGCTCGACTTCGACCGACTCAGGAGGGACGGAGTCATTTTGGGCGAGGCCGCGCCGATTTACAGCGAGGAGCTCTCGTTCAAGACGAAGAGCGGCAAGATCGAGCTATACTCACAGGCCATGGCGGACGCGGGGCTGCCGCCGCTCCCTCCCTATGAGCCGCCCGAGGAGCCGCCAAGCGGGTACTTCCGACTCCTGTTCGGAAGGTCTCCCGTACACACCTTCTCCCGGACCACCAACAATCGGATCCTCGCCGAGATCTTCCCGGAGAACGAGCTGTGGCTGAATACCGACATGGCGAGATCACTCGGACTCAGAGACGGCCAGCGAGTCATGCTGGAAAATCAAGACTCCGTGAAGACGGGTCCCATCAAATTGCGAGTGACCGAGCGAATTCGCCAAGATTGCGTATACATGGTCCACGGCTTCGGTCGTGAAGACGAGCGTCTGCGCACCAGCTACAAGAAGGGGGCCGCGGACTCACGACTCATCACGCGCATCAAACGCGATCCGGTCATGGGGGGCACCGGGATGAACGTCAACTTCGTCGCGATCACTCCATACCGGGCGAGGGAGGGCTGACATGCGTTACGCCATGACGGTCGATCAGAGGCTGTGCGTCACCTGCAACGCCTGTGTCATCGCCTGCAAGAACGAAAACAAGGTCCCGGACGGCGAGGTCCGCTGCTGGACGGTTCAGGAGGAGCGCGGCGTGTTCCCTCTCCTCTCGCTCTTGACCCGATCCGAGCGATGTAATCACTGCGAGAACGCGCCCTGCGTCACTGCGTGTCCCACGGGGGCGAGTCATTACGCCGAGGGCGGAATCGTCGCCGTCGATCCCGACAGGTGTGTGGGCTGCAAGGCCTGCATCATCGCCTGCCCGTATGAGGCGCGCTATCTGCACCCGGATGGGTACGTCGACAAGTGTTCGTTCTGCGCCCATCGCGTCGCCAAGGGCAAAGATCCAGCGTGTGTGGCGGTTTGTCCGACCGACGCGCTCGCGTTTGGAGATTTGGACAGCCCGAAATCCAGGGTCCACCAACAACTCGAGACTCGGCACTTCACGGTCCTCAAACCCGAAGAGGACACCAAGCCGAAGCTCTTCTTCCTGCTGTGAGATGTGAGTTATGAGTACGATCGGAAACACACTCGAGAGTCCGGGCAGCGCCGGCGTTGGCACGCTGTTCGTGACGGGACCCGTGGACCTCCCGCACCAAGCCGCTGGGAAGCGGCTGCTCCAGGCCCTCGCGGGAGCGGCGCTCGTGGGTATTGCGGCAGGCATCGTCGCGTTGTTTCGAGGCCACCACGTTATGGGTACGAGCTCCGAGGTGCCCTGGGGTGTCCTCATCGCCACCTACGTCTTCTTCGTCGTGTCCTCCACCGGGCTTTGCTTGGTGAGCTCCCTCGGCCATGTCTTTGGCTTCGAGGTTTTCAAGCCGCTAGCCAAGCGGGCGGTATTTCTCGCCCTGGTCACGCTGCTGGTCGGATTTGGGGTGATCGCGTCGGAGCTCGAGGCGCCCTTCAAGCTGGCGCTCTTGGCCGTCATCTCCCCGAACCCGAGCGCGCCGATTTGGTGGATGGGTGCTCTCTACGGAGTGTACATGGTCTTGATCGGAGCCGAGCTCTACTTCTTGCTCAAAGACGACCATCATCGCGCCAAGACTCTGGGCCTGCTGAGTGTGATCGCGGCGCTGGCGGCACACTCGAATCTCGGCGCGGTCTTCGGGCTGCAGCACGGGCGTCCGTTCTGGTACGGGCCGCTGCTCCCCGTCTACTTCATCGCGTCAGCGCTGCTCTCGGGAGCGGCGATCCTCATTCTCATCGTCTACCTGGGCGACTACTTCCAGGGCGATCGTACCTTGCGGAGAGAGAACGAGCCCGTCATTCAGGCGCTCCGAAAGCTCCTCGCGCTCTTCCTCGGAGTCGTGGCGTTTTTCACGGTTTGGAAGGTGCTCACGGGACTCTACGGCCAGCACTACCACAAATACGAAGTGACGATGGCTTCGCTGACCGGTCCTCTGTTCGTGAGTTTCTGGCTGTTCGAGACTTTCCTCGGGATCGTCGTTCCGCTGTGGATTCTGCTGACCGAACGGGGGAGCCAGGCCCGATGGGTCGCGCTCGCGGCGGCTCTCCCGATCGCGAGCATCTTCGTGCTGAGGTACAACTTCGTCGTCTCTGGCCAGATGTTCTCTCTCAAGCCGGTGGTAGGGCACCTTGGCGAGACGCTCAGATATAGCCCACCGTTCAAAGGAAACATCGCCGGGTTCCTGCCCTACACGCCGTCCATCGTCGAGGTGCTGATCGTCGTCGGGGCGATGGCCGCGACGGTCTTGATTTACGTGGCCGGCGCGCGCGCGCTGAGACTCACCGGGAAGGAGGCCTGAGTCATGCAACCTCGTCCGTACTGGAACTCATACAAGGCCGGCATCGGCCTCGGTTTGGTGCTGCTGTTGGCCTTCGTGCTCACCGGCAGAGGGCTCGGCGCTTCCGGAGCGGCGACCCGTATGACCGCTTGGGCGGTGCAAAAAGTCGACGCGTCGGTCCACGGAGGGACCCTCGCCGAAGGCTCCACGTTCGCGCACAGGAATGCCTACACGCGGCAATACATCAACGATACGAGCGACCCGTTCGATGACTTCCTCGTCTACATGTTCGTGGGTGTGATCTTCGGCGGCTTCATCGCCGGCGCGACCGGCGGGCGGATCTCGTTCGAGGTCATTCGCGGAGCCAAGACTACGAACCAGCGCAGACTGGTCCTGGCCTTCGGAGGTGGGTTGCTCTCGGCCTTCGGTGCGCGCCTCGCGAGGGGCTGCACGTCGGGCCAGGCCCTCACCGGCGGCGCGACTCTGGCGCTCGGGAGCTGGGCTTTCATGTTGTCGGTCTTCGCGGGCGGTTATGCGCTCGCCTACTTCCTCCGAAAGGAGTGGATCTGAAATGGAACCCATCGCACCTCTCTCCAAGATCTTCGAGTGGGGTCCGGGCACGACCGTGATCGCCTCGGTGCTCCTCGGCGTCGGATTTGGCTTCTTCCTGGAGAAAGCTGGCTTCGGCAACGCCAAGACGCTCGCGGGCCAGTGGTACGGCTACGACTTCGCGGTGCTGCGTGTGATGTTCACGGCGATCGTCGTGGCCATGACGGGGCTGTTCGGTTTATCGGCGCTCGGCGTCGTCGACCTCGCCCAAGTCTACGTGAACGAGACCTACCTTTGGCCGCAAATCATCGGTGGGTTGATCTTCGGCTTTGGTTTCGTGGTGGGTGAGTACTGCCCGGGCACCGCGATCGTGGGTTGCTCCACGGGGAAGATCGACGCGATGATTTATCTCGGTGGCTTCTTCGTGGGGCTCGTGGGCTTCTTCTTCGCGTTCCCGCTCCTGTCGTCGTTCTACGAGTCGTCGAGCTTGGGGCGCGTGCTGTTGCCCGACTACTTCGGGATCCCTGCGGGCTTCGTCGTGTTTGCCGTGGTGATCATCGCGCTCGGCGCCTTCGGGCTCACTCACTTCATCGAGAGACGTCTGTCGCGAAATCAGGTGGCGTCGTGAAAACCAAAGCCATGGTCTTTGTCGCAATCGCCCTCGGCGCCGGAGCGGCCGTGGCCGCGCTCGGCGACCCTCATCGAAAGACACGCTTCGAGCTCGACCAGCGGACCTTGCCCCAAGTGGCTCCGAGCGAGCTCGCCGATTGGATCGTTCAGGGGCGTCGTGACTTCGTGGTCGTCGACCTCCGGAAGGGACCGGCGTACGATCATCAGGGCCACGTCAAAGACGCGGTCCACTGCGGGAGCTGCCACGCGAACAAAGCGGCCGGTCAGAAGGCACAAGAGGGAGCCAGCTTCGTCGACCTCACGAAGAAGATCGTACTCTATGCCGACGATGGCGCGTCCGAGCTGGAGCTTCCGCCGATCATCGCCAAGAATCCGCGGGTGAGTGTGCTGACGGGAGGATGGCAAGGCTGGAAGTCCGAAATTCTGGCCCCTGTGAGCTCGAGCAGCACGGCAGACGCGGCCGAGCACGAGCGAAGGCTTCGAGGAGAGGCGGTGCGGGCATACTTTGCCGGTGAGAAGGCGACGGCGGTGGCTCCGCTGCCGCTCACGCCGCTCAAGCGAGCCAACGCCCACAAGCCAGCGGCGGCGAGCGAGGGGTGCTGAGTATCGCGTCAAGGCGCTACTCTACACACACATGGGGGACATGGTTCTAGGTTATGGAAAGGGCGACTACGAGGGCAACAACATGGGCTTAGCGATGGACAAGGCTCAGAGGGCCGATCCGACCGCGCCTATGTCCGAAATCGGCCCCAAGTACAGGTCCCCGCAAATTTCGTAACCACTGGAGAAACCACAGAGAGCACAGAGCCGAAGCCCACAGAGGACACAGATGATGGAATGACTTCCCTGGGTTCTCCATGGCTTCTCTCCTCGTCCTCTGTGGTTTCAGCCCAGACTCGCTTCACTCATCGCTCGAGTCGGCTGACTCGTAAGCCGCTCACCGTTCACGCGCGGCCGCCGATGTTCAACTCATCCCCGCACAGGTGAGTGGCTGCAGCGAGAATGGGTGGGTCTGTTCGAAGTAGCCGCAGGCAAGATGCCTGCGGTCCCAGGGCTCATCTGGCTAGGGCGTGGACGGGGTGGCTGGCGTGGCGGGGACCGCTGGCGCGGCGCCCTCGGTCTTGGCTGGCTCGGGCGTCGTCTCTTCGATCGGGGGCATGTCACCGACGACCGAGCGTGACTTTCCGGAGGACAGGTAGGCCAGCCCGAGGCTCGTGCACATGAACACGATCGCCGCGCCGGTGGTCATCCGCGTGAGGAAGCTGCTCGCGCCGCGGCTTCCGAAGACGCTGCCTGCGGAGCCTCCTCCGCCGAATGCGCCGCTGACGCCGCCGCCGCGGCCGCTTTGGAGCAGAATGATCGGCAGCATGGCCAAGCACGTCAGCACGTGGATGACGTACAGCAGCGTCTCCATGACGGGCGGTTCTGAACTGGACCGGGGTTCGTTGTAAAGCGAATTCGTTGATCGGGAGCTCAGCGAGCCAATCGTGCGAGCCTCAGACCTCGCGGGGACACGCCCAGCTTCTCGTCGGCGTCCGCGCCGAGGGCGGGGACCGCGAAGCGCCGCTTCCCCTTGGCGTCGTAAACGGTGGTCGATCCATCGGTTGCTTCGAGCGCAAAGGCGCCGTCGGACGCGATCACCGCGGCTTTGGCTCCGCCCAGGGTTCGCTCGGCGCCGCCGTCGAGAGGCGCCACGCGGCTGCGCTCGCGGTCGAAGGCGATGAGCAGCTCGGCGCCAAACACGGCTTGGGCGGGGAGGGGCTCTTCGCTCGAGGATTTTTTCACGCGCATCGCGTAGGCGAGCGAATGGAGCTCGGGTCGACCGTCCGCAGGGAGGACGAAGGCCCACCGGCCATCGGCGGAGACGATGGCTGGCGCGGCCGGCAACACGTAACTTTCGGGTTCTTCTTCGCCCAAGAGGTCGTAGGTCGTGACCGTGGCGGCGTCGATCAAGACGAGCTTGTCCCGTTCGTTCGAGAGACCGGCTCGGAGCCCCGTTTTTCCGCGGTAGCCGGGCACTTCGCGGAGGATCGAGCCGTCTTTGCGAATGAGCCGAACTGACTCCCGGCCTTGGACCAGAAGGACCTCCGCGTCCATCGAGGCTCCGAGAAAGCCTTCGCCCTCCTCGATTCGTTCTAGCCCGACGAGCTTGGCCGATTCCGGGTCGAGCACGGCGGCGACACGCTCGTTGGCCACGAAGGTGCAACGTTCGCGCAGCGCCGGCGGCAGGTCTGCGCACTCCCGGCCGGGCGCTTCGACCCGCGCGACGACGACGATTCCTCCCGCGCCGACGTGAAGCGATTCCGCCTGCAGGCGTGAGGACGGCGTCCACTCTGCGACCTTCTTTCCGGAGTCGACGTCGACGATCAGGGTGCGACCGTCCGAACGTAGGAGCACCAACTTGTTTTCGCTGGCGAAGGCGAGATGCCTCGCGTCCGCGCCCTTGCCAGAGAAGAGCTGCAGGAGCCCAGCTTCGCCCCACACTTCGAGGGCTGGATCGGCGGACCGCAGAGCTGCGGCGACGCTCGAGGTCGTAGAGGTCCCGGAGCTCGGGGGAGGCGAGCCAGTAGCCCCGACCGGCGTGGTCGACGTGTCGGATTTTTTGGGCGCGTCAGGCCAGGGCTCTTCGGCGCGTTCGGCGTGCGGCTTCACTTCGAAGATCGCGAGCGCGTCGTTGAGCCGCACCGGAGTGAAGCTCAACACGAGGCCGATGATCGCGGCGTGTCCAACGATCAGCACGAAGGTCGCGGCGAGGCCGCCGTCTCCGCCCTCGCGCTCGGCTACGTCGCGGGCGTTCCGAAAAGCCATCAGCGCCACGAACGCGCCCGGGACGAGCCCCAGGCCGATCCGCACGAGCGCGTTCGAGCCTGGGATGGCCGCGGCGACGACCAGCGCCGAGACCGGAGTGAGCACGAGCGCGAGCGCCACGGCGACCCATCGCACCCGTCCAAGAAACTGCATTTCGCGCCCGTGCGCACCGGGTGCTTGTCCAGTCCGATTCGATCCGAGGACCGAGGACCGAGGACCGGGCTGGGGAGGGGAGTCGCCGCCTACGTCCGGCCTTGGGGTGGCGAAGGCTCAGGCCAGCTTGGGAGTTCTCGACTTCCCGACTCGGCGCAAAGCGTGCAGGCTGAGACGACGATGTCCGGAGCTTCTCGGGTTGGCGCGCTTTTTCTTCTGGGCGCAATCGCGTGCGATACGCCGGCCGCGACGCTCAGCGTCGATGCGTCGACCCTCGTGGGCATGCCGCGGGTTCCGGGCTCGCCGCTTCCGGACGCCGGGCCTCGCCCCGATTCGGGCGTCGTTCCGGACGCTGCGACGCCTCGAGATGTTGGCGTGCCGGACGTAGAGATTCCAGATGCCGGGCCCGGCCTCATGGCGTTTTTTCGAGATCGAGACCACGACGGCTTCACCGGGTCGGAGCTCACCACCGCCGCGTCCGATCCGGACGGGGCTGGGCTCGAGTGGGTGGCCGCGCCGACCGTGACGGATTGCGACGACGACCCCTCGTTCTGCGGCGCCAAATGTTTCCCTGGAAATGCGGCAGCGGACTCCTGCGATACTTATGACCAAGACTGCGACAATTTCATCGACGAGGAGCCCGAGCTCGCGTGGTCTCCGGATCGCGACGGAGACGGCCGCGGCGCGGCCAACGTGACGCCTGGATGCTCCGCGGAGCCGGGATGGGTATCGAATGGCGGAGACTGCGACGATCGGATCGCGGAGTGCTCGGCGGATTGCTCCAACTGCCCTTACAACCCTCCCGTCGCGGTCTTCGTGGTGAGTCCGAGCGCGGGGACGACGACGACGACCTTCAGCTTCGACGCCCGAAGATCTCACGACTCGGAGGATGGGGCGGAGCTCAAATTCTGGTGGGATTTCGAAGCCGACGGCACCTACGAAGGAGGTACTCAGGACCTTGCAACGCTCGATCGTACCTTTGGCGCATTCGGACCCAGGGAGGTCCGACTGCGAGTGGAGGACTCGACCGGACTCACCTCCGACTTCGTGGGTTGGGTGAGGATCACGGGTGCGGACCGACTCATTACGGTCACTACGGGAAGCGACGCCCCGGAGCCCGCGCCCGATACCAGCCTTCGTGAAGCCATCGAGCTCGCAAATGCCCGCCCGGGAACGACAGTGATTCGCTTCGAGCGTCCGATCGTGGTGCAGCTCGAGAGCTCGCTGCCGCTCGTGACCGATCCGGGGACTTGGATCGCCGGTATTCCGGGCGCTGTGATTCAAGGAGGGCCGGAAGCGACGGACTACTGCCTCAAGGCGACGAGCGATCGGTTCACCGCGATGTGGTTGGAGATCCGCGGTTGTGTGGACGATGGGCTCGAGGTCGGAGCGAACGAGGGTTGGGTCGCAAACTCATTTTTTCATGACAACGGGGACGACGGGATCGACTTCTCGGGCAACTTAGGTCGTGCCTATCAGAACATATCGACGGGAAATGGCGACGCCGGAATCGAGCTCGAAGGGGACGAGCTGACGGTCGAAGGCAACCGCATCGCCGGCAACTCGATCGGGATTCTGATGCTTCGCCAGGGCCGCACGCTCGACTCCGCCACGATCATCGGCAACGACGTGTATGAGAACGGCGTAGGCGTTCGCATGGAGCCCTTGGTGACAGGGGCGAAGCTCTGGAACAACACGTTCGCGGAGAACTCGGGTCCTGCGATCGAGGTGGTCGCTTCAGCGGACGGCACGTCGTTGGCGCTCGATCATGACGTGCAGAACAACATTTTTGCCCACAACGCGGGGCACGCCTTGGTTTTGGACGGAAGTATCGGCACTTTCGATGTCAACGACGTGTATCGCAACGCCGGGACCTGCACTGGGTGCGAGACCGGACCGACCGAGCTGAACGTCGATCCGGGCTTCGTGGACAGTGCGAGTCACGACTACCGTTTGGCGCCTGGGAGCCTCTGTGTGGATCGGGGCTCGGACCTCGGAGTGGATCGTAATGGACCCTCGGACGGCGCATTCGGGTCGTTGGCGGTCGATTTAGGGGCGCACGAGTCCTTTTGACGTAAGGCACGGGCCCTAAGTACAGGTCCCCGCAAATTCGTGACCACGGGAGAAACCACAGAGAGCACAGAGCCGAAGCCCACAGAGCACACAGATGATGGAATGAGCACTTCTCTGTGTCCTCTGTGTCTTCTCTCCGCGTCCTCTGCGGTTTCAGCGTGGTCACGAACTTCCACGGACGTGTACTAAGCGTTCAGCCCTCGGCTGGTGCGGGAGGTTGGTCGTGCACCCGGCGCGCCCGAACTTCTGGCGCCGCAAAACGCGGGCGGATCGTGCTAGCATTCGGCGCTTGTGATTGGGCGGCGCCTCGCGAGGTGACGCGCCCAACGCAACGACGTCGACCATATGGGCCAGGACAACACCTCGGGCAAGCCAGGCCCGACAACCAGCGCAGGGCTAGGCGGGCTGCTCGCCAAGCTCGCCAAGCTCGACTCCGCGCTTCGCGCAGAGAGACCCGTTGCCGCGCCGTATGCGGAGCCCGCCGCCATACCGGAACCCGTCGCAACGAAACCCGTGGTTGCGGAACCCGTGGTTACGGAACCCGTGGTTGCGGAACCCGTCGTTGCGGAACCCGTCGTTGCGGAACCCGTCGTTGCGGAACCCGTCGTTGCGGAACCCGTCGTTGCGGAAGCCGTCGTTGCGGAAGCCGTCGTTGCGGAAGCCGTCGTTGCGGAGCCCGGGGTGCCGGAGCTCGGCAGCTTCTTCGAGGCCGGGGAGCCTGTCGCGCCGGAGCCTCTCGTGCCGGAGCCCGTCGTGCCGGAGCTCGGCAGCTTCTTCGAGGCCGGTAGTCTCGGATCGGAAGCGCTCGCGGAGACGCCGATGAGTCACGACGCGGTGACGCTCTCCGAGGAGCTCGCGTTGGGAGCGCTGATTGAAGCGCCGACGCTCCCCAGCGACGCTTCTCATCTCATACTCCCATCGCCGACGCTCGAGAGCCCGCTCTTGGAGCCGAGCTCCGCGCAAATGGCTTCTGTGGAAGTCATGGCCGGGATGTCGGTGAAATTCGAGGCGCCGTCGTTTGAAGAGTCCGAGCCGAGCTCCGCACAGCTGAGCGAAGCGCCCGCGGAGCTGGGGTCGTCCGAGCTCCTGGCACGGTCACTTTCCGCTCGCGAGTTGGCCCCTGAGGTCGGTGGAGAGAGCGAAGCCTCGTCGCTCGCCTATTCGTCGTCGGAGTTCGTGGTGCCGCCGCTCCCTGAGTACGAGCCTCCTCCTGGGTTTGGTGCGAGCGAAGTCACGTCGGTCGCCGACCCGTCGCCGTCGCCCGAAGCGCCGTCGCTCCCTTCACACGAGCCTTTCGGAGAGTTGCCACAGACCGAGCCTGCTCCGGACTCGCTTTCCGAGCTCGAGACCCCAGTGTTTTCGGCGTATGAGTCTGCTGCCCCTGGCGGGGTCGAAGCGCCGGACGGGCGCGAGGCTCCCGCGATCTTGGCGCCGCCGCTGCCGAGCGGGTCCGAATCGCCGGTGATTTACGAGACGCCCGCGGGCTTCGAGGTGCCCGCACTTCCGCCGTACGAGCCGCCTCGGGGCTTTGGTGGAGCTGATCCCGCGACAGCAGGGCCCGCGGTTCCGCGTCAGTCCTGGTCGGCAGCTCCGACGGAAGCGGTCCCGTCGCCTGCTCGCAGAACAGGGACGTGGGGACGGGCTCTGGCGCCCGCCGAGCCCGCGGACCTCGAACCCCCCTTCTCCCGCGAGGAGGCGCCCGCGCTGCTTTCGACCCTCGAATCGCAGTCGGGCGAGGAGGGCCTCGAAGACTTCGACGACGTACTCTCTTCCCTCGAGGAATCGAGCGGCGAGACGCAAATCGAAACGACGAGAGCCGAGGAGTCAGTCGAAGTGCGCGGGCTCGAAGTGAGTGGCGAGCTCGACACCGACTTCGACGTCCCCATGCTCCCGGCCGTATCCGGGCCCGAGGAGGACGACTTCGCGGAGGCCGGTTTCAGCTCCGTTGCTCGAACGGATTCGATCCCGCCGCCCGCTCTGGACGTGTCGCCTCCTCAGAGGACCGCCTCGACTCCCGCCCCTCAGAGGACCGCCTCGATTCCCGTGCCGCGCGTGGAAGCGGAGGCCCCCATCACGACTCGAACGGCATCTTTTCCCGCGCTGCCGTCCAGCGAAGGGCGGGTGCTCGATCTCCCGATCGAGCTCGACCCGAGCACTCCCAATCAGGTGTCTCTCCTCGACGTCGGCGCATTCCGACTGCTGCTCGGTTGCGCGGTGCAACGAGCCAACGGAATCATGCGGGTCTGGACCGCCGAGGGCGGATTCAAGCTGAGTTACGCCGACGGCGTGATTACCGCGCTGGCCACGACTCTCCCTGAGCTGAGTTACGTTCGAGCTCTCTCATCCATCCCCAACCTCGATCCGATCGCGCTCTCCATGGCGGACAAGGAGTCCCGAGGAGATCCGGCCACCATGACCGGTATTTTGGTGGTTCGCTCCATTCTCGATCCAGCCTCTGGATCTTCCATTCTCCGACAGTGGGCCCTCGCTGTTTTGGCCCGCCTCGTTGCCGCGCCTGCGGGATCCTCACACTTCACCCCAGGCACGGTCAGGCCTCCGCCGCTTCGAACTTTCGACAAAGTGATCGAGCCTCTGATCGACGCTGCGCGGCTGGGGCTGAATAGAGAGACCTTGGAGCAGCGCCTGATGCCTTACGCAGAGTACGGCTTTGCGCTGATCCGCAGCGAGGTGGCGAGAATCACCGAATTGGGACCCTCCATCGTGGAGGTGTTAGAGCAGCTCGATGGTTCCCGATCGTTGCGGGACTTGTTGAACGAGACTTACTTCGACCCGGCGACTTACGCGCGGCTCTTGCTCAGTGTTTATGTCGGCGTCGAGGCTGAAGTCATTACCACGACGAGCCCTCGGCACATGCTTCAGGCCAAGCAGGCCAGGGAGATCGCCGCGGAGGTAGAACGGCTCTCGAGCGCGAGCCCGGCCGAGGTGTTGGGCGTTCGACCGGGAGCTGGCTTTGCGGAGCTCAAGGAGCGGGTCGAGGCGCTTCGAGAGAGATACCGCCAGGCGCCGGATGGAGAGCTCCGAGAGCTCACCGAGGCCCGCTCGCAACTCTTCGGGCTTTTTCAAAACGCGATCGTGGTGTTGGCCCGAGAGGCAGCAGCTCCAGCCGCTCCTCGGCCGGAGTATCCAGTCGCCGCTTCATCGTCTCCGCTCGCCCCTCGCGGAGAGATTCCGCAGCCTCCGCGCGCGCAGCCGGCCGAGCCCGTCTGGGCGCCCGCGGAGCCGCAGCAGGCTCCCTCGCCATACTCACCTCCTCCGCCCGCCCCCGAGCCGGAGTCGTTTCGAGCGGAGTCACGGCAGCGAGCGGGCTCGGCTCGCGACATCGCGTTACGCCCGGGCCAAGCGGTGGCCGTCCGAAAGCGAACGGTCGTCGCTGAAGTGCCCGCCGGTCAATATCACGAGGAATCCGAGAAGCCCGCCCCCCGCGCGGCGCCGGCGAAGCCCGCCCCGGCAGCTCCAGCGGTCGTCGCGGAGGAGCAGTTCGAGAACGCGCTGGCGCTCGCGAAGAAAGGAAAATACGCGCAGGCTGCCGACGCCATCGACAAAGCGCTCGCGACCAACCCACCGCAGCGGGCGCTCTACCGAATTCATCAAGAGTATTACCGAGCGCTCGATCACAAGTCCGATCAACACGCGGCTGCCGAGCGAGCCATCGAACACATCGAATCCCTGAAGACTCAGATCCCGTCCACGAACGCGAAGCCTTACGTCTTTCTGGGTCGGTTGTACAAGCTGACCAAGAACAAGGAAGCGGCGGAGGAAGCTTTCGAGAAGGCTCTGGACATCGATCCGGAAGACCCGGACGTCAAGGCCGAGGCGAATCTGCTCAAGCGTCGCGAGCGCACGACGTCAGAGGTGATGCACGAGAAGAGCGGCATCGGACGCGCCTTCTCGGCGCTGCTCGGAGGCGGCGACGGCTCGAAGAAGAAAGCCAAGGCCCCGCCGGCCGAGAAACCCAAGCCGGCCAAGAAGGCACCCAAGAAGAAGTGACCCAGGATCGGGCACGGGCACGGGCACGGGCACGGGCACGAAATCCTCGCAGAGCCGCGCCGAATTTCGACACTACTGGCTGGCGAGCTAGGGTCTCACTCATCGAGAGACGGCTTGGGTTCCTGAGGTGGTTCGCGCGTCGCGCGGACCATCGTTGATCTCCTCGACAGCCGCCGAGGTCCCAAAAATGCCGTGCCCGTGCCCGTCCGTGCCCGTCCGTGCCCGTGCCCGATCCTGAGGCAGGATGAGGATACGGCAGGATTAGGGCTGGCTAATGATAACTAATGATAACTAACAATAATTATCATCATTATTTCCGTGCTCCATCGACTCATTGGAGTCGGGAGTATTCGCGGAGCTCGTGATACTCGGCGTCGGAGAACGCGATCTTCACGAATTCGCCGGATCGGATGTCGAGGCTCTCGAACCCTTGGGCGTCCAACTTTGCATCGATCGAGATCCGGGCCAAGCCGGTGCCGACTTTGGTCGAAGCGGTCACTTTGCCTTTGAACCCGAACTCGGCTCCGCCTGAGTTCACGACCTTGGCGTCGAGGGTGCCGGAGAGGTTGGCCAGCTCGGCCTTGATTTCGTCGAGCTTCAGGTCGAGCTTGCCGGTGGTTCGCGAGAGGAGCGACTCGTCGAGCACTCCGGTGATCTCGAGCGGCGTGAGCTCGCGAGTCGAACCTGGTTTGGTGGGTTGTGGCGGCAAGATTTCCCAGCTCAGCGGATGTCGGATGGTATCGAGGAGGTCCATGTCCTCGGGCGCAGGTTGTCCGTCCCGAAGCTCACGTCGCCACACGCCGCCGTCGACCCACGCGTTCACGACTTTGCCTTGAAGCCCGCAGACGTGCGGCTCCCGAGTCGTATTGCCGTCGAAGGTCACCGCCCAAGTGTCCGAACACGTGAGGATGGTCTCTTCGACGCGCGTCGGCGACCCGGCCTCCACCGCGACCACCTTCAGCTCGTACGTGTGTATGCCGCGGAGGGAGAGCGCGAAGGTCACGCCTCGTGTTCGAGCGTTCGGAGCATCGAGGTTGAAGGAGACGGACGATCGGACTCTCGCGCCGGGCGAAAGCGGGCTCGTCCGCAAGTCGACCGGAGCCGAGCAGGCGAAGGCGACGAAGGCGAGGGTGAGGCGCGAATCGACGACCTTCATACCCACCGATCGGTCATCTTGGTTTGGCTTGGCAAGACTTCTTCGACGATCCTTCGATACCGTTGCAGTTTTCGGACGCCGCACATTCGGTTTGCTCGGTGCACAGCTCGAGACAAAGGGCTCGATCGGTGATGTTCGTGCAGATCAGCCCAGACTCACATTCGTCTTCGCTGCTCGGCGTCTTGCAAGCGTCTCCGAGAGCCCCGCCGGAGTCGCAGCCGAAGTGAAGGGCGAAGAGCAGAAACAGAAGTCGCCTCATGGGCGCATCCTTGCTCGCTCCATGGACATCTTCAAGTCTTCTCTGCGCGATCGACGATCATGGGAGGTCGATGATCACTTCGGCGCGGCCGTAGCCGGACGTGAGGATAAGGAGCCGGCCGAGGTCGACCGCGTCGACGGGATAGCGTTGAGCGCCGGCCAAGCCTTCGACGGGCCGAGCGAGCTCACCCCCGGCTGTGCCTACGGTCAGCCGGTGTCCAGACCCGGCGATCGCGGTGGGGATCAGGTGGATGTCGAGGCCGGAGCGGAGCCCCGCGACGGCGACGGGCGCACACAGCCACGGTTTGGATTGTTCGCTTGCACCGCAAGGTTCGCTCGTCGGCCGAAGCTCCCAAAACTGGGCGGACGCGAGGAACCCGCCGCCTTCGACCGAGAGCGTGGCGACTCCGACGCGGTCCGCGCACTCCGCACCCATCCGGCCGAAGATGGGTGAGTCCGAGGTGGATGAGTCCGACCACTCGCGAGACAGCGCCAGGCGGTTTGGCCCGAAGGGCTCGACGCGAAGGTTCTCACCGGAGCGTGTGAGTCGCGCGAGGCGCTGGCTGCCGCCGACCCAACCCACTCCGTTCCTCGTACTCAGTGACCAGAGCTCCCGCGCTCCCGAGCCGGCGAAGGTATCCTCGTCTGGGACCGAGAGCTCGCGAGGCGGAGCGCCGTTCCTCCATTCGAAGAGCGCCCCTCCGGCGTCGATCCAAACGTAGCGGTCCGCTTCGATCGCGCGAATCACGCCGGGAGCGACGGTCAGAGGCGTCGCGGAGACCCTGCGAGCGGCCCCGGTGACGGGGTCCACGCGCAACATCGTGATCTCCGAGTCGGAGGTGGCGAGCACCGAAATTTCCCCGGACTTTTCATCGAAGAATCCGGCCCGTGGTAGCCCCTCGAGGTCGATGGCCCGTGCGTCGACGGTGAGGTCCTCGCAGCTTCGGGGGGAGCTCGACAAGCGCACGCGAGACATGGCGTGGGTAGTGAGAAGTATGGCTTCGTCCTCACTCAGGTCGACGATTACGGGAACGTCGTTGGCTTCGGACTCTAGGATCTCCGCGGTGGCGTGAAACTCTGCCTCGTCGGCACCCTTCACGAAGAGCGCTCCGGAGGTGCCTAACGCGGCCGAAGTCCCGTTCGGATGGGTGGCGAAGCGCTCGATGCGGTGGGGCAGCCCTGGGAAGACCTCGGCGACGGGCCGCTGTGCCCCGACCACCCTCGCGTCTTCGTCGAGCTCGACCCACTCCGAGTCTCCTTCCTGGAATTGAAACTGTCCCCGACGCCGGACGACCTCGAGGCTCAGCACGGGAGCCGCTTCGATCCGGAACAGGACGCCGAGGCGACGCGAACCAATGCGATGCAGGGAGCACATACGAGAGCCGGCCTGGGACGAGGCGGCGAGGGTGAGTCGAGGCTGGTGCAGCTTGCCGGAAGGGTCTGGGTTGGCGCTGACCGTGCCCGTGAGAACGACCGCTCGATCGCCCGAGCGGCCGCAGACGAAGACTCTGTCGTCGATGACTTCGAGATCGTCGATGAGCTCGAGAGTGTGACTTTCCGATCCGTAGACCCTGTCACGCTCGGCTGCGCAGGACCATGAGTCGGTCCGTGCCGCTCCGGCCAGTCGGTACGCGAACCAGCCATCGTCGTGGACCAGGACCTCGACGCCGGACCGCGTTTTTTTGGCCGCGACCGCTCGGCCCACGGAGCAGCGCTCGACGGGGGTCATCGTGCAATTAACCGCGAGTGGGGTTGGCACGCATCGACTGACCGCGGATTCGAACAAGATCTGAATGGCCTTGAAGCCGACCAAGTAGAAGCTCCCGTCGCCGTCGAGGTCGGCGATCGAGAGCGCCGAGATCACTCCGTTTTGATCGAGCGCGCCTCGTTGGGGCCAGGTTCGGATCACTCCGTCGCCGAGCCGGGAGGTGGCGAGGAACAAGCGTCCGTCGGATCCTTCGATCATCGCTCCAACCGGCCGGATCTGTGCGGGCCAGTCGTGTCTTTTCGCCGCTCCGTTCGTGGCGGTGAGGACGAAGCCCGCTCGCGCGGCGACGACCTGGCCGTTCGAGAGGACCGTCAACGCGGTGGCGTCGATCGTTGGTCCGCTCGGGAGCACCGGGCACACGAGGCTCGACGGCGGAGGGTCGTCCTCCGGGCGTGGGCAGTCGCAGCGCCCGCTCCAATTCAGTCGGACGCTTGATCGAATGCGCGACTCGATCGCCGTAGCTTCGGACTCCGCGACGTCCTCGCCATCGACGGAGAGCGTGGACTTCGCGAACTCGGGGAGCGCGCAACGGTCACCGGGAATGATGAGTTGCGGACCTACTTTGGACTCGGCCTGACACCGTCCGCACTCTCCGAAGTCGGAGAGGCGATCGTCACCCAGGGTGAGTTGCAGGCTTTCGAAATTGGGCGCGGCGCCATTTTCGGCGACGAGGCCGGAGAGACTGGTACGGAATACCGAAGACACCTCGGGAGCGAGGCTCGTCGTATCGCCAGGGTGGACGACGTGGGCTTCGATGATGCTACCGTTTTCATCGATGAAGACGGCGATCGAGGTGCCCTCGACAGGGAGGTAGATGGGGGAGGAGCAACTCACGACGGCGAGTGCGGTCATCGAGGCCGCGGCTCGGAGGATCACCTCGAGGGCCCGGCGAAGGAGGGAGCGCTCAACCGGGCTCGCCGACGGACTCATCCGCCAGGGCTCCTGGGTCGACCAGCGAGAACGGCCTGCGATCGGCGAATCGCGCTCGAAAGACCGGCCAGTCGACGTCGGCGACGATGCGGCTTTCTTTGGCGGCGAAGACGTTTTCGAGGGCGCGCTCAGCGGAGAGTACGCGCAGCCCGGGTTCTTCGGAGCCCACGGGTTCCCAAGGTCCGAAGGAGAGGCTCCGGGCAGGAGCGCCGAGGAGGGACCGGTGCTGCGCGATCGCGTCGACCAGGCCTTGAGTGATGGCGGTGTCGACTCGTTCGCGATCGAAGACCGCGTTTTTCGCGAGGAGGACGAGGAAGGCGGGCGACGACTCGAGGGCCTGACTCAGGACGTCGACTCCGCGGAGCGAGCTCAGGGACAGGGCCCAGGCGTCCTCCGAGGGGGCCGAAGTCAAGGCGCCTCCGTAGATCACGCCGCCGACGGAGCCGAGGGCCAACACCTGATCGACTCGAGCGCGGTGAGTGAGATCGCAGACGACACGTTGAATCAGACCGAGGGACTCGAGCTCGGCATACTCGGGAGCCGAATCTGGCCAGCGCGCGGCGCTGAGCACGAAGTTTTTTGCGCCGCGCGAGCTCATGAAGCGGACGAGCTCCAGCGAGAGGGGGACGGTGCAGTCGAAGATGAAATACGTGGGGGTTGGGTCGAAGTCAGGGACCGCGAGCGGGGTGTCGTCGCGAACCCATCGAGCGGCGAGTCGAGTCTCGCGGGTGAGTCTGATGTCGCCTTCTCCATCGGAGTTGAGGGCCTCGGCGGCGATTCGGGCTGCGGCGACGTCTTGGGAGAGTGCGACTTCGCAGTCGATGAGCCCTCCGAAGTGCCACGGGTGAGTGGTTCGTAGGAATTGACCGACTCCAGCGAGCTCCGCGCCCTGCACCCAATTCCCGTCCCTGGCGCCATACGTCACGACCCAGATGCGGAGGGGCTCGTTGTCGTCGAGCTCCACGGCGGCGCGAGCGATGTCGAGCAGCGCGTGGAGCGCGCGGTCGTCGCGGCCGGCCGTGGCGCGACGATGCGCGGCTGCGAAGAAGACGATGCCCCGCTTGCGCTCCGGCCGGGCGCGGAGCTGCTTGACCGCGGTGCGCCAACCCTCGAGGTCGGTGCCGGCGATGTCCCGGAAAGTACAGCCCTGCCGAGCGGCGAGGAATCGCTCGGCCAAGGACACGCCGAAAGGCTTGTCATCCGACACGATCAGCCAACCCCCGCGCTGGGAGACCTCCTGCGCTCCGGGGAGGGCCTCGACGGGGACCCAGTCGATTTTGTAGGTGCACGGCGAAGGCGCGACGCCGACGTCTTCGAGGGGAGTCTCGACCTCCACACTCGGTGGAGTCTCGACGGCCGGTGGCGCGCCAGAACCCAAATCTTCCTCGAGGGAGGAAATCGGTGGTAAGTCAGGCAACCCGCTGAACCCCAACCCGTCCGCGCCGGGAACGGTTTGCCACGTGTCGCCGCTCGGTTGCAGTAACCCAGAAAAATCACCCATCGTGGGTTGGTCTTGAGCCTCGTCGATGTCGAGGTCGAAGGAGTCCACCTCGACTTCCTCGAGCATGTCGAGCGGCTCGAACTCCTCCATCGTGAGCGAGCCACCGGTCGACAAATGACCGTTCGTGGTGAACGGACCCGGAACTTTCTCGGGCTCCCACTCTCCCGGCCGGAACGAACCGAGCAGGCCCTCCCAAGACGGGAGCCCCGCAAGAGGCTCGCCCGGGGCGACCGTCTCGTCTCCGTAAACGATGTCCCGCGCTTCCAGGATGAGCTGGCCCGCTTCATCGCGAAGCTCGACCAACCCCGTAACCCTCGACACCCGGCACCAGACGGAGCTCGTCGCTCGCTTGAACGTGCGAATGGAACCAACCCCGACCGGCTGCGCGACGGCGCCGCGGGTGTACGACGCCAAAAGAAGCGCCGAGTCCAACAACAACGGGTGGACCGGCCGATCGGTGAGCTCCGGAGACGTTGGGGTTTGAATACGCGCGAGCGCGGCCTCCGCGCCTAGCCAGAGCTCCTCGAATCGGTTCGAGCTGCCCGGCTCGATGCCCGCTGCGCGGGCGGCGGCGATCATGAGGTCGTCGGGCGCTCGGTTCTCGATTCCACCTCGGAGCTCGCTCTCGCTGAGCGGTGCGCGCGGGTCCGAGCCTCGGAACGACACGAACGCCTCGGCGTGAAGGGTCCACTCGCTGGCGGGATCGGCCTCGGGCTGGCTGAATACCGCCAGCACACGATCCCCCCCGGTGTCGGGCCCGATCACTACTTGCACAAGGCGCGGAGCGTCGGTCGGGAGCGGGTCTCGCAACGAAAAGCTCTCGATCGAAAAGACCCCCAGCGTCGAGCCCGCCTGCGTACGCATGGCCGCGGCCTGCGCTAGGTCGAGCAACAGCGCAGGCGGTGCGGTGGCCTGGCCCTTTTGGCGATATTCGGCGAGCTCTCCAAGAGACTGCGCGTCGAGCACGCCATCGAAGATCACGAGCGCCGTTCGGAGGCGTCGAGTCAGGACCGGATGCCGCGGCCGCTCGACGGAGCGCTCGATGGCGGAAGGCTCCGCGGAGCCGTCTCCCTCGGGGCGGCGAAGTCGCGCCTCTACCGCGCGAAGCTTGGCCTCCATGTCGAAGAAGGCGCTCACTTTGGGTCGTTCGACGTTCGACACGGCGATTGCGGTGAGCGAAGCGAACCTGCCGGCCGGTCGGATTCACTCCGACCGGGTGCCGACAATTCCGCTTCGGTCGGCGACAGCCTAGTACAGACCCGGCGGCGCGGCCACTCGGCAGTCGGGAATTAAGCATCTCCCGCGGACGACTGGCCGATCGGTCAGGGCCCTGGGAGGGCGGCCGATGAGACATGAGTTGCCACTCATCGACCAACGACCTCCTGCAGCCGCTCGATGAGTGTGAATTGCTCCTTGATCATGCGAATACTCGCCTCCGGCACGCTGGCGAACATGAAGCGATCGAGCTCCGGATACGTCGCGTTCCGACCGGACCGGGGTGGCCACTCGAGCTCGAATGAGTTGCTCCGCAGAGTCGTCGGATCGCAATCCAGCTCGAGCGCAAAAGCGGTCACTTCCTTGCCGCTCCTCTGTCGAATTTTGCCGAGCTCCAGGAGCGTCGCCGACGGGGGCACCTCGAGGCCCGTCTCCTCGCGCAGCTCCCGCACGGCCGCCAACCTCAGGTCCTCCGAGGGCTCGACTAGACCTTTCGGGATCGTCCAAGACCCGGCGTCCTTCTTCGCGAAGAGCGGCCCGCCGGGATGGGCGATCAGGACTTCGAGTCGGTCGTCCCTTCGCCGGTAGACCACCACACCCGCGCTCCGCTTGGAGGTCATGACAGGTGTTTCACGGAGTCTCCGCCAAAGGTCAACAACCGCGGCGCCTTTTGGCTTTGGCGAAAATCGGGTATTTCTGTCCCGTGCTCCGCATTCCCGAGACGCTCAAGGTGGTCGCGCTGGCCGGGAGCGTGGCTTGCCAGACCTCGGCGACGTCGCCCGACACCGACGCTTCCGATTCGGGGCTGCGAGCCGACGCGAGCCGAAGCGATTCAGGGCAGGACGCTGGCGCGCCCGATCGCGGAGTTGCAGACTCGGGTGACTCTCCCGATCGCGGGCCAGGCCCCATTCCGTGCGGGTTCAGCCCGTTTTTCGACGCGGGCCAGCCCGGCTATGACGCGGGCTGCAACATCGGAGTATGGGAAATCGATGAGTGTCCACCGGGATGCGAACCGCTGGTTTGATGAGTTTCGGGCGGCCCGGTCCGGGCTGCGAGCGGTTCGATGACGGAGTGGAAGGCGGAGCGGCGCGTCCGCGCGTACGTCGTGCGCGCCTTGGAGCACAAGGACTTCCTCACGGTGCTCGGTCAGAATGGCGCGGCCTTTCGGTTCGAAGGAGACAGCGGGCGCCTCGTCCGGGCGATCCTCGACGCGCACCTAGAACCCGTCACCTTCGATGAGTTGGTGGCGCGATTGAGTGTGCTGTCGGGCACCGACGTCTCGAAGTCCGAAGCGGTCCGCGAGGCCTACGCGAAGCTCGTAGAGGTCGGCGTGCTCGTGGTGCGCTCGCCTCGCGCGCCTACCCCGGCGGGCAGGCGAGTGGTCCTTGGTGTATCGGGCGCGGCCGCGGCGCTTCACACGCCGCAGCTCGTGACTGCTTTGATGGCCCGCGGTCACACCGTGCGCGTGGCGGCGACGCGGCGCGCCCTTCGTTTCTTCACCGCCGAAGCGGTGGAGTCGATCACCCACGCGCGCGTGGTTCGAGGGATCTGGGATCGGACCGCTTCACGCCCGGTGCCGCACGTGGAGCTCGCCGAGTGGGCCGAGCTGATCCTCGTGGCGCCCGCTTCGGCCGCCACGCTCTCGAGGCTCGCGCGAGGTGCGGCGAGCGACATCGTCTCGGCGATCTGTCTCGCGTCGCGCGCGCCCGTCGTGATCGCGCCGAGTATGCACGTCGCGATGTGGTCGGCACCGGCGACCCGCAGGAACGTCGAGGCGCTGCTCGCCGATGGTTGCCACGTCGTGGAGCCTATTGCGGGCGTGGAGCTCGCGCACGCGCCCGACACGCGAAGCGCGCGGCTTGGCCCGTCGCCGCCACCCGATGCGCTCGCGGCGCTCGTGGGTTTGGTTTCGCTTCCGGAGAAGCCGATCGACTGGGATCGCTTCTATCGAGACACGCCGCTCGACCGCATCCCGTGGCTCGAAGATCCGCCGGAAGACGAGCTCCGCCAAGAGCTCGCGGAGCTCTTTCGTCCGGGAGCTCGGTGTCTCGATCTCGGCTGCGGAGCCGGTGCGCTCGTCGTCGCGGCTCGAGAGCTCGGCTACGACGTCGTCGGAATGGATCGCTCTGCGACCGCGCTCTCGCTCGCAAGAGCTCGTGCCGATCGCGCCGGCGTAGCCGTGTCGCTCGTGCTCGACGATGCCCGGCATCCGGCGTTCGCGGGTGAGTTCGAGCTCGTCATCGATCGCGGGCTGCTCCACACGCTCGATCCGTCCGACCGCATCGCTTACGCAGAGAAGGTCGCGCGCTTCGTACGCTCCGAGGGTCACTTGGTGATCAAGGTGCAGACCGAAGCGCGACCCGAGCGACGAGGCGTTCATCCGGTGACGCTCTTTGAGCTCGACGGGCTCTTTGGTCGCGAATTCTCGATGGAGAAGGTCCAGGTGGTCGAGTTCGATCGAGCTCGGCCCGCCACCCCGGCGGCGATGGTGCGGTTTCGACGCCGAGGCGAAGAAGAGAATGGCCGCCCCTCCGGAGCGCGCTCCGGTGAGACGGCCACTCTCGAATGATGAACGCGCCTCACGGCGCGAAAGGGCTCAGTGAACCTTGCCCTGAAGGAAGAAGGCGATGACGAACGAGAACAGCACGAGCGACTCGGTCATCGCGAGCGCGATGATCATCGGGGTCTGAACGCGAGGGGCCGCGTTCGGGTTGCGAGCGATACCTTCGACGGCCGCTGCGCCCGTCCTGCCTTGTCCGAGGGCGCCGCCGAACGTGGCGAGGCCCATTCCAATGCCGGCGCCGACAGCCGCGATTCCGCTTCCGGTCGACAGGGCTTCCTGCGCGTACGCAGGCAGCGCCAGCAGCATCAGTCCCGTGAGGGACAGCATGGTCATGAAGAACTTTCTCATCTTGGTCTCCTGTTATCGAGCCCTGCTCACCTTCGACGGGATAGCGCGCCTCTTCTCTCTACCTACCAACCCACGTTTGCGCATCGTCAAAGACAGCTCGTGCTCCTCCTGAAAAAACTCGTTCGAAATCGAAAATCAGTGAATCAGTGATGGGCCGCAGCGCCTTCGTGGCCATGGCCATGCGCGTGCTCGTGATGCTCGATCATCGTCTCGACCTCGCCGATGTAGACCGAAGAGAGCAGCAAGAACACGAGCGTCTGCACGAGCGCCACGAACAAGCCGAGACCTATGAAGGGGATCGGCAGCAACAGCGGGAACATCCCGACGAACACGCCGAGCACCAAGTGGTCGCCCGCGACGTTGCACAAGAGCCGGATGGAGAGCGAAGCCGGCCGAATGCAGTGCGAGATCGGCTCGATGATGATGAAGAGCGGCGAGAGGAACCAGCCGGATTTCTCACCCGAAGGATTCGCCATGTGCGCGATGTGGCCGAAGCCCAAGCGGTAGAAGGCGTAGAAGTTGTAGTAGAGGAACACGATGATCGCGCAGGCGAAGGTCGTGTTGTAGTTCTCGGTCGGCGGCAAAAATCCCGGGAGCAGCCCGAGCAGGTTGCTGAAGAGGATGAAGAAGCCGAGCGTGCCGATCAGCCAGAAGTGTTTGAGCGCGGCCCTGCGAGGCATCGCGAACTCCATGATCCCGAGGACCCCTTCCATCACGAGCTCGACCAGCGTTCGCGCGGAGAATCTTGACTCGGGGAGGATGTCGCTGCCCGCGGCCTTGAGCTGGCCGCTCGCGCGAAGCGAGAGGATCAACAGGAACAGCGCGACCAAGATGATCGAGGCGACGTGCTGAACGACGACATGGCCTCCGAAGCCCCAGGACGGCCCAAAACCGTCGATCCAATGCTCCATGTCTCTGAAGCCAGGAAGTAGGCTCAGCCAGCTCTCGCCATGCGGCATGGCGGGCCCTTACTCCGAAGGAGCCCCCGCGTCATCGCTTTTCGTCGAGATCAGGCAGGCGGGTCTTCCGGTGGATGTTGATCGGCCAACCGCTTCTCTTCCCCACGGATCACGTGCTCGCCCTCGGGGGAGCGGATCGCCATATTGAGCCCCAAGGTGAAGCCGGTGAGCGCCGCCCCGATTCCGAGCGCCATGCCCAAGCCCGTGACGGGTACGTAGGTCACCAGGAGCCAGACCAAGAGCCCGCCGATCAGAAATTTTCCGAGGATCAACACGAACAGCACGACCTTCGTCGCCGGGCGCGTGGTGGGCTCGAGCAAGCGTCCACCGAGCCAGATCAGCAGCAGGAACAACAGAGAGGCGAGGGCGCCGAAGAGCAGCGCGCTGAGCGCGTGCCCTTCCCCGATGACCAAGAAACAAAACGCAGTGACCGCGAAGACGGCCGCTGCCGTAGCCTTCGCGCCCGCGATCAGCAGGAACTTCGTCATTGCTCTTGGTCCGTCTTCTCCGAGAGGCGCACGAACTTGATCAAGCTATAGAAGCCCGCTACCGAGCCGACGAGTAAGCCCCCGATGGTGAAGGCCGATCCGGTAGCGAAGCGTTCGTCGAGCCATCGACCGAGCAACAAGCCACCGACGACGGTGACGACGAGCTCGATGCCGAGCGCGCTGGCGCGGCCGTATTTCAGGCGTTCGCGCCGCGCGATCTCTTCTTCGTCCTTGGTCATGGACGAGAAAAGCCTGAGCCACTTTTCGGAGAACTGCGAGCCGATTCAGAGGCCGTCGTCGAACCCGCCCACCAAGAAGGTGACGATCGCGGCGGTCGCGAGGCCCGCGGTCTCCGTGCGCAGCGTGTGCGGTCCAAGCCCTACGGGAACGAAGCCGTTCTCGACGAGGAGCTCCAACTCATGTGGCTCTAAGCCTCCCTCGGGCCCGACGAGGAGCTCCACGGAGTCAACGCGCAAATCGAGCGCGGACAGCCGCGTCGAAGCGTCGCCGGAAAAGCAGATCGAAACGGCCGCACGAGATCGAGCGGCGACCGCCTCGAGCGTCGTGATCGGATCGATCTCCATCAGAAACGCCCGCCCAGAGACGCGCGCGGAGTCCTCGGCGATCGAGGCCCAGCGGTCCCGCCGCTGCTCTCGCTCGGCCACGGAGCGAGCGGTGGAGACGGGGACGAAGCGCGCGATTCCGAGCTCCGCCGCGCCGCGCACCACGCGATCGACCTTGTCGCTCTTGCCGATGGCTTGGAACATCGTGATGCTGGTCCGAGGTAGGGGCGCCTTCCGCACCGCGTGGATTTCGACGATCACCTCGCGCTTCGAGCTCGAGATCTTCGCGTCGGCCAAGCGACCGCGTCCGTCGCTCAGCGTGAGCGGGGCGCCTGGCCTGAGCCGCAACACATCGCGCACGTGATGACTCTCTTCGTAGGGCAGAGCGCACGAGCCTTCGACGAGCTCGACCCCTCTCACCACCAAGAAGCGCGCTCTCATGGCCGAACGAAGTCGATGCGCACCCACTCCCCCCGCTCTACGATCACGCGATCGACGAGCCCTTCGGCTTCATAGGCGCGCGCGACCTCATCGGCTTGCTCGGCGAGGATGCCGGAGAGGGCGAGCCTTCCTCGAGGCGCGATGGCCGAAGAAATCTCCGAGGCGAGCTCGATCAGGGGACCGGCGAGGATGTTCGCGACGACGAAGTCATACGTTCGCTGGAGCTCTCTGGGAGAGGCCTCGGAGAGCGCGAGCTTTGCTTCGAGCTCGTTGATCTCGGCGTTCTCTTTGGCGACGCGGAGCGCGATCGGATCTTCGTCCGTGCCCGTGGCGTGCTCGGCGCCCAACCTCAACGCGGAGAGGGCCAAGATCCCCGAGCCCGTACCCACGTCGAGCACGGTCGTGAGCGGCGAGAGCTCGACGATGCGTTCCACGCAGAGCGCGGTGGTCTCGTGATTGCCGGTGCCGAACGCGGTGCTCGGATCGATCGTGAGCACGACCTCCGCGCCCTCGGGGGGCGACAACCAACTCGGGACGATGGCGAGCTTTCCGAAGGACAGCGGCGTGAAGTGCTTGCGCCAGTGGGTCGCCCAGTCGACAGGCTCTTCGGCGCGTACGAACAGCTCGAGCGGCACGACGAAGGCAGCGTCGAGCGCCTCACGCGAACGGAGCTCGGCCTCGCTAGCGTCCACGTCGGGCGGGTAGCTCGCGATGAGCTTGGTGGGGCGCTCTCGGTCGCGGATCTCGATGCCGGCGACGCCCCGCTCCCAGAAAGCTCCCGAGAGCAGATCGAGGCGATGCTCATCGGTGTCTTCTGGCAGCGTGATTTCGGCGCTGTACCACGTGGTGGTCATGCCCGCGCAGAGTCGAAACGAGCAGCCGGAAAGTCAATCGCGACCCTCCAGCTCACTGATCGGCTCACTGATCGGCTCACTGATCGGGAACGTCGCGCAGCAACCGGCTCGGCGGCAGGAAATCGAATTCCGCTCGGATCCAGCCGGCGTTGCGATCGGCATCTGCGCTGGCGACGCTGGCGGTCAACGTTCCCGCGATGACCTCTCCGTCGCCCGCATCTTCGGGCTTTGGGTTGATCGTGAAGCGATCGAGCACCAAAGATCCTGACGTCGTGAAGAGCGTGGGTCGCGTGGGGCACGTCTGGAAGAGGCTGAGCGCTGCGTTCGTCACCTCCGGATCACGTGAAAGCGGAAGGACGATGGGCCTCTCAGGCTTGGCGGACAACGCGATCGCGCCCGGGACGCGAATCAACAGGCCATCGGTCTCCTCGAGCTCGACGCCGTGCTCGGCGATGACGATCAGCAGGACGTCGTCGAAGCGATCGGTCGAGAGCCGTCCTGCGTCGAAACCGTAGGCCTCGGGCCCGAAGGTCTCCGAAGCTCGACATCGCAGAATCTCGAGCTCGCCCTGAACCGAGCCCGTGCCGGCGCCTCCGCGGCCGCAGGCGATGAGGCCCGCCAAGGCCGTCGCCAACCTTCGGGCTTGGCACGACACGACGAGAGTCTTGCCCGGGTGGAACGATGCGTCGAGTTTCGCGCGATCGGACTTCACGACCCCGGACCACCTCGCCAGAGTACCGAGCTTCATGGAGATCATTTTGATCCGGCACGCGGAGCCGGCGTGGATGAGCGACGGTGAGAGTCGGCTCGATCCTGAGCTCACCGAGCGCGGGCGCGAGCAGGCGCGGCGGCTCGCGGAGCACGCGCGCGGGCTCAGGGGCCCGACGGAGCTCTTGGTCTCGCCGACCCGCAGGTCGCGTGAGACCGCTGAGCCTCTAGCGAATGCGATCGGGATGACTCCGACGGTGCTCCCGTGGCTCGAAGAGGCGCGGTTGCCCAAGGACTGGGATGGGGCGCCTGCGGACCGTATCAGCACGGAGCTTCGAGCGGCCCGGCAGCGGCCCGCGGCCGAGTGGTGGGATGGGTTACCGGGTGGGGAGAGTTTTCGGGATTTTCATGAACGAGTCAGTACGGGGTTGTCGGCGCTCCTCACCGAGCGCGGGGTGCGCGTGACCGAAAGAGATCCCCCGCACGCGTTCGAGGGAGCGGCGCAGTCGGCCCATCGTCTCTTCATCGTCGCGCACGGGGGCACCAACGCGGTGATTCTGTCGTTCTTGCTCGGGCTGAGCCCCGTGCCCTGGGAGTGGGAGCGATTTGCTTCCAAACATGCGTCGATCACGCGCGCGCGCGCGGTCGAGGTTGCCGGGGGGCGAATTTTCGCGCTCAGTTTGTTCGGAAGCGTCGAGCACCTGCCGAAGGACCTACGAACGCGCTGAGCACGAGCACAGGCACGGCATGGCATGAGTTGCGGAGCCTCCTTCAGAGGAGCGCGTCTGCGAGTCTGCGGGCGGAGTGGCTTTCGAGCCACTCGATCGCGTGGTGATTCCCACCCTCGAATCCGATCGGCATGCACGTACGGCTGGCTCGGGGTTTGCTGTTGGGGCCGTGATGCAGAAAACTTCCGAGCCACCTTCCCACCTTCAAAGTGTTTTTCGCGAGTATCGGCCGGCGTTGCTCGCGCTGAGTCTGGCCGCGGTCGGACTCTCGCTTGGCTGGAAACTCTTTGCTCAGCGAACGGCCGCGCGCACGAGCCACGCGGAGACTTCTGGCGTCGAAGACGTGACTCGGATCTGGGGTGGGCCGCTCGAGCAGCCTCAGCCTGTAATCGCTTGGCGCCGGACCGACGCGGCGACGGTCGAGCTCGTCCCTGGGGAGCTTTCGAGCTCGACCATCGACGTGGAGCTCGACGGTCGCTACCGTCGGCGAGGGTTGACCGAGTTTCCGGGGTACGAGGTCAAGCTCGACGCAAAGTACGCTTTTGAAAACCCAGCGAACGTTCCGAGCTTCGTCATGTTTCAGATTGGGTTGCCGGTCGAGCGCAAGGCTTTGATGCTCACCGAGCTCGAGCTTCAAATCGACGGCAAATCGGATCCCGACAACACCCGGTACACCCGCGAAGGGATCGAGTGGTCGGGCTCGATTCCGGCTCAGCACACGGCGACCATCCAGGTCGGTTACCGCGCTCGTGGGTTGGGGCGGTTCGGCTACGCGCTTTCGAGGTCGAAGAGCTCGGAGGAAGCCTCGGTCGTTCCGGTCAACAAGTTCCAGCTCGCGATGAGAGTCCGAAACGTCGAGGGTGAGTTGGACTATCCGGTGGGTTCGATGACGCCGGCGCTGGTCGAAGAGACGGGGGGCTCACGCCTGCTCGTATGGAAGGTCGACCGGCTGCTCTCGTCGTTCGACGTGGGTCTCGTGCTCCCGAGCGGAGCCAACGTGACCTCCGCGCTGGTCAGGCTCACTCACAACGCGCCGTGGTTCTTCGCGCTCTATTCGCTGGGGCTCATGTATGCGCTCACCGCCGTGCGAAGGCACGCCCGCGCGCTTCATCTGTTGGCGCTCTCGGGTTCCTATTTTCTCTACTTTCCGCTCGCCACCTATCTCACCGCGTATGCGAGCTGGCCGGTCGCGAGTCTCGGCGCGCTCTTCGCGACGAGCGGACTCGCGATATTTCACGCGCTTCGGTTCATCGGCCGCGTCGCGGCCATACGAATCGCGGCCTGCCAACTCTTCTTCCTCGCCGCGCCAGCGATGGGTTACCTGTTGCCGGCGCACACCGGCCTCATCCTCATCGTCGCCGGGCTGTCCGCGCTGGCCGTGGCGATGCAGGCGATCGGGCGGGTTGCGTCCAAGCTCGACGAGTCGCAGGACGACGAGCCGCGAGGGGCGACCTCGGTGGTCGAGTCGCCGAGTCGCTCATGAAGACGCGCTCTGTGGGTCTCGTGGGTCTCGTGGGTCTCGTGGGTTTTGTGGGTCTCATGGGTTTTATGGGCCTCGTGCTCGGCGCTTCTTCGAGTTGGGCGCAGCCCGCGCGGATCCGGATCGATCGTGCGACGATCGCATGGCCGGACCTCAAGAAGCTGCTCGAGGCGGAGAGCGCGCCCCTGCCTCGTGAGATGGTGCCCCAGCAGAGCCCGATGGACTTTGCGCTGGGATTCGTACGTGTGAACGGCGAGCTGAGGGGCGCCTCGGCGAAGCTTCGGATCGAAGTGACGATCAACGTCTTGGAGGACCGGTGGGTCACCGTGCCGCTGATCTCGAATCAATTCTCCGTGGCGGCGGCGTCGATTGTCGCACCCATCCACCGGCGGGCGTTCGTCGTGCGGGACGGTGAGTGGTTTGGCATAGTGGCGGAGGGATCCGGCGCGTACGCCGTCTCCTTGGAGCTCGAGCGGACGCTCGAGGGTGCGACGCGCCGCCTCAGTCTCTCCGTTCCCGGTGCCTCGGTGGGTCGAGCGCGGCTGTGGGTGGCGGAGGCTACGGCCTTGGAGGTTGGCGGGAGCTCGTGGTGGACGGTGAAAGAGTCTCCAGACGGCGTGGCGATCGAGGCCGCGCTTCAAGGAGATGGGTTCGACCTGCGCCTTGGCCGAGCGAGCTCGGAGTCACCGGAGGCTTCGGCGTTGGTCGAGGAGCTCATGGCGAGCACGGTCGTCTCGCTGGGGGGGACCGGCGTGACTCGGCTGAGCTTCTTCGCCCGGGCCGGCCAAGGGGACAAGTCGTTGTCGCTGGTGCTGCCCGCCGGCGCGCGGCTTTGGCGGGTGTATCTGGGCACGAAGTCGCTCTCCGTGGACCCAAAGGACGGCGCATTCACGGTGCCCCTCGAACCCAGCGGGCGACGGGTCGAGCTGAGTTACACGTTCGATGCGCCACGCCTCGGCATTCGCGGTAGGTATCACCTCGAGCTTCCGAGCTTTCCGATCACGATCCGCGGAGCCCGCTGGAACGTCTGGATGCCTGACGGGCTTGCGTACGATGGCACTCAGTCGTCGCTCCCGACGGCTCCCGCGTGCGGCGTGGAAGAAGCGAATTCGAGGATCCGACTCGAGACGAGCGGTCGCTGCCTCGGATTTTCCGGGCCCGTGCTCGAGCCCGGGCGAGCGTACGCCGAAGGCGTTTACTCCCAGAAGCTTGGCAGACGCTGAGTCGTCGCCATCATCGATCCCGTGAGCGCGCGGTCCCGGCGTACCGCGTACTCTGCGGGCTGAGTCTACGGCCTGCGCGGTCGGCAGCGTTCACGCTCAATCCTTGGGTTGCCGATCGATCACTGCGACGGTTCCGCCGTAACGTTGAGCGAGGATCGTCAGATTTCCCGTGCCGACCCCGCGGACGACGAACGGCGGTGGCAGATCGCGAATTCCTTGGGGTGGAGAAAAAACGAAGGTCCGATACAGGACCTTTCGATTCGTTTGACCTCCGACGATGAAGAGCGGCTCGGAGGCACGCACTTCGGGCGTGCCGGTGAGTAGGTCGGTTTGGCAGGACGCAGAGACGGGCGAGCCCCTCGGCCGGCACCCGATTTCGAAGGACTGCTGGAACTTGGCTCGCTCGGTCGTGATCTGGTCGACTTCGCGACCCGCGACCTCGGCGCCAAAACATCCCGCGCGCACCGCGGACAGCTCGAGCCCGGTGGCCTCCCGCCCGCCGGGGAGCTCGCGCAGGGAGACGCCCTCGGCGAGCGCGCCGGTCGGAGTCATTCGGACTCGAGCGACGGACGTACCGCCGGTCGCCCACGCAACCCCGTCGTGGGTGTCCACGGCTCGCCAGGTCGGAGACTCACTCCGCGGGTCCGAAGCACCGAAGGCTCCCGTGCCAAAATCGACGGTGACTTCCCGCGCTGCGAGCTCACCGACTTCGGCGAGCGACCCGTCTTGGCGAGTTAGCAGGATGTGGCCGTCTCCGAGCTCGACGGCGCTGTGCAACTCGACGAGCTCCCCGAGCGGCACTTCGCGCTCCGGCTCGACTTCATCCAGATCGATCCATCGCGCGGCCGCCCTTCCTTCCTTCGCGACCACGACGACAAACTTACGCTCGTCCCCGCGAATTCCCACGACGTTCCACAGTTGCTCGTCGGGCTCTATCCAGCGCGTCGTGGTGGCGATGGGTTCGATGGAGATATCGGCACAACTCATCGAGCCTGGCTCGAGTCGCGCGCGGTAAACGCCGGCGAGCGGTTCGAAGATCAGGATCGAACCGTCGGGTCGTGCTACCAGCCCCGGCGTGCTCTCGTCGTACTCTCTTCGGCCGTGTACTCGCTCGGGCCCCGAACCGGAGTCCCGAAAGATCGCTCCGTCGATGGTCTCGAGGAGGAGCACGGAACCCTCGGACAAGCCTCGCACGACGCGACGACCGATCGTTTCGTACGGCGTATCAGGCATTCGTCCGGGCTCGATGAATTCGCCCAGAAATTCGCCAGCGGGTGACAGCTCGACGATTCGATCTCCGAACGAGGCAAAGACTCGCTCGCCGTCGACCCAGATCCCGCGGCATTGATCGGTCCCGCTGGAGTAGACCGGCTTCGGGCTCAGGCGCGGCGCGATGACGGTCCCGTTTCGGACGAGCGCGCTCACGGACGCGGTCACCACGCCGATGCGGCGCGTACCATCGAGCTCGACCCTTCCACACGCGACGAGGGTGGAGCCCACCCTGGCCACGTGGCGGAGGTCGATGATCGAACCGGCCTTGCCGTCGAGCTCGATGGCGCTGTCCTCCTCGTCGCACGACCAGCCGTTCTCTCCGCGGACTCTCTTGAGAAACCACCCGCCTTGGGTCACCGCGAGCATACTTCCATCCTCGAGCGCGACGGCGGACGACACGTCGGCCTTGTCGGCGTGCTCGCGGCAGCGCTCGATCGGCATTTCTTGGCAACTCAGCAGATCGGGTTCGAGGGAGCAGGACAGAATCAGCGCGACTCGCTGATTGAAGGTGCCCTGGTAGCTGCCGACGAGCAGAAGCTCCGAGCTGTGGACCAGCGCCGATTGAATCCGGACCTCAGGGAGTCTGGTTTGAACCTCCGCTCGAATTTTCCGCCGACTCGGTGTCGCGGAGGGTGAGTACGAATCCGCGGCGAGCTCGCTCGTCTCGTCGGGCCGATGGGCACCCACTACGAGGATCGAATCGTCGTCCCCGGGAATCGCGACCAAATCACCGGTCGGAAAGTCGTCGGCCTCGATGAGTTGCTCCGAGCCGTCGACGCCGACGAGCTTGGCATAGTCAACAGAGAACGCCGCGAAGACTCCCGACGGGCTGATGGCGAGGGTCGGGAACGCCCAGGCCGGACCGAGCGCTCCGAGCCCACAGAGCTTCGGCTCGCCCTGGCTCGAGGTTGCCTCGAGCGCGCAGGAGCACTCACCAGGCCATGACAAGCGGACCGCCTCCGAAGCCGACGCCAGCAGCTCCGAGTCATTCGCCGCCTCGGCGCCCGAGTCGGTGCGACGAAGCATTTCCGGCTTCACGAAAGAAGGAGGGGCACAACTCTCCCCCGGAAAGATGGTCGCCGGCCGCGACCCGCCGGGCGCTCGGCAGGGACAGGGCACCGTGGCGTTGGAAGCGATGACCGCGACGCTCAGCCCGTCGAAGGTCGCCTGATCGACCTCTCGGCCGTCGGCGAAGCTGAAGTCGGATTTCGAGATCGGCCAGCGGACCAAGAGTTGGCCTTCCGGGATGGGTATCGCGCCGCCTTCTCTGAGGAGCTGGGCCTCGAGGACAGCGCCGCGCTCGTCGATCATGGCGATGACTTCGGCTTCGGCCGAAGAAGAGACTCTGGAGACGACGGTTGGGGAGCAACTCAGGAGCAGGAGCGCCCAGGGGCAACGAGCGAGGCGCACGGAGCTTTTTATCGTGATCGGTCTTCGAAGTCGAGGCCGCTGCGTCGTTTCATCGGTTGAGTGGTCGGTCGCTCGAGCATCCGTACACGTCGAGTTTCTCGTAGTCGAGCATGCCACGATATCGGTGTTTGCGTTCGTGGTTGCCAAAACTTGCCCCGAAAAGTCATTCCTGAGCCCGGATGAATGACGCGCGAACCCTAACCGAACGCCTGAAAGCCCGTGCCCTCGAGCTTGGCTTTCAGAAGGTCGGGGTGGCCCGCGCCGGCTCCGCGGACCCCGAGGGGCGCCTGCGGGCGTGGCTCGCGAAGGGCGGTCACGCCGGCATGGGTTACATGGCCGAAGGCGTGGCCGAGCGCGAAGACGCCACGGTGCTGCTCCCTGGCGCGAAGTCGGTTGTCGCACTCATGATTTCGTATGCTCCAGAAGCTCCTGAGCCTGTGCTCGCCGAAGCTCGCGTGGCTCGGTACGCTCGCAGCGACGACTATCATGGGTTCCTCAAGCGGAGAGTTCGAAAGCTCCGGAAGTTTCTGATTCAGCTCGTGCCCGACGCCAAGGTTCACCCGGCGCTCGATACCTCCCCGGTGCTCGAACGAGCGTGGGCTGCTCGCGCAGGGATCGCGTGGATCGGAAAGTCGACGATGGCGATCTCTCGCGACCTTGGGACCTACACTTTCCTGGCGGCGCTGGTCACCACCGCGGAGCTCGAGGCCGATCCGCCTCACGACGACTATTGCGGGTCGTGCACGCGCTGCCTCACCGCTTGCCCAACTCAAGCGTTCGTAGCGCCTCGGGTGCTCGACGCGCGGCGGTGCATCACTTATTGGACGGTCGAGCACGTCGGAGGCGTTCCTGCGGGCTCTCCCGATCCCCACGGGTGGCTGGCTGGGTGCGACATTTGTCAGGAAGTCTGTCCTTGGAACAAATTCGCCCAACCCACTCGGGAGCCCCGCCTGAAGCCGCATCCCGAGCTGACTACGCCGGACCTCTCCATGTTCGCAGACGAAGCGAGCGAGGAGCGGCGACGTCAGGTCCTCGACGGAACCGCGCTCCAACGGACGGGCTCGGCCTCGCTGCGCCGCAACGCGCTTCGTATCTTGGAAGAGCGGTCACGTCCCCCGAGATCGTGAGCCGGGCCGCGAACGAGTTTGACATGGTTTTCGTTGCTGGGTATTCGCCCTCCGATGAAACAAACTTTGATGTTGGTGTCTTTCTCAGTCGCCGTGGGTTGCGCGAGCGCCGGGCGACAGGCCGCTTGGGAGAAGGAGGCGACCGCGACTCCCGCTGCCGCGGCCGGCGACATGTCCGCCAAGATCGCCGAGGGCGACGAGCTCTGGGCGAAGCGCGACGACAAGGCCGCGGTCGAAGGGGCCATCGCCGCGTGGGAAGCGGCCGCCAAAGCCGATCCGAACAACGCCGACGTCCGGGTGAAGCTCGCTCGGGCTCAATATTACCTGGCGGACGCGTTCGTCTCTCTCGAGGAGGGCGACGATCTGAAAGAGCGGCTCATGCCTGTCTACGAGAAGGGCGCGGACTGGGGTGAGGAAGCGCTGATCATCATCGACCCCGGCTTCGCCGCCAAGATGAAGAGCGGGATCGACTTCGCCGAGGCGGTTCAAGAGATCCAAGCGGCGGGGGTGCCCGCGACCTACTGGTACTGCACGAACCTCGGGCGCTTCGCCGTTCAGAAGGGCCTGAGCGCTCGGCTGTTCTACAAGGACCGGGTCAAGGCGGCGATGGAGCGGATCAAGGCGCTCGACGAGAGCTTCTTCTACGCCGGGGCGGATCGCTATTTCGGCGCGTTCTACTCCGCGCTCCCGTCGATCGCGGGTAAGGACCTCGACAAGTCGAAGGTGCACTTCGACAAGGCCATCTCGCTGGCGCCGCAGTACTTGCCCACGAAGGTGATCATGGCGGACTTCCTCCTGCGCGAGCTCGACGACCGCGCGCAGTACGAGAAGACCTTGAACGAGGTTCTGGCCGCTCAAGAGGGAGACGACCCGAACTTCGCGCCCGAGAACCGCGCCGCGAAGCGACAAGCGAAGAACCGGCTTGCCAAAGCCGCTGACCTCTTCTGATAGAGCCGCGTGGCTCATCTCTCTTCGGGCGACGGTACGCCCCTCTATCTTCACGAGTTTGCGGCTCCGAACGACCCTCGCGCGTGGCTGTTGATTCTGCACGGCTATGGTGAGCACGGCGGTCGTTACGATCACGTAGCAGAAGCTTTGAGCTCCAAGGGGATCGCGACGATCGCTCCTGACCTACGGGGTCACGGGAGATCGGCGGGCGTTCGCGGGCACGTTGGCCGCTTCGACGAGTATCACTACGACGCGGGCGCGGGCCTCGAGGAGCTCCGAAAGCGAGCGGGCGACAAGCCCATGCTGCTCTTCGGGCATTCGATGGGCGCGCTGCTCGCGACGCATTGGCTCCAAAAGGGCGGAGGCAAGGACCTGCGAGCGCTCGTGCTGAGCTCTCCGTTCCTCGGGCTCGCGCTCGAGGTGCCGCGGATCAAGCTCGTGCTCGGGCGCGGGATGTCGCGTTACTGGCCGACGTTCACGCAGCCTGCCGGGTTGAAGGGGAAGGACGTCGCCAAGGACCCGACCTTCGCGGCGGCCTACGATACGGACCCGTTGAACAACAAAGGCGCGACCGCGCGGTGGTTCACCGAGACGATGGCCGCGATCGATCGGGTGATGAGCGACGCCCACCGGCTCACGCTGCCGACGTTGTTGATGTACGGAGGCTCGGACAAGGTCGCGAGCGCGGCGGCGACCGATCGATTCGCGGCGAGCTTACGCATGACGGACAAGACGGTCGAGCGCGTGCCGAACGCGTATCACGAGCTCGTCCATGAGCCGCTGGTCGAGAGAGAGAAGATCTTCGAGAAGATCTCGACGTGGATCCTCGCGCACGCCTGAGCCACAATCATCTGGTGACGTAGGCTCTAGATATTTGGCGACCATTTGCTTCAGGGCTCGGCCGCAGAGACTGTTGAGGCTCTCCTTCCTCCAACGCTCGAATGGCGACACGTGATATCAAGATATCATCGTCGAAGCGTGGGGCGAACGGCTCGCGAGCTCAATCTTTGGGTCGCGGCGTCGGGTTCTTGGTTTTGAAGACGAACCATCCGTCGATCTCGGTCACGAGGTCGTGAAGCTGGGCACGCCTGGTTCGCTCGACGATCTCTGGTCCTCGTAACACGAGGTAATCGAAGTCGACGCCGTGCACTCTCGGCTCGTAGAGGTGCGGCGTCTTCCAGAACGGGGCGCGGGGCGCGTGATCGACTCGGACTCGCGCCGGGAGCACGGGCATTTGGAACAGGTAGGCGGTGACCGAGGCGCCGTCGACCATGTGATAAAAATAGAGTGAGCCGAGCGCGGGGTGCTGGTTGGTGAAGTCTCCCTGAGGGACCACGGTCAGCGCGAGCACGCGGGTCTTGGGCGGTATGGCGCGGCGCACGGGGTCGTAGTGCGCGGCGAGGTTGCTGAAGTTTCGGATGTGGCGCGCGTTGAGCTCTGCGTTGGCTCCGACCAAAACAAATGCGGCCGGAATCAGGAGCCAGCCGAACCACGACCTCAGCGAGAGGCGCGGCAAGATCGAGAGGGCGACACCTGCGAGCACACCGAAGCGCGGATAGACGAGCCACGCGGACACGGGAGCTCCGACGGAGATCGGGCCGGCCAAGTAAATGACGAGCAATCCGAGTGCGTAGGTCTCGAGGCCCAGCGACCTTCGATCATTTGGAGGAGCTTCTCTCCGTAGCGCGCCAGCCACGATGCTCAGGAAGAGGGCGAGCCCGAACCATGCAACCGCGCCCCACATCACGAGCCAGTGATTCGGCGAGCCGCGTTCGAGGAGGTTGCCGCCGATCCCTTCGAGGTGTCGCGAGAGCGGCTCGAAGATGAAGAGCTTGGCGTCTTCGATGCGGGTGCCTGCCTCACGCCAAGGATTGCGTTCCAGGCCGATGATGAGCGGGACCATCGATATCGCGGCCGGCAGAGCGCCAACGGCGGCCAGCGCGAAGGGCCTGAGGGCCCGACGGCTTCGCGTTCGGACGAGGCCAGCGATCGAGAGCGATGTCGCCCGCGTCGCGACGAGGAAGGCGAGCGCGAGCGCGAGCAGGCCGTGGCCGTTGAACACCAGCATTACCCACAGCGCGTAGGCTCCGAGCGCCATGAGCCCTTCTCGCCTGGTCAGGTCCTCGGCGGGAGCGACGAGTCGTTCGTGGGCCGCCAGGGCGAAGAAGAAGAGGGGCGTGCTGAAGACGAAGCTGGCGAAGCCCCAGCCGAAGCTGAGACTGAACAGCGCCAATGGCGCCAGCGCGCCGAGGCGCGGGTCTCGTCCGGTCGCGTCGGCGAGGCAGGCGGCCGAGAGGCTGAGGAGGCTTCCGGACAAGGCAAAGGCGAGCTTCGCGGCGACATCGACCGGGACGAGCTGACCGAACAACGCCGTGACCGCGTAGAACAGCAAGTACGGGGACGGGGCGAAGACCCGCTCGATGTAGTCGGTCGCGCCGGTTTCGCCTCCGTGCGCGAGGGCCGAGATCAGCGCGAGGTGGTTGGAGAGATCGATCGAGGGCAGATACCGTCCAGCGAAGAGCGCCCAGGCGCTCGCGGCCGCACCGAACAGCGCGCTTAGAAGGACCACGGGGTCACGAATGGGGGATTCTCGCGAGATCACGAGCGCAGGACCACGAGAAACCACAGAGAGCACAGAGCCGAAGCCCACAGAGCACACAGATGATGCAATGAGCAATTCTCTGTGTCCTTCGTGTCTTCTCTCTGTGGTTTCAGCCTGGTCACGAACTTACGGGGAGCTTTACTCAGGTCGCAGGTCGTTTTTTGGGCGAAGCCGAGCGACCGCGAGGTCAGACCGAGGCTAAGTCCCCGACCATGCTATGGATTTTCGTGGAGCTAGGCCGCCTTTCGTGGTAACTCGAACCCACTTTGGCGAGCGAAAACGACCCCACCACCGGCGCGCCTTCCGGCCCATCCGAAGGCCCCGCGGGCTATTCGGCGCGCGAGGTCGAAGAAGGCCCCGCGCGCGGCCCTGACGCGTCCTACGACGCGCGCGCGATCGAGGTCCTCGAAGGCCTCGAGGCCGTTCGCCTTCGGCCCGGCATGTACATCGGTGAGACCGACGAGACCGGCCTGCATCACCTCGTGTTCGAGGTCGTCGACAACTGCATCGACGAAGCGATGGCCGGCTACGCCAACAAAATCGAAGTCACCGTACATCTCGACGGCTCGATCACCGTCATCGACAACGGCCGCGGCATCCCCGTCGATTGGATGGACGATCAAGGCAAAAGCGCCGCGGAGGTCGTGCTCACGCAGCTCCACGCCGGCGCCAAGTTCTCGAACAAGATCTACCAGAAGGCCGCGGGCCTTCACGGCGTAGGCGTGTCTTGCGTGAACGCGTTGTCCGAGTGGCTCGAGACGGAGATCAAGCGCGCGGGTCGCAGGTTCTTCATGCGCTTCGAGCGCGGTCGTACGATCTCGCCCTCAGGGACCAAGGAGGACCCGCTTCAGTTCCTCGGCCCGACCGACGAGACCGGCACCATCATTCGATTCAAGCCCGATGGCACGATCTTCAGCACCGTCGACTTCAAGTTCGAGCGCCTTCAGACCCGCTTGTCGCACTTGGCCTTCTTGAACCCTGGCCTCGAGATCCACCTCAAGGACGAGCGCGACGATCACCACGAGATCTTTCGCTATCAGGGCGGCCTCGTCGAATTCGTGGAGCACATGAACCGCAACCGCGAGGTGCTCCATCGGCCGCCCGTTCACATCAAAGGAGCGATCGAGGTGACGGGACCCGACCAGAGCGCGGTCGTCGTCGACGTCGAGGTCGCGCTTCAGTGGACCACCGGCTACTCCGAGCACGTCTTCTCGTTCGCCAACAGCGTCCACAACGACGAAGGCGGCACGCACCTCACCGGCATGCGCACCGCGGTCACTCGCGTCGTGAACTCTTACGGAGAGAAGAGCGGGATCTTCAAGGCGCTCAAGAACGAGAATCCCAAAGGTGAGGACGTCTGGGAAGGTCTCACCGCCGTCGTGTCGGTCAAGATGCCTGACCCCAAGTTCGACAGCCAGCCCAAGCACAAGCTCCTCAACAACGAAGCGCGCACCGCCGTCGACAACCTCGTCAGCATGCGGCTCGGCGAGTACCTCGACGAGACCCCCGCGATCGCCAAGCTCGTTCTCTCCAAGATCTGCGACGCTACACGCGCGCGCATCGCCGCCCGCAAGGCCCGCGAGCTCGTCCAACGTAAGGGCGCGCTCGAGTCGTCCGCGCTCCCCGGCAAGCTCGCCGACTGTCAGGAACGAGATCCAAAACGCGCCGAAATTTTCATCGTCGAAGGTGAGTCCGCCGGCGGCTCGGCCAAGCAAGGCCGAGATCGGCGCTTCCAAGCGATCCTTCCGTTGAAGGGCAAGATCTTGAACGTCGAGAAAGCGCGGCTCGACAAGATGCTCTCCCACGAAGAGATCGCGACGCTGATCATGGCCCTCGGCACCGGCATCGGCGAGGACTTCGATATCTCGAAGCTCCGTTACGACCGCGTGATCATCATGACCGACGCCGACGTCGACGGGAGCCACATCCGCACGCTCCTGCTCACGTTCTTCTACCGGCAGATGAAGCCGCTCATCGAGCAGGGCCACCTCCACATCGCGCAGCCCCCGCTCTATCGCCTCGCGAAGGGCAAGCGAGAGATCTACTTGAAGGACGACGAGGCGCTCGAGGACATCTTGCTCGATCGCGCGATGGAGAACACGTCGATCACCGACGGCCGCGGCGAGAGTCTCTCCGGCGTGCACCTCAAGAACGTGGCGAAGAAGGTGCTTCGGTACTCCGGCATCCTCGATCGCATGAGCCGGCGACACGACGCGCGCATCATCGACGCGCTGGTGCGCGGCGGATCGTCGGGCCCCGAGACGCTTCGGCACGGGTCGTTGATCGGTGATCGACGTCCGCCGGTCGACGTCGACGCGATCGAACGCGATCTCGTCACGCCGATGAAACAGTACCTTCAGCGCCGCAATCCGGACGCGCTTCGCGGTCTCGAGCACGAGATCGTCGGCGACGTCGAGCACCCGCACGTTCGCGTCGACACGCGCGACCTCGGCGCGCGGCGTCGCACGGTGATCGACTCGGCGCTCCTGACGAGCCCCGACTTCGCTCAGCTCCGTACGCACCATCGGCACTTCGAGACCTACGAGTCGCCGTTCAAGCTGAGCGACGGCGGCAAGGACGCCGGCACCGCGCCCGACATCCTCGGCGCGCTGACCGCGTTGCTCGACGAAGCCAAGAAGGGTCAGAGCATCCAGCGCTACAAGGGCCTCGGCGAGATGAACCCCGAGCAGCTCTGGGAGACCACGATGGATCCGGAGAAGCGCGTGATGCTCCAGGTTCAGATCTCCAAGACCGAGTCGGAGGACTCGATCTTCGAGACCCTCATGGGAGACCAGGTCGAGCCTCGGCGAGAGTTCATCGAGCGGCACGCGCTCGACGTCTCGCGGCTCGACGTCTGAGCGCGTGCCCACCCGCGACCCGCTGCCGGTCGACGACCGACTTGCGGCGATTCAGCTCAACCTCCGCACGAACCACGGAGAGCACAGAGAAGGAACACGGAGGGCACGGAGGACTCTTCTCCAAAAGTCCTCTGTGTTCTCTGTGTTCCTGCTCTGTGGCCTCTGTGGTGTTCCGAAGGACGAGGGATGATCGTGGACATCTCGCGCAACCTGGTCGTGCACTCCCCGCTGCCGGTCGACGAGGTCCTCGACGAGCTGATTCGAGTCATTGGCGCGAAGAGAGGCGCGGTCCTCACCGCTCCTCCTGGTGCGGGCAAGACCACCCGCGTGCCGAGCGCGATCCTCGACTCCAAGATCATTGGAGATCAAAACGTCTGGGTGCTCGAGCCGCGGAGGCTCGCTGCGCGGCTGTCCGCTCAGCGCGTAGCCGAGGAGCGCGGCGTGCCGGTCGGCGGCGAGGTCGCTACCAGGTGAGGTTCGAGTCCCGCATGTCCGAGCGGACGCGGATCGCGTTCCTCACCGAGGGGCTCCTCAACCGGCGCATCGAGGCCGACCCCACGCTCGAAGGGGTGGGCGCGGTGATCATCGACGAGTTCCACGAGCGATCGATCCACGCCGAGCTCGCGCTCGGTTTTCTGTCCGAGATCCGGGCGACGCTTCGGCCCGAGCTGATCGTGGTCGTGATGTCGGCGACGATCGACGCCGCGCCGATCGCGAGGTTCATCGGCGGGGACGTCGTTCGATCGGAGGGGCGGCTTTTTCCTGTCGAAATCTTTCACGACGAGCGTCCCGACGACCGGCGGCTCGAGGACCGCGTGGGCTCGGCGGTGCGTCGGGTGCTGACGACCAACGACGACGGGGGCGACGTGCTCGTGTTCTTGCCGGGCGTCGGAGAGATTCAGCGCGCGAAGTCGATCGTGGAGCCGCTCGTCGGCGATCGAGCGGACGTCGTGCTTCTCTACGGCGACTTGGACCCGGCGAAGCAAGACGCGGCGGTGCGGCGAGGCACGAAGAGGAAGATCGTGCTGTCGACCAACGTCGCGGAGACCTCGCTGACCATCCCCGGCGTGACCACGGTGATCGACAGCGGGCTCGTGAAGACACTTCGCCACGACGCGGGTCGAGGCATGGACTCGCTCGTGTTGACGCGAACGAGCCGCGCGAGCGCAGACCAGCGCGCCGGACGCGCGGGTCGCATCGGGCCGGGTCGAGCGTTTCGGATGTGGACGGCGTCCGAGCACCGCAGCCTGGAGCCGTTCGATCGACCGGAGATCGAGCGGGTCGATCTGGCGGGTGTGGTGTTGTCGGTGCTCGGCTGGGCGGACCGAGATCCGCGCAGCTTCGCGTTCTTCGAGCCGCCGCCAGCGGCCGGTATCGAGCGTGCGCTCGAGGTGCTGCGAGCGCTTGGGGCAGTAGAGCGCGGGCGTTATGCGCTCACGCGTCGAGGGCGCGCGTTGCTGGGCCTGCCCGTCCATCCTCGGGTCGGCGCGGTGTTGCTCTCGGCGAAGGCCGAAGGGGCGGGCCGTCGAGGCGCGTTGGTCGCGGCGATGCTCGGCGAGCGCGACGTGATGCGGAGGTCGCAGAGACCGCCCACGTCGAGCTCCGACGTGCTCGATCGAGTGGAGCTGATCGAGGAGCTCGAGCGGAGCGGCTTTTCGTCGTCGTTGGCCGAGCGGATCGGTGTGGATGTCAACGCGGCGCGAATGGTGTGCCGCAGCCGCGATCAGCTCGGGCGGCTGATCGGGGTCGGGACGGGAGCGGACTCGGGGCGGAGCGAGCGGAGCGACGAGGTGATCACGCGGGCGCTCTTGGCTGGGTATGCGGATCGAGTCGCGAAGCGCCGAGACCGGGGCGAGCGGGTCCGGCTCGTGGGGGGTCGCGGAGCGAAGTTGGCGCCGGAGAGCGCGGTGCGAGAGGCGGAGCTCCTGGTGGCGGTCGACGTGGAGGACAAGCCAGGTCAGGCCGAGAGCCTCGTGCGGGTCGCCTCGGCGGTGAGTCGGGATGATTTGGGCAAGTTGGGCCTCGTCGAGGAGAAGCGAGCTCGTTGGAACGCGGCGCGTGAGGCGGCCGAGGGGGTGATCGAGACTCGGTTCTTGGACCTGGTGCTCGACGAGCGCACCGACCCAACGCCGGACCTTGGGGCGCTCTCGGAGCTGTTGGCGGAGAAGGCGGCGCTCGAGCCCGAGCGTATCCTTTCGCTCGATGCCAAAGCGCAGGCCTTGCTCTCGAGGGTTGCGTTCGCGCGCAGGCACGCGCCTGAGTCGGAGATCCCGGAGGTGAGTCCGGTTGCGCTGGTGAGGGTGTTGGCGCGGGGTCGCCGGAGCGTCGCGGAGCTTCGCAAGGCGGACGTGATGGCGGCGGTCTTCGAGCTGTTAGGGGGTAGGCGGTCCACGCTCGAATCGGTGGCTCCTGAGAGGCTCGAGGTTCCTACCGGGAGTAGGATCTCGCTGAGTTATGAGAGCGACGTTCCGGTGCTGAGTGTGAGGTTGCAGGAAGTGTTCGGGTGGGCGGAGACTCCGAAGATCGGGCGAGGGAGAGTTGCGGTTCGGATGGAGCTACTCTCGCCGAGTTATCGGCCCGTGCAAGTCACCCAGGATTTGAGGAGCTTTTGGAATACGACGTACCAGGAAGTGAGGCGGGAGCTTCGGGCGAAGTATCCGAAGCATGCGTGGCCGGAAGACCCGTGGACGGCGCCGCCGCAGAAGAAGGGGCGATCTCAGAAGTGAGTGAGACTTTCCGGACTCAATCAACGCGAGCCTGCCGCAACTCGTTCCTGTGCGGATCATCGAAAACAAGCGCGTCGGCGACGTACCGATCGCCAGCTCCTCGCCGCTCCCCGGCGCATCCAGCCCGAGGTATCACGCGGTTCGACGGTTGTACGTTAGTGGTACGCCGAGCCGCTCCAAGAGTCTTCGGGTCAGCTCACGAAAGTCCTCTCGGCAGCGCGCGACGGCTTGAATCAGTCCGCCGCCGATTCCATCGGCTTGTTTGAGGTCGAACATGGGTTTGCGGGCGAGTTGTGCGATCGGGGCGAGGCTAGCCATGTGCCTGATCGTGAAGATGCAGTTCGGGTCTTCGGCGAAGCTCTTCGGCACATTGGAAGGATCTCCCTTGAGGACGTTGCGCAGGTATGAGCTCGGGATTTGGTCGGCCCACTTCGCGTAGCCTTTGGCCGGGCGATCCACGCGAGCGAGGTGCTGTTGCACGATGTAGCCAATCGGCTCGAAGTCATGCGGCGGCAGCGACGCTTGCTCGCGGCCCGCCATCCTTTTGCCCCGTACGTACGCAGCGTCCTCGCGCCACTCGCGTAAGGTTGGGCCGATGTTCTCGAGACCCTGCAGACTGAAGAGGTCGGGCGCGAGGGGCACTGCGAGACGATCGCAGGCGAGCAGCGCGGCGCGGTTGAGTGCCCCGAGGCTTGCGCCAACGTCGATCAGCACGACGTCTGCCGATACCGCGTCCGCTGCCAGATTCGACAGGAGATCGAGCGCGAACGTGATGTCGAGCGCCCGCTGATTGTTCGAGTCTCTTTTCTTCGCCCACTCTTCGGCGAGGTTCTGTTCGAAGCGCGAGAGCGAAAGCTCACCAGGCAAGAGCCAGAGGTTGTCGGCGATCGATACCAGGGTCGGCGCTAAGGCTTCGCCCTTGCCGAGACGCACAGGTTCCACGCACCTCGCCACCGTCGTGGCCGCGCGAGACTCTCCTCGCCACAGCGCCTCGAGCTCCTCTTCGCCGAGGAAGGTGGCCGTGAGGTTGGCTTGCGGATCGTAGTCGAGGGCGACGGTCTGAATGCCTTCGCGCGCCATCATGTGGGCGAGATGGAACGTGAGGGTCGTCTTCCCAACGCCCCCCGTGTTGTTGAACAGCGTGAGGGACTTCACAACGCTCTCCGCCTGACAATGACATGCGTGTAGCCGTCGGTTTCGGTCTCCAAAGGTGGACTTCCGTTCTTGTTGAGCGCCAGTCGAACACGCCGCACGCCACGTCCGAGCTTCTGGACATATCCGAGTTCGGAAAGCGTGCGGGTGATGGTCGGATTTCGATAGTCCGAGAAGGAACCGAACTCGCCCTCCGAAGCGTGGCCGAAAGGGCCACCGGGATTGGAGAGCTCGATGCGATTGTCGAACCATTCGATGCGAGCCGGTGCATGCGTCACGTCGTACGCACGATGTTGAACGAGATTTCGCACCAACTCCTCGAGCGCCTCCAGCGGATATTCTTCGGCGAACTGCTCGCGGATTCCGTCTTTCTCCTTGGGCACCGCCACGACACCGCTCTTCATGTGCTTCCACAGCGCGTCGAGCTGATCCGGCAGCGACCCCGTCACGCTGTGGCGGAAGGAAACATTCGCATCCACATCCGAGCCGGCATACCGTGCGACCTCGACGACCGCTCCAGGGAAGAACGACTGCGGACTCTTGCCAAACAACAAGACCGCCGTCGTGTTCGGGGCGAAGTCTCCTGCGGTCTGCCGACCAAGCTCCTGCTGCACGAGCCATTGCCCGAACGATGGAAATGACCCAGCATCCTCGTCGCCGATTCGGGCCGCCTCATATCGCTGCTTGAGCGATCCCACGTCGAGGTCGTCCAAGGTCGCGCCGACCACGAGTCGAACATCGAAAGGCTGGTGCTTCTCGGGGCGTCTCTCTCTCAACCGCGCTTGGTCCGCTTCCGTGGCGCGTCTCGTCGTCGTACCGACCCGTACCCAGGCCACGCCTTTGAGCGTCACGACCGGTGGGACGGCATAGGGCGTGACTTCAACAACGACGACGTGGACGCCGGGCATCGGTTCGACGGTCGTCACGGCGACGGAGGGCGTCGGTTGTAGCAGAATGTCGTGCAGCCTGTTCACTAGGCTCTGCTGGGCCTCGTCGATCGTTTGCGCTTTGGTGTCGACTCCGACGATTGTTCCGTCTTTCTGGACACCCACCAGCACGTGGGCGACGCGCCCGGATGCGCTTAGGTCGTTCGCGAACGCACAGACGGCTTCGCGAATACCGTCGGAATCGCGGAGCGACTGCTTCCATTCGACCCGCTCCGTTTCCGATCGAACGAGCTCGTCAAAGGTCGGGACGTCCATCTCCGTAGGTTGCCACAGGCCCCGCGCTAACGAGCGAAATCTTCGTCCCGCGAAGCGGTCGACGTGGAGGACAAGCCAGATCAGGCCGAGAGCCTCGTGCGGGTCGCCTCGGCGGTGAGTCGAGATGACTTGGGCAAGTTGGGTCTGGTCGAGGAGAAGCGAGCCCGCCGGAACGCGAGCCGCGAAGCCGCCGAGGGGGTGATCGAGACTCGGTTCTGGGATCTGGTGATCGACGAGCGCACCGACCCATCGCCGGACCTGGGGTGCTCTCGGAGCTGTTGGCGGAGAGCGGCTCCGATTCGGACCTCCGATTCAGACTTCCGATTCAGACTTCCGATTCAGACTTCC
>CAYXDO010000072.1:34291-52765 GCA_964463485.1 uncultured Myxococcales bacterium | reverse complement strand
TTCGCGTCCAAAGTCTTGCCAGATCGTGCGCGAACTTTGGGAGAAAGAGACTACCTGGTTCTACGAGGATCGCGTGCTGGCGCCAACCGTCCGTTCGACTCACCAACTCGTTCGATTTCGGTGACGGAGCGAATCTGGTGCAACATCGTCGGGTGCAGCATCGACGTCTCGGTGAACCTCAGGTAGTGGTCGGCCGTGCCTCTCCTTCGCGATCGCCGATCAAAGCTCGTGAGCGATGGGCAGTGGCACCGGGATGCCGTCTTCTATGAGGTCCACGTTCGGGCGTACGCCGACTCGAACGGCGATGGGGTAGGTGACTTCAAGGGCCTCACCAGTCGGCTCGATCACCTCGCGGAGCTCGGCATCGACTGCGTTTGGCTGCTGCCCATGTCGCCGTCGCCGCTGCGGGACGATGGCTACGACGTCTCCGACTACTGCGCGATCCACCCCGACTATGGGACGCTGGAGGATTTCAAGGAGTTCTTGGCTGCGGCCCACGCCCGAGGAATTCGAGTACTCACCGAGCTCGTGTTGAATCACACGTCCGACCAGCACCCCTGGTTCATCGAAGCGCGGGCCTCGCGCCATTCCAAGCTCCGCGACTACTACGTCTGGAGCGACTCACCCGATCGATACCAAGGCGTTCGAATCATCTTCATCGACAGCGAGTCCTCGAACTGGGCGTGGGACTCCGTTTCGAGCTCGTACTACTGGCATCGTTTTTACTCCCATCAACCCGACCTCAACTACGACAATCCGAAGGTCGTCGAGGAGATGTGGCGGGTCATGCAGTTCTGGCTGGATCTGGGTGTGGATGGCTTCCGCGTCGACGCCGTGCCCTATCTCTTCGAACGCGACGGAACCTCCTGCGAGAACCTGCCAGAAACTCACTCGGTCCTGAAGCTCCTCCGGGCGCGGGTCGACGCGAGCTACCCCGGTCGCGTTCTCCTCGCCGAGGCGAACATGTGGCCCGACGATGTCCGGCCGTACTTCGCCGACGGGGATGAGTTTCACATGGCCTTTCACTTCCCCATCATGCCACGCATGTTCATGGCCATTCAGCTCGAGGATCGCAAGCCGCTCGCGGAGATCCTCGCGCGTACGCCAGACATCCCGGCGAACTGCCAGTGGGGGCTCTTCCTCCGCAACCACGACGAGCTGACCCTCGAGATGGTCACCTCCGAGGAGCGCGACTACCTTTGGGATGAGTACGCCAAGAACCCCGCGGCGCGCCTGAACCTCGGCATACGGCGGAGGCTGGCGCCTCTGCTCCAGGGTGATCGCAGGCGCATCGAGCTGATGAATGCACTCCTTTTCTCGTTGGCCGGAAGCCCGTTCGTTTATTACGGGGACGAAATCGGGATGGGAGACGACATCACTTTGGGAGATCGACACGGTGTTCGCACTCCGATGCAGTGGAGTCGGGAGCGGAACGGCGGCTTTTCATCAGCCGAGCCCGATGAGTTGTACCAACCCGTCGTGTCTGACCCGGTCTACGGCTATCAGGCCGTGAACGTAGAATCGCAGCGCGCGAACCCAAGCTCTCTGTTCGCATTCATGCGCCGGTTGATCGAGGTTCGGCGGATGTGTTCGGCGTTCGGCCGAGGGTCGTTTTCGGTCCTGGAGCCGAGGAACCACCGAGTGATGGCGTATATTCGTTCGCTCGGCACCGAAATCGTTCTCGTCGCAGCGAATCTCTCCTCCGCGGCGCAGGCCGCAGAGCTCGATCTCTCTCCCTGGGTGGGCGCGATACCCATCGAAATGTTCGGCGGCAGCATCTTTCCCCGAATCACACGTACGCCCTATCTGCTGACCTTGGGCCCATACGGGTACTACTGGTTCCGGTTGCGATGGTTCTGACGCAGCCAAGCGCGCCCACGAGGCCCTCGCTGTTGCCAGACGAGCTCGTGCGCGCGCTCGTGGCGGCCGGCCCGGTGGAGCTGCTCGTCGGAATCCCGACGCTCGACAACGCACAAACCATCGGCGCCGTCGTTCGAGCCGCCGTCGAGGCGCTGTCGGGTCCCCTGTCTCGCCGCCGCTCGCTGATTCTCGACGCCGATGGCGGCTCACAGGACGGCACGCCCGCGATCGTCGAAGGCGCCGCGGCTGGTCCTCACCCGGCCCTGGTTGCCACTCTCGGACTGCGAACCATTCACCGAATCAGCACGCCGTATCACGGGCTGCCAGGCCGCGAATCCGGCTTGCGACTCCTGTTTGCAGCAGCGGACCTCGTCGGCGCGAAGGCGGTCCTGATTTTGGATCCGCACGCTCGCTCTACTACTCCAGCGACCGTGGCTGCGTTTGCCGGATCGGTCTTGGACGATGGCTATGACTTCGTCAACCCGGTCATCGCACGCTCACCATGGGAGTATCCGCTCGTTACTCAGCTCGTCGCTCCGCTGATGAGTGCGGCGTACGGCCGCTCTCTTCGCGATCCGACGGCGACCCAGTTCGCCTGCACAGGATCGCTCGCGGCCGCGTGGTTGAGGGCCGATCCATGGGAAGCTGCTCCTCAGCGAAACGCAGTCGACGTCAGGTTGACTGCTTTCGCCATGCTGGTGGGCCGGAGGCTCGCCGAGCTGCGCGAGCCAGGCGCATCCGAGCCCGTTCGGAGCTCCGCCCACACAGCTTCGCCCCGAGAGGCCTTCCAAGAGGTCGTCGGCACTCTCTTCGAGACACTGAGCCGCGACGAGTGGCTTCGGGCGGCGAGTCCCGCCTCCCCCGACCTTCTCGGCGCGAAGCTCGATCACGGCCGAGCGCGGCCGCCCTTCGATGTCGATGCATTCCGAGACGCCTTCGTTCGGGCGGTGCGAGATCTCGCGCCCATCCTCGAGCTCACCCTCGGCGAATCGCTCCTCCATCAACTCGCCTCGTGCGCCGGCGGCCCCACGCTCGACCTCCCTGACGCGCTCTGGGCGGCCCTCGTCTGGGCGTCGCTTTCTGCAATTCGGCGGCGCGTGCTGCCCAGCGCGCAAGTCGTGGGTGCCCTCTTTCCCCTGTACCTCGGTCGCACCGCCACGTTCCTGCGTACGACGAGGGACGCGACCGAAGACGAGGCGCTCGCCTCGACCGACCGACTTTCCGACGCCTTTGTCCGCGCGCGACCCGCGTACGCCCGGACGATCGGCGTCGACGAGGTGACTCATGGATGATGTCGTTTCCGTTCTCCACTCGTCGTGGACGAATTTCCTCGAGCTCCTGAAACGGTTCCTGCCTCAGGTCTTGGCGATGCTTCTCATCGTCATCGCGGGATGGGTAATCGCAAGGTTGGCCGCGTTCGTCATCCAGCGAACCTTGCAGCTCCTCCACTTCGGTACCCTCGTGGAAAAGGCCGGTGCCGGCGCGCTGATGAAGCAGGCGAACGCTCCGTCGCCGGAGCGAATCGTCGCCAAATTGGTGTTCTGGATCGTCTGGATGATCTTCATGCTGGCTGGGATGAACGCGCTCGGGCTCCAGGGGGCCGACTTGCTCGTCGCTGACTTGGTTCGGCTCGTACCCAGACTCATCGTCGCCGTGGCGATCGTGCTCCTCGGAGTCACGCTGTCGAACTTCGTGTGGAGGGCGACGTTGCTCGCTGCGGTCAACGCAGGCCTGGTATCGGCGAGACTCATCGGTGGGTTCGTACGCGCCTTCCTTCTGTTCGCGACGGCCGCGATGGCACTCGAACAGCTCGAGGTCGCGGGCCAAGTGGTGCATGGCGCGTTCATGTTGATCTTGGGCGCTGTGATGCTGTCGGGTGCCATCGCCTTTGGGTTGGGCGGGCGCGACCTCGCTCGGCGCTTCCTCGAGGAGAAGCTCGCTCGCCGGCCCGACGAGCGTGACGGGCCGCCCCACGTGTGAGCTGAGCGCCGGCCGAGCTCGCCTTCGAGCTCCTTGCGGTCGACGCTCGAGGTGGGTTCACGCCGACCGATTCTCGCCGGAAGCTCGAGCGTGCGACGAGCATGATTGCACTCTATCGCGAGAAAGACGTGTCGATCGACGAGCGTCGATACGTGTCAGAGCGGGCGACGGGCGGCGGACTCAAGTCGAGGTGAGCGCGGCGGTCTGCTCTTTGATCTTGTCCGCGTTCCAGTCGTTGTCGCGTGAGCGTTCTCCAGCGCGCGCAATCTTGGCCTCGCGCTGAAGCTCGGTGAGATGTTGGTGCGTGGTGAACGCATCGAGCGCTTTTCCGATGAATTGCGACGGGGACGAGTACCCCTTGTCACTCATCCACTTCGCCATGTCGGCGATCAGGTCGTCGACCATTTCGAAGCCGAGCAACATGGCGCCCGTGCAGATCTGCGTCGTGGTCGCTCCGAGCGCCATGAATTGGAGCGCGTCGGTCGCCTTTTCGATACCGCCGATTCCGGAGATGCTTATCTCTGGTCGATCGGCGAAACATCGGGCGAGCTCCATGACCTGTCGCAGGGCGATGGGGCGCACGGCTTGCCCAGAGTACCCGCCTGGTACGGTGTGGCCGAGGACGTTCGGCGCGGGTCGCATGGAGTCGAGGTCGACCTGAATGACCGACAGGATCGTGTTGATGGCGGCGATGCCGTCAGCGCCGGCCTCCACGGCCGCGCGGGCGGGCAGCGTGATGTCAGTGACGTTCGGCGTCATCTTCGCCCACACCGGGATCCTGGAAACTTCCTTCACCCAGCCGACCACTTCGCGGGTGATTTCTGGGGCCTGACCCATAGCCGCGCCCATCCGACGCTCGGGCAGGCCGTGGGGGCATGAGAGGTTGAGCTCGAACCCATCCACGCCGGTCTCCTGAACGGCCTTGACGATGGTCTGCCAAGCCTTCTTGTCGTACTCCTCCATGATCGACGCGATGAGGACGTGGTCGGGGTGCTGCTTTTTGACTTGCTTGAACTCGTCGAGCCAGACCTCGAAGGGTCGGTCGGAGATGAGCTCGATGTTCTCGAAGCCGATCACCTCGCCGTTCTCGCGGGATCGATGTTTGCCGTAGCGTGGGGCGACGTTGATGACTTTGGACGAGTCGAGGGAGATCGTCTTGGCGACGCACCCTCCCCATCCGCGTTCGAACGCGCGCGAGATCACCTTCCCGTTGGTCCCGGGCGGGCCCGAGCCGAGCACGAAGGGATTTTTGAATTTCATGCCGTTGGCGACGACTTCTAGACTGGGTTTGGTCATGACTCGGTCTCCTCTGCTCACGGGAGTTGTTTGGCCATGTCCTCGTAGGAGTCAGGCCGGCGGTCTCGGTAGAATTGCCAGGTGCGACGGACTTCCTCGATCATGTCGAGATCGAGGTCGGCCACGACGAGCTCGTCGTTGTCTTCGCTGCCGACGGCGAGAAACGTGCCGCGGGGGTCGCAGAAATAAGACGTTCCGTAAAACTTGCCGATGTTCCACGGGCCCTCGGTGCCGACGCGGTTCGAAGCGGCGATGAAATAGCCGTTGGCGACGGCGTGCGCGGGCTGCTCGAGCTTCCACAGATACTGCGACAAGCCGGCGACGGTGGCCGAAGGGTTGAAGACGATCTCGGCGCCGTGCAACCCGAGCAGGCGAGCCCCTTCGGGGAAGTGGCGGTCGTAGCAGATGTAAACGCCGATTTTGGCGTACTTGGTCTGGAAGGTTGGGTAGCCGAGGTTTCCGGGCTTGAAGTAATACTTCTCCCAGAATTGATTCGTGTGCGGGATGTGCATCTTCCTGTACTTACCGAGGTAAGTACCGTCGGCGTCGATGACGGCCGCCGTGTTGTAATACACGCCAGCCATCTCGCGCTCGTAGATGGGTACGATGATCACCATTCGATACTTGCGCGCGTACTCTGCCATCCGCTCGGTGGTCGGCCCGGGGACGGCTTCAGCGGTGTCGCACCACGTGGGATCCTGGGCCGGACAGAAGTACGGCGTATCGAAGATTTCTTGGAGGCAGAGGATCTGGACGCCCTTCCTCCCGGCCTCCTCGATCATCGGGAGATGTTTTTCGAACATCGCCCGCTTCACCGCCAACACTCGATCGGGGCCGTCGGGGATAGGAGGACAGGACATTTGGATCAAACCGCATTTGACTGGTCGCATGAGCTCGTTGGGCTCCTTTCTCGGAAAGAGAGCAGGTTTAGGCTTCTCGGAGAGACCCTGTCAATGGGGCGCAGCAGCGAGAGTCACGTTCGTGGTCCCTTCGCCGCGTGGCTCTCCCACTTCGGTCGTCTCATGGTATGGAGCGCGGATGCGAACCGAGGGCCACGAGGCGCTCCTCAACTACATCGATGGAGAGTGGGTACCGAGCGAGGGAGGCCGAACCATCTCGAACCTCAATCCCGCGGACACGCGAGTTCCGCTTGGTTTGGTCGTGGATGGATCGGGAGCAGACGCTCGGCGAGCGATAGACTCGGCTGCTCGTGCATTTGTGACCTGGCGAAAGACGCCTGCGCCGAAGAGAGGCGACTACCTGCTCGAAGCCATGCGACTCATGGCCACGCGCCGTGACGCGTTAGCTCGCGCGCTGACCCTGGAGGAAGGCAAGACGCTCTCCGATTCGCTCGGTGAGGTCTCGAAGTCGATCCTGCTGCTCGAATACATCGCCGGCGAGTCGTTGAGGCTCAATGGGCAGACGATACCTTCGGAGATGTCGAGGACGTTCGCATACACCGTCCGCGCGCCGCTCGGCGTTTGCGGATTGATCACGCCGTGGAACTTCCCGGTAGCGATCCCGGTATGGAAAATCGCGCCGGCCTTGGTGGCCGGTAACACGGTGGTGCTCAAACCATCGCCCTTCACTCCGTGGACCGCTCAGCTGATCGTGCAGATCTTCGCGGACGCGGGGCTGCCTCCGGGCGTGTTGAACCTCGTGCACGGCGCGGCCCAGCCCGGCGAGGTACTCCTCTCGCACCCCGACGTCCGAGCGCTCTCGTTCACCGGCTCGACCAAGACCGGAACTCATGTGTACGAAACGGGCGCTCGCCATCTGAAGAAAGTGCAGTGCGAGATGGGCGGCAAGAATCCCGTGATCGTACTCGGCGACGCCGACCTCGAGCTCGCCGCGGCGTCGACCGTGATGGGAGCGTTCGGCTCCACCGGCCAGCGTTGCACGGCGACGAGCCGCGCGATCGTGATGAAGGAGGTGGCCGACGACTTGGTCGCGAGAATCGAAGCCAAGGCGCGGGCGCTCACGATCGGAAACGGGATGAGCCCCGGCGTCGACGTCGGACCCTCCGTCAACAAAGACCAACTCGAGAAAGTCTTACACTACCACGGGATCGCAAAGACCGAGGGTCTGAAGCTCGTGTGCGGAGGGTCGAGGCGCGAGGAGGGCGAGCTCGCTCACGGATACTTCAGCGCTCCGACGATTTACGACCACGTTCCGCCAGACAGCCGCCTCGCGAAAGAAGAGATCTTCGGCCCCGTCCTCTCGGTGATCCGCGTGAGCTCCTTCAAGGAAGCCTTCGAAGTCTCGAACGATGTAGCGTACGGGTTGTCGTCGAGCGTCTTCACGAACGACGTGACGCGGGTGATGGAGTACGTCGATGAAGTCGAAACCGGAATCCTGCACGTGAACTCACCGACGATCGGCGGAGAAGCGCAACTCCCGTTCGGAGGCATGAAATCGACGGGAGTCGGGCAGCGCGAGATGGGACCCACCGCGGTGGATTTTTTCAGCGACTGGAAGACCGTGTACATCGATTACACCGGGGCTCGGCGGGAATCGAAGATATACTGAGCACACGCCCTCAGAAGCTCGTGGCTGAACCACGTGAGCATTCAGCCGGGGCTCGGCGGAAATCGAAAATATACTCGGTAGCGAGTCATCGGCAGTTGCGGATCGCGGGATCCTCCTGGATGAGCTGGCTCTGTGCCTGATCGGCTCGCCAGACTCCGTCGTTGCCTTTTCTGAACGACAGCTCGAGCTCGTAGACGCCGCCGACTCCGGCCTTTCTGTCGCTCGCGGCGTTCGGCCTGAACGAGACGCACGCCGTTGCGTCAGCCTCTTTGTCGGAGATCATTCGAATGTCCGAAGAGATGATCGTGATCGAGCTCCAGCCGCCCTCTCGCATGTTCTTGGAAGCGAGGCCTTCGAGCCCGGCCTTCGTACCTCCGAACCCTCGAAAGGCGTCACTGACCTCGGTCAGCAGCTCGGGTAGCTGGTTGTTCTCGGCCGCGGTGGCGGCTCGGCTCATGACACGTTTGATTTGGAATTGCGGGCTCCGCGTGTACTGGAGGATGCCGAGTCCCAGCACGACGGCGAGCGCAATGAGCACGATGCGTCCCACGTTGCTAACGAGTATACCGCTCTCGTGAAGAGGTCACGCGTCGTCGCGATCTTCTTTTTGGCGTGGGGGTGCGGTCCACGCGCCGCAGCTCCGCCGCCGGGCCCGGGCCCCCGTCAACCTCCTCGCGCGGAGGCTCGACCGGGGACGGTGAAGATCGGAGATCGCGCGCGCGTGGACGACTTTGCATGGCTGGAGCGCTGGCGAGACGAAGCGGCGGCTCGATATCTGGCGGAGGAGACCGCGTTCGCTTTGGAACGCTCGACCACCTCGACGGACCGCACTTCGCTCGTGTCGACCATCCTCCGTACGGCGGCCGTGCCCTCGTCGAAGATGGCGCCCTATCGAGAGGGTGAGTACTTGTACGAGCCGCGGCTCGAACGGTCGCCTCGCCGCGAGGTGTTGTTGCGAAGGCGTGGCGTCCTCGAAGCTCCGTTCGAGCTGGTCATCGATCGGCTGCAGGAGGGTACTCGGCCTGGGGAGCTGGTGATGACCAAGGACCACTCGATCGTCTCGTATCTCGCGGACGGGAAGAGCACGCAGCTCATTCGATTCCGCGAGCCGGCGGGGGCGGTCGAGCTGCCGGACCGGCTCGGACCGGCGAGCGCTCTGCCGGTCTTCGTCGACCCGACTCAGGTCTTTTGGGTTCAAACGGACGCGCGCGGGCGCGGCTTTCGCGTGCTTCGGCACCGCTTGAGGACGGAGGCGACGGAGGACTATCTCGTGTACGAGGAGACCGACCCGACGCTCGACGTGTCCATTCGCGGCGCCCGCGACGGATCCTATTTGTTCATTCGGTCGAGGTCTCCCGAGACCAGCGAGGTCGCAATGATTCCGATGTCGGAGCCCGAACGGGAGCCGCGGGTGTTGTTTGGTCGCCAGAGCGGCGTGAGGTACGACGTCGAGCATCGACACGACCGATTTCTGCTACTCATCGAAGGCGGAGCTCCAAACACAAGACTCTTCACGCTTCCGGAGTCTGATCCGTTCGAGAAATTCCTGGAGCCGCTCCTCGAAATCTCCCGGGAGATCTCGATCGACCGATTGGAGGTGGTCGAAGACTTTGCTGTCCTATTGGGCCACAAGGGTCCGGAACCGTTTGTTCGGCTGCGGGAGCTCTCGAACGACATCCTGACTCGAAAGGCCAAGGACCTCGAAGTTTCACTTTTCACGGGTCCGCATCGGGCGGCGCTGGTCCCGATGCAAGCCTTCAGGGCCAAGGTTCTTCGGTTCGAGATTCAGTCGCCGCTCGTACCCAAGGCGCTCGTGGACCTCGACCTCGCCACCGGAACGGTCAAACAGGTGGGCGCCTTCGGCTCGGAAGGGTTCGACGCGAGCGGGTTTCGAATCGTCAGCGGCAAGTCGAGCGGGGGCGTACCTTTCACATTCGTGGGCCCGTCGAAAGACAAGAAACCCGGACCGGCCGTGGTGGTGGCGAGCTGCGAGCGCGGCCCTCGCTGCGCGCCGGGATTCGATCCGCGGACGGTGGCGTGGTTGCAGCAGGGCATGGCGGTGCTGATTGCCCACGCCAGGGACGACGCGGAAGTCAATCACGTCGCGGACCACGCCGTCCGGACGGGGCTCGTGGCATCGGGCCATTTGGCGCTGTATGGGTCGGAGCTCGAAGGTGTCATGGCAGCCCGTGCGGCCCGCGAAAAGCCGGAGTGGTATCAGGCGTTGTTCCTGGAGGACGCGCTCGTCGATCCCATCGGGACGCTGGGCGGCGAAGCAACACCGTGGGTCCTCGCGGCAAGGGCCCGGCTCGGCAACCCGCGGGTCGGCGGGGTCTACGAGGCGATGATGAGTTCGAGCCCTTATGAGTTGCTCCCATCGGGAGTGCCCGTAATCGTCGTTTTTGCGGAATTCGAAGGATTTCGTGAACGGCCCTTCGACGTGGGAAAATTCGTCGCGAAGCTGCGAAGGGACGCTCCGAAAGTGCAGGTGCGGGCATTTTTCGGCGCGTCGGGCCCGAACGGTGAGGACCTCCGGGCCACCGCATACTCAGTCGTGGCTGAAGCGTTGACCGGCCGCCCTGATCGTTCGGCCTTGTAAGTCCCGCAAAGTTCTGCAAACTTCGGAAGATGTCGCCTGTCCGCATCCTCGGGCCAGCGCTGACGGCTCCGCTGGCCCTTTTGGGGTGCGCGCCGTCGGGCGTGGACGTGTTGCTCGAGGAGAGTCTGCGCGACGCGAAGGCGGCCGTCATGGCCGCGAATTACGGGGACCGAGGTCTCGCCGTCGCGTTCGATCCGCGAACTTCGCCCGTTCCGTTCCAAGGCGAGCTCGCCATGGGCGAGGGCGAGGTCGTGTTATGGACCTACGACCTGCCGCTCTCGTTCTTGGGGCTGGAAGCGGGTGAGTTGTCGGTCACCGGACATTGTCCGGTGCCTCGAGCAACTCGTGAGTTTCGCCTGGAGGGCGGAGGGCTCGTCGAGGTTCCCCACGCGACCAGCATGACCCTGGACCACGCGCGGGCCGGTTACGTGCTCGGCGAGTGCTGCGCGTTCGCGACCGAGTGCGCGGGGTGTACTCTCTTCGACGTCGAGCCCATCGACATTCCTACGACCGCGCCGTACGGCTTCGGAGCCTCGTTGGACTCGCGCCGGGCATGGGTTCGATACTTGGGTTTGGATCTGGTGCTGGAGGGCTCGGAAGTCGTGGCAACGAGCGTTCCGCAGGTCTCTCCGTGGGGGCCGTTCATTCGGGGACGGGAAGTCTTCGGGGGAGTGGATCATACGCTCGTGAAGCTCGATCTCGATCGGGCTCTGGAGGTGCTCGATGGTGGGGGCGGGCTCTCGGCTGCCTGGGAGACGGTCGCCACCACCACGATCGCCACGCTCGGTATCCTCTCTGGGTCACCGACGACGGAGCCGCTCGAGCTCTTCAGCCATTACTACGACTTCACGGATGAGGCTAGCCCGAGCGAAATCAGTCGATGGAGCCCCTCGGGTGGGTTCGAGCTCCTCGCGAGCGGAATTCTAGATTATCGCCGGATCGTTCGCGCGGGTCCGAGGAAGGTGCTGCTCTTGCCTCCATCGGGTGTGACTTCGAGACTCGGAGAGCTCGGACCGGGCGGGCTGTCGGAGGTCGAGCTCCTGTGGCCGAACGGGTCCAACTCGACGTATTTCGTCGACGTGCGCCGAATTCCCGGTGTCGGCCTCGTCGCGATGGGGGCTTCGGCCGACGAGGCCCACGTCCTGCGGCGCGGCGACGACGGGCCGTTTCGGCCTTACTTTTCGACGAAAAACCCACGAACGACGACGAGAGTGTCCCTGGCGCTGGTGGGGCCGCGAGTCTTCGTGGTCGGTGCGGGAGGGTTCCTCGAGGTCTTCATGGACGAGCGCCGAGCGTGCCCGCCCACTCTCACGCCCGAGGAGTTGATCATTCGCGACGGCGTGCCCGTCGAAGGAGGCATCTACTGGATGACCGAGGGACGTACACCAAAGGTCCTGTTCGCTCGGCCGCGGGCCACCGATGAGTTGTGATCACGCCGGAAGTCTCCTCGCGGTTCCTCGAATTCTCCGAACTGCGGAATCCCGCAAAAAAAGAAATCGTGCGCATCGGAGAAACCACCGGGAACGCAGCCGAAGCTCACGAGCTCCGGTCTCCGAGCCCTCCCGGGATTCGGCACGAGCTTCGAGGCCGATTTTGTTTCAGCACTTCAGACCGCTCGAGCGACGACGCTTGCGTAACACACTCCCTCGCGACGGAAGGTTGACCTCGTCTTTGGCATTCGGACAACCTGCGGCTCGTGGCTCACGCCCGGCTCGTCGAGCGTTACAAACGCGACCCCATCGCGAGCTTGCGCGACAACCCGGCCGTCGCCCTGCCCGCTCGTGCCCTGGAGACGCTCGGAGCGCGGGCCGAGTTCGTCGACTTGCTGCCCGGCGAGCGCCTGTCCGCTCGCTTGAGCAAAGATCGCCACAAAGAGCGCTACTACATGGTCGCCGAAGGCCAGGTGGGCGTGTGCCGCGCCTACTCGGAGATCGACACCGATCCGCTCGAGGTGAAGGTCCGCAAGGGCAAGCCGGGCCACGATCGGGAGCTCCTCGCCTACCTCTCCACGGGCGAGGTTTTTTCGGACGCCTACATGCTGATGTCTGCCTCCGGATCAGGCGTGGACATCGCTGCGATCATGGAGACGGTGCTCGTCGCGGTCGATCGCCACGAGCTCGCGGAGCTCATGGCCAAGGACCCCGGCGTCGAAGAGGCGCTGCGCGAACGCATCGACCGCGCTCGCTCGCGGATTGGATCGGCCCGAGAGCCCGCTCGCCGGGTGCCGCAGAATTTCTTTCTGCGCCACAACTACTCCTTCGCCACGACACTCAAGGTCATCGATCTCGAGGCCTGCATCGGCTGCGACGGCTGCGAACGGGCTTGCGAGGAGCGGCACGGGAACGCGCGGCTCGTGCGCAAGGGCCCTGTGCTCGGCAGGTTGGCGTTCCCGATCGCTTGCCGCACGTGTGTCGATCATCGCTGCCTTCCGGCCTGCGGCTTCGACTCGATCTCTCTGGACCCGAACGGAGAGGTCCGGATCAATCAGAAGACTTGCGTCGGTTGTACGGCCTGCCAGAGCGCGTGCCCGAACGGCGTCATCGAGATGATCGAGACGCCGTACACGGTAGACGACTTTCCGCGTCCGCTGCCGAACACGGACAACGACGGGCGAACGAACGTGCCGGGCCTCTATCTCGTCGGCGAGGCCGCGGGCTCGGCGCTGATCAAGCTCGCGATCAACGGAGGCGTCAAAGCTATCGAGGCGATCGCGACCGAGCTGGCTGCGGAGCCAAAGCCTTCGGTTCCTGGCGTCACCGACGTCATCATCGTCGGCGCGGGGCCAGGCGGACTTTCTGCCGCGCTCTCGTGTCGAGAGAAGGGTTTGGAGTTCGTCGCCTTCGACAAGGGCTCCTTCGCGATGACGATCCAGACCTACCCGCGCAAGAAGTTGGTGATGGCAGAGCCGGCGCACATCCCGCTCTACGGCAGCCTCTGGATGAAGGACGCTTCCAAGGAGGAGATCATCGAGCGCTGGACGGAGATCCTCACGACGACGGGGCTCCCGATTCAATCGAACGAGGAAGTCACGAGCGTAACCAAGGGCGCCGACGGCTTGTTCGACGTGAAGACGTCCAAGGGTGCGTATCGATCGCGACGTGTCGTGATGGCCACTGGCAATCGAGGTTCGCCGCGCAAGCTCGGTGTCGCGGGCGAGGCTGAGCCTCGTGTGCAGTATCAGCTCACGGAGCCGGAGGACTTCGCGAAGAAGCACGTCATCGTGGTCGGCGGCGGGGACTCCGCGGTCGAAGGCGCGATGAGCCTCGCGGAGATCCGCGGCACGACCGTGACGTTGAGTTATCGCCAGGACAAGTTCGGCCGCATCAAGGCCAAGAACAAGGAGCGGCTCGACGAGTTTCAGCGCGACAAGAAGCTCGAGGTGATCTTGAGCTCCAAGGTGAAGGCGCTGGAGCCGGACGCGGCGGTGCTCGAGACGCCCGAAGGAACGAGGAAGATCCCAAACGATTTCATCTTCGCGATGCTGGGCGCGGAGCCACCGACGAAGTTCTTTCAAGGAGCGGGCATCGAGATCTTGGAACCTGGCACCGAGAAGATGGCTGCGCTGGCGACGTCGCGAGGGAATCGTTTCTTCGCGAACAAGTGTGATCATTGCGCAGGTCACGACGACCAAGCGTGCATCACCGCCTGCCCCACCGACGCCATCTTTGAGCTCCAACCTTCGGAGGTCTTCGTCGACCCTTCGAATCCGGAGGGGCGCATCGACGAGACGCGATTTCGCGAGGGCCTCGAGCGCGCCGGTCACACTGGTCTCAAGCGTGCGTTGCCATACATCCTCAGTGCGTTGGCGTTGGCCACGGTCGGATTGGGGCTCGAGTGTTTTCTTCGCGCGGTCATGCCGGAGAACAGCGTGGCCGCGTTGATCTTGGGAACGATCGAAGGAGTGTCGTTCGAGTCGGGGCGCGGGCTCGGCTTCTACCTAGGCATCGCGGGCTTGGCGGCCATGGCGATCACGTCGGGCTACCCGCTCAACAGCCGGCTTGGGTGGCTGCGATCAGTGGCCAAGACGCGCATCTGGTTGGTGCTGCATATCGCGCTCGGCTTCATGGGGCCGGCGCTGGTCACCTATCACACGCGGCTGAAGCTCGACCGCTGGCCCACGATTGCGTTCCTGGCGATGTGGGCGGTGGTGGTGTCCGGGATGCTCGGGCGCTTCTTGTACACGTGGTTTCGGCGTTCGTCCGGTCTCGCGGAGCTCGAGAGCCTCGAGATCGATCATTCGAGGTTCAAGGCCATGGAGGACGCCAAAGGGATGGCAGGTCGGACGCGCGTCTTTGCCATGAGTGAAGGCGCAGGCGAGCAGATCATAGGCTTACTGGCGCCCATCGCGCTCCTTTGGCACCAGCTCACCACGTTCACGCGGGGGCTTCGGCTGCGTTTCATCGACCTTCGAGACGTCGACGATCCGCTCCTGCGGCGACGGGCGCTCGAGCTGTTTCGAAAGCGCGCGCGTAATCAACGCAGCCGTCTCTTCCTCGGCACAGCCGAAAAATCGGCGGCAGTCTGGCGCCGAATTCACCTCTTGGCGACGTTGGCGCTCTTCGTCGTCGCGGCGCTCCACGTGGTCGTTGCCTTGATGTATCGAACGACATGACCGCGCCTGGATCCAGTCCACCCAAGCGCGTAGGGCGCGACACGACGACCTCCGCACGGGTGACCGAGATCTTCTCGCGAACGGCGGTCGAGCAGCCGAACGAGGAGATCCGTGCGGCGATGGAGCGGATCCGCGAGCACCCCGACGACGCGGAGTGCGCGGCGGAGCTCGCACGTCTGTGGCTCGCGCGCGGGAGTCCCGAGGTCGCGCTGTCGTGGTCCTATCGCGCGGCCCACCTTTCGAAGGGCGCGTCTCTTCATCGCGAGCTGATCGAGCGGGTCTCGGCGGCGATCGAGTCGGCGGACGAGGAGGACTCGGGCCAGATCTCGTGGAGGGAGACCTCGGTCTCGGGCGACGAGCACCAGGACACCGAGCTCGGGCTCGGCGCGGCGTTGCTCGGCGGCGCAGGCCTTCCGACGAGCTCCGCGCTCGACCGAATCGATTCGACCGCGCAGATCGAACGTACGCGGGCACGAGCGGTCGATGCGATGGAGGCGCTCCTCGGCGCTTCGTTGTTTCCGCATCTGGCCCCGCGAACGTCGATCTACGTCGAAGGCACACCGAAGCGTCGGCGATCTTTCAGAGCCGTGGTGATCGCCGCCGTCGTAATCGCTGCCGCCGTAGGCAGCGCCTACGTCGTTTCGAAGGGTCTGGATCGCCGCGCGCACACCGAGGCCGCCGCCAAGATCGGTGAGCTCGACCAGCTCCTCCAGGTGGGCGCATACCACCTCGCGGCGCCGCTCATCGAAGAGGTTCGAGCGGTCGGAGTCGCGCACCTCGGAGAGGTCGGAGCGCTCGTCGACCGCGCCGACGCGCTCGTCTTTCGCAGACACGACGCCGACCCAGCGCGTCTCGCGAGGGTCGGGACCTCGACGATCCCCGACCCCATCACGGCGGCCGCGACACGGCCACGCGCGGATCAACTGGATCTCGTCGGCTATCGTGCCGTCGATGCGAAGACGGACCGGCCAAAGGGTGACGCCGACGCACGCTTCTTGATCGCGAGTATGTTGGCGCGCGCGGGCGAGGCGGGTGCGGCGTCAGCGGCGTTCGCCAAGATGGAGTCTGCCGAGCCGACCCATCTGCCTCACCTGTATGAGTGGGCCAAGCACGAGGCCCGCCGACACCGAACGTTCGAGCTCGCGAACGTCGTCGAAGCGATGAACGACTCCGACCCGAAATCTCCTTGGACTCGGATGGCAGCGGCGCTAGCGGAACCAGAGGACGCGCTCCCAGTGCTCGAAGAAATCGCCACGTCTTCTGCGGTAGCTCCGGTGCCGCGGGCTTGGGCCAACATCGCTCGCGCGGCGGCGCTCGACGCAGACGAGCAGGTCGACGCGGCGAACGCGGCGCTCGATGCGGCGCTCGAATTGTCGAACAGACAACCGATCTTCGCGATGGACTTCGCGGAGTCGCTGCTCGAGGACGGGCGCGATCGGCTCGCGCTGCGGCTCGTGAGCGCGAAGGACTGGCCGGACGATTTGGTCGCTCGGTCGGTAAAGGCCCGCATCGAGAGCACGACGGGCGCGGAAGGCTCCCTCGAGAAGCTGCGCGAGGCGCTCATGGCGCGACCGAGTGATCCGAGGCTGGCGCTCGACTACGTCGAGGCCTACTCGGACACGGAAGTCGGGCCTGAGGCGAAGAAGCCAAGCACCTACTACGCGGAGATTCGGGCCAAGTGGCCCGAGCTCGAGCACGTGCTCGTGGATCACGCGAGCGCGCTGGCGAACGAAGGAGACTCGAGTGGAGCCGAGCGTCTGCTCGCTCGACGAGAAGCGATCACCGAGGTCGAGGCGAGGCGCGCCGCTGACCTCCTGTACGCGCGAATCTTGCTGCACAAAGGATCTCGCGGTCCCGCGTCGAAGCTCGTCGAGGCGCTGCTCGAAGAGATGCCGGACGACGAAGACGCCAAGGAGCTGCTCGAGACGATCGAGAGCTCCAAGCCGCCGCCGAAGGTCGTCAAGCGCAAGTCGAAGAAGGCGAAGAGAGCCAAGAAGAAAGGCGGTCGGTCTTGAGAGGGCGGCTCGCCCTGGTCGCGACGCTCCTCGTAGCTCGGTCGGCGGGGGCGCAGGACTTCTTTGCGAACTCGCCGGGGCCGCTCTCGGAGGCTCATGCCGACCTCGACAACCGCCAGGGCTGCGACAAGTGCCACGACCTCGGAAAGGGCGTCACGAACTTGTTGTGCTTGGACTGCCACACGCATCGGCCGCTTCAGGAAGCGATCAAACGCAAAGAGGGGCTCCACGCCACCTTTGGAAACAAACCTTGTCGAACCTGTCACGCCGAGCACAAAGGGCGCGCCGCCTCCACGAGCGACTGGGAGCCCATCGGAGGGCGCTCGGCGTTCGATCACGACAAGACGAGCTTCTCACTCGCGAACCAGCACGCGAAGGTCGCGTGCGCCAAGTGCCACAAGCGGAAGCTCAAGTCCGGACGCAACTCGTACATCGGTCTCACGAAGGACTGTAACGGCTGCCACGAAAATCCCCACGCCATGACCAGCAAGGACCTGCTGGATAAGTGCAAGGACTGCCACGGTCAAAAGGGCGGCGCCGCGCGCAAGCTGAAGGCGGCCGATCTCCCCTTCGATCACGAAAAGCGCACAGGAACGGCGCTCACCGGCAAACACGGCAAGCTCGAGTGCCAGAAGTGCCACCAGAAGGGGCGCATGGCGATGAAAGACGAGCGCACGTGCGCGGCGTGCCACGAGAGCCCGCACGGCCCCGGCTGGGCCAAGTCGGCCTGCCAGAAGTGTCACGCGGTTCCGCAGCCCTTCAAAAAGCCGTCGTTCAGCCATGACCGCGACACGAAGTTCCAGCTCGAAGGCAAACATCAGACAAAACGCTGCCAGAACTGCCACGAGACGCGCGACACCAAGCCGGACATGGCCTGCGCGTCGTGCCACAAAGACCCGCACAAGAAGCGCTTCGAAGGGGTCGCGTGCACCAAGTGTCATGGCAAAGGTGGCTCGCCCGATTCGAGCGCGTTCGACCACGACAGCACGGGCTTCGTGCTCACCGCGAAGCACGCGCCCCTCGCTTGCCGCGATTGCCACCGAGGCAAAGGGCCCACGAGCTTCGAGAAGCTCGGCAAAGGGTCGGCCTGTATGAGCTGTCACCGCCACGAAAACGCGCACCAAAAGCAATTCGACGACAAGAAGTGCATCGAGTGCCATCAAGAGGGCGGCTCCAAGATGCTCGTGTTCGATCACCAGACGGGGTCGCGCTTCAAGCTCACGGGCTTCCATCTCGCACTAGGCGGCGCCGCGGTGAGCGGCTGGAAGGCGCTCCCAGGGTCACCCAAGAACAGCGGAAATCAGTGCGAGAAGTGCCATCCCAAGGGGCAGTTTCGAACCAACAAGCTCGCGTGTGTGGACTGCCATGAGGACTCCCACAAAGGAGACCTCGGCAAGGCGTGCGAACGCTGCCACGCCACCGACGTACACTACAAAGAAGCGAGTAAAGGCTTCGATCACGGTGCGAAGACGGAGTTCCCGCTCGAGGCCAAACACGAAAAGGTCGCGTGCGAGAAGTGCCACCAGAATCGGAAATACAAACACGGCAAGACGGCTTGCGTGGACTGCCACCGCGACGACGAC
>CAYXDO010000072.1:0-34191 GCA_964463485.1 uncultured Myxococcales bacterium | reverse complement strand
TGCCACCGCGACGACGACGCACACGACTTCGCCCTCGGACCCTTCTGCGGCGATTGCCACAGCCAGACCGCGTGGACACCGTCCCGCTTCAATCACGCCCGAGTAGGTTACATCTTGCGAGGTGCTCACCGGACCGCGGCTTGTCGTGACTGCCACTCCGTCGGGAGCTACGTAGGAACGCCGACAAACTGTGAAGTCTGCCACTTGGGAGACGCTGCGAAGGCCCGCGATCCGGTTCACGGACCCGAGCTCACCGACTGCGGCTCGTGCCACCTCGAGGTCGCGTTCGAGCCCGCGCGCTCGTATCACCCTTGGTGGCCGCTCTCCGGCGTGCATTCCACGATTCGCTGCGGCGACTGCCACCCCGGCGGCAGCTACGTGGGGACGCCCAACAACTGCATCGCGTGCCACGAGGTCGACTACGTGAGCCCGCGAAACGACCCCGACCATGTGCGCGAAGGGTTCGCGACGACGTGCACGGACTGCCACAACACGGCGACGTGGCTCGGCGCAATGCGACCCTAGCACCGACCGTCCGCCAACGATGAAGGCAACTCACCGGCGGCCGGCAGAGGGCTGGACGCCTACCTCAGCCATGGGCTTAAGCCTCGCAACGTGAGGGCGCTTGATCGAGCCTAGCCGAGGTGCTACAGATAGCACATGGCGTCGGTTGGTGTGCGGGAACTTCGCCAGAGCGCTAGCGAGCTCCTGCGGAGAGTCGAAGCCGGAGAGACGATTGAAGTAACCGATCGTGGCCGTCCGGTCGCGCTGCTGACACCTGTTTCGACAGCAATCGGACTCGAGCTCTTGCGACAAACCGGAGACGCGACGCCCCCTCGCGCCACCTTCGACACCCTGCCAGCTCCCCTTCGCCTCGACAGCGCGAGCGAGCTTCCGTCCCAGATATTGGCCCGCCTTCGTGACGAGGAGTAGCTATGTCTACGGAGATTCCTCGGCGCTCGTGAAGCTGGCGATCGAGGAACCCGAGTCCAAATCCCTCCGAGCCTACGTTCGGCAACGGCATTTGGTCTCGAGCGCTTTGGTCAGAACTGAAGTCATACGTTCGCTTCTGCCGTTCGGCGCTGACGCGGTCGTTCGAGGCCATGAGGTATTGGCGCGAATTGAAATCGTCCGAATCAACGATCGTATTCTCCGCGACGCAGGCGAGCTAGAACCGGCAAGGCTTCGTTCGCTCGACGCAATTCATCTTGCGACCGCGCGAGCGCTGGGTCCTGAGTGCAAGCACATCCTCTGCTATGACCTGAAGATGGCACAAGCCGCAGCCGTGATGGGATTTCGAGTCGTGTCCCCCTAGCACAGCGCCGACGCATCGCAGCGAAATAGTCGCAACTCATCGCCGGCGACAGAGTCTAGACGCTTTCGAGGCCGGCCAAGTGATGGTGATCCAGGTCGCCGTACTCATCGAGAGTTGGGACGCTCCACGCTGCAAATTGTTGGTCGACCTCGCTCCTTCGGCTTCGCGCGTTCGAGCCACTCAAAATATTAATCGGGTCCTCACGCGCTACCAAGACAGCGAAGCGCAAATTGTCGTGCTTCTGCCAAAGGATCTTCCGGCGATGCCGCGACTTCCGATGAAGCTATTCAGATGGTCGAACGAAACCTAGGAGTGCGGAACACTGATAGTCTCGCGACCCAGGGTCGAATCGGCGAGGCCCACGATAGTATTGTTCGGCTGACTCTGGACAGACTCCGCGCGAAGCTTCGGAGCGAAGAAGCGCGACGAGGGTAGACGATGGTTCGAACCGAGACCGTGCGCCGCAAGTGCGCCAAAGCCGCCCATCGCTTGGACGCCGCCGAGCAAATTTTCGCGCGGCCGGCCAACGAGTTCCTCGCCGATTCCGCGGCCCGAGACCTGGCGTCATTCTATCTCTTCCTCGCGGTGCAGGAGTGTATCGATGTGGCGATTCACTGGATCGCGGATTCCGGCTGGGCGGCTCCGGCAGACGCAGGCTCGACATTCGACGTGTTGGCTGGGCATGGCGTGATCGACCAGACTCTCGCAGACGAGATGCGAGGGCTCGTGCGCGTGCGCAACCTGATTGCCCGTGGGTACGATTCCATCGATCCAAATCAGATGCAGGACCAAGCGAAGTCCTGGGTGGACAGCTTACGTCGAATGATCCAGGCTTGCCTTCGGTAAAGCAGACCTCGAGGGTTGCGACATCCGAGACCGCGAGCGGTCCGACTCACCCACGGCAACTCACCCGGCGCACCCACTCGCCCGGTCGTGTTTTTGCGAAGACCAGTCGAGGACTGGGATCGACTCACTCAGTCGTCGAGGCCTAGATCGAGCGGGGCATCGTCGTCGTCGGGCGGCGCTGGTGCGGCAGGCTTGGGGGGCGCGGCGCGGGCCGGCGCGGGCCGAGCAGGCGCGGCGCCCGCGGAGCGAGCTGCTGGCGTGGGCTTGGGAGCGGGAGCGGGCGCGGCGGCTGGCTCGTCGTAGGATGTCCGTTCGATCTCGAGCTCGAAGGGAGCGTCGTCATCGACCGCGAGCTCGACCTCACGCGGACCCGCGGCGGCTCTCGCGGCGGGGCCCGGAGCTGCTTTCGGGCTCGGCCTGGGCGCCGGCGAGCTCGGTGCTTCGTCGCTCGAACCGAATCCGAGATCGATTTCATCTCCGGCCGCCTTGGGCGGGCGCTGCGGCGTTCGGGGCGGCGGCGGAGCTCCGTCGGCCCCCCGAGCGAGGAACTGCTGGGCCTTACCTTCTAAGTTCGGTTCCTGACCCGCGTGCCGAGAGGTCGACGCGATCTTCGCCCGGGCCTTGGACACATCGAGCGGACGAAACCCATCGACGAGTACGGTCGGGACATCCCACGGCTCGCCTTCCTTGTGAGTCTGAACGACCGCGCGTGTTCCGTCCTCGAGCGCGACTTCCACGCCCGCCGGAAAAGTCCGCAACAAGTTGATGAGAACGTCGACCACGGCTGGATCGAACTGATGCGGCCGCTTGAAGAGCGCTTCCACCGCTTCCAACGTCGTCATGCGACCGCCGTCGTCACGCTCGAAGCCAACGACGAGGCCCGCGAAGGTGACTGCGACTTTGACGATCCGCGCGAGCGCGTTCGGCGGCGATCGAGGCTTGCCCCAGGCGAGCTCCTCGTCCGGACCAACTCGCCGCTCCGACACGATCACCGCGCGCCGATACCCGGACCAGAAGACGTGGGCCTCGCCAGCGACCGCCGCGAAGGTCGAGTCGGCTCCAGCGCGATCTCGACTCGGTCGCTCTCCGTACGCCACAGCGTGAAAGAGCGCGGCCAAGGCCATGTCATGGGTGAGTTGATCCGAATACCCAATCGCTTGGCCGAGTGAGATCGAGAGCGCCGCGGCGTTCGCCGCGACCAGCTCGTCGGGTTCGGCGCCCGCATGAGTCGTGGCGAGCCGGGCGACTACAGCGGGTTGGTCGATCGCCGCCTCGTACAAACTCTGCAACGCCCTCGCGGCCCGAAACCGGGGCGCCGCGCCAGCTCCACCTGAAGTCAGCCGCGCCTTCTGTTCCCGATACGCGAGGATCGACTCGGCATACGATCTGACCGCGAGCCAAGATGGCTCCTGTCCGAGATCCTTTCTACGCGGCTCCGTAGGAGACGGCGTCCTGAACAGCTTGAAGCCGCCACCCTCGAACCCTTCGACCTCCTCGACGCCGCCGAGCCCGGCGAGGTGGCGGGCCAGCGCCACGACCCCGGCGGGCGACACGGCGGACGCGATCTGCAAGATCGCGGAGTGCCGCCGGGCCATGGCTTCTCGGAGCAGCTGAATCACCGCTTGGTCTTCCTCGTCGCGCAGCCCTTGACCGGCGACGTGGAGGACTCCAGCCACGAAGTGAAACGCCAGCCCGCGTCCCTTCGAGCGCTCGAACAGGGCGTTGGCCGCACTCTCCGCTCGCTGCGCCGCAGCCTCGAGGTCACTCTCGGTGGCTGAGCCCACTTGGGCGATCGCGCTCGTCAAGCCGGTCACGAGCTCGACGACCTGCCGCATGACCTCACTCTTCTCTGCCACTTCGTGTTCCTCTCTTCATCATCATGACCAGATTGGTGGCAGCGTCCCGAATCCGCTTGTTGCTCGCGCCAACCGCCCCCTTCAGGACTTGGGCGGTCTCCGGCGAGGGCACGATCTTGAGGACTTTGACCGCCGAAACCGCGACGTCCACCTGCTCCTCAGTGGCTTTGCGCCCGTCCCCGCGTTTGATCACGGCGTCGAGCAGACTCAGTGACTTGTTCTGTGCTAGGGTGACATAGGCCGTCATGATTGCGTCTTTGACCTCGGACGGGCTTCCGAGGATCTTGTCGGACTCGATGGCATGCTTGAGCTCGGCTTGAGCCCCCCCGGTCTTCATCGTCCCGAGCTTGTTGGCCGCAGCGACCTGAACCTTCGGCTCGGAGTCGCTCAAATAGCCGATCGCGAGCCGCATCCGATCGTTGTCGCTCAGCGAGGCTGCCTCGAGCATACTCATCCGAATTTCCGGTCGCGGGTGGTCCTTCGCCGCCGTCATCAGCTTCTGCGCTTCTGGCGTCTGGAGGCTCCCGAGAATGAACAGAGCCTCGGAGACGATCTCGACTTGCTCACTCATGAGAAGCGGCCGAATGGGTCCGAGGTCCTCGAACCCGACGTTGAGTGCGATCTGACTCAGCGTTCTGCGACTCTTGGGGTCGGCCAGCGCCGAGTACGCACCGAAGATCGCCGGAAGCGCGGTCGGTCCGCAGGCCTTGAGGAGGACGAGCAGCTCCTTGAGCTCCTGGCCACTCAGCGTCTTGAGGGCGGCCACGAGCACCTCCCGGAGCCGCTCGGCGGAGACCGCGCTCTGAATGAGCGGCTCCACCAGCGCCGCGCCCGAAGTCTTTCCGAGTTGCGGATAGGCAGCGACGAACCGGGCCGCCCGCTTGAACCCATTGGATCTCAACACCGCGCCGAATGCGTCTCCGATCGATTCGACGACCGGCGCGGTGACTTGGGCGGGAAGCCGTTGCGCCAAGGTGTCGAGCGCGGCGTTCAGGAATCGAAACTCCACGTGCTCCTCGAGCTCTGCGCGCATCGCATCCCGGAGCGGCTTGGCGATGATCGACGGAGTCCCAAAGGGCGTCGGCCGCACGCCCGAGGAACCCTCCGGAACGTTGGCCAACACGTTCCCGACGACGCGACTCATCGGGTGTTTCTTCGAGGGCGGAATGGCAGGGCAGCCGACGTCTGGGTTCTCGGCCGCGAAGAGCAGCTTCGCGAGCTCGTCCATCTCGGATTCTGCGTCGGGCTCGACATCGACGACCTCGAGCTTGACGTGTGGGAGCCCATGCTCCCACAGCGCCGACACGGTGTCGTCACCGAGCCCTTGGTAGCCAATGCCCTCCGCTACACCCATGACAAAGGCATCGACCTCTTCGAAGGTGATTCCGGGAGTGAATTGAATCGATCTCACCCCGTCGCGATAAAGAGCCGCGGGCAACGAGTCCCTGGGGCTCCTCTCCTGCAACACCGCCTTGCCCTCGTGCATCAGCGCGTCTTTGGAGACAGCGAGCACGAGCGGTTCCTTCGCGAGGACTTCGTCGAAGCTCTTCTTGAGCTGTGAGACCATCTCCGCCGCAAGGCCTACGTCGGAGCGACGATAAAGCGGACGCGTCTTCACGACGCGTCCGAGCCGCTGGACGAGACGCTGTACGTCTTGGGCAGATCCGCCTGGTCTGGACATCGGTTTATGGGACTCGACCACCGGGCGCATGATACGCGATCGGAGCTCGAATTTGCGAAAGGGGCTTTGGCAAAAACCGCTCCCCGCCGTGGCTCAACACCGCTTGCGGAACCGTAGGCCCGAGCAAGACCTCGCCGCCCAAGGCCGCGATCGATCGGAGCTCGGTGAGGAGCACTCGCATTCGATCGTAGGTCGCCAAATCGAAGAGGACCCTGCGCTCCCGGAGCGGGCGCTCGGCGCCCGGCGGTCGAACGAGCTCTGATCGCGGCACCGCCTGGGTGACTCTTCCGCCTTCGACGCAGAGCATGCGCGGCGCCGACCGTGAGCGGACGTCGGTGAAGACGACGGTCGACTCAGCTAGGCGCAGAAGGAGGCGCGAGCGGCGAAGCATTCGAGCAGCCTGGGACAGCGAGCGGTCGAGGGCTGCTTCGACCTTGTCTTCGGTCCAGTCGAAGGGCGATCCTTGCTCACTCTCCTCGGTCGCAGCCTCGGCCTCCTCGAGCTCGATCGACGCCGCGAGGCGCAGGATCGATGAGAGATTTCGGGTCGGCAATGAGCGCCTTCGGAAGGCTTCGAAGCCTCGAGAGAAGACGTCCACGCTCGGGCCCATCGCTTGGCGCACCCCGAGAGCCGCCGCCGCGAGCGTCACCGAGACTTCGTGGCCGGTGAGGAGGATTCTTACTGCCGCAATGGCCCGCACCGACGTCGGGGCGGGCAGGGGACCGACGCGAAACTCCGAGCTCGGGTCGCGACTCCAACTCCACAGGTCGGCCGACGAGTACCAAATGCCGCGGTCCCTTTCGACGAGCGCGACATTGTACGGGGGAAGAAGTCGCTTGATCTCGTCGGATTCGAGCAACGCGGCCTCGAGCGCCGACTCGGTCTCCACGAAGTCGACGTTCCTGGCCTGACTCAACATCTCGAGGGTTCGCTCGGACTGGCCCGACTGCCTGCGAAAGTGGGCGTTGACGCGAGCTCGAAGCGACGTGGCCTTGCCCACGTATAAGACCGAGCCGCCGAGCCGCGCCAAGCGATACACCCCAGGCCGATCAGGCAGATCGAGCCGAATCGACTTGGGCATCGGATAGGCCCGCCGCGTCTTTCCGCGCGGCTCCCGCAACATCGCTTTGAGGTCCGCCCAGGTCTCGACGCCGACCACGGAGAGCTCCTTGATCAACCCTCTCCAAACCGAAATTGTCGCACTCACATGCTCGGCGCTGCGCCTCGAGAGCCCGAGCGGATGCCCGTAGAACCCAGCCAAGGCCCGAAGCCCGCGGCGAGGGAGCTCCGGGTGAAGCCGCTGCGCGACCTCGTGGGTGCAAGTCACCTCGAGAAAAAAGGACTCGTCGGACCGAAATCGAAAATTCAGCTCGTTGAGAAACGGTAACTCGAAACGCGCAAAGTGAATCACCGCCGGCCGCGGTCGCCGATCCTCACCCGGCAACGCGGCCCGAACCGCGGGGCCCGGAGGCTCGAGCGTCCGACTCACCTCGAGAAGTCTCCGGAGGGCCGCCTCGGGCGCGATCGCTCGAGCCATGTCCGTTGGACGAATTCCGGTGAGTCGCTGAGTGATCGCCGGGAGGCTCTGCCCCTCGGGCAGAGCGACGAGATGTGACTCTATCTCTGTCGACTCGATCTCTGTCGGCCCGTCCGGTCGCACCACCGCGAACCCGAGCTCGACGATCGACCCTTCGTCCGGAGTTGCGCCCGTGGTCTGACAGTCGATCACCAGAATCGAGCTCGACGCGAGCGTGACCACGGGTCCGCCAAATGTGAACGCTCAGGATCGAGAGGACAAGGGTTTGGTGGCGAGCAGGTGACTCACGCGCTCATGGGCACGTTCGCCCTCCGGGACGTCGGAGGCGCCGTGAGCGGAGAGGCCGGAAGGAGCACTCGATCGAGGAAATCATCGACATGGTCCGCGAGCACGAACTCGAGCTCGGATCTGACGCGCTCCGGGAGCTCCTCGAGGTCGGCAGCGTTCTTCTTCGGTACCACGATCGTCTTGAGCCCGCGCTCGTGGGCCGCAAGGATCTTGGACTTGATCCCACCCACCGGAAGGACGCGCCCTCGCAACGTCACCTCCCCCGTCATCGCGACCTCACCTCGCACGGGGCGACCCGTCAGCAAAGACGCGAGCGCGGTGAACATCGTGACCCCCGCCGAAGGGCCATCCTTCGGCGTCGCCCCCGCCGGCACATGCACGTGAATGTCCCGCTCTGCGACGACATCCGGATCGATTCCAAGGTCGTCCGCGTTCGACAACACGTACGTCAGCGCCGCCTGCGCGGACTCCTTCATCACCTCGCCGAGCTGTCCGGTGAGCACGAGCTTGCCTTTGCCGTGCACGGTGGAAGCTTCCACGTAGAGCACGTCTCCACCAAGCGGAGTCCACGCGAGCCCCGTCGCGATCCCCGCTCGGGTCGGCGCTTCATGCGCTTCGTCGAAGAAACGGCGACGTCCGAGATACCCACTCACGTCGTCCTTGGTCACCTTCAGCGGCCCCTTCAACTCTCCCTTGGCTTTGAGCACCGCGGCCTTGCGGAAAATCTTGCCGAGAGTCCGCTGGAGCTGTCGGACACCCGCCTCTCTCGTCCACCCGCCGATCGCGACCTCCAACGCCTCGTCGTCGATGACGACGTCGCTGAGCTCGATCCCCGAATTCTTCGCGAGCTTCTCGAGTACGTGCTTCCGCGCGATCTTCACCTTCTCGTCGCGCGTGTATCCTTCGATCTCGATGATCTCGGTTCGATCGCGCAGCGGCGGCGGGATCTCGGTCAGGTCGTTAGCCGTCGCCACGAACAACATCTTCGAGAGATCGAACGCCACCTCGAGGTAGTGATCGACGAACGCATGGTTCTGTTCGGGGTCGAGGATCTCGAGCAACGCCGAGGCCGGATCGCCTTGCCAGCTTCGACCGAGCTTGTCGATCTCGTCGAGCACCACGACCGCATCGGCCGTCCCCGCGCGCCGAATGCCTTCGATCAACCGGCCAGGCCGAGATCCGATGTACGTCCGACGATGGCCTCGGAGCTCCGCTTCGTCTCGCAAACCACCGAGCGCCACTCGCACCAACTTACGGTTGGTCGCGTCGGCGATGGCCTGAGCGATGCTCGTCTTGCCGACTCCCGGAGGGCCCACGAGCAGCAACACGTCGGCGCGCCCTTGTCCCCCTAGCTTCCGAACAGCCAGATGTTCGATCACCTGCCGCTTCACGTCGGCGAGCCCGTAGTGAGTCTCGTCGAGGCGGTCCTCGAGCTTGCCGAGATCGACGTCGACCGCGCTGTACATTTGCCACGGCAAGTCGGCGATCCACCCGAGCCAATCGAGCGCCACCGAACGCTCAGGCCCGCCTTGAGGAATCCTAGACAGCCTCGCGAGCTCCCGATCGACGACCTCCCGAGCCTCGTCCGTCAACTTCGCCTTCGCGAGCCGCTCCTTGAGCCGCAAGAGCTCCGCGTCATTTCCCCCTTCACCCAGCTCCTCCTGGATGGCCTTGAGCTGCCGGCGAAGAATCGACTCACGCTCGTTGTCACGGACTTCCGACATGACTCGATCGCGGATCGACTTCTGGGCATCGAGCACCTCGAGCGTCACCGCGACCTTCTTGAGGACCTTCTCGGCCCGCGCGAGCGGATCGGGCGTCATCAGGATCTCGTGCTTCCAGCCGATGTCGACGTCGAGCACCGACGCCACGAGATCGACGAGAGACGAGGGATCGAGCTCGGCGGCGACTTTGAACGCCGTCGCGTCGCCGGCAATCTTCTCGGCCGCGTGCTTCACAGCCTCGTCGAGGCTGATCTTCATCGCCCGACCCTCGGATGAATCCGGCCAGTCCGAAGTCACCACGCTGTAGCGTGCAGAGAAACAAGGCTCCGTGCTGGTCACTTCCTCGATCCTCACCCGGACCAAGCCCTGGATCAGTACGGCCTTCACCCCCTCCTTCTGCCCCAAGGGTCTCACGACGCGCGCGAGCACTCCGATCGGCAACAAGTCAGTGGCATTGGGTGCGTCGACGCCTTCTCGCTGCGCCGCGACGATCAACAAGCCGTCCTTCGCGGCAGAGAGCGCAGCGAGCGACCGGGAGCGACCTACGCTGAAAGGCGACGCAGTCCCAGGAAACAGAATGCCTTGCCGCAACGGCAAAACAGGCAGAACCTCGGGTCGGTTGACGGGAATTTCGAATCGAATACCCTGCACGTTAAATCTCCTCGGATCTCGTTTTCGACCTGAAGCCTTGAGCTCGAGGTCTACGTCTGCGCGGCTGCCCGCGAGTTGCTGCATTTGACTGCGGCCCGTCGGCCGCGCTGTGATGGGTGCCTATTCACTGAGCGGCTGGCGTCAATGAGCGCGCGCCTCTGCTTCCGTTCTCCTGCAGACTTGTCATGAAGGTGCGTTTTCGAGAGCCTTCGCGCATGGCGCGCGACGTCGACGATCTCGCGGATCGACTCGATCGAGATCCAGAGTTCCGAATCCTCCGCGTCGCGGAGCTATCCCGAGCCGCCGACCTGAGCTCCTGCGAGCGCTACCACGTCGGTGATTTGATCCGAGTACCACGCACCGGCGGAGCGTGGTCGTTGGGCGTCGTCAGCGGAAGAACGCGCGACGGACTCCAGATCATCCTGCGCATCGAAAGCGGCGCCTTGAAGTTCAAGGAGCTCACTGCAGACCGCGTCATCGAAACCAATCCGCTCAAGCTCGGCGACGTCATTCAGCTCGAAGAGGGCCGCTTCTGGGTGAGCGGCCTCGACGAGGATGGCGACATGCTCGTCCTGGCAGATGATGGCTCTCGGGTCGATCCAGCCGCATTGCGGCGACGCTTGGCGCTGCGACTCGGCGGTGAAGCCGAGACAGTCCAGATGTCAGGCGAGGACCTCGCGCGACTGCGCGCCGTTGCCCGGGGCGATCCGAGCCAGCCTCGCCCCAAAGATCGCGGCATGTACACACCCCTCGAGTCGATCCTCGAGGTCAACACTCAGCTCGGCCTGGTCGCAGGCAACCGCGAGACCGACACCGTGTTTGGGCTGCAGAGCCCATTCGCCACGGCGAGCCTGCACACCAACAAGGGCGAAAATTACAAGTCATGGAACGAAGACGCCGGTGCGCTGTTCGCAGACAAAAAAGGGCGCATCTACGTCGGAGTGTTCGACCAAGCCGGCGGAGAAGGTGAGGACGAGAACTTTCGCGGCGCGGCCAGCTCGATCGCCGCCAAATCACTCTTCGATCGCATGCAAGCGGTCGCTCGCCAAGACGGTGATGAAGCCGCAGTCGAAACTGCGCTGATCGGCGCCGTTCGTGACGCCCACGAAGCGATCCTGGCGCGAGGAAAGGGAGAAGTCTCGACCTTCGTCGGAGCGCGCATCGATGGCCGCCGCGCGGTCGTCCTCAACGTCGGAGACTCCGGAGTCGTGCGCTACTCATCGGCCGGGGAGCTCATCACTCGGACGGAACCTCAGGGCTTCGGGCGCCTCCTGCTCGAAGGGGTCGGCATGCTGCGCGACGGAGCGAGGCTCCCGAAACACGAAATCTATCGATGGGACATGGGTCCGGGCGAATGGCTCGTCTTCGGATCGGATGGACTCTTCGACAGCAAGCTCGGACTCGAGGCTATCGGGAAAATCGTCGCCGAGTCAGGTGATTCTCGCGCAGCGACCCGAAAGCTGCGAGACTTGATCTCGTCTCGAATGAAGACCAAGGAAGCCAAGCCGGACAATCTGACGATCTTGATCGTGCGAGTCCAGGGCCCGTGACGGATCGAAGCTCCGCGGACACCAACGTCGTGATGACCACCGAGCGGAAGATCGCAGCGGTGCTGACAGACCTCCCGGTGCCGGACGAAGGACACATCTCGGACGAGGTCTTGGCCGCGGCCGCGGATCGCGGACGGGTCCTTTCCGGTGAGCAAGTCACCCATTTGAGCGCTTGCGGCGAGTGCCGTGCAGCCCTCGCGGCAGCGTCCGGCCGGGGCACCGTCACCGAGCTCGGATCTCGTCGGGGCCCGCTCGTTGCGCTCGCCGCCGCTGCGTCCATCGCCTTCTTCGTCGGCGTCAGAACCGAAGTGCCCGCGGACCGCTCGGAGCCCCGCAGCAAGGGCGCCGCGGTCTCAGGAGAGGCCGAAGTGAAGCTCCTGGCGATCTCGGAACGCGGTGCAAGAGACTTGGCCGACGGGGGCTTCATTCGCCTCGATGAACGGATCGGGTTCGTCTACGGAAATCCTGAAGGTCGACACTCGAGACTCAGTATTCTGGGTTGGGACGGCGAGGAAATTCATTGGTACTACCCGGAGCTCTCTGGGCAGCCGGGCGTCACCATCGAGCGCGGGCCGGCGGCCCGCTCAGTGCGCCTTCCCTTCGACATCGCCCTCGGTGAAGCCCATCGCCGCGGCAAGCTCACCGTCGCCGCCGCCTTCGACCTCGCACCTGACGCCCTCGCGATGAAGCTCCGCGCGGGCGGCCAGATCGACCTCCCGAGTGTGTCGGTCTTCAGACTCTCGGTCACGCAAGCCAACGCGCCATAGGTGGGCCGGTGGGCCTTGCCGTCGCGCCCGAAACGGCCGAGACTTCCCGCGTGGAGCTCCCAAGTCATGTCGCTGATTTGCTCGGCCGGACTCGCCGTCAAGGCACTATCGTGGCCGTGCTCGGCGCCAGCAACGACCGTTCCAAGTTTGGAAACATCATCGTACGAGATCTCGTACGAAAGGGATTCTCGGTCCGACCCATCAACCCGCACGCCTCGGAGGTCTGCGGTCTTCCATGTCATCCGACGCTCGCCGCGGCCGGCCGAATTCACATCGCCGATTTCGTCGTACCGCCAGAGGTCTCGCGACGAATCGTGTCCGACTTGAAGGGCTCGGAAGCTGACGTGCTGTGGTTTCAGCCGGGCTCGTTCGATGCGGAGGTCGTGGCGTTGGCCCGAACCAAGGTCCCCTTGGTCGTTGCCGGACCCTGTATCATGGTCGAGGCCGAGTGAATGAAGAAGCAGGAGAAAGCGGAGCTGATCCGCCAAAAGCTCGAAGAGCTGTACCCGAGCCCGGCGATTCCACTCGACCATACCGACCCTTTTACACTCCTGGTCTCGGTGATTCTGTCTGCCCAAACCACCGACAAAAAAGTCAACGAAGTGACACCGCGGCTGTTCGAGCGGGCGAATACTCCGGAAAAATTATCGGAGCTGTCGGTCGAGGAGATTCGAGAGATCATTCGAGAGATCGGCCTGGCACCGCAGAAGGCCAAGTCACTCAAGGAGATGTCGCGCCTCCTGGTCGAACGGCATGGCAGCAAAGTCCCGGATGACTTCGATAGCCTTGTGAGTTTGCCCGGGGTCGGGCGCAAGACGGCGAACGTCGTGATCGCGCAAGCGTTCGGACGTCCCGCCTTTCCCGTCGATACGCACATTCATCGGCTCGCGAATCGATGGGGCCTCAGCGACGAAGACTCGCCCGACAAGGTCGAGGCCGACCTTCGGGCGATCTTCCCCGAGGATTGTTGGTCGAAGCTCCACCTGCAAATCATCTACTTCGGACGCGAGCACTGCCCTGCCCGCGGTCACGATCTGTCCACCTGCCCGATCTGCTCGTTCGCAGCGACCAAGAAGAGGATCCTCGAGGAGTCACCAAAACCAAAGACAGGGACGAAAGAGAAGCGGTGATTACTTCGCGGGCTCGAGCTTCTTGGCGGGCATGAGCCTCTTGGCAACCATGACGAGCAACAGAGCGAGGCAGCCGGCGACGATTCCGATCAGCCCGTCGATCAGCGATCCGACGAGGGGTAGCTCGCCGACGAGGTGGTGCACGTAGTCATGGGCTCCTGGGATTCCGTGAGTCATGATTCCGCCACCAACGAGGAACATGGCCGCGGTGCCGGCGACCGAGAGCGCCTTCATCAGGTAAGGCGCTCCCTTGAGTAAGACTCCACCGATGGCCTTGGACGACGCGGATTCCGAGCGACTCAGCGCGAGCCCGAGGTCGTCGATCTTCACGATGCCAGCGACGAGGCCATAAACGCCGACGGTCATGAGTACGGATACGCCGCCTAGAACGACGAGGCGCGTCCAGAAAGCCTCGGTCGCGACCGTGCCTAATGTGATCGTGACGATCTCTGCGGAGAGTACGAAGTCCGTCCGAATGGCTCCTTTGATCTTCTCCTTCTCGAGGGCGACGAAGTCGACCGAGGGATCGGCCAAGGCATTCTTGAGCTTGGTCTCATGTGCTTCGTCCTCTGCCTTGGAGTGCAAGAATTTGTGGGCGAGCTTCTCCACGCCCTCGAAACAGAGGTAGAGGCCCCCCAGCATGAGTAGGGGAGTGACGAGCCACGGAGCGAATGAGCTGATGGCGAGCGCGAGCGGCACGAGGATCACCTTGTTGATCGCCGAGCCCTTGGCGACCCCCCAAACCACTGGAAGCTCTCGCTCCGCGCGCACACCGCTGACCTGCTCGGCATTGAGCGCGAGGTCGTCACCGAGCACGCCGGCGGTCTTCTTGGCCGCGACTTTGGTGAGAATGGAGACGTCGTCCAGGATGGTCGCGATGTCGTCGAGGAGCGCGAAGAGACTACTGGCCATGAGTGCTCACCTTCGAAATCAGCCGCCAGCGTCGAGCCGCGCGGTCAGACGTCCGACGCAAAGGGACAGCTCGTCCAGCTTTCCAGATTTTGCGCAAGACAGAACGACCTTGCGGCTGGCCGGATCGATGATCGCTTCAGCGGCCTCGAGGATCGCGTCGCTCAAGGCGCGCGCAGCCGCCTCGGATGGCTTCTTGCGAACGTCCTCCAGCAGCTTGTTGATCTTCGCCAGGTCTGGGGGCCGAAGCTTCTTCACTCCGGGTTTCGGTTTCGGCTCCGGTCGAGCGAGCTCTGGGTCGACGTGAGTATCGTCGGGTTTGGGTGCGACAAACACGGGCTCGGGCGGGGGCAGCGCCTCGACGCGAGCGCCCGTGTCGAGACTCTCCTGGCCGGCATCGGGCGTCGGCGCCGCCACCGCGCGAAGCGTACCGGACTTGGCCACGAGCGGTACGGGAGGCTCCGCGGACGAGCGAACCTTGGCGATCACACCCATCGTGACGAGGGCCGCTGCGGTCACGATCAGCGCCGAGCCCGCCACGAGGAGCTTGGTGGACGAGCTCGGATCGAAGGTCCGGCGCGAAGCCGAGGAACGACGCGAACGTTCTCCGAGGCCTTTCGGCGGACTTCCGTGACGGATCGTACCCTCCCGCTCCCCGGAATCCGTACCTTGTTCGTCTTTGGAAATCTCCGCGAGCCAAGGATCGACCCACGCCGGTCGATCTCCGGCCGAGCCGATTCGCGTGGGATCTTCGTCCGAGTCGCCAGTGCGACTCCAGACTTCGTCGTTGGTCGGATGAGTATCGATGGCGACCTGGGGGTCGGTCGCGAGCAGGAGCCCATCGCGCGATTGGGCTTCGGTGGGTTCGTCGGCCACCGAGAGAGTTGGCCCGGTCTCGTCGAGGGAAGCGGGAAACACCGCGCGAACGGCCTCGAGGAACTCATCGACGCTCTGGAATCGCTCGTCGGGTCGGACGGCCATGGATCGAAGGACGAGGTCGTCTTCGAGGCGACCGATCCCCTCGCGCCAAGCGCTCGGGCGTGGCCGGGGTCCCTCGGAGATGCGCTGCATGACCTGGAGAGGTTTGTTCGGGAGGCCCGGTCCGGTGGGTGACTCCAAGACCGAGAGGGGAGCGTCCTCGGCCGAGCGTGCCCAGGCTCGGCGCAGGGTCAGCAGCTCGAACAAGATCGCTCCTAGACCGAACACATCGGCGCGCGCATCGACCGTCTCTCCACGCGCCTGCTCTGGAGACATATAGAAGAGCGAGCCGAAGACCCGGCCCACCGTCGTTTTCATGGCCGCCGAGTCTTCGAGGATCTTCGCGATGCCGAAGTCGAGGATCTTCAGCCGGAGCGCTCCGTGATCGGAGAAGACGACGACGTTCTCGGGCTTGAGATCGCGATGCACGACACCCTTCTTGTGAGCGTGGCTGACGGGCGCGACGAGCGCCTCGAGGAGCGACCTGATTTCGCTCGGGGCGAAGCTCGAGACCTCCGCGCCACTCACTCCGAGCTTTGCGCGCGCGGCGATTTCTGCGCTCAGGGTGTGGCCCGGCGCGAACTCCATGGCGATGAAGGGGACCGGGCCTTCGGCGCTGAACGTCAGAGCGTTGGCGATGTTGGGATGGCGGAGCCCAGTGAGGACCTGAGCTTCGCGAACGAAGCGCTCGAGGGTCCGAGTCTTCCGCTTGTGTTGCGGGTGCAGCAGCTTGAGGGCGACGGCCGATCGATTCGTGCCGTCCTCGGCGAGCCAGACGGTCCCAAAACCTCCGACGCCGATCTTCCGTCGAAGCACGAAGCGGTCATGGATGACCTCTCCGGGAGCGAGCTCACTCGACAAGGGGGCTCATGCTAGCGCCCGAGGCGCACGGGAGCTATCCGAAGTTGGAGGTTCCGTTGGACTGTGGGTTTATGAGAGCCCACCGAACGAGGGCTCGGACGCGGCCAGCTCGGCGAGGTGCTCGAGGGCCGGTGGATAGGTCGCCGCGACGCGCGAAAATTCGCTCGCGGGAAGCCACAGCACGACCATGTCCACGAGCGACTTGACCGTGATTTCGGATGGGGCACGCGACAACAGGGAACTCTGACCGAACATCACGCCGGTCGCCGCAGTCCGGTTCTTCCAAACCGCGCCATCCGGCGAGCTGACCCGGACTCGGCCCGTGAGCGGAAGGCACAGTCCGACCGTTCGCACGCCCGCCTCGACCAGGACCGTGCCCTTCGCCGCTCGGCGCACCTCGAACAACCGCGCGAGCTCCAGGCGACTCTGCAAATCAAACGCAGAGAAAAGCTGCGACGTCTGGATGAGATTCCCAACGAGTCGGCGCGTGAGGAGCTCGAACAAAATCTGGCCCACCAGGGGGTGCTGGTGGACGATCTGACCAAGCGCCTCCTTCGGAATCTTCAGCGCCACGAGCTTGCCGCGCACGACCACATCGGCCCGGCGAGGCTCGCGCTCGAGCAAGCAGCTCTCCCCGAAGACGTCCCCTTCACCCAGGGCGACAGGTCGATCCGCGAGACCTGGGATGCGAACGTCGACGCCACCTTCGACGATTGCATAAAGTGAATCGGCGGACTCTCCCGTGCGAATGACGACCGCGCCATCTCCGAGCTCGACGAGCTCGGCGGCTTGGACGAGCGACCTCATCGCTTCCTTCGGCGTATCGGCAAAAAGCGGGAACGCCGGCAGCTTGGCCAGCTTGCCCGCCGTGAGCGGCTCGTCTTCCGGGGCTTCTTCTCGGGCCGAGAGCTCGACCTCGGACAGATCGATCTCGATCGAATCGTCCACCGCGGTGTCTTCGAATCTGAGTGTGATTCCGGGTTCGTCGTCGGAGTCGTTCTCGACCGGCAGATCGAGCGTGCGGTTGGAAACGGCGTGCCGAACGGTGTCGAGCAGGATCCGGCCGGTGTCGGCCGACGGGATCATCTTGCGCTCCGGCTTCCTGAGCTTTCGCGCCTCTTCGGGGTCGACGCGTTCGAGTACGTCGATGCGGCTGGAATCGATGGCGAGGATCGTCTTCGCCATCGCGAGCGCGCGAGTGATGAATCCGGCTTGGGTGTAGAGCGCTACCGCCTTCTCGTAGGCGACGACGGCGCGCTTCAGATCTCCCAGCTTCCGCAGGGTGTCGCCCTGGCGATGGGGCCACCTGGAATTGTCAGGCTCGGCGCTGGCGAGCTCCTCGAGGACCTTCACGAGCTCCTCGGCGTCCTTGATCGGATTCAGCTCCTCGAGCCGTGCCTTGAGCTTCTTGAGCTGCTTGGGCGAGGCCATGGCCGACACTTACACGGACTGAAGCAAACGCCAAGTCTCCTGCTGGGATCTTGCCCGACATCTGCGCCCCTGCGCCACTGTGCCAGCGAGAGAGATCTGATTTCGTGTAACCTTCGGGTGTGCGCGTCGGGCTCGTGATTGCTCTCCTTGGGAATGGCGCCTGGAGCTGTGCTCCTCCCGTGGTGAAGCTCGAGCCACCTGGAGTCGGTCTGTCGTTCGCCGTGGTGCTCGATCCGCGCGACCAGCTGCTGAGTCAATTTGCGTTGGATCCCTTCGGTCGCCTGGAGTTGGACATCCCGGAAGACGGCTCGTTGGTACTCTTCTCGATCCCACTCGAAGACCTCGTGGCCCCAGATGGGCTGTCCATCGACGCGCGTCGCGTCTCGATCGCGTCCGCAAGTTCGCCGGCACCGCCCAAGAGCTGTGGGCGCTGTCTGGCGTCACTGTCCGGGCCACCGGCGCTCGTCTCGCCTGGAGATCGCTGCCGAGTCCCGTGGTTCGCGCCGGCGATCGTTCACCGCTCGAGTGGGTCTTTCATCCACGAGGAGGACTCACCGGCGGCGTCCGCACCGCTCGTCGAGCGCGCTCGCAGCTCGGTGTTGCTGGACTGGCAGGGTGAGTGCAACTGGCCGAAAGAAGAGCTTCCGACAACGAGCCCGGAACCCCTCGTGTGTCCGTTTCTTCCCGAGGAAGGGCCGTGGACCTTCGATCCGGTGGCCATCTCCGCCGACGGGACCGTCGTCGGCGTGGCTCCGGGGCGTTATTTCGTAAAACGTCCGGGCGTGCCCGCCGCCGAGGGTGAGTTTCCAAACGCCCCCTTCACCGCGGTCGAGACGCTGCCCGGCAGAAAGGCGATCGCCGCCCTGAATGAGACCCCGTCCCTCACCCGGTTCATCACTATCGATTTGGAGAGTCTGCAAACCTCAGACGTACACATCGATCTCCAAACCGCCGGGCTGCTGTTGAGACTGGCTTCCGGCGACCTTCTGGTCGCAGGACGTCAGGGAGAGTCGTTGAGCGCTCGAACCTGCAGGCGCATCGACGGAAGGCTCGACTGTGTAGCCGAGCGGTTCCCGAGCCCGACCGGCGATTGCGCGTGGATGCTCGACACCGGAACCCTCGTCCGCGCCGCGGAGAGCGACGGGCTCCTTATCGTGGGACCCAGCCGCGGTGCGGGCCTCCTGTTGCGTTCCAGGGGAGCCTGGAGCTGCAATCCGAGCGAATCTCGAACCAAAGGCGGCGCACCCTTCGAGCTCTTGGATGTGGGTTGCTACTCGGTCCACGGAGACCGGGCGATCGTCGGAGCCCGGGCTCGCATAGGACCGGAAGAGCTGGACCAGGTCGTACTTCGCGCTCGGATCGTGAATGACCCAGCGCCGAGACTCACCGACTGGGAAGAGGTCGCGCGCGTCGATGGGGCCGCCCATGGTGGCTGCGCCTCGCGCCAGTGGATCGAGAGGCTCGGTCGATTTCGAATCGTGTTCGAGTCGTCCCTGACCCTCGACTTGGACGCCAACGGTGAGTTGCTGTCCCGCTTCGAGCCCTTGCAGAGCCATCCGTGGTCTGGGATTACGCAGCCCGTTTCCCGAGTCGTGACGAGCAGCGCCGGCTGGATTCTTGCTCGTGGAAAGGGAGGTGAGTTGTTCGTGTCCGCCCCGACATCCGCCCCGGCAACGGACCGGTTCGAGCAAATCTACGGGCCCGCAGACGGCCCGAAAGCGGCGATCTCGGGCGCAGTGCGGCTCTCCGACGGAGCTGGCTGCGCGATCTTCGCCGAAACGCCGGGCTTCGTGAAAGCCACCCTCGACCCGAGCTCCACCGGCTGTGAGTCGATCCGCAGCGAACACCGGACGATCGACGGTGCGCCTTCTGATTTCATATCCATGGTCGCGCGCCGAGAAGACGGGCGCGCCTTGCTCGGACTTCAGTCCGGCCGATACCTCGTCGTGGATCTCACCGACGAGAGCGTGCTCGAAGAGGTCGACCTCGCCGAGATCGAAGGCGGGCTCGTGGGTGCCGCGTGGCTGACCACCAACAGCTTCTTGCTCGCGACGCGAACCAAGATCTTCGAGGCGTCGGTCGGTGAGAAATCCTACCGACCCGTCGAGATCGTCTCCGATGATCCACTCACGCAGCTCGTCGAGGCGGCGCCGGTCGACATGTCTTTGTTCTCGATCGACTCAGCCGGCGGCGTGGTCTGGGTTGCCGGCTCGAGCTCGATCCTGCGAGTGACTCCCGGTGGCGCTGGAGCGCCCGCGAGGGCCGAGTACTTTTGGTCCTCACGCCTGCCGCCGCTGGACGACGGCGGACAACTCATCGAGACCCGAGTCGAGAGTCTGCGGGCCCTGGCACCCGATCGAGTCTTGTTGGTCACACGAGACACCTACGGCACGGTCGCCGAGCGTCAGCGACTCTACCGCGTCACGGAGCTCCTGGCCTCGGAAGATACGGACCGCCGGGCGCGGCCCGTGAGCACCTTCGCGATGGGCTCACTGGACGTCACGAGCCCCATCCTCGGGACCGTCGGCGTCGGCGTCGACATGACCGTCGTGCAAAAACAAACCCTCCTCAGACCAGGAACGAAGGCTGCCTTCATGCCGTTTCAGGGCCTGTCCGTGGGGGATTGCGGCCGATTCGTCGTCGTGGGCGGCAACGCGGGCCACGCCGCGGCGGTGATGGGTCGCCTCGATCCTTGACGGAAGGCTCGTACTCATCGTGAGGCAGGCAGCCAGGCCGCCAAGCGGCCAAGAAGCCAAGAAGCCAGCCGTTGCGTAAACGAGCTCCGTCCAATACCATCGGCAAATGCCGATGGCGAAGCTCGAGCTGGCCGACGGAGAGATTTCGGCCGATCAAATCAGGCCCGGTGATCCCTACGAGCTCTCGGAGGGTCATCTCGTCTATTGCGCGCCGTCAGGCTCGGACAGCGGCCGGGGTGTAATCGCTGCGGCCCTGTCGCTCGACACTGATCCCGACGTGGAGTCCTCCGGCGCGGAGGTCGGATTCACGCCAAGCCAACACACTCTTCGAGCCCCCGACCTCGCGATCGGGGGCGTGCCCGACCAGCCGGGCTGGGTGAGTGGCGCGCCGCCCATCGCGATCGAGTATGCCGGGCGAGGCCAACACGAGCAGGACCTTCGGAAAAAGATCGAAGAATTCCTCGACGCCGGGTCGAAATACGTGTGGGTAGTCCGGCTCGTCAAGGATCGCAGAGTTGAAGTCCACGAGAAAGGCCGCCCCAAAGTCACCAAACGTCCCGGTCAGGATCTGGACGCCCCCGGTGTGCTTCGAAATCCCGTTCCTGTCGAGGCTCTCTTCGATCGGAGCGTGGCGCACGACGTCGCGCTTCGCAATCTGCTGCAGCGTCATGGCTACGACAGCTTGGAAAACGTTCGGGAAGAAGGTCGGGAAGAAGGTCGGGAAGAGGCTCAGGCTCAGGCGATCCTTGCCGTGCTCGAGGCCCGTGGCATCGAGGTCTCCGAGGAAGAGAAGCAGAGGATCTCAGCGACTCGAAGCCCCGGGACCCTGTATCGCTGGATTCGGGATGCTGTTCGAGTCTCGAGCTCCGCCGAGTTGATCGATCGAACCTGACTCGGGTTCTACGCGAAACTCCGCCTCAGGCGTGCTCCGGGGCCCGAGCGAGGCCGTCGGCGACGCTCGTGAAGGTCCCTCGCTGCCGGAGCTTGTCATGGCCGAACAATCGTACGAAGCGAGCCCGCACCGCAGGCAAGAGGCTCGTGCCTCCGGTCATGAACACCGCATCGACTTGGGCCGGAAGGATCTCAGCCGCAGAGAGTACGTCCCGCGCCGACGCCTCGATCGTTTCACAGATCTCGCCGCTCGACCGCTCCACGTCGGCCCCGCTCAAGGTTGCTCGAACCGGAAGGCCGTACTCATCGTCTTCGATGATCGCCGAACCACTCTCCGCCGAGATCTTCGCCCGCTCGACGGCGCGAAACAGCGCGTAACCCAGGTCGTCTTCCACGATCGTCCGAAACGCGCCTATCGCGCCCGGACGGCTCGATGTTTGCTCGACGAGCCGGAAGAACTCCAGGTTCTTCTTGTTCTTGAGTAGGCTGACGTGGTTCCAGCGGAGGAGACGCTGGAAAATCCAGGCCGGCACCTCCACCGGATCGGTGAGTGCGAGGTAGGTGCTCTTGTGCCCGAGCTGGTGGAAGAGTCGGTCCCGGACGATCTCTCCGTCGATGGCATCACCGGCGACCGGAGTTCCGCCGGAAGCCAGGATGCTCCGTCGCCGATCGGAGGCCCCGCGCTGGCCGGGGCCGACTCGCATGACGGTGAAGTCTGAAGTTCCGCCGCCTAGGTCGACGACGAAGACGGTCTCGTCGGAGGTGAGCTCAGACTCATAGGAGAGCGCCGCAGCGACGGGCTCGATCACGAGCTCCACCGAGCCCAAGCCAGCGAGCTCAGCACCCTTCCTGAGTCGGGACTCCGCGAGCGCGTCGGCCTCCGGGTCGTGTGAGTACCTCGCGGGGCGCCCGAGAACGACACGACCTTCGACCAGCGTGGCGAGACTCTCGCCGGCTCGAGTGACGATCCAGCGGAGGTAGCGGGCCACCAGCTCCTCGATCGACACGAAGCGCCCGCGGATCTCGGTGCCGCGAAAGCTTGCCACCGGTAAGAACGCCTTCATGGACTGGATGAAGCGTCCCTCGAGGCCGCGAGTGAGGTACTGCTGAATGGCCTCGGCCCCGGCGTAATCTGCCTTGTCGTACGCGGGAAAGAACAACACCGTCGGGCTGGACGGTCGACCGAAGAGGTCCGCCAGCGAGACCTCACCGGACGGAGCGAGCATGGCGACCGCCGAGTTGCTGGTGCCGAAGTCGATGCCGAACGTGCGAGTCTCCACGGGAATCCGCCGGGCTACCGCGCGCGCCCTCACTGGTCAAGCGTGGCTTCCGCTCGAACGAGGTCACGAGCTTCTGGGGACATGTGCTGAGTTGGCGAGTGGGACCGGGAACGGGAGAACGGGAAGCCGGATACTCGAATACGGAGCGCCAAGTCCACGCGGATATTCGACTCCGGTTCGCGTGAGGCTCGGCTGTGAGGGCAACGCGGTCGAGTGCGCTGCGATTCTGATTCGCTCTGGCCAAGCTCGACGGAGTCGACGATTGCGGTCGCACGCGGCTTGGCGAGGCCGTGTACGAGAAGCGGGCCGAGATCACCTGCTTGTTGTTGAAACGCGGAGCCAGCCTGCGGCCTAAATGAGTCCACGAGTTGCGCCCGTCTTGTGCGTCGGCCGCGCCATGGAAATCAGCTCGCGCGTCTCTGACGGGGACTCGGAGCAAGCTCCACGGCGTTGCCGTTGCCGTTGCCGTCGCCGCCCGTCGCCGTCGGCGAGCCTTCGTCCTCCGACTCAGGCCGGCAGTCGAATCACGCCCAGAAATCCTCGCGCCGTGCGACGAATCTGGAGCTAGAATATCGGCGTGCGCCTGAAGATCGGCGTTGTCGCTGCTTCGTTGGTCATGGGCGCGCTGGCTCTGATCTTCACACAGTTTGAGTCTTTGCTGCCTCGCGACCGAGTCACAGAATCGAATCGACTCCCTGGCAGACTGCCAGTCGAACCTTCGATGAGACCCTCGCGGGGGCCCATCGCATCACCGACCGTTCGACCCGCTGACTCGGAGCCGGCCGTCGAGGCTTTCGTGGCAGGCCTGGTCCTCGACGCGGACACGGGTCTCGGTGTCGAGGGCGTAGGCGTGAAGCTGGACTCCGCCACCTCGACGGTGAGCTCTGCGGACGGATCCTTCGCCTTCGCGCGGGTACCGATCGGTCGATACTCGGTCACGGCGCGGGCTCCCACATGGCGCGGAGCGGCGTCGAACGTCGTGATCGTCACCCGTGACCAAGCTCCGAGCGACGTCGAGGTGTGGGTTCGGAGGGCGAGCTCCGTGGCTGGGCGCGTGCTTGCGCGCGAGAGCGGCACGCCGGTACCCGACACGTCGGTCACCCTGCGAGCTGGGCTCGATGAAGACGAGGTCGAGACTGACGAGCTCGGGAGGTTCCACTTCGACGGGGTGCGGTCCGGAGAGATCGAGCTGATCGTCGGCCGGCCCGTGACCTATGGGACCAACGAGCCGGTGAAGTTGCGGGTCGAAGGGACGATCGCGGGCCTGGAGTTGTTCGCGCGCACCACCCCGCGAGTCGAAATCGACCTCGTCGACGCGCGAGGCGCGCCTCTCGAGGGCTGGGCGCGAATCGACGAGATCGACTCTGTCTTCGGACACCGTGGCACGACAAAAATGAGAGGCACTCATGTCAATTGGGGACCGCTGCGACGCCATACCGAGTACACGTTCTGCGCCGAGCCGTGCCGGGCTTCGGAGCAAGTGAAGCTGACCGGCGACTCAGCTCCTCCCATGACCCGACTGACCTTCACGACTCTCGACGAGACGGAAGAAGCCGAGGTCGAGAGCGGGACTGTCATTGCCGTAGCGGAAAGCGATCACGGAGCTCTCGACTCGGCGGGATTTGGGATCGAGTCCGTGGGCGACTCGGGCTTCGAGCGCTCCTTCGAGCGCGAGGTCCAGGTGCCGCTTGGGCGCTACCGTGTATCTCTCCGGTGGATAGCGGGCTCATACTCACCACCCAACATCTCCGATCAGGATATCTCGGTGTCGACGGGCACGACGACCGTCCGGTTTTCAGTCCACGGTCTCGCGACGATCCGGGGAAGGGTGCTCGACTCCGCCGGGGCGCTGGTTCGAGGCGCGTCCGTGAGTGTGCGAACGTATGCCGAGATAGGTTGGTCGGTGCACAACCAACGAGTGATGTCTTCGGATCGAACCGGTCGATTCGAATTTCGGTCGCTCACTCCGGGTCGCTACCTCGTTCGCGCGGAGCGCGCCGACCTTGGACGCGAGAGCGCAGAAATCTTCGCTCCGGGCCGAGAGCTCACTTTGGTAATTCCTGCTTTCGGTGCCATCGAAGGTGTGGTGAGACGCGAGGGTCGTTTGCAAACGACCGAGCTCCAGCTCGAGCTAAAACACGGTGAGGAGAGAACCGTCATGGCTTTCGACGGTCGCTTCGTCGCGAGCGCCATCGAGCCCGGTGAGTATCGGCTCCGAGCGCACGCAGGTCCGCTGACGGCCGAAACCGCGATCGAGGTCCTGTCCGGCCGCACTCAAAGGGTCGAGCTCGACCTCCTCCCGCTCGGGTCCGTCGAAGGACGTGTCGTCGAAGCTGGCAATGGACGACCAATCCAGGACGCCGTGGTCAATCACGATTCGTGGCGATCCACGAAAGTCACGAACCAGGCAGGGGCGTTCCGCTTCGAGAGGATCGCGCCCGGTCTTCGTTGCTTCAGGGCGACCCTCGAAGGGGATTGGGTCGGCGGCACGAGTTGTGCTCTGGTCGAGCCGGGTGGCACCGTGTCGCTCCAACCCATTCGTGTTGCGCCCTTCGCACACGGGTGCTTCGGCTTCGAGGCCTTCGCTGACGAGGAGGACATCCGAGCCGCGCGTCCGATCCCTATCAGAGTGCTCGCACCTGGCGGTAGCGCGGCCGCCGCCGGGCTGGTCGAGAATGACTTGTTGGTGGGCATCGACGGGGTCTCGGTCGTCGGGCTCGGAGCAACTCAACTGGACCTCCTGGAAAACGTAGCGCCCGGCCGTGAGGCGACGCTCACCTTGGCCGACGGCAGATCCGTGAGACTGACCGCGCACCGTTGCAACTGACCGAGACGTCCGGCTTGCCTCCGCCCTCCGCGAACCGCCCACCCTTGCTTGGTGATCGTGTTGCTGCGGCGAGCACATCCGCAGCTCAGCGTTCATCGAACTGTCATGAACCGTTCATGGAGCCGTCACTTTGGAGGCCTATGGTTCTCTTGCGGTCAACGCAGGAGGATCGAAATGCAACGGAGCTGGATTCGAAAAATCATTTCACGAAGCGCGGGCACCTCGGTGGCTGGGCTCGTGCTCGCGGCCCTCGGAGCCTCGGATGCGCATGCCCAAGTCACCTTCGGCGCGCTGAGCAACTTCGACGTCTTCAACACCACGGGTGAGCCTACTCATGGGTTCGAGATCGAGCTCGACGGGGTCTCGAGCTCGGACGTCTCGTACTTGTTCGGCGCTCCTTACGAGCGCTATGGAGACCCCAAGCTCGTCGACTTCCCCGGAGGTGTGTACGTCCGCTACGAGTCTCCGTATGACCCGGCGAACGGCGCCTTCGTGGAGTCCACGGCCATCGCCCCCAATCCGATCCTGCCGACCGACGGCCACTCGTGCTGGAACGGCGCGAATGCCAACTACGCCAGCTCGGGATGCGAGCATTTCGGGATCGGACTCAACCGCAACCCGACGAGCACGATCTATCGCTGGCTCGTCGCGGATCCTGCGGCCCCTGGAAACCTCGTCGCTTCGGGCACCAGAGTCAGTATTCCAGCACCTGTCTGGAACGTCGCCCCAGCGCCAGCGAACGCGGTCAATCAGGCCCCCGTCGTCGCGGCCGTGATCGAGGCCCCGCCTCCCGAGCAGAGCTTCGAGTTCGGCGAGCCGACGTGGGTGAAGGTCTACGTCACGGAGTCTCCGAACCCAGCGAACCTCGACAACCTCCTGACCGACGACCCGGCCGTTCCGCAAGAAGCCGCAGAGACGGAGGTGGAGTGGATCCTCATGCAAACAGACCTTCACTCGAACTCTCGAGGCGAGCTGATCAACCAAGCCCAGATGGCCGAGGGCGATGTGTCGGTCACGCGTCGTTACGAAATTTACGAGTATGTCGGCGACCGAGATCCAGAGACGAACGAGGCGCGCCCCGCGGTGTCGGACTCGCACCCTCAACCCGACGAGCTCGGAAACTACCTCGGCGCTCAAATGGTCGCAATGAACCTCGAGGGCGCCGCCGCGCCCCTGCCTATCGTCGTCAGCGTGGGACCCATGGTGGAGGGTGAAGTCTCTCTTCCTTATGGTGACTTACTCTTCAGCGGTGGAGTACCGCCCTTCGCCATCGCGAGGACGGGCGGCGTCCTGCCTGCAGGTCTGGCCGTGGATGTCTACGGCACGGTCTTCGGAACTCCGACGCGGGCCACGTTCGGCCCGACTTCGTACAGCTACTCCGCCAGCGACGCGGCCGGCCAGTCGGTCAACGGATCGGCTAAGTTCGTGATTTACGACAAAGTGAGGATCACGAGTCCGACTCTGCCGATGGGTGTCCACGCGCAGGCCTACGCGGCCCAGCTCGAAGCCGCCGCAGGAAAGGCGCCGTACACTTGGACCCTCGCATCTGGAAAGCTTCCGCCTGGGTTCACCTTCTCCCGTTCAGGCCTCCTGCGGGGTACTTCTGCCAGAGCGGTGTCCACGACCCTCGGATTCAAAGTCACCGACGCGCTGGGCGTGAGCGTTTTCAGATCCCTTACGCTCAAAGTCCGGTGAGGGTCGAAATGGATCGGCTGACGAACTCATCGGAGTCGGCTCGGTAGCTATTCCGTCGATATCCCGGCAAGCATCAGTCCGGAATAGCTCGTGCAGGCCCAACGCCCGCCGGTGCCGGCGTCGTCCGCAGCCCGAATTCGCCGCTCGGCTGCTACAGCGGCCCCCGCTGTGACGCGAAACTCTTCTGAGTCGCTACTGAACAATTTCGACCGCCCACCGAAAATCGGTCACAGGGGGCACAGCCTGAGTTTGAGGCGAATAGACCCTATCTTGGCAAGAGCTCGGCCGAACCATCGTCAAAGACCCGCAAAACCTCGAGTCTTGGACCCACTTGAATCGGGGATATCGGCTCCGTGAGGCTCAGCCGCATGTCGTTTGTGCATGCTGGCGTTACCATATTAGCCAAATCAATGACGGCGCAGCGTAAACGATAATTGCTGCTGTGGCCGTATTCGTCCAGGTCTTCCGGCCACACCACGAGACACCGTCCATCAATCCGGCAGGCAACTCGAGGATTGATGAAAGGTTGCCTACTTTCCGCGACGGTGGCCGTGGCAACAACCTCTTTTTCCATGTCGATCCGGCTGAACAAGAGCGAACGACTGCCGTACTCACCCTGGTACCTCTCAAGGTTCCAAACAAGAGCTGCGTGGTGATCGTCCATATCCGTGACCCCGATCCACATCACTTCTCTGGACGTTCCTTTCATGCTGGAGCTGACTCTTAACGCTGGACGCACGGCAGTGAGGTCCGGGCTGATTCTTCCCGAATGCAGCGCACCCGACTCGGCGTCGATCCACCCAGCCAAGGCAGTCCCGTCGGCACGGGTCGCTAGCGCCACGATTCCCGCGCCGTCCAGTGGGTCGATATGAATTTGCTCCCAAGCAGCTCCCGGTGAGTACCTACGAAGGTCAACATGCTTTGCTCCAAACTCGTGCACTGCAAGCAGCCACCGTCCAGATGCGACCTGGGCAAACTCGATCCGTGAGCTTTGGTCAAGCTCCAGTTCGTGCTCGAAGGTGGTTGGTCGCCGAGAATCAAGTCCACTTCTAACGATGAGCCTCCCGTTGCGGCCAATTCCGGCGCTCGTGGTATAAACGACCGCAAGGCCCTCCAGTCCAGAACTGATCGCGATATCTATGACTTGACCAGAACCGCGAAATGAGCCGGATAACACCGAGCCTTTAGCCATACCGCGGAATCGATCGCCATCGACGCCGGATTTGATGAGAATCGTGGCCTCAAACACAGGTTCCTTTGGAGTCCGAAACACACCGCAAGCCGCTGACGTCGCGGCGAGTACGGCTTGAAATCCAGCCAGAGTTCTCTTCATTCGGCCAGCCGGTTTAGTACGTACGTCAGCAGCGACCATAGTTGATAATTGGCCGGGTTCCGAGGTCCTGAAACTGCGACCAAGTTGCCTCGGGCATCATAGGAGCACTCGAGCGACCCAACTCTCACGACCATTCCCGCCCTCTCGGCCTCGGCGGCCAGCTCCTGCTCAGGCGACCCTGCCGAGACGAAGTCGAGATCAAGCGACTTGTGGTGTGAGAGATGCAGAGCCAAAGCCACACCGCCAACGAGATAGCACTCGGGATCGAAAGGGGTCTCAGTGCCTTGATGGCGCTCCACTGGGGCGCGCTGATCAGCGGGCTCACGGCCCCGCCCATTCGGGCCTTCCCCGCCGTTCGGAATCTCGAGGTCCACTTCTGCGATGACGGCGTGTCGACGGAGGTCGACGCTCTCGGGCTCGACGTCCCACAACAAACGAGCGACGACTTCGGGGACCACGAGACGTTCTATCATCCGAACTACGGGTTCCCGCAAGTGAGTGATCAGCGGAGCAGTCGCCTTGCGCACCCGCGCGACCCTCGTGAGCCCTTTCAGCCCTTCTCGCAGCAGCGCGCCGCGCTTCGAGCTCGCAGCCTCTGCGAGGTGCCCAGTCCCTTTTGGACCGTCACGTCGGCATCGATGGGCCTTCATTTTCGACCTGGCCACCGACACCCGGTACGGCGCTACCGCCGCTTTCCTCGGTCGATGCGTCCTCGCGATACCCATCTCCATGCTCTTGCTCCGTGTCCTCCGTGGTGGAATCCTTGCGGCGCAATCCAGATTCTGGCCTTGCTCGAAGCTCATCGATAGCTGGCCCCGCCGTGCCCGCCGAACATGAGTAGCTCGGTTCCCGTCCACAACACGACCTGATCCACGGAGGACAGCGGCGCGCCCAAACTGGAGAGCGGGAGCCAGTGGCCCAACCCATCCAGTCGCCCGCCGACAGGCTCTGCGGGCCCACCGGGCGTGAGGCCTCCCACAATGATCATGGATGCCCCAGTCCAAACGGCTCGTGCCCGCGCTCGCGCCGTAGGCGCGCCGGAATCGGCCAGCTCTACCCATCGATCGTGGATCGGGTCGTAGCCGAACGTCGTGCCGAGGACGCCGGACTCGTCTCGACCGCCGAAGGCTACGAGCTGCCCTCCGGTCCATATTTCGGAGGCGTCGAAACGAGGAGATGGCGCTCCGATGCCTGAAATTCGGGTCCACCGGTCGCGCCCGAGGTCATACGCCGCGCCGTCGCCCAGGGCCCCTGATCGGCCCCGACCACCGAATAGGACCAACTCCTCGCCGGTCCAAGCGGCGATGAGATCGGCTCGGGCGCTCGGCGCCCGCGTATTCGAAAGTCGCACCCATGCCCCGGTGGCCGGGTCGAATCGAGCCCCGTCTCTGGAGAAACGCCCCCAAGGCAACTCTCCGCCCCACACGACGAGCTTGCCCTGCGCGCACTTGGCGGTGTGACCCTTTCGCGCGGACGGTGAGCTCGCTCCGACGGGAAGGGCCGACCAACGATCCGTCTCGGGGTCGTAGATCCCTCCGTCAGACAGGAGCCCCGAAGGGCCAACTCCGCCGAAGGCGATCGCCACAGCCCCGCACCAAGTCAGGGTCGCCTGCGCTCTCGGAGAAGGCGCCCCGTCCGTACTCATGACCTCCCAGGTACCCGCGAGGGGATCGAAGCGCGCGCCGGCGTTCGTGTAATCGCCGCCGGTGAGTCCTCCCCAAATCAGGGCCTCCGACCCCGTCCAGACCCCCGCTGCGCCGGCCCCGATTTCGAACGGAGGAGGAGGTAACTCACCCCACTCGTCGAGGAGGGTCGCGACATCGCGCTCGATGGGCGGCGGTTGCTCGAGGGCGGGGTGCCCTCCGTTCGGGCAGTCCGGGCGAGTGGCTCCCACCAAGAAGAGCACGGCCAGGGCGTGCACCGAAATAATCGGAGGCCTTTTCTCCTTGCTGGGCATGGAGCTCAGCGGTAGACGCCGCCCGCGGGGATGTTGGTGTCAGAAGCGACCCCGCCGATTCCGCCGAAGACCAACATCTCGGTGCCCGTCCAGGTCGAGAGGTGGCCCACTCGACCGATCGGAGCTCCCACCGCGCTCAGCATCGACCACGTGTCCGACACGGGATCGTAACTAGCTCCGTCACCATGGCTTGACGCCGCCAATGCACCTCCGAACACGAGAGCCCGATTTCCAGTCCACTCCGCCGTGTGGCCCCACCGGCCCGCGAGCGGCGCAGGCGCGATGGGCCGCCAACGATTTCTGTCCGGCTCGTAGGAGGCGCCGTCCGACAGAGTTGCTCCGCCGACGATGTGGCCGCCGTAGACGACCGCCTTCGCCCCCGTCCAAGTCATCGTGAACGCGACGCGCGGTGAAGGTGAGCCGACTGAAGACATCGGGCTCCACGAGTCCGTCGAAGGGTTGTAGAGCGCGCCGTCGCCGAAGCCAGTGAGTCCATTGCGGCCGCCGAACACCAACATGTGCGTTCCCGTCCAGACTGCCCGGTGCTGTCCGCGAGCTGACGGAGCCCCCGTCGTACTCACATTCGACCAAGCGTCGGTCGACGGATTGTACCGAGCCCCCGTTCCAAGGCCTGTCGTACCCGACGAGTATCCACCCCAGATGATCATCTCGGTTCCCGTCCAAACCGCGGAGTGAAGAGATCGTGCCGAAGGCGCACCAATGGAAGAGATGGGGGACCACGTATCGGTGAGTGGGTGATAGGCCACGCCATCTGAAAACGCCACGCCAGGACCCGTGCGGCCTCCCCAGATGATCATTTCGTCGCCGGTCCAGACCGCGGAGTGAAAGCGGCGCGCGGCTGGGGCGCCCGTCGAGGAGACGGGGGACCACGTGGAAGAGACGTGGTCATAAAGGAACCCGTCGCCCAAATCGGCATCCCCGGGATTCGTGTTGCCTCCCCATACGACCGTCGCAGGCACGCCGTAAGTGTTCGTCCACACCGCGGTGCCCTGCTCGCGTCCGGACGGAGCTCCAGCGGAAGGGAGCGGGGTCCAGGCGTCGCTGAGAGTCGTCACATCGACGTTGATCGGGGTGGCTGCACCGAGCCTGGCGAACAGAGGCGTGACCGTGAGGTTGACGGGAACGACGAGGGGAGAACCGATCGCAGGCAGGCCGCTGATCGAACATGTCGCAGCCACCCGAATCGTACCCGTATAAGTGCCAGCCGGGAGCGGCTGGCTGACGACGTCGAGGTCGACGGACAGGTTGGTCGTGCCGAGCGCTGGAACCGATCCAGACGTCGGCGACACGGTCAGCCAGGCGGCGCCGTCGACGGTGGAATGAGTCACCGAGTAACTCAGATTACAGGTTCCGGTGTTGTGGAGCGGGAGGGTCACGGAGGCCGGGTTGGGTCCGCCTTCTTGGATGGCCTGGGAGATCGTGCCGGTGCCCCCGGCCACCATCTCGTCGGGAGGCGAGTCTGCGCACGCAGAGAACAGTGCGGCCGCGAGTGCGACCTTGAACCTTGGTTGTATCATGATGCGGCGACCCTACGGAGAACGCTGAGTGCCTTCAAGGACGCAGAAGCGCCGCGTGTGTCCTTGCGATGATCCTCCACTCGTGCGTTCGCACCCGATCCAAGCTCGGACTGATGTTCTAGGTCTGCGCGGCAGGCCTTGGGTCCGCGCGGCCGGCGGTGAGTTGCCTATTTGGCCGCAGCCCGTCTCGGCCGCGGAGTGAATGCGGCTCAATCGCCGAAAGCGTCCGTCCCGCTCGCCGAACCCACGGCATCCTCCGGCCGACTGAGTCCGCCCTCCTGGCTCGTCGGGCTCAGCCCGCCCGTCGAGCCCGCCATTCTGGCCAGGCTGAGTTGGCCTGCGAGCGACACTCGCGCTCGAATGACTTGCTCGGCCTCGCGTGCGCGCTTGTAGATTACTTCGGGAAGCGAACGGCTGCGGCGCGCTTCCGCCAGCGCCCGCGCGGAGGCCGCACCCCCGACCACGAAGAGCGCGTCGACGACCCTCGACAGAACGGACTCGTCGGTCTCTAGACTCAGGATCTCGAGCAGGAAAGTCTCGAGCTCAGGGTCTCGGAGGTTCAGGACTCCGATCAGACCGAGCTTGGTCTCATCGGAGAGGCGGCCAAACGCCGTGCGGACGGCGCTGGCACTCGGGCGGTGCCCGATTCGTTCGATCAACTGAACGACCATGGACGCCACGGCCGGGTCCCCTCGTCCAAGCTCGAGCTCGAGCTTTCGGACGAGCTCTGGATGCCTCTTCGAGGGGAGGGTCGCGAGCGCCTCGAGTCGAACCTCGGTGGGCGCGTCAGCGTCGAAGGCCAGCGCCTCGAGCGTCGGAACGCCTCTCGGTCCCAAAACCACGCCGCCGACGAGCCGAACGTGAGGGAGAGCGTCCTGAGTTGCCTTCTGCGCTGACCGTGCGAGGAGCGGCAGGCCGATGTCGTCGCGAATGGCCTCGCGGAGAAACCGGAGGTTGGTAGCGCGCACGCCCGGCTCGGGGTCGTTGCAAGCGTTGTCGAAGAGCATCTCATAGGTCGACTCATCACCTGCGGCGATCTCGTTAGCCCACAGTGAGATTCGTTCGATCTCCGCTGTGACTTCGAGCTCGGTCGTTCCAGTCGAAGCGTACGAGAGCCTCCCATCAGAAATCTTCCAGCGGTCCAAGGGGACGAGGGCGAGGATCCCGGCGCGGGCACGGTGATTGAGTCGGGCCAGTGCGTCTCGGGCCGATTCCGCGACGACGAAGAGATCCGAGTCGAAGGCCGCCGAGCCCGTGAGAACGACCTCCCATCTGACCAGACCCGGAATCAAGGACGTCATTCGCCACGCGGGCTCGATTCGAATGCGCGTCGGGAAGTTGAGATCTACGGAAATTCGCAGGTTCCCTTCACCGACTCGAATCTCGGCGACTTCGATGTCGCGAGCCACGAGGCGCCCATCCGCCCTGCCTCGCGGTCCCGCGGACAGAGCGAGCCGAACCCGACCCAACAACTGCCTTCGCCCCCACACTAGGTAGAGGTCGCCAATCGCTGCAGCGATCGCGGAAAGGACCAAGCCCAAGATCCACACGTAGTCACAACACCAGTCGAGCACGCGGTTTGTCCAGGCGAGCGCAGGAACGGCGCCGCGGTACCGGCTTTGAGCCCGCGAGCTGTTCGGCCCAGCTTATGCTCTTCGTTCGACCATGAGGCGCCTTGGGTTCACGCTGCTCGTGACTGCTTCGATGGCCGTCGCTGCGACGCCGGACGTCTGGGCCGAGACTCCCCTGAGCTTCGAGGCCGGCCCCGACGAGACGTGGCGAATCGCGGCCGAAGGCGGCCTCGGGGGCCTGGTCCACCTCACCGTCGAGAGCGGCATCGCGATCACCTCGCTGATCTCTTTCGTGACCTTGTGTATGTTCGGTTGCGAAGAGGAAGACATCAGCGGGACTCAGGTTGCGCTCGTGACGACGTACTGGCTCTTGCCTCCGCTCGCGTCGTCCGCGGTCATCTACGCGATCGGAAGCGGGTCGGACTGGTACGAGCCCAGTTTCTTGCACGCTCTGTTGGCCGGTGTCGTGACTCAAGGCATCGCGCTGGGAACCTCGTGGGTCGCGCACGAGCTCTCCAACACCAGCTCGGGCCGGGAGACCGCGGTGACGCTGGCGATCATCCTACCTCCCCTGCTCACCGTCGCCGCCGAGGTCGCTGCCATGAATCTCACCAAGGAGCGCCGAGTGAGAACCGTCGTCGACGCGAGCGGGCCCGCCCTTCTCCCTCCCACTCCGGTGGTGATCTCGGCCGTCGATGGCCCGGCGATGGGTATCGTGATACCGGTGCGGTGGTGAGTTCTTCGCGGGTTAGTACGAACGGCTTTCGTTTGGGCGCAGATCCGCCTGGCCATGAGTCTTGGAATGCTCACGAAGATGTGCCGCGTTTGAAGTTTGAGAGTATCGGCGGAGTGTTTTCGTCCACCTCCACGACCAGGTTC
>CAYXDO010000071.1:0-53334 GCA_964463485.1 uncultured Myxococcales bacterium | reverse complement strand
TCCGCGTCCTCTGTGGTTTCAGCGTGGTTACGAACTTCCACGGACGTGTACTAAGGTTTGTCGGCCGCGCCCTGAAGAGGCTTCCAGGTCGCCCGGCGAGCTTCAGCCGAAGCGCTCGAGGTCGGGGTGACGGCGGAGCTCCTCGATCGCACGCGCGATCTCGTCCACACACGGAGCCCACACATGGATCCCTGCGTTGAGGCTGTTCATCCCTCGCACGAAAGCATAGATCGCCCCGCCGAGCTTGCTCTCGAGCTCGACTCTACTCAGCGCACCAAGGCCGCGCACGACCGCCGTCGCATAAATCTTCGCCTGGAGCTCGTAGCTGGCGGCAAAACGCCGCCGGAGCTCGGCGCTCTCATAACTCGTGAGTCGATCGCTCTTCCAGTCGAGGATGAAATACCGCCCGTCCAACTCGAAGAGCAAATCGATCGATCCTACGACCACGCCCCGTCGGGCCTGATAATTTCCGAGAGTTCCCAAAGTCGGGTGATCGAGCTCGGGGATCGAAAAAGTCAGGTCTACTTCCGCCGATCTCCGCGAAAGTGAGCACAGACCTCTCGGCAGATGCAGCCTCGGGAGCGAGATCGGACACTTGAGCGCCCGGAAGACCAATCGAGCTGCTGCCTCCACATGGGCTGCGACGGCACGATTGCGAGTGATTGCTTCGCGCAGATAGTGTCGCGTAGCGGCTGAGGAGAGCCAGGCGTCCGCGTCCGGTGCGTCGCTTACGCGATCGAAATCGGCTCGCTCGAACAGCGAGTGGACGAGAATTCCGATCTCGCGTCCCCCGGGCAGCGGATCGAATTCGCGACTCTCGGGTCCGACCGGCTCGTCGGCCTCGCCGAGCGCAAAGTCTCGCGACGTGCTCTCATCGTGTCGCGTGAGGCGGGTGTACGAGGTCCGGATCCGAAATCGATCTCGGAACGTCGCATCGACACGGACCGGGCTTGCTCGCCCGAAGCCCAAAGGAGGCAGGGGACCCGAGCTCACTTCGGACTTCGGCGAGGGCTGGTGACGCACCAGCGCTTCGACCCTGATTCGAGAGTCGCCGCCTTCCGAGAGCAACTTTCGAATTCGGGCCGAGACAACCGACGCGACGCCTCCGAACGCGGGCGTCTCGGGAGGCAGCACGGTGTACACACGCGACTCGGCGCGGGTGAGTGCGACATACATCAGACGCTCCGCCTCCTCTCGGGCCTCCCGCCGCATCGCTTCGCGCAGTTGACCGGTAGGGCGAGTGAGGAGCACCAAGCGCCGACCATCCACGTGCGCAATCGCTGGCAGCTCGTCGCGCTCCCGCCGAGTGAAGCCGCCCACGAGAAACACCACGGGCGCTTCCAACCCCTTGGCCTTGTGCATGGTCAAAATTTGGACGGCGTCACGACCTCCCTCGACTCGCAACGCCCGACCATCTCGCGCGAGCGGCTCTCGAAGTCCCTCCCGAAGCTCCACGAGCCGAGCAATCAACTCATCGAGCCCGGCGGACACGCCACCCAGCTCTTCGGCGAGCACGTCGAAGATCTGACGGTACTTGAGCGCCTCAGACTCACTCGAGCGAGAGAACAGCAGCCGCCGCACGAGCCCAGTCTCGGAGAGAATCGCTTCGAAGAGCCTCGCGTACTCTCGCCGCTCGGCTAGCGCGGCAAACCGCAGCAGCTTATCCGCGCGCGGGTCCAGATCACGATCGATCGAAGCCTCGAGGCGATCGAGGGGCACGTCGAAGAACGAAGTCAGGTAAGCTCTCGCCCTCCGCGATCGATCGTCCGGGGACTGAATGGCCCGCAAGAGGGCCAAGATCTCGTCGGCCTCGGCGGTCTCGAACAACCCCTCCGGCCGATGAAACGCGTGCGGAATGCCCTGGGCAGCAAGCGCCCGAGCGATAGACTCACCCTCCAAGCGGGTGCGCGTGAGGATCTGAACATCGGCGAACCGCAGTTTTCGCGCGCCCCCGCGCTTCATGTGCCAAAGTGGGCACGTAACGACGAGCTCGTCGATCTCCCGCGCCACCCGCGGACCCAACGCCTCGTATAGCTCCGCTGCCGAGAGCTCGTCCTCGACGCGCCAGACGACCAGCGGCTCGACCTCGCGAGCTTGGCCGTCCTCCAACCTCGCGCTTGGAAATGCCGCCTGAGCCGACTCACCCGCCCGATTTCCTCCCGTGAAGAAGTCGCGACCCACGATGCGATCGATCGTGCCGAGGAGAGCGGGACTGCTTCGATAATTGTCGACCAGCTCGAGGACCGAGCCGCCTCCCGCGCGGATCTCCTCCACCGCGCGACGGTACGTGAATACGTCCGCGTTTCGAAAGCCGTAGATGGCCTGCTTTGGATCACCTACCAGGAAGAGTCGGTGAGGCGGGTCATAGAACGCCTTTTGAAACACCGACCATTGCACCTCGTCGGTGTCTTGGAACTCGTCGATCAGGACGTGTGAGTACCGATCGCGAAGCGTCTCGCGGAGACTTCCCGGGCCCGCGGAGCTTCGGAGCGCCTCGGCGACCAGGCCGAGCATGTCGTCGAAGTCGAGCCTGCCAAGGTCCGCCTTCTCCGCTCGGAGCGCGTCGGAGATCATCGGCAGCAGCGACTGGGCGAGCCGAGCGCGGGGCGGCGCGGCGGCCGCATCAGCGACCTCGAGCGCCTGCAGGAGCGACAGCAGTGTCTTCGACCGGCCTAAGGGTATGGATCCGAACCCTCGGCTCCCATCGACGCCGATCAGGCCGGCGACGGTCGCGGACACTCGATCCAGTCTGCGCCCGGGCTCGCGGTCAAGCACGATCTCTTGGTCGGCCCACTGCCGAAACGCATGACCCTGATCCTTGGAACCAGCGACGGAGTACAGGGCGGCCACGTGCTCATCGAGCTTTCGCAGTGTGACCGCGGAGATTCTTCGGCCGACGGCCAGCGCGGAGATCTCTGCCCGCACTCTCACTTTGTCCGGAATAGCGGAAATGGAGGACCTCAGAGCTTCCGCATCCCACTTCGGGACTCGATCCCCTTGCTGCTCATGGCACGCAAACAAGAAGGCCTCGAGGTCCTCGACGGTCTCTCCGCGCAGAGTGTGCTCCAGCAAGTCACCCAACTCGTCGCTGGCCAGGACTCTCCGCAAGACGACCCGGGCCGTTCGAGCGAACGCCGAACGCCCGTCCACCACGGACTCATCGAACAGTCGCCTGCTCGAGAAGGCTTGCTCCGCCAACAATCGTTGACCGAACGCGTGAATCGTGGAGATCGAAGCGGCGTCGAACGCGGCGAGCGCGGCCGCGAGCCTGGCTTTGGCGGCCTCGCCGATCTCGAAGGTGTGCGGGCCCGCCTCCACCGCCTCTACGCCGGTCAAGGCGCGCTCGAGCGTGCCACGCGCCCGCTCCGCCAACTCACTCGCCGCGCGGTCGGTGAAGGTCACCACGAGGAGCTTCTCCAGGGGAGCCGACCCGGAAATGACCAAATGGGCGATGAGATTCTCGAGGGTGAAAGTCTTGCCCGTACCTGCCGAGGCCTCGATCACCACGTGACCATGGTCGGGAACTCTCGACAGGATCTTTGGCCGTGGGAAGTAGTGAGTCACACGACCTCGCGATCGACGATGGCTTCGAGGTAGGGAGCCAGACGCCGCTGAGTCTGCTCGAGGACGTCGACCGGGATCGGGAATCGTTCGGGGCGAGGCACCGGCCCGCGGTGGCTCGTGGTGGGTCGGAGGTCCGCAGCAGACCCGAAGCGAAGCCTTACTCTCGATCGGTAGGCTTCAGGCGTCTCGACCGCCCGGCGCGCGGCGAGGTCGAAATAGGGGTCACACGGCGCGAGATAGGGATGGACTCGCGAAGCCTCTTCAGCGAGCTCCGCGAGCCGCGCGTCTGCCTCCGCGCGATGCACTGGACGAAAGGAGAGCACGCACAGCTCGACCGAACGCCCGCGCAGCCCAAAGACCAGCGCGTCCTGCGCAATCGGTGCCTGCCCCGCGCTCGCCCTCAACAGGAGCTCGATCCAGGGACGCAACCCACGAAGGTAGAGTGCGGTCGCGTCGACCGGGCGGAGCGAAAAATGCACCGAAGCCGCGCCGTTCGGGAGGTGGAGCGCGGTCGTCCCGACGATGGGTATCAATCGACCCATCACTTCGACGGTTGGAGCACGACATAAGTGATGCGTAGCGCGGTGGCGGCCGACCACGACGTCTGGTTCGTCGAGGCCACCGACGTAGCGAGCTCGAACCAGCTCGTCGACTCGGGTTCCAGGAAACCTCGACGCGATCCGATCGAGCACCTCCTCGAGGAGCGAGAGGACACGCTCTCGTTCGGGTGCCGCCAGGCGACCGGTGGGAAAGGCCCCGCGAAGCTCGGCAGCCCGAGCTGCGCGAGACAGAGACTGTTTGGCCGACTCACCTCGAGGCAGCGCAGACTCGACGAGATTCCACACGTCGAACGGCGTCGCTCGAAAAGGTTCCTCTCCCCCGCCGGTCTCGTCGCGTTCCGTCCTCAACCCTAGCGCAGCGATTGCGGAGCCCTGAAGTGGACACTCCAGAAACCGACGCAGAGCATAGATCGAGAAACTCTCCGGAGGCCGACGAGAAGGCTCCGGCAAATCATCGAGCCCCATCAAGTCGAGGGCTGCTCGGCGCTCGGTGGGGTGCACGACCTCGACGACGGCGCGGGCCTCGAGTGGCGTGCCCTCGAGCCCTGCTCTCGCCCGAATCGACGCTCCGATCGCCCGAGCCTCCGCTTCGCGAGGTGCTTCGTCCACGAAAGTGAGCGTGACGTCGGAGCGACGGATCGGTAAGTCGGAAATCAGGACTCGAGGGCTCGGGTCGACATGTCCCTCGAGCGCGAAGAGCACCGATTCGATGGCGCGTGACGGCCCGATGGGTTCGCCGCTCTGCTCGTCACGCCCGAGATAGACGAGGGTCAGTCTTTCGCGCGCGCCCATGATTGCCTCGAGCAGCGCGTAACGATCGTGCTCGGTCGCCGAGACGTCGAGCGGAGCGCGCTGGGTCGATCTCAGGTCGAGGGGGTCCCGTCGCGCGGGCGCAGGAAAGCTCGTCTCGTCGAGTCCCACGATGAACGTGAATCGAGACGGGATGGCTCGAAGTGCCTCCAGCGAGCCGACCGTGACTCCTTCCCATCGAGCGCCGCCTGAGCTCGAGGCGAGCGCCGCGCGCGCCAGCTCGGCGACGAGTCGCCCGGATACTCTGGGCCCGCGAGCCTCTCCGGACAGGTCGGTGTCGAGTCCTTCCAACCGCTCGAGCTGATCGAGACAGCGTTCGAGCTCACGACCGTCCTCCTTCGCGACCGGTCTGATGAATTTGGCGACACGATCGACCAACCAAGTCGCCCACTCGGAGATTCGCATGGACTCCACCCGCATGACACGCGCGAAGTCAATCAACGCTCGGGCGAGTGCGACAAAATGACCGACCCATTCGAGGCTGGCCAAGGATCGCGCTGGGAGGGCCACGGGGCCGATCGCGGCGTGCTCGTAGACGCCGAACTCATCGGGCTCGGCGAACAAGCTCAAGGCCGCACGCGAGACGCCTTGATCCCAACTCAGCACGTCTCGCTCGACGTAGGTTCCAAGATGATCGGACGCGTCCAATCCGAACGCGATGCCGAGCTCGGCCACGACGCGCTCGATGTCGCGAGTCGAGAGCTCGGGAGGCCGGATGTTGGGGTGCGACAGCACCGTGATGACCTCTTTGCGGGTCATCGGCCCGAACGGGAGCTCGATGAGCGCGCAGCAGATCTGCGCGATGCTCGATGAGTTGGTGCGGACCAGAAACCGTGTCGAAAGTGGGATCTGGTTCGCGCCTTCGAACACGGCCGTCACGACGGGTGCGAAGGCCTCCTCGCGCGAGGCAACGAGGACGCTGATGTCACTGAACGAGACGGGCTGCTCGCACTCCAGGTTCATCAAGGTCCAGATCTCGTCGGCGATCGCCTCGACCGCGCGTCGCAGGCTCGGCGCGTTGAGGACACGCAGGCTGTCGTCGGCAGGGATCGGCGGGGCGGTTCGCGAGTGTCCCACGCGCAGCAGGACGTCGGCCTGAAGGCGACTCAGGATGCTGCGCCCGGAGGGTTCGGAGAAGCGAGTCTCTGCGGAGAAGCCTGTGAGCTCGTCTAGGAATCGTACGTGGTCCCGGCCCGGTCGGCCGCAGCTCGAGAGCAGCACGTTCTCTTCTTCTCGGGCAACCGTACCGAGGGGCTTGGCGGCCACGTCTTCCCAGAACTCGCGGCAAGGGTTGAACGAGAAGATGCTGACCACCGACTTCTGCGCGAGGCCCGACAGGAGCGCATGGAACGATCTGGCAAAGTACGAAAAGCCGAATACGTAGAGCGGTCGAGGCAGCGCCGTGTCGAGTTGGAGCCGGATCCCTGGAGAGACTCGACGCACCAGCTCGCTCTGCCACTCCTCGACCTCCGGTCGCGAAGTCTCTGCGCCTCGGTTGGCGAGCCAACCCTCGATCCATTCCGGACGCGACCACCCATACTCTTCGAAGATCGTGGCGAGCCGACGGGCCAGCTGAGCACGGCGCACATCCTTGCCGGCAGCTGTGTGCGCGCCACCCAGATACTGGGCCACCGTGGACAGCTCCGGCCCGAGCTCGCCGGCAAACAAGGCGAGCAATCTACCTTCGTACAACTGTCGGCTCGGAAGCTCGGCGCCTTCGGCGCGAAAGAGCTCAGCAGCAAAGCTCTCCAACCACCGGGTCCTGACATTGAGCGCGACTCCGCGCCGTTCGGCCAGCCCGCGGCGCACGAAAGCGTCGGTCGCCGAATTCGGCACCAAGACGTCGATGGGATCGAGGAGGTCGAAGCCCAAGGCCTCGCGACCGTCGATCCGCTCGGCCAGAGCGTCGAGAAGCTGCTCGAGGTCGTTCGAATGGACGAGGTCCAACATCCCATTCAGTCGCGACCATAGGTCGCGGTTACCTCGGCGCGAGCAAGCTCGATGCCTCGGACGACCCGCAGGAGGTCGCCGAGCGACGCGTCCGCCCCGAGCTTGGTGGGCCCACACAGCGCGAGCGCGACCAGCTCATAGCGATGAGTCTCACGAAGGGGCGGGTTGGGTCCCCCATACCCAAGCCACCCGAAGTCATTCTTCGCCTGCCGAAGCCCGTCCGCACCGAAGCGCGAGCGCGGCGTGCCTTCCATCAGCCGGTGCCGAGTGGCAGGCAGGTCAAAGGCAAGCCAGTGGGTGAAGAGTCCGCCCGGCGCGTCGGGATCCACCATGTAGAATGCGAGCGCCTCGGCTCGGTCCGGAAGCTCGAGCACTTCGAGGCTCGGGGAGAGATCCAGGCCGTCGGCGGTGTGACGAACGGGGAAGCGACCGTTGGCGAGAGCGGGAACGTAGAGGCGCACGGCCATGGCTCGCACGCCGACCCCCTCGACGGCAAGCCCCACGACGCACGCTTCAGCTCCGGGCACGGGCACGGACGGGCACGGGCACGGCATTTTCGGGACCTCGGCGGCTGTCGAGGAGATCAACGACGGTCCGCGCCACGCGCGCGAACCACCTCAGGAACCCAAGCCGTCTCTCGATGAGTTGGCTCGCGAGCCAGTCAGTAGCGTCGGAAGTCCGCGGGGTTCTGCGAGGACTGCGTGCCCGTGCCCGTGCCTGTCCGTGCCTGTGCCCGTGCCCGATCCTAATTCTGCCTCACGATCTTTATCCTGCCTCTAAATCTAAAGTGATCACCTATGAGACCGTGTTAACATCCGGACCATGATCCTCCGAGGCGCGGCCCCATGAGTCTATTGTCCACGGCGCTCGCCGGGCTCGTCGCGCTTCTGCACGTGTACTTTCTCGTGCTCGAGATGTTCTTGTGGGCTACGCCCTTCGGAGCCAAAACCTTCGGTCGGAGGATCGAAGAGCAACGAGCGACCAAGGTCTTGGCGGCGAACCAAGGGCTCTATAACGGATTCTTGGCCGCCGGACTGATCTGGAGCATGCTGGTCTCCGACGCGGACCTGTCCTTCTCTCTGAGAGCTTTTTTTCTGAGTTGTGTGATTATAGCCGGTGTTTACGGCGGAGCCACCGCGTCGACAAAAATCATCTTCGTCCAAGCCGTCCCCGCCGTCCTCGCGTTCGGCGCTCTGTGGCTCGCCAAATGAAGGAGCGCAGAGTTGCGGCCGTGCCCGTGCTTGTTTTGATTCTGGCCATGAGTTGTGAGTCCGATCGAGATCGAAGCCGGGCCACCCCGGCGAACAGGCGGGACGCAACGACCGGGGACGGTTCGTCACGACCGGCTGGAGACGCCACACGGCTTCAGGATGGGTCCGAGATCTTCGACTCGGGGAGTCGTGACGTCGGTATTCTGGACTCGACCGCGAGTGACGCTCGCGCGGACGACTCAGGCGTGAGTGACGCCGGCGGGGCGGCGATCCCGTTCTGCGTTCGGGGCTGTTCGACCGCGGCTGATTGTTCTTCGGGATCGCCCGCCTACGACGCAGACAACTACGAGTGTCAGACCGGCGTATGTGTCTACTCGGGGTGTCGAAGCGACGATGAGTGTCGGCAGAGCTTCGCAAGCTCGGCATTCGTTTGCCGCCCGAGTGGCTCGACGTCGTTTTGTGTGGAGTCTTGTTCGACGGCCGCGGACTGCGCCACGACCTCAGCAGCGTACGACGAGGACAACTACGAATGTCGCAATCAGAGCTGTGTATACCTGGGTTGCCACGACGATGTCGAGTGTCAGAGCTCCTTTCAGAACACGAGCTACGGGTGCTTGAAGGCCGAGTTGCCGCCGGGAGCGCCTCTCCCCGACGCTTCGCGGATCTGCACGCTGAGATGCTCGGTGAGCATGGACTGCGAAACGGCCTCGGCCGCGTTCGACGCCGACAACTACGAATGCAGAAGCGGCGCCTGCTCGTACGTCGGATGTAACGATGACGCAGAGTGTCAGGCGAGCTTCTCGTCACCGCTCTACGTGTGTCGGTGATTGTGCTCGGCTTTGCGGAGCGCTCACGCCGAGGCTTCAGATCGCTTGACGCGGCCCCCCGCAAAACGTAGGTGTCGTAGCGACATTTGAACGGCCCTTCGGGGCTGTAACGGTACAGCTCGTGAGCACCCGGCGACCAACAAGCCCCAAGGATCCCAAAGCGAAGGCGATCCGTGCGCTCGCCTCGGCCAAAAAAAGCCTCGGCCCTGCCCTCGATCCTGAGTCGCTCGAGGCCTTGGCGCAGAAGGCGATCGACGTTCTCGGTGCGCCCGCTCCGGAGGCCGGTGACTTTTCGGAGGTCGAGTCGGCGATCGAGGCGGCGGCCAAGTTCGCAGGCCTCGGCGATCAGTCGGTCCCGACGAAGCCTGCCGACATCGAGCGAGCCGAGCGCGTGTTGCGCGCCCTGCTGGCGGTGCTCCCGTGGCTCTCGCGTACCGAGCTCGCCCTCGTGGATGGTCGGGAAGTCCGCGCGCAAGCCAACCTCTTGCGCTTCACCGAGCTACGGCGGTCCGTGATTTGGACGGCCCTGAAGCTCCACCAATTGCTCTCGCGCGCCTACGCGCAGCTCGTGGCGCCGTCCAGCGCCGGAACGACGTGACCATGCTGAACAAAATCCAATCTGGCCAACCCAACATCCCCGTCGCCGACACGAGCGCACCCATCGCTCCTGAGGAGAAACTCAAGTCAGCGGCTCCTCTTGCTGCTCCGCCGCTCCAAAGCGCGGGCGGCGCGTCCGCCGGCACCAAGGCGGCGGGCCAGAAGGACGGCCCTTCATCCCTCGTCGCCGCCATGGCCTTACGCGACGTCAGCGACAAACAACTCAGCCTCGCCGAGGCCCAGCAGGCCAAAGATCCGAGCGTGACGCGCGTGTTCCAGAAACCCACGAAGCGCACCTCGACCACGGTGACCTTCAAAATGCCCGATCAGTTTGGCACCGAGCTCAAGCCGGGCGAACGTTGGCTCTTCGAGATCCCCGAAGACCTTCGAGGCACACCCATCCGAACCGCCGTCCTCGCCCACCGAAAGGACTCCAAATACGCGGACACCGTCGAGGGCAAGTGGGACAAAGAGGGCGCCTACAACCTCGTCACCGCTCGAAAGTCAGGCTCCGAGTCTTGGGTGACTTGGCGAGATCAGTACGGCTCGAAAAAATTCGCCGAGCCGCGCTCGTCGCACGATCCGGAGAACGAGAACCTCCACGACTGGATGGACTGCGTGGGCCCGACCAACATCGACCTGCTCGCGGTCACCGGCGTCGGCCAGGGTGCCAAGGCCATCGCGAGCGTACACTTCCTCGAGATCGAGTTCTTTCCTTCCGGGAAAAAAGGTGGAGAGATCGAAGAGATCTTCACCAAGGGCACGGCCTTCGTAGATCCCGAGAAAGGGATCCGCAAGCCTCGCTATGGTGGAGGGCAGGCCGCGCACTTCTCCGAGGACCAGATTCAGAAGCATGGGCTTTATCCCGGCAGCGTCGAGCTGGGTGGGTACGGGGCAGGAGAGAAAAAAATCTCCGAGCATGCGCGGGTAGACTCCCAGGGCCGACTCCACATCAAGCTTCCCGAAGGAAAAGTCTTCGGGTCGCTCGAAGTCTCAGTTGGCGACACCTCCGTCGATACGTCCCGACCGCTCTCCGAGCAGAAGAATCAAGACGGACATATCGGCCGACTCGGGTTCGCCAAGCTGTACGCCCATGTCGAGCGGGCCGACGGTTCGAAGTCGAAGCCTTTCATGGAGAACGTCAACGTGCCGCCGTCCGGAGTGCTCTCGGGGGGTCCAGCGGAGTCAGGCATCAGCGCGAAGGCTGGCGACGAGATCGTCATCACCTCCCAGGCCCACAAGAGCTGGGTCATGGGTTATCGCGTCACTCTCTTGGACGCAGAACCCAAGACGGCGCCCGCGCAACGGCCCAGCGAGGCTCAACGGCCCGCGGTGTCCGCATCCCCACAGAAGCCGATCGAGGTTCAAAAGCCCTTCATCGCCGCGCCGACTCAGAAACCCATCGAGGCCCAGAAGCCCGTCGTCGCCGCGCCGACTCAGAAACCCATCGAGGCCCAAAAGCCCGTCGTCATCACCCCGAAACCCATCGATATTCAAAAGCCCGGCGTTTCCGCGCCAGCTCAGAAACCCATCGAGGCTCCGGAGGTTCAGAAGCAGTCAGTCGCCGCTCCGATCCAGAAACCCGTCGTTCCGGCTCCCACCACCGAGGTCGCGCCGGAGCTCTCTGCGTCCACCCCCGCCGAAGCCGGGACCTCGAAGCCATTCCGCTGGTGGAATCCGGTGCACCTCTTTCAGAAGCTGGTGTCCGTTTTCAAGAAAGCGCCGGCCACGCCCGCCGAGCAGAAGCAGCTCCGAACCGAGCTGGACGGTGTCGTGGGCCCGCTCGCCAATGCCCTGGGTTCGAGCTCCGACGCCCGCAGCGCCCTCCTCGCCAAGGGGCAAACAGACGGAGCTCCGTGGACTGCTTCCATGCAGGAGCTCGACGCCAACGCCCAGCACCTCGCGGATCTTCAGAAGCTCTCCGATCAGGCGATCGACCCCAAGAGCTGAACCTCACGCCGCCTCTCCACTTGCCCCGATCGTCTCCGCAACTCACAATCGCAACCGCGCCCGTTCCTCACATCCATGACCTACCACCGATCGACCCGAACCCATCTGCGATGGCCACAACGAAACCGCGAAGACGTCGACCTCGACGATCTCTCCCACCTCGACGAGGACGACGGTCGCGAGACGTTCGCGGTTCAAACCGCGAGCTTTGCCCCGCAGCCGTCCCGCGAGGTCATTACGAAGATCGTCGCCGAGATCCGCGACTTTCACCGGAACCTAGAGGACACGCTCACGAGAAACGGGCTTGGGTTCTTGTTGGACCTGCCGCTTCGCCACTTCGTGAGTCGCTTTCAAACCGATTACACGGTGCGCGAGGCCATCCGAGGTGAGGTCAAATCGAAGAGCCGAAGCACCCTCCACATCGAGCTGCGACCGCTCTTCGCTCAATCTGCGCCCTCTTGGCTTCATGGGCTGGCGGAGCTCGAAGCGCTCGCCGACCTGCGTCCGTTCCAAGAGGAGCTCTCCATCGAGGCCCTGCGCGCCGTGCTCGACCACTCGGCGCGAAACCACCCACCGTCTCCGTCTCGGTACCTGGGAGACCTGCTCTTCGCTGTCGAGGGGGCCGACCTCGTGGCCGATTTCGCGATGTATCCTCGCGGATCCTACGGACACACGGTCAGGTTTCCGATCGAGCACCTCAGAATCGGCGCTCCCAAGTGCTGTGACCTCGAGGTTTGTCGCACTCGGGTCGCTGCCTCGAAGCTCCTGATTTGGCAGCTCTCGATGGACAGCGCGCTCAGTCGACGGGTCACGATCGAGACCGCCGTGGCCCCGTTCGAACGCGCGCTGCCGACCCTTCGGGAGCTCTCCGTTCCCCCGGCCGAGCCCCTGACTTTTCGGATTGACTACAACCTCGTGGAAGGAGCTCCGACTGGGTTTCTGGTCGGCGCTCTCGGACCCACCGGAGAGCGGATCGACGGGAGGAGCCTTCTCAGCAGATCGCTCTTGGAGGCCGATACTCAGCCAGCACGAATGCTGGCGAGCCTCGGGCGCCCGACCGCTTCGGGCGCGGCCGGGGTCCTCCGGGCGCTCGTGGCCCATCCGCGGGTTCGGATGGGAGAAGTCGGGAGCCCGCTCCGCGTCGAAAGCGGCGAGCTGTCGACGGTGTTGAGTAGCCGAGGCGAGCGCGTCCTGCTCAGACCGAGAGTTGGTACTCACACGCTGAACGACGGTGACGTCGCGGTTCTCACCGAGGCCGACTGGATCGTTCACAGCCCCGCCGAGGGTGTGATTCGCCTCGCGTCCATTGGTCCGACCCAGCATCGATTGCTGAGTACGCTCGCTCGATTTCCCATGGACGCACCTCGGGAACGCACCCCGGAGATCCTGGCGATCGCGCGAACGCTCGGGTCCAAGGTCGTCGCTCGGGACCTCGCAGACCGTGTCGAACCGGCGAGGGCGGACATCGTGGTGCGAATCGAGCGGGTCGGCCGAGGCATTCGGGCGCGAGCCTTCGTGCGGCTCGCACCCTGGGACCTCGTCCTGCCACCAGGCGCAGGTGATCCGGACGTAGTCGTCCCCGACAGCGAAGGGAAATGGGTGGCGGTGCTCCGTGACTTCGTCGCCGAAACGCAGCAGGTTCGATCCAGGCTCGAACCTGTGTTTCCTGGTCACTCCCAGGGGGAGATGGTGTGTGAGGAGCCGGAGGAGGCGCTCGATCTCATCAAGCGCCTGAGAGAGTTGGGAGTGAGTTGTGAGTGGCCGGAGCACCGCCCGCTCACGGTGTCGACGGCAGGGGCCCGATCTCTGAGAGTCTCCGTGAGGGACGCCAAGGACTGGTTCGGAATCGAAGGCGGAGTCGATGTCGACGGAAGGCACACGTCCCTGGCGCTCCTGCTCGACGCCGTGCGAATGGGCCGACGGTACGTCTCCATCGACGACACGACCTTCGTCGAGATCGACGAGGAGCTCCGTAGCTCCTTGGAGGAGGTCGCCGCGGTCACTTTCGACGCAAAATCGGGCCAGGAGATCACGGCGCTCGCGCTCGAACCCTTGACTCGCCTCGAGAACGAGATCGGCGCGCTGGAGCTGAGCCCTCGCTTCGCAGCCATGAGAGGCAGGGTCGAGAACGCCAGGAACTTTCACCCGGAGCTTCCGCCCGATCTCCGGGCCGAGTTGAGGGTCTACCAGCGCGAGGGCTACGATTGGTCGATGCGGCTAGCGAAAATGGGTTTCGGCGGGTGCCTGGCCGACGACATGGGCCTCGGTAAGACTGTGCAGGCCCTTGCCGTCGTCCTGGCCCGGAAATCAGAGGGTGCGACTTTGGTCGTCGCGCCGATGTCGGTATGCAGCAACTGGATTCGTGAATCCGCACGGTTCACGCCTGGACTCGAGGTGGCTCGTTACGGAGGTCCCGGGCGCGAGAGTGTGCTCGAAGAAATCACGAGCGGACGAAAACCGGAGCTCGTCCTCGTCGCGAGTTACGACGTGGTCGCTCGCGACGCCGATCGGCTCGCCGAGCTCGAGCTCGGTACGCTGATCTTGGACGAAGCCCACGCAATCAAAAACCCGACGAGTAAACGGGCCGAGTCCGTGGCCCGACTCTCGGCGAAGTTCCGGCTCGCACTCACAGGAACTCCGCTCGAAAATCACCTGTTCGAGCTCTGGGCGCTGTTTCGGGCCCTCACGCCCGGCCTGCTGGGGAGCGCCGAGCAATTCAGATCCAAGTTTGCGCTGCCCATTCAGCGGGACAACGACGAACACGCGCGCGCCACGCTCGCCTCCGCGATCAGACCCTTCGTGCTTCGACGAAAGAAGTCCGAGGTCGCCAAGGAGCTTCCCTCGCGCACGGAGATCGACGTCGACGTCGTGCTCACGCCCGAGCATCGCTCCGTCTACGAACGCTCCAGGCTCGCCATCGTCGCCAAGCTCGCCGGCCTCGACGCCCTTCGGTCCGAGCAGCAAAGATTCGTCGTCCTCGCCGGGCTCACCGAGCTCCGGCAGGCTGCATGCCATCCCCGGCTGCTCGAGCCCACCTCCAAAGTCCGCTCGGCCAAGCTGGACCGACTCGTCGAGCTCGTGATCGACATCGTCGACGAAGGACAGAAGGTCCTCGTCTTCAGCCAATTCACTCGACACCTGGCGCTGGTCGTCGAAGCGCTGCGCCAAGAAAATATTCGTTTCGAGTATCTCGATGGCTCGAAAAAAGCCGAGGAACGCGAGGCCTCCGTCGATCGCTTCCAGAACACCGGCGTGCCGGTATTCTTGATTTCGCTTCGAGCCGGCGGCTTGGGACTCAACCTCACCGCCGCAGAAAACGTGATTCATCTGGATCCCTGGTGGAATCCTGCGGTCGAAGATCAAGCCACGGATCGTGCTCACCGCATCGGACAAACTCGGCCGGTGACTGTCTATCGCCTCGTCTCGCGCGGGACGATCGAAGACTCCATCCTCGCGCTCCACGCAGAGAAGCGAGAGCTCGTCGCCGGGGTCTTGGACGGCTCCGCCACCGCTGGAAGACTCTCCACTGACGAGCTCATCGATCTGATCCGAAAGGGTCCGACGTCGACCGAGGACGAGCTCGACGCCACACTCATCGAGGCCAAGGCTGAAGCCTCCCGAGCTGCGTCGCCTTCGCCCTCGAAGGCGTTGACCACTCTCGAGGGGACTACTCTCATCGAAGGAATCGCGGAGCGGTGTATCGCCGAGCTCACGACCTCCGGGAAGCTGAGCCCCGCCACGCTGAATCGCTACGCGCGAGTCATTCGCCGATTCGCCGCCGAGTGGCCGCTCGAATTGGATCCGCGCAGCACACCTCACGCCGAATGGGACCGCCAAATTGCGAGTTACGAAGAGCGCGCGGGTGAGGGTACGATCCCCATGTCCGATCGGAAGGTCGCGCGGACCTCGGTCTGGTACTTGGAAGACTTCGCTCGGCGCCCGCACGAAGCGTAGACGGACTCGACGGGTTTTCGACGATGGCCCGCTCGGCCCCACGACAAGCTCCCTCGCGAATCGACTTCCCTCGAGAGCTCCCGATCTCCGCTCGGATCGACGAGCTGACTCGTACGATCTCGAAGCACCAAGTCATCATCGTCGCCGGCGCCACCGGGAGCGGCAAGACGACTCAGCTACCGAAGCTCGCACTGACCTTGGGTCGCGGCCTCGACCGACTCATCGGTGTGACCCAACCTCGAAGAATCGCCGCTACGAGCATGGCGGCGCGCGTCGCCGCCGAGCTCGATTGCTCGCTCGGATCTACGGTTGGGTATCAGATCCGCTTCGACGAGAGGACCTCCTCGGCCACTTCGATCAAATTCATGACCGACGGCATCCTGTTGGCCGAGATTCACCGCGATCGAAAGCTGAATCGCTACGACACACTCGTCATCGACGAAGCCCATGAGCGCAACCTCACGATCGATTTCTTGCTCGGCTGGATCAAACGTATCCTCCCCGAGCGTCCCGATCTGAAAATCATCGTCAGCTCCGCCACGATCGAGACCGACAGGTTCTCGGAGTTCTTCGGCGGCGCTCCGGTCGTCCGGGTCGAAGGCCGCGCCTTCCCGGTCGATGTCTTGTACGAGCCGCCTGGCGACGACGACGACTTGGCCCAGGCCGTGGCCGACTCGGTCGAAGAAGTGAGTTCGCTCGACCCTCACGGCGACATCCTCGTCTTTCTGCCGGGCGAACGAGAGATCCGCGAAGCCGAAGCTCAGCTGGTGTCGCGCCGCCTGCGGCACACGGTCATCCAGCCGCTTTATTCGAGGCTCGCGGCGTCCGATCAGAACAAAGTCTTCGCCCCGATTCGAGGCAGGAGGGTCGTGCTGGCCACCAACGTCGCCGAGACCTCCCTCACGCTCCCGGGCATCGTGTACGTCATCGATACGGGCACGGCGAGACTCTCTCGATACGACCCGCGCTCGGGAACCACGCGGCTTCAGGTCGAGGCCATCTCGCGCGCCAGCGCGGAGCAGCGGAAGGGACGCTGCGGGCGGGTCCGAGACGGCGTGTGTATTCGGCTTTACGACGAGCAGAGTTTTGCAGCGCGCCCCGAATTCACCGATCCCGAGATCAAACGCACCGGGTTGGCGGGAGTGATCTTGCGAATGAAGGACCTCGAGCTCGGCGAAGTCGACGACTTTCCCTTCATCGACCCGCCCCACCCACGGTCGATCTCGGAGGGTTACAGGGTCCTCGAGGAGCTCGGCGCCATCGACGTTCACCGCGAGCTCACACCCATTGGCCGGCAGCTCGCTCGGTTCCCCGTCGATCCGAGAATCAGTCGGATGATTCTGGCAGGGGCGGAACTCGGTTGTCTCTCGGACGTCTTGGTGGTGACCGCGGCGCTGAACTCCCAAGATCCGCGCGAGCGACCCAGGGACGCGCAGCAGAAGGCCGATGAAGCTCACCGGAAGTTCTCCGACGAGAGCTCCGATTTTTCCGGTCTGTTGAAGCTTTGGGAGTTCGTCAAACAGGCCGAGCAGAGAGGGAGCTCGAACCTCCGCCGAACATGTCGCGAAAGTTTCTTGTCGTTCATGCGGGTCCGCGAGTGGACGGAAGTGCATCGACAGCTCCTGGAAATCGTCCGCGAGCTGCGGCTGGATCGCCGGCACGTTCGAGCCCCCGATGACACAGGCGAACCGTTGCACCGAGCCCTGCTCACCGGATTACTCTCCAAGGTCGGCACCTACAGCGCTGAAAAGCGCGTTTACCTTGGCGCGAAGCAGACCCGCTTCCTCATTCACCCTTCGTCCGCGCTGTCGAAGAAGACGCCCGCCTGGATCATGGCCTTCGAGCTGGTGGAGACCTCTCAGCTGTTCGCCCGGACGGCCGCGAAGATTCAGCCCGAGTGGCTCCTCGAGGCGGCGCCCGAGCTCGTGAAGCGCAGCTACTCCGAGCCTCACTGGTCCGAGAAGTCGGCTCGTGCGATGGTGAAGGAGAGTGCGACTCTGTTCGGGCTCCAAGTGTTTCGCGATCGCGCGATCGAATATGCGTCGATCGACCCCAGAGCCGCTCGGACGCTGTTCCTCGACCATGCGCTCGTTCGAGGTGAGTATAGATCGCGAGGACGATTTCAGGAAAAGAACCGGGCGATGCTAGCCGAGCTCGCGCTGCTCCGCGACAAGGCCCGGCAGAGCGATATGCTCGCCGATGCCGACGCGATCCTAGAGTTCTTCGATCGGCGAGTAGCCCCGGAAGTGACGAACGGAAAGACCTTCGAGGCTTGGCGGGAGGTCGCTGAGAAGACGCACCCGCGCCTCCTGGAGCTGACGATCGAGGACGTTCTCGCCGGTGATTCAGCGCTGGCCGCGACCGACTACCCAGACGAGCTGGTTCTCCACGGCACCAAGGTGCAGGTGAGTTATAGATTCGATCCGTCCGCCGAGGACGACGGAATCACGCTGACCCTTCCGCTCGTCCTACTGCCCCAGCTCGACGCTTCGGAGCTTCACTGGACCATCCGGGGATGGCATCGCGAGAAGCTCGAGCTTCTGCTCGACGATCTCCCGAAGTCGTTCCGCCGGGAGCTTGGTCCGTCGCGCGACGTGGCGGAGGCCCTGGCTGGAGAGTTGACGCCCTTTTCCGGTCCGATGGTTCCCGCGCTCGCGAGAGTACTCCGGCAACTCACCGGGGTGGACGTGCCCCCGTCCGCGTTCCGGCCCGATGCGGCGCCGCCCTACCTGCGCAGCACCTTCCGACTGCTCGACGCCGAGCGCAAGGTGATCGCGCAGAGTCGCGATTTCGTCGAGCTGCGCGCGAAGTTCGGCTCGACCGCGAAGGCGCTGTGGAGGAACACCGTCCTGGTCCCCGATTGGGAGCGGGCCGGACTCACGACTTGGAGCTTCGGTGAGTTGCCTGAGTTCGTCACTCGAAGCCTCTCGGGGATCGAAGTCAGGAGCTATCCGGCGCTCGTGGACAAGCAGACGTGTGTCGACCTCACTCTGCTCGAGTCCGAAGGCGAAGCGGAACGCGCCTCGCTCTGCGGAGTGCGGAGGCTCCTCATGCTCGGCGCGAGATCCGCGATAGGCGCGATCAAACCGAGGCTTCCGGCTCCGTTCGCGCGTGTCGACGGGAAACCGACGCCAAAGGACGACCAGGAGCGGTTTCGGGCGATGTTGTTGGAGCGAATCTTCGACGAGGCGCATGAGCTGAGGAACGTGCCGAGATCGAAGGCCGCGTTCGATACTCTCGGTGCGACCGGATCGCCCAAAATTCACCCGACCTTCCTCGAATTCGAGGCCGCGATGGGCGCTGTGTCGTCGGAGCTCGGAGAGTTGTTGGGGGCGCTGAAGACGGCGGCCCGGCATCCGAGCGGCAAGGCTTCGCTCGACGACATTCGCGAGCAGCTCGAAGCGCTGTTCCCTGCCGATCTGATGAGTTGGATCCCGCTCGGCCAGCTCGGTCACTTTCCGAGGTATTTGCGGGCCGCAAAGGCCAGGCTCGGTCGAGCGGTGACGGACCCGCGCAAGGACCTCGAGAAGGCCAGGCCGTTCAACGAGCTCTGGGATGAGTTCCTCGAAAAGCAGCCTACGGCGCGAGCTCGCCAGGCCGCAAGGGAGCTGCGTTGGACCTTCGAGGAGCTCCGCGTCGCGGTGTTCGCTCCGGAGCTCAAACCGGCGATGCCGGTGAGTCTGCAAAAAGTCCAAGCGGCGCTCCGAAGCCTCTCGTGAGGAGCTCCGCCATACCCCTCACGAAGCAGACCTTGGCGGGCGATCTCTCGACAGAAAACGGTCGCAAGCGGGCGAATCGTTGCCTCCGGCCTGAAGCCGGAGCATCTACGTCGACATGGCGAAGATCGGGCGGAACGACCCGTGCCCCTGCGGCAGCGGCAAAAAGTACAAGAAATGTCATCTGGTCCAGACGAAGGCCTCGCCTTCGCCGTTTGTCTTCAATCAAGCCGGGGCGAAAACCAGTCCCAGCCCCGGTCCGAATACCGATGAGTCAGAGCTCGGCTCGATCCGGTCCCGTCGCCGGTCCGGGTCCCGGTCCCGAAACTTACGGGGCTCTTTCCCACTCGGTCGTGCGAGATCCAAGGCTCCGGTCGAGCTTCTTTTGTCTGACCGGTATTCATCCCCCTCGAATCCGGTGTAGGATGAGCGACTCTCCGTCCATGCGCGCTCTCATCACCTCGGTCGTGACCCTCGCGGCCTGCTCCGCGACCCCCGGGCCCTCCGGAGACTGCTCGGTCTGCGTCCAAGAGAAGTGCGCCGACCTCGTCGCCCTCTGCAAGACCGACTCTGATTGCGCGGCCATGGCCGAGTGCCTGGCCGCCGAGGGCGTCGGGGGCCTGCCGGCCTGTCAGTCGCGGCTCGAGCTGATTGCGCGTCCGCCGGGCTTCGCGGCAGTCGAGACCTGCGTCGCCGTGGCGTGTCCCGACGAGGACGAGTGCTCGACGCCGGGCGACTGGGTGGCTCCGGAGGAGGTGGCTTGCGAAGAGACGAACACTCCCGTGGCCGGAGGAGAGCTTCCCGATTGCGGCTTCGACTCGAGCCTGCGCTTCGACCCCGCGGGCAGCGTGCTCCAGCTCTACAGCGCCGACAAGAGAGTCTGCGCGAGGATCGAGCGGCGGAATGACGGCTCCGGATCACTCGCCAATACTCAGTGGGTCCCGGTGCGCGTCGAGCTGGGTGAGGTGGGTAAGGTCGCCTCCGTGACTTCGCCGAACGACCTCTGTTGGTACGCAAGTCATCACAATTTCCGGGACTGGCTGCACGTCTGGACAGGGACCCGCCGCTTCGAGCTCCTGCTCGAGCTGTATGGACACGAGGGCGCCCGGACATACTCACTCTACGTCTTCGAGCAAGGCCCCGTGGATGCGATGGCCTGCCCCGCCGAGCTCGAAGCCCAGGCCTGCGTCGCCGGTCCCATCGAGCTCTTCCCGGTGCGCTGAGCCGCTCGCGGGCGGTCCTTCGCGTCGCGCAGGGAGCAGCCCACCAGCCTTGGCAGGCTCGACAGATCGGCGTACTCTCAATGGGTGAGCAACCTCGCACGCTCTCTCGCGACGGAGCGCTCACGTCCGCCGCGCGGCTTCGTCGTCCTTGACGGAGGCAAGATCGACTGGTCGCAGTGGTACCTCACCGACGAGGAAGACATGGGCCAGAGTCCCGAGCAGTTCATGACGATCCAGCGGCTGGTGAGCGCGGCTCGGGTACTCGGGCGGGAGCGAGGATGGTCTCACGATCGCCTGCTCATCGGGGCTGACTGCTACTCGCGATTCGCCGTCGAAGTCGTCTCGGAGAAGTGGACCGAGGATTACGACGACGCGCCGGATAAGTACGCGCAGTTGGGCACTCGGGAGCTCGTGATCTTCGACGCTGAGACGAGCCCAAAGGCGAATCCGCGGCGGGAGCGGCTGCAGGTGTTCCGGCGCGACGAAGTTGGGGCGCTGGCCCGTGTGTATGCGGGTCCTGGTCCCGCATGGAGCGAGGAGCTCCAGATTTGGCTCGTGGCAGACCAGGTGGACGGGTCGTGGGGGGTTGCGCTGGCTCGGGACGCTGAGGGTGTCGAGCTCGTCCTCACCGAAAGCGAGCTTGCAGAGTCGGAGGCCCAGCGCGCCGAAACCGAAAAGCAACGCGCCGAGGTGATGGCCGCGAAGCTTCGCGCTCTAGGCATCGATCCTACAAAGTTGTAGGCGCCGGGTGTCGACGAATCTCGGCTTGCACAAACTCACGAAGCCGAGAAGTCGGATCACGGGGAACAGTCGCAGCGTGCGAGCGAGCCAGCCAATGCCGGCCAACTCGACGGGCTCGGGGTCTGGCTTCAAGAAGAACACTCCGATGAATTGTTCCCAGTTCTGCTCAACCTGCGGCCCGTAGCCCGATCATGGATTGTATGACGAGGCCTAGGGACCAGATGCCAAATCGATCGCTGGCGTCTCGCGCACACACGAAGATAGGCTCGCCCGAATGCAGCGCGAGACCTTCCCGCGAGAGTACGAAGTCCAGCGCTAGGCGCGCGGCTCGCGCGTTTCCGTCGGCGAACGGGTGAAAGAAGCAGACATCGAGGTAGACGCGCGCCGCACGCTCGATCGCGGGGACCGCAGCGTCGTTGGCTTCGCCGAGCGCGGCTTCGAACTGACGCCTGAGGTCAGGCAAGACGCCGTAGCGTTCCCACCCCCCCTTCGCGAAGGCCGGCGCGCCGCGAAGCTCCACGTGTTCGAGATCTAGAACCGCGCGCTGCCAGCGTTTCAGGAGTTCGAAGTCGAGGTCGCGTCCGGTGCGGGCGTCCGACCGACAAAGAGTAAGCGCTGAACTCAGCCGGTCGGCCCGTACCACGCTCCGGCGGCGATCGCATCTCTCGATGTACGTCTCGTGCCCGTCGCGCACGACCGGTACGAGCTGAGGAGAGTTTGCAGAATCGACCTTGGGTGCGCGGGCGCGCACGGCCAGCCAAGCCTCCAACGCGTCGGGTTCTCGGGGACTCGACGCCTCATCAGCAAGTCGCTGGGCGAGACTTCGAAACGCCAGCGCAGCGTCGTCTGAGTTCAGCCCCATCCAACTGTGAAACCGACCACTGACGACTGAGCGAATAATCGGCCGCGCTCGGTCCGGATCGACCCCCAGATCGTCGGCGAACCAGCAGAGACTCGCGATGAGCGACTCGTACCAGGCGTCTTGGACCTTGGTGATTTCTAGAATCATGGGAAGGAGCTTCGCTGCGGCGCGCTCGACGAGCGGTCCCGCTTCGAGCCCGGCACCGTGGCTGCGGATCTCGACGTAGGCGGCCGCGAGCCGAGCGATGAATTGACGCCATTCGTCGAGCTGACCGATCACGATGTCGGCGAGCCCGGAAACGCTCGGATGGTTCACGCGAAGGAACTGGGCGAGATGCCGCGGGCAGCGCCCCTCGCCGCATCGGACCGGGCCGCCGTTGCAGTTGCCCCAGCTCCAGCCGGCCGCCCAAGCACCGTACTCGGCCACGAGCAGCCGGCTCAACTCTCGGTTGAGCTTTCGGTCATCCCAGAGCTTCTTCGACGGACGGCGTCCGTCTGAGATACCGAGCGCCGCCTCGAGCAACGTAGCCTCGAGGGCCGGACGAACCGTGAGTGGGTCGAAGGTCCGCGAGGCGTCCAGGTCCTGCCAGCGAAGCGACCTGACGACGAGCATGGCCGCATCATACGCTGTGGGCGATCGACGAGCCACCGTTGGAAATCCCGGGCCGAAACTCATAAGCTACCGCCCCACCGACCTACCCTCAAAGACCAACCACCGGCCCAGGCTCTCTGGCCCCTGGTTTGAGCCTTGGCAGGCTCGACGGATCGGCGTACTTTGGGTGGGTGAGCAACCTCGCACGATCTCTCGCGACGGAGGGCTCACGTCCGCCGCGCGGCTTCGTCGTCCTTGACGGAGGCAAGATCGACTGGTCGCAGTGGTACCTCACCGACGAGGAAGACATGGGCCAGAGTCCCGAGCAGTTCATGACGATCCAGCGGCTGGTGAGCGCGGCTCGGGTACTCGGGCGGGAGCGAGGATGGTCTCACGATCGCCTGCTCATCGGGGCTGACTGCTACTTCGGGTGGGTTGAGCGCGAGCCCTTGGTCCGCGTGTCTCCTGACGTCTTCCTGCTCGACGACCCTCCGCCGCGGCCCTATCCGAAGTCCTTTCAGACGTGGCGAGCAGGGCATAGGCCCCCGCGATTCGCCGTCGAAGTCGTCTCGGAGAAGTGGACCAAGGATTACGACGACGCGCCGGATAAGTACGCGCAGTTGGGCACTCGGGAGCTCGTGATCTTCGACGCTGAGACGAGCCCAAAGGCGAATCCGCGGCGGGAGCGGCTGCAGGTGTTCCGGCGCGACGAAGTTGGGGCGCTGGCCCGTGTGTATGCGGGTCCTGGTCCCGCATGGAGCGAGGAGCTCCAGATTTGGCTGGTGGCAGACCAGGTGGACGGGGCGTGGGAGCTTGCGCTGGCTCGGGACGCTGAGGGTCTCGAGCTCGTCCCCACCGAAAGTGAGCTTGCAGAGTTGGAGGCGCAGCGCGCCGAAACCGAAAAGCAGCGCGCCGAAACCGAAAAGCAGCGCGCCGAAACCGAAAAGCAACGCGCCGAAACCGAAAAGCAACGCGCCGAGGTGATGGCCGCGAAGCTTCGCGCTCTGGGTATCGATCCAACACAGTTGTAGGCGCCAGGTGTTGACGAATCTCGGCCCGGTTCGCGGGCGCCCCCGCCGAGGCGCCGCCAGCTGAGATGCCCAGTGACTTGGAGAACACCAAACGCACGGGCAGTCGCCGCCGCTCTGATGTGCTCGCTGTGCACGACGTCTAGTGCCGACGCAGCGAACCCTTTCGATCGGTTTCGCGCCGTCGCCGGGTTCGCTGGACTACGCTCGTTCGAGGCCCAGGGCTATTTTCGCGACTTCGATACGGGAGCGACGGGCACATTCGTCGCTACCTTCGAATCCCCCGATCGTGCGCAGGTCGTTGTCACGACCGAGGGATTTGGGACCTGGGGGTTCGGCATCGACGAGTCACTCGCCTGGATCGAGAATCCTACTCTCCCCCCTAGAATCTGGCCGTCGAATCGAGAGGAACGAACCAAGCGATCCCTGAGGCTCCTATTCGAATCGACGACGCCCAACGTAGACCGACCGAATTGTGAGACTCACCGCAGATTGGTGACCTGCGTCCCGTTCGGCGGAGATCTCGAAAAATGGGTTTTCGACGCTCGCTCGGGCCTGTTGATGGCTCGGGACCGCCACAATCGGGAGTTCGGACTCGATGAACGCCTCGAGCTGCGGCAATGGCAGATCTTCCAAAGCGAGAGGCCGCGGCCGACAACCCGGCAAACACGAGCACCCGGCGAGATCGAGTCATGGTCTCCTCAAGGCCACTGGCTTTTTCGAGTCGAATCGCTCCGAACCGATACTCACGACGAGGCGAAAAAGGTCGGGCTCCCCGAGCGACACTCCTATCTCACTGTGGAGTCACCTCGCTCTGGTTACGTCCACGACGGCTCCTCGTTGGTCGAGCACGCAGAGGTGCTGCTTCAGCTCGAAGGCTTCGTGGCGCGAACGAAGACCGACGGTCGTGGTCGCTTCCACTTTCCTCGCGTTCCGTTCGGACTCGGCGTGATCAGCGCGAGCAAGGGCGACAAATCAGGTTCGGCCTGGTCAGAAGCCATCCCTTTCATTCAAAGAGCGGTCGAGGTTTCGCTGAAGCCCAGCGTCCGCGTCCGTGGCAAGGTGCTGGCTCCGGACGGACGGCCCGTTCGAGAAGCGCGGCTGATCGTCCGAGGTGACGCGTTGTCCCACGGATCATGGACGACCGACGACCGAGGCAAATTCGAAATCCAACTCAGACCGGGATGGATACACCTGACAGCCACTGCGCTGGGGTTTTCGTCGACGACCACGATCGCGTTGGCGCGGCCCGATCTCACTCTTCCACTGCGGCTGAGTTCGCTCGTTCGAGAGCCGGGACCTTCGCGACGGGGCGGAAGAGTAGTAGGCGCGACCGGTCCCGTCGATGCGTGGGTGGACTTCATCGTGCCTCGATTCGACTCGCGCGGTTCGAGCTCCGATCTCCCCACGGAGATCGGACTCTCCACCGCACGGGCTCGAACGAGCTCGACCGGCGTGTTCGAAGCCCCGCTGCTGCCACCCGGCCGCTACTGGATTCGCGTGGAAGGGCGGGCCGATTTCGTGGACGCCTTGCTGCCGACTCGAGGTCTGTTAATTCCACTGCGCGGGAGCCCGCTGCTCGGTCGGGTCGCCGTGAAAGGAGAGGCGCTGAGCGAAGTGGAGGTAGACCTCGTCGCGAACGACGGCTCGCATCCGACCGTCTCGACGCGGACGTCGTCGTCTGGGTCGTTTCGATTCGAGTCGGTCGAGCCCGGGGCGTACGAGATCCGGGCCGGAAACCAAGTGCGACCTTTCGTCCGGGCGACAGTGGGTCTGACTTCCGTGGAGGATCCGTCTGAATCGAAGTCCAGCGGAACGGGCGGAGGATTCGCCAGAATAGCCCGGAAGACGGAGGGAGATGGAGCTTCGATTCACGTCGAGCTCACCGACTCGGGCCGAATTACCGGATCGGTCGTCGACGAAGCTGGAAGGTCGGTGCCGCTCGCCGAGGTGAGAGCCGTGCTCGAGCCGCAAGTCGGCTCCGCACCCTGCGACTTCTCGCTGCTCGAGACGGAGTCGGAAACCGACGGTACCTTCGAGCTGACTCAACTCTGTGCGGACCATACCTATCGCATCTCAGCAGGATACGGATCCCGCGAGGTCTTGGCCAGGACCGGCTCGAAGGCGCAGGTTGCAGCGAAGGCTGCGCAGATGCTCCCTTGGGCCCACGCGTTCCGCCAAGTCCGACCGAACGCCGAGCGGTGGCGAGCGATTCGAAAGCGAGTCGAAGCGCTTCGAACTGAAAAGAGATTACCTCGGACACTTGGCGTCGACACCGACAGCCAAGCCTTTTCCGAGTGCGAAATTCGGAGGGTCGACTCGACCGGAAAACCACGGCCGGGCCTTCGAGTGACTCTGCGCGGAGGCGAGCAGGTTCGCTCCGAGACGACGGGCTCCGACGGCGCGGTCCTGTTCCGCCGTTTGTCCCCTGGGCAGTATCGAGTCAGATTTGGGGATGATCACCCGTGCCCGGATGAGCTCGTCGAGCTCGCGGCCGGGGAACGAGGACACTTCGAGCTAGCGGACTGCCTCCGCGCCAACCTGACCCTTCGATTTCGCGACGTCGATGGGCAGCAGACCCATGCCGACCGTGTACACCTCGTCGACCGGCGAGATGATCGCACCGATCGGATCGACGGGAACCCGGCCTTGGGCCCTGGGTTGGCAGAGTGGACGTTTCTGGGAGTCCCTGTCGGCGACTATGACGCCGAGATCGAGCTCGCCGGAGCGGATCGCTTCCACGTCCCCGTCGTCGTGGGCCGGGCATCGGAGATTGTCATCGATCTCGCTTCGACGTTCCAAAAGGAGGAGCCATGAGCTTTTCGCGCTCGGCCTTGCTCGTCCTCGTCTCGTTCGCGACGGTTGGGTCCGTGGAGGCTACGACTTACTGCCCTCCGACGGATTTCGACATATTCTGTCTGGACGGCGCGAGCGGGCGGGTCCTTTGGCGAACCCATAGCCACGACTTGGTTGACTCGGATTTCGAGCTCGTGGACGGCGTCGTTGTCGCCGGAACGGGAGCTAGTCTCAGAGCTCTCGACGCCCTGACGGGTGCGGAGGTCCCCCTTTCGAGGCTGAATGACTTCGGCGCCGGACGGTCGACAAATTCCCTCGAGGATGACTCCGATCGCGTGCTCGAGTCGAGCGTCGCGCCGACGACCTCGTTGTACACCCATTTCGGAGAGACGATCATGGTCCTCCGAAATCAAAAATGGGTCGCGCTCGCGCGGTTCGATGAGAGTGCTATGATCTCCCAGATGGAGGGCCAATTTCTGGCGTCGTTCGCCGGATCGGCAAAAGTCGCGGCGTTCGACGCGGACCGCGGAAAGCTCAACTGGGTGTTTCGTCCAGATAGAGAGTTTTCGGAGCCTCCTGAAAGCGGCCGAAGCCTCAGCGCGGCCTGGCTCGACGGGATGGTCGTCATTTCCTTCGACCAAGCCGTGTTCGCCCTCGATCCCATCGACGGCCGACTGCGTTGGCGAGTCAGGCTTCCGCGGCAGAAGATTCGAAAATTCGACAGTCCTTGGAGCAAATTCGGTTCGTTCACTCATTCGAGCGGCAAATCCGGGCGGATGCTCGTCGTCATTTGTTACGAGCGTGTGTTTGCGATCGACGGGTCGACCGGCGAGCTCAGGTGGTGGTTCGATGCCGGTCCGCACTCGAACCCCTGGCTCACCGAGTGGGGCGGACGCCTTTATTTGGCGGCGCGCGCCAACAACCCAGTCGGGATGCTCAGCGATAGCGGCCAGAGCTTCGGACCGCCGACGGCTTCGGTCGTGCGCGTGTCCTCTTCAACGGACGGAATACGGATTGAGCCGACGTTTCGCAGGCTGGTTCCGCCGAAGTCCCATCTCTACTGGAGTCAGGATCGTCCTCCAGACGCGCAGCGGCTGGTTGTTCTGCGAATCGACGGGCGGCGGCGCCGAACTGAATACGACCTGACTCAGCCGTTGACAAATGATGGCGAAGTCTTCGTCGAAGTTCCCGAGTTTTCGACTCGAGCGGTCGTCGTCATGGGTCGAGATTCGCGGTCCCTGGATCTTCGTCACCTCGGCCGCTTCTGGAGGGGCGGGGAGCAGGAGACGCTTCCAGGGTTGCTTCGGGATACGGCACGGGCTAGGCCCGAGTGAGAAGGATGAGGCCATGAGCGCGGTGCTTTCGGAATATTTGGACGTCCCGTCCCCGGGTGGAGTGGTGCGGGCGCTCGTGGCGCGACCCAAGTCGAGTGTTGAGTCTTTGCCCGGCGTCATCGCGTGGTCGGATATTTTCCAGCTCACGCCTTCCCACGTGAGAATGGTTCGGCGACTCGCCGGCCATGGCTTCTTCGTCGTGGCTCCGGAAATCTATTCGCGGCTCGAGCCCGCGGGAACGGTGTTCGACTTCGATCGCGACCGACAGCGGGCTCTCGACGCGGCTGAGAAGACCCAGCTCGCCTGGGTCGACGAAGCACAACAGGCTGTCCTGAGTTGGGTGGTGTCTCGGCCCGACGTCCAATCTGCTCGAATTGGCGCGTGCGGTTGGTGCTTCGGCGGGCACGTCGCGTTTCGAGCGGCCCTTCACCCTCGCGTGAAGGCGACTGCTTGTTTCTACGCCACCGGAGTCCACAACGGGACTCTGGGCGCGGCGAGAGGAGACGCCGGTACGATCGAGCGCAGCCCCGAGATTCACGGAAGTCTCTTGTTGGTTTGGGGTCGCGAGGACCCTCACATCCCCGCGGAGGGTCGCCTGAAAATCCACCAGGCACTCGAGAGCGCCGGTGTCCAATACGAGAGTCGCTCCTACGATGCCGAGCACGCCTTCATGAGAGATGAAGGTCCACGTTACGATCCCGAGTCGGCGGACCGCGCGTTTTCGGAGATGATCGACCTGTTTCGGCGACACCTCGGGGTGCTCAGAACGTGAGTCTGCGGCAAAATGGAGGACGCCTCGTGAGCCCGTGACGAAAACGGGTTCCAAGGACGGTTCCGCGTGGCAGAATGACCCAGAATGGTCCGAAGCTCCCGTGCGCCTCGGGCCCGGGCCCGCGCCGCCTTGAGTGCCCTCCTGGCTGCTTCTTGCGACGCTTCAGAGACGTATCGCGCCGCCGACCTGCCGGAGTCCATTCGGTACGCCGTGTTGGTCTCAGAGTCCGTCGACGGCGCGTTCCTGGCTGCGTCTCCCCTCGTGTCCATGGAAAGCGATGGGTCCTTCCGATTCGAGCTCGAGGACACCTCGGCCGAAAATCTCCGCTTCGTCGGCTTCACCGCGGAGCGGATGTCGACGGAAGTGGGGCGCCCCATTGGTCCAGAGGCGCTCGAGCCGGCCCGATTGGATCAGCTCGCCCTGCCCGATCCAGACTTCGTGGCCTTGGCGAGCCCTGATCGCGTCGATTTGGAGGTCCAACCCAATGGTTCGGCGCCTTCTCTCTCGGCGACATGGTTGGGAAGCTGCACGAGCAACCCATGTGAGCTGAATCCGTTGCGGGCCGGGCATCTGCTCCCCGTACCCGACGGTGGGGCTCCCTTCGTCGCGGCGATCCGATACTCTCGCGAGGCGCAGGCTGCGCTGGTGGCGAACACGAGCGGTGAGTACTTTCGGGTGACTTCGAGCTCCGCCACGAAGCTCCTAGAAAACGTGCCGAAGGCCGTCCCATCGAGCTTGTTCCTCGACTCGAAGGGTGAGATCTGGGTTTTGACCTCCACCGGCATACTCATGAGTGGGCACCCCGACCGCGGCTTCGTGGTTCGGGGAACGATGCAGGTTCCATCCGGCGGCGCCATCTCCGGCGGCGACCGTGACGGCCTCCCCGAGCTATTCGTCGCGACGAACGCGGGCCAGCTCTATCGACATTTTCGCGGAGAGCTCGAGCTCGTGTATGAAATGGGGACGCGCCACCAAGGCCAGTCATCGGTCGCGTGGACCGGGCCCGGAGCAGCCACCGCCGCGTTCGATCTGGCGAGTCTCCTCGTCGAATACGACGCGGGTGCGTCCCCGGCGGTTCGGGACGAGAATTTTCCGCGTCAACCCGACCTCCTGGCGATGGTCCCTGGAATCGGACTGATACTCGCGACAGGACGCGAGCTTGGAAAAGCCATCGAGTTCTATCGAAGGGAGTCAGGGAAGTGGGTACTCATCGAGAACGCCCCCGGGCTGCCCAGCAGCGCCGAGATCATCTATCCGCTAGGCCCGGGCGTGCTCATCGGCGGAGTACGCAGCGCGCTGGCTTTTTATCATCCGGACCTCGGCTCGTGTGAGTCGCAGGTCTACTCGGACTTCAACATGAAGTCGATCGTGGAGATGGATGGCGGCGTGCTTACGATAGGCGGCCAGAGCGAAGCTCGCGCGATGTTCTTTACGCTCGAGGAGGGTCTGAAGCGATCGTGCAGAGCCCGCGTGCCGTAGCCGAGCGGACCGCTGCCGGAGCGCTCTCGATCCTGATGATTTCGAGCACGAGCACGCGGCGGAAATCGTGGTGCGTTCAACTTGTTTGGTGCTCTTGAATTCGGCAGACCGAGCTGCGTCCCGCCGGTGTTACATTGCGGACGCTCATGCCCAACTCGCGTCCTCCCGTCACCTATGAGCTGTTGCACAGCTTGCCCAAGACGGACCTTCACTGTCACCTCGACGGCTCTCTGCGGATCCGGACGATCCTCGAGCTCGGGGACGAGCTCGGCGTACCGTTGCCGGCCAAGGACGAGGCCGGGTTGCGGAGGGCGCTTCACGTGGGTGAGAACTGCGAGAGCCTCGAAAAGTACCTCGAGGCCTTTGAAATCACGCTCTCGGTGATGCAGTCGGAGCGGGCGCTCTATCGAACGGCGTACGAGCTCGCCGCGGATGCTGCGGCCGAGAACGTGCGTTACATGGAGGTTCGATACTCACCGGTCTTGCACACCAAAGGGGGGCTGCCGCTCCCGGCGATCGTCGAGGCGGTCACCGCGGGTCTCAAGGACGCCGAGCGCGATCACGGGATTCGAAGCGGCGTCATCGTGTGCGGCATTCGCAACATGAGCCCAACGATCTCGTTTCGGATGGCCGAGCTCGCGGTCGCGTTCAAACACGCTGGCGTAGTGGCCTTCGACCTCGCGGGTGCGGAGGTCAATCACCCCGCGATCCATCACGTCGAGGCCTTTCGTTTGATCCTCAACAACAACGTGAACTGCACGCTTCACGCGGGGGAGGCGTACGGTCCCGAGTCGATCCACCAAGCGATCCACTATTGCGGCGCGCATCGAGTCGGTCATGGTTGTCGGCTGGCCGAGGACGGCGATCTTCTGAACTACGTGAACGATCACCGCATCGCGCTCGAGGTGTGCCCGAGCTCGAACGTGCAGACCGGCGCCGTCGAGGAGCTTGCGACCCATCCCGTGCGGTTCTACTTCGACTATGGGCTGCGGATCACGATGAACACGGACAACCGCTTGCTCACGGACACGACCGTGACCAAGGAGCTTTGGCTCGCTCATCAACACATGGGCTTCACGCTGGACGAGCTCGTGGACATCGTCGTCTACGGATTCAAGTCGGCGTTCCTGCCTTTGCGCGACAAGCAGCGCTTGCTGCTCGACGTCACGCAGACGATTCAGAATATGACGACCGTGGTGCCGAACCTCGAGAGCATGATTGGGGAGCGAGGGACGAAGACGGACACCGAGGCCGTGCGCCCTCGGTGAGCGATCAATTCATGAGGGTCACTTCATGAGACCCTTGGCGACCAAGGCTTGCCGAAGCGCTCCCTCGTCGAGGCCCAACTGCAGCTCACCGGCGACGTCGATCACGGGGACGCCGCGAGGGGCGACTCCGGCCTTTTGGGCCTTGTAGGCAAGCTCCTCGGCGGCTTTCTTGGAGGCTTCTACGTCCTTCTCGATGAATGGGACGCGCCACTCTTTGAGCAGAGTCTTGGCCTTTTGGCACACTCCACACCAACTTGCGGAGTAGACGACGACCTGGCCGGCTTCGCTTCCGTCGGGAGCGGTCGAGGTCGCGCTCTCGAAGGCGTAGCGGCTGGAGACCGAAACGGGAAAACTGCCGTCGGCTTTCGCTGCGGTGAGGTCTGCGACGTAGACGTACCGGGAAGCCTGCCGTTGCTCCGGCGTGAGTGACAGGTCCGTCACGACCACACGACTCCGCCGATCCTCTGGAATCGCGGAAATCGAGGTAGCCGTCTCGAATCGCCCGTTCTGGCCCTCGTACGAAAAAACCAGGTCGGCTCGATCCGCGCTTACACGGATCAATGGAGGGGGTGCTACCCCAGCGTCTGGACCCACGGGAGGGGGATCCGATTTGCACCCCCAAAGCAGGAGGGCGACCCACGAGGCTCGTATTCGGGTAAGATGCCAACGCATGGCTGGTTCTGCGCCGCGGGAAGAAGGCCCGGCGAGCGCCGGGATCTCCGGGGACGCAGACCTTTATCACGATGCTCCAGCTGCCGACGAGCCGATCGATGTCGACTCCAAGTGGCTCTACAAAGTGGGTGCCAAACGGTTCGGGCCGGTCACCACGAAACAGCTTCTGGAGCGTCTATACGAGGGCCAAGTCAACGCCGAGACGCCCGTCGCTCCCGACGATGAAGAGGATTCGTTCAAGGCTCTGCGCCGGTACGGCGCGTTCAGCGCGCATCTCGACAAGGCCAGCAACCACCAGCACCAACTCCGCGAGATCACCGCGCGCGCCAAGGCCGACCGAAGCTCGACGATCCGACGAAGAGTGATCATCTCGATCGGCGCGGTGCTCGTAGCGGCCGTAGGCGCGGGCGTGACGTTGGAGCTCAAACGGCGTGAGCGTATCGCTCAGGCGGAGTCCGAACGCCTGAAAAAAGAGCAAGAAGAGAAGAACCTCGTCGACCAGATGGAGGCGCTCTTGGCGCGGGTCACGGTGGAGCCCGCGCTCTTGGACATCGACGTCGACGCGGAGAGAGCTCCAGGCAAGAGCAGCAAGGCAAAGCGGGTGCTTCGCGGGCGACCGAAGCCAACTTCCGACGAAGAGCTCACCCAAGACGAGATCATGGACGGCGTGGCCGAGCGCTTCAAAGGGATCAAAAGGTGCATCGTCGAGCAGATTCAGAAGGAGGCCGATTCGGTTCCTGGGCGAATCGTGATGTCGTTCGTCATCGACAACGACGGAAAGACGAACAGCTTCGGGCTCGACGATCGTTACCTTCGTACGTCTCCGCTGGCCGGATGCCTCGGCAAGGAGCTCGGAGCGGTGCGATACCGCAAGTTCAAAGGTGAGGTCCGCAACGTGGTGTACCCGCTGAACATCGGCAAAGGTTGAGGCCGACAACTTGGACAAACCAAAGCGGCGACGGATCGGTCAGATCCTCCAGGACAAGGGCGTGTTGTCGGCAGAAGACGCCGAGCGAGTCGCCTCGGAGCAAGCGCGCACCGCGCTTCCGTTTGCTTCGGTGGCGCTGCGCATGGGGCTCGTCGACGAACCCACCCTCGTGAACGCGCTCGCGGAGCACTTCGGGGTCCCGGGAGTCGACCTAGGGGCGTCGACCATCGACGGCACGCTGCTCGGCCTCATTCCGGAGCAGGTCGCGCGTTCGCATCAGATCCTCCCGCTCTCCGAGTCGGATCAGATGCTGATCCTCGCGATGGCGACTCCCGACGCGCGCGGTGTGATCGACGAGATCGCCTTCGCTACGGGCCGCGAAGTCTTGCCGCACGTGGCGATCCGCGCCCAGCTCGCCGATGCCATCGACTCGGCCTACGCGGCTCGACGGAGCGGCCAGACGCTCGTGTGGCGCGGACCGCGAGCGACGGCGGGCGTCTCGACGCTCACGCCGAGCCCTCGCTCGCCTGGGCTCGAGGTCGAGTTTCCAGAGGAAGCGTTCGCCGGAGGCACCGGCGTCGAAGTGCCAAAGCCCGATGGATCGGGTCGGCCGAGAGTTCTGGCGGTCGACGACGAGGAGTCGATTCTCGACATCATCGACCGAACGTTGAGCCATCGCGGCATGGAGGTCGTACGGGCGACGCGGGGGCGACGCGCCTTGGAGCTGCTCAGATCTACGTCGCCCAACATCATCTTGCTCGACGCGATGTTGCCGGAGATTCACGGCTTCGAGCTCTGCGGCACCATCAAGCGTTCCGAGCGCTTCAAAGACGTGCCCGTGATGATCATCTCCGCGGTGTACACGGGATGGAACTTCGCGCAGGACATCAAGCGGCTCTACGGCGCGGACGACTACTTAGAGAAGCCCTTCCGCGTCGGCGAGCTCATTCGGCGCGTTGAAAATCTGCTCGCGAAGACCTCAGCCAAGCCGCCGATGGTGGACGTGAAGGAATCGATCGCCGAGGCGGAGCTTCAGACGCGGAAGGCGGCCGAGGCCTACAAGGCTGGGCGACTCGATGAAGCGCTCGACGCGGCGCAGAGAGCCGTGGTCGCGGATCCGTTCGACGCGAGGGCCCACTTCGTTCTCGGATCGGTTCAACAAGCCCGCGGGCAAGTCATTCAGGCCATCACCTCGTACGAGCGAGTGGCCGAGATCGAGCCTGCGTTGTTCTCGGCGCTCAAGAACCTCGCGGTGTTGTATGAGCGCCAAGGGTTCCGGGCCAAGGCTGTCGAAACCTGGATGCGAGCCCTGGATCAGAGCCCAAGCGATGCGGTGCGTCAAACGATCAAGGCTCACCTCATCGGCCTGCTGTAGGTTGCGAAAAGGAGTTGAGCAAAGGCATGCTCGTAGCTCTAGGCGGGACGCGCTCCCGCAGTGATGCCTCCCCGAGACTGGGCTAGCCGATGAAGTTCCTCTGCGGGAGTTGCCGGACCAAATACCAAATCTCGGATCAGAAGGTCCGCGGAAAGATCCTCACGATTCGCTGCAAGAAGTGCGGATCGAAGATCGTCGTCAAGGAGTCTCTCGCCGTGAACACCGGCGGCGTGGTCGTCGCGCCGCTGGCGGATTCGATCTCGGATTCAGTGACCGAGGGCCAGGGCGAAGTCTCTGCGCCCGCTGGCGCGCAAGGGCCACGTGACGAGGAGGGGCGATCGTTCGAAGACACACCTTCGGATCTGGAGCAGACCAGGCTCGAGGTTCGAACGGCCTCGGCGCAAGGCGCGGGCGGAGCGCTCGCGGCGGCCTTCGAAGTGGCGCTTCAGGCGGCCCACGAGGACATGCCGACGAGCGTCGCGCCGGTCCCGGCCAACGAACAATACGCCGGCGTCGAATGGTATGTGGCGATGGACGGCCAGCAGCAGGGCCCGTTCGCGTTCGCGGAGCTCGTCAGAAAAATCGAAAACAAAGACGCCGAGCCGCGACACTACGCGTGGCACGACGGCTTCGACGGATGGAAACGGATCCGCGACATTCCCGACCTCGCCCGCTACGTTCCCAAGGAGGAGCTGAAGGCGCTCCCCGAGCCACCAGCCAAGGAGAGGCGAGCGTCGGCTCAGGCGGTAGAACAAGAAGCGCGGAAGGTGGAAGCACCCCGGGCGCGCGAGGAGCTCGACTTCGAGCCCACCGAGACCGGACAGCGCCCTCAGTCGGACATCGACGAACGCAGAGACCAGCTCGACGAGGTGCTGAACGAGGCCCTCGGAATCGCCGGCGAGGGCAAGACAGCCAGAGCCGCCGCCGTCTCAGCGCCCGCAGATTCAGCACCGGTGGCTCAACCCGAGGCAGCCGCGCTCGGAGCGCCTGCGGGACTAGGTGAGGCGCCGAGCGCGATCGCCTATCGCGAGAGCACCGCCGCAGACGGCATCGGAAACATAGACGACCTGTTCGCCTCGATCCCACGCGCTTCCGAGCATGAGATCGTCGCCAAGGAATCCACGCGCCTGTTCGTCGCGGCCGCCGGCGTCAATAGTCAGAAGTCGCGCAACCGACTCGGCGTGGCGCTCGGTGCGGCCGCAGCCCTCGGCGTGGCCGGCCTGATCGTCGCCCTGACCTTGGGCTACATCCAGATCGACATTCCGGGGATCGGAAATCCGTTCCAGCACCTCCTCACCAAGACGCCGTCCTCGGACGACGAAGCGTTCGCCGACGACTCACTCAGTCAGGAGGAACGTGCCGCGCTCGGAGGACTCTCCGGCAGCACCGATCCGAGCAAGTCGAAGCCCGGCTCGAAGAAAAAACCCAGAACGCGGCCGTCGTCACCGGGCAAGCCAGAGCTTCCCGATGAGTACGTGGAAGACACCGAAACGGGAGCCAAACCTACCGGGCCGCGGGGCGACGACACCGCGGCGGTCGATATCGGCGCACTCAAACATCAGGGTGGCCTCGAAACCGCGCCGATCGAAGCGGAGCTCCCGAGCCATGAGCTGGCGCTGCCCCCGGTCGACGGGGAGCGACTCTCCTCGGCAGCCATCAAGTCCGTCGTGGCGGGTGGCCAAAAGGCCGTCGAGATCTGCCACCTGAAGGAGAGTCGCGGTGGCGAGCTCCGTGGAAAGCTCGAATTCGCACTCACCGTCATGCCCGACGGATCGGTGTCCAAGGCCGAGGTCAAAACCGCGAAATGGCGGGGTAGCCCGCTCGGAGACTGCGTCGTGGCCAAAATTCGCGAGTGGAAGTTTCCTCAGTTCACCGGGGAGGCTCAAGAGATCGTCATTCCGTTCGTCTTCGAGTGACTGAACCATGAGGCGATCATGAGGCGATTGATTCCTTTCGTCGCCCTCTCCGCCCTCGCTTCAAGCTCCTACGCTTCCTACACGCCGCCTCTCTACAGAGTTCGGATCGACCAGGATTTGCGTACTCACTCACCCAGTCTCTTCTACGCGGCGACCGACAGAGACTCGCAGCAACTCACCCTGGGCCTCCAGGCCATCGGCGCCCAATACGTGTTCGAACAGGAGTGGAGTCGAGGTCTCGGAGTTCAAGCCGCCGCGTCGGTCGCCCACGCGAGATTGACCGCGACCTTCGGCGCCGTCGATGGGGAGCAAGCCATTGGCTACGCGCTCGGAGGCCAGGTACGAGCTTTTCACATGATTTGGTCTTCGAACGAAGACGCTGAGTGGGACAAGGATGGAGAGCCACGACCCCATGCGCTCACCGCCTTCGTGAACGTCCGGGGTTTTGGGTACTCGGCGACCGGCCGGGCGCGAGGACTCCCCGACTTTCGAGCTGACCACCTGGTGATTTCAGGCGGGATCGGTGCCATGGCCGAGCTCGTCGTCGCTCCGTGGTTGTCGATTTGCCCATACGCCTGGTTCTCACCCACGCTCTACACGAGCACGAGCTACAGAGTCGAAGGCGGCGCCGACAACCGAGTCGCCGCGGGCGCAGGGGTCACCCAGCCCTTGCGGGCCGGGCTCGACGTCTGGATTTATCCGTTCGGAGTCGACTCGGAGAGCCACCTGTCCTTGAGCGCGATCAGCTCCTTGTTCGATACCGACGAAGCGAGCGACGCAGTCGAGACTTCCTTCGTCTTGAGCTACTCTTTCTGAGTTTGCGTGACCGCTAGCGGCCACAGACGAAGATTTCGTCTTCGATCGGCTGGGCCGCGGTTTTTCGCGTAACTGTCGCCGCGCGGCAGGCGGGGGCTCCGCACGATCGGGGTTCGTCGGGGTCGCACAGCACCGCGCAGCGACCGTTTACACATGCGCCCGAAATGCAATCGGCGCTGTCGAGGCATCCCGCTCCCGCCGGCTTGAGACCACCGCCGGAGCTCTCGTCGCAGCGGCTCGTCAACGCGCGATGAACGCCCCAGGCTTGTCCCGCAGGGCGCGCAGGATGGTCATGAACGTCGACGACCTCGACGCGGCATCGGCCCGCGGGTCGGCCGAGCTCTTCGCTGCAATCCGTGTTCGAAGCACAAAACAGCGGATCGAGCTGCGCGCTCGCGATCGAGCTCGTCGTCGGGAGTCGGTCTGGGTAGCAGACGCCGACGGTGCCGCGATCGGCCGTTGTTCCAACCACAGCGGCGGCTCGACACGTGTGATTGCCCGGGCAGTCTCGCTCGGAACCGCAAGGCAAGACGCACCATCGAGTCTCCTCGAGGTCGGCCGTGAGTCCGACGCTCGATAGCTGCTCGGACGCTGGGCCCGCCGAAGGTTTCAACACATACAAAGGCCAGTCCGAAGAGAAGGTCGCGAGCGTCGCGCATACGGTCCCGTCGAGGCAGGAGCAAGCTTCCCGGTCTATCGGCGCCGTGCTCGTGTCCACGAGGTGAGTACCGCTTCGACAAGCGACGCGGGCGAACGTCTCGCCGACGATCAGGTCGCAGCGATTCTTGGATGGGTCGCAGCCGAGCTCGGTCGGATCGTTTTCGAAGCACCCGAGCCTGGGAAAACAAGACTCGTCCACACAAGCGTGTGAGCTCGGGCAACTCTCGACGTCTTCGGGCACGCACGCAAACGAGGCCGGATCGACCGTCGGGAGCTCCACGCACGCACAGAGCGAGCCGAGCAAAGTCGAGGCGAGTGGTCTCAGCGAGCCAGCCACGCGCCGCCTCCCGCCAGCACGAGCGCGGCACCTACCGCGATCAGCGCGACGGACACGCCGTTGAGCGCGAGCACTCGGCCCTCGTCGGATGAGTAAACTTCGCGCGAATAGCCTGGGTCGCAATGACCTGTCGCGCACGCGGCCTTCCAGTCGGAGGCGATGGACGACGCGATGATCGCAGCCACCGCGCCTCCGCCGACCGCCGCGACGCCGCTGCCTCCAAGCACGAACGGCAGAGATCCCACGGGCTTGGATAGACTCACCTCGAGGCGAGTCGTATCTCCGAGCCTCACCTCGAGCTCGCGCTCTTCGGAGTCATACTCAGGGGCGTCCACCACGACGGTGTGACGGCCCACGGCCAGGGACAAGGGGCCTACCGGCGCCGGTCCGCGGGGCTCGCCGTCGATCGAGACGAACGCCACCGGCGAGGTCTCGACGACGAGCAAGCCGAAGCCGCGCTTCCCTTCGAACAACGCGGACGCGAGCTCGATCGAGGTGGCGAGAGTCTCGCCCAGGTCGACCGAGACGCGGACGATGGCCGCGCTGGGTGTGCTCGTGTCGACCAACCGAAGGCGAACGCGAGCACCGCTGATTTCGCCAAGGACGAGCTTGTCGGTGCGAAGAGAAGTCACGGCCTGCGCGACGCAGGTGTCGGACTCGCACGCGGCGACGCGTGCCGCCACCTCCGGACCGAGCAAGCCCCGGAGATCGATGGCGCTCACCACAGTGATCCCTTCGATGCCACGAAGGCGCTCCACGAGGTTGCGGCTCAACGGACCGGAGTCACCGCGAATCGGAAGGACGCCTACGGTCTCGTGAACCGTCGCGATCGGAGCGCTCGCGAGGAGCGCGCATGACACCCACGAACCAATCATGTCCACATCGCTTCAGCGAACCTCGACGCGCGTTTGACTCTCCAGCAGGCTCCGAGCGAGCTCCATCATCGCCGCGCTCGCTGCGCCCTGCGCATCTTCGGCGAGCATCCTGAGCAGCCCGCTCGCCCTAGCTCTCTCGTATACCAGCGTAGGGTCGAGCTCCGTCGCGCGATCGCGCTCGGGTTTGGGGCGTCCGCCTTCTTCCGCACGCCGGACCTCTACCAGCCACGCTGCCTCTCTGGCCGCGTCGAAGAGTCCGCCCAGATCATCGACGAGCCCCAACTCCTTGGCGACTCGGCCCGAGAGAACGCGGCCGTCCGCGAACGTTCGAACATGGTCGACGCTCATTCTTCTGCGTTCGGCGACCGTGGACACGAACTGATCGTATACGTCCGCGATGAGATCCATCGTGGCCTGCTCTTCCTGCGGCGAAGTCACACCGAATGGGTTGCCCGAGTCCTTCTGAACTCCGGACTTGAACACCCGCGGAGAGATCGCGAGCCTTTCGGCGATGCCTCGCAGATCGAACCCATAGGTGATGACGCCGATGGAACCTGTGATGCTGCCGGCCGAAGCGAAGATCCGCTCAGCCCCGAGCGCGATCCATAGGCCGCCCGACGCACCGACCGTCCCGATCGAAGCGACCACCGGCTTCATGTGACCGGCTTGTACCAAGGCTTCGTAGATTTCTTGGGATGGAGCCACCGCGCCGCCCGGGGAGTCGACTCGAACGAGGATCGCGTCGACCGAGCCTTCCCTCATGAGCTGTCGGATCCGCCGGACTTCGGCCTGTCCGTCGGCGATCGGGCCGATCACCTCGACCACACCGATTGTGGCGCTGCCCGGGCCTGCCACGACCTCGGTGGCCACTCCGCCGCACGAGCGCACGCAGGTCCCGCCGAGCAAAGCGCCGAACAGGAGAGTCAGAAAGGCGGAGAGGCGCCCGATCCGGCGACGCGGCTCGGGACGAGGCGTCTCGCTCCTCCACTCCGCGGGAGGCTGGGGCGGGAGCGCGCGCGGCGATTCAGCCGGCCATCCGGAGGTCTGCTCAGGCCGAGACGACGTCGTCGTATGAACCGGAGGCGCTACAGGCTCAGGCGTCGCAGCCTCGGAGTCGCGCGGGGGCGCGGCCTTGGCCTCCTCTGGGGGCTTCGCGCCCGCTTCCTCGATAGGTCGCGGGTTCGGAGGATCCTCCTCGCGCTCTGCCATGGCGAGGTGCCTATCAGCCCGCCGGGGGCCGGTCCATGGTCCGAAGGCGTAGACAACGGTCGATCGGGGAAGTCAGCTTTCGATCGGGGGCGCGGTCGAACCCTGAGGCAAATGAGACACTATCGAGCCCGACTCGAGCGCGTGTCATGGGCCCCGAAAACCGCGCCCAGGAAACGGTCAGTGACACTTCGAAGCAGTTCGGTCCCCGCTTGAAAAGCGCCGCGATTCTACGGGTGACTGTGACTCATCGGCTCGTCCCTTACGTACACCAAGGAAACGAGCCGAGCCGTCAAGCTTCGCGCAAAGGACGCAGAGCTCGCGTGGTCACTTGATGGCGTAGCAGCGGCTGAACCCATGGTGACCGCCCTGCGGAAGGCACCAATCCCAGAGCCCGACCGCGGCCACGACCAGGGCGAGGCGGAGAGTCCACCGAATCAGCCACGCGCGGTCGCTGCCGATTCCGCAGCAAGCGATCACGAACGCGAGCGCTCCAACGGACACACCTCTCCAGTGACCCATGACGACGGACAGCGCGACGAGACACAAGCTGAGCGCGAACGCCTGGAGTGATCGGGCCCTCGCGTCATCGTTCAACTCGAGCCAACGGTTGGGCGCTTTGGCTACTTTGCGAAGGACCAAGACGCCCGGCTGGATGAGTAGCTCGAAGGCCCGCTCGAAGGTCAAAGACGAAGGAGTCGGGGTCATTCATGCATTGTGCGTCAGGAGGTTGGCCAGATCAAGCCGCTGGCCAGGGTGCCTCAATCGCATCAATGGCGCCACACGGCATGCTTGGGCTCAGCTCCACGAGGATCGACTCACTCGAGCAGGAGACCGATCGCGAGCATGAGACCGAGCAAAGCCGCCACGATGGCGACGAGTGGCCCGAAATGGGCGCTTCCCAGGGGCGTTCTCTTCGCGATCAGGTTGCTCCGAATTCGTCGGTACTCCGCGGCGGCGCAAACGTTGGCGACGACGCCGAGGATGATCATCGCGACTCCGAGATACTCGAGGAAGCCGCCCTGCCGTCCTGCCGGGAACAGAAGCTCGGAGCGCTCGAGCACGAAGCCGAACCCGCTGAGCCCTGCGCCGGTTCGAACCCACGCCAACAGGGTGCGCTCGTTGGCCTGCTGGAGCCGAAGGTCGGGCGCGTCCTGGTCGCTCATGAGTCGATGATGGGATGGTTCGGAGCCAAAGTCACGTAGCCCGAGTCCGTTCCCGAGTCACTCTCGCTTGGCGGTTATCGTTGCGATGAGAATGTCGAAAGTTGCTTCGGTGATCTCACCCTGCTGGTCTACCTTTGCGGTCCGCGACTCGTGCCAATTGCGACCCTTGACCTCGACCTCGAAGCTCCGATCAGCGGCTTCGTCGGCCTTTCGCTCGACGCTCCACGTCGCCGCGCCGACCTCGGCTTCCGGGTTCAGCTCGAGCGCGTTGACTTCGAAGACGCGACTCTCGCCGACCTTCAGACCGATGAATTTCGGAAGCATCACGATCATACCGGCCATGATGTTGCCAGCCATCGCGCGGCTTGCCGGCGCGAGAGGAAGATCTCGAAGAGCGTGCTCTGCCCCTTCGCCAAACGGCGCGTTGGTTCGGACGGCAAATCCGGTGGACGCCCTCTGGGCGTACAGCTTCGCGGAGAGGAACGCGCTGTCGCGACTCACTTCGACCTTCGTCGGGTCATGGGCGTCGTCGAGCCCGACGTGCGTCTCGAACGAGACTGCGTCGGGTCCGTCGGTGACGAGCTTCGAGCGAAGATGATCGGCTCCGAGTTGGACTCTCTCGGTCGCGAACGGACGGTCGTTGAAGCGAAGCGAGTACAGCAGGGAGCGTTCGCCCGGCGAAGCTGCCAGCACGGGCGGCGTGTGCTTCTGGGTGAACGAGGCCTCGAGCTCCGAGAGTCGCCGATCGAGCTCGCGCCGCGGGAGCCACTGGCCGCGAAGGAAGACCCCGTCGATCTTCCTTGTATTCGTAATATCGACCAAGGGGTTGCCGCGGACGAGGATCAAGTCCGCGCGCCTCCCTTCCGAGACCGTTCCAAACTCACCGGCGCCGGACTCACCGGCACCGTGGAGAAACTCTCCCGAACGGCTGGTCGCAGCCGCAAGCGCATCGAAGGGAGTCAGGCCGGCGGCGACGAGGTGCTCGAGCTCCAGGTGGACGGACTCCCCGGGCACCACGAATGGGTTCGCCATGTCGGTACCCACCACGAGCGGAGCCCCCGCCTTGTAGAGCGCGTTCACGAGCTGCGCCCGCACGCGGTCACCCGCGCGAAGCGATTTCCAAAACTCCGGGGGAGCCATTCGTGTGCGAAAATCTCGGCCGGGATCCCAGCTCGCCGCCAACAGGGGAGCGACGTAGTGCATCACCGGAGCCTTTTGAAAGACCTCGATCTCCGTGGGAGGCACCTTTCGGTACGAGTTCACCAGGGTGACGCAATTCCACACCCCGGACGCAGCCGTGAGCTTGGCAGCCAACTCGATCTTGCTCGGATCCACGTGGTCGGCGCGCCCGATTCGGCTCGCTCGGTCGAGCTTCCCTTTCCCGGGTGAGTCGTCGGCCTCGATGAATTCGAGGTACCCCGTCAGGTGCTCGATCGAGCTCACGCGCGCGGCGAGCACCTTCTCCAGACCCACGCGATCAGGCACGTGACCGGCGAGCTCGAACCCATGAGCCTTTGCCGAGAGAACGACCGCCTCGAAGGCCTGAGGGGTCAGCTGCTGGTAGAACTTGACGAAGTCATAACCACGTCGCCGCTGGGCAGAGATCACTCGATCCGCGTCGACGCCGTTTTCGACGAGCTCGGTGCCGTTCCAAGCTACTCCCCCGTCGATCAACTCTCCGGCGGTGATGATGGAGGGTCCGAACAGCGCGCCGCGCTTGGTCTGCTCGCGCCAGGCCAAATGAGTGGCGCTGCCGACCATGTTTCGGATGGTCGTGACCCCGTGGGCCACGAAGAGCGCGAGCGACGCGGTCGACTCAGCGTGGACGTGCGCGTCGATGAGTCCAGGAATCAAGAACTTTCCTCGCCCGTCGATCCGAACGGCGTCCTCAGGCAAACTGACCTTCGCGGAATCGCCGATTGCCGCGATGAGGTCCCCTCGGATGATGACAGTCTGTCCGTCGAGGACACGGTCAGTGTCCATAGGTATCACCGAGACGTCCACGATGGCGAGGGGCACTGAGGTTTGCGACATACTCCCGCTGGTCTCCATGGATCCGGTTTTCGCGGCGCAGGCCGTCGAGAGTAAGACGAGCAATCCGAAGGTTCCCGGCCGAGGCGACACGCGGCGACGAGCCTAGAACGATTTCGAAGCACGAGTATAGAAGGAAAGCGCGGAGCGCAGTACAAAGGGCCGATGGCCGCTGACCGATGGCTCCAACTTCTCCTGAATGGTCCCCAGGAAACGTCCGCCCTGGCGAGCGCCTTGAGAGAGAAGCAGGCGGAGCGGGACGCGGAGCGTCGTTCGCAGCTCGTCTCCCTTGGCGCGCCGCCTCAAGCGAAGGCCCCAGCCGCCCTCGTTTATCATCGCCACAGCGGACTGAGTCCCACGTTCTGGCCGGAGATGTCCCCGGAGGAGCTGCGCGGATTCGACCGGGCGCTCGCGTTCAAGGAGTATTCAGGCGCACCGCGGGTCGCGCTGCCTCGAGATCGATCGAGGCAACTCAGCCCGCTGCGGGAGGCGATCGCCTCGCGCCGCACGGTGGCAGGCTTCGGGTCGCGGACTCTGACTCTCGTGGAGCTCGCCGAGTTGATGGGCCTGGCTTTCGGGGTCACCGGTGAGACGGATGGGTTGCCGCGACGGGCCTACCCGTCCGCGGGCAGTTGTTATCCGATCGAGATTTATCTGGTACCGTTTCAGGTCGAGGACCTCGAGCCGAGCCTGTACCATTACCGCGTGCCCGAGCATTCATTGGAGCTCCTACGTTCCTTCGAGGAGATCTCGGCCGGGCTCGAGGCATCGCTTCCCGCTGGGCTACGTCGGGCCCAGCCCGCGGCGCTCCTCGTACTGACCATCGGGTTCGAGCGAGCGTTCGCCAAGTACCAGGAGCGGGGCTACCGCTTCGCTTTGCTCGAGGCTGGACACATGGTGCAGAACATACTCCTCGTCGGCACGGCGATGGGTTTGGGCACGACGAGCGTGGGCGGGTTCTTCGACGATCCCATGAATCGGATGCTCGGACTCGACGAAGAGAGTGAGTGCGCGGTGTACGGCGCGCTCGTCGGGGCCAAGGCGTGAGCGCAGGCGTTCCCGATCGTCCGCGGCTAGGGCGTTTCGTTCGGTGGTACGAGTCGAGGGACAAGCTGATTCTTCGGAGGGGGATCGAGCTTCATGTGGTGGAAGGTCCACCCAAAGAGCTCGCCCTCGAGCTCCTCGAATTGCTGGACGGTCGCTCCGTCACTCAGATCGCACTCTCTTCGAGGTCTGGCTTCGCCATCCTGCAAACACTCTCCGACTTTGGCGCCAAGGGGCTGCTCGAGCGAGGCGACGCGGCTACGTCGCCCGCCGTGCCTCGAGACGGCCCCCGACTCGTTGGTGCCCACTTCGCGGTGACCGGCGACGAGAGCTTTGCGACCGAGCTCGCGACGGCGCTCGCCGAGGCCGGCGCCTCCGCAAGGGTGACGCGCAGAGTCGAGACCGAACCTGCGGAGACGCTGGTCGTTTGTCGCTTCGGACCGGACCTGAGTGCGTTCGAGGAGTTGAACCGAGTTGCCTTCGAGCTCGACGTACCTTGGCTCCCGGTCTTCCCGATGGCGGGAGAGTTGGTCATAGGACCTCGGTGCGATCGCTCAGTCTGCTTTTCGTGTTTCGAGCTGCGCTGGCTCGCGATCCGGACCATGGTCGAGCTCGAGTCGGCTTTCTTCGAGCGACTCCGGCGCGGCGCGTGGAGGGAAGACGAGGCGCTGACGAGGGCGTGGTTGCCATGGCTGGTCGGGAGTATCTGCGCGTCCATTCCTCGAATCGACGGGCTGTCTGGAGGAGAGACGGAGTCAGTCGTGGGTGTGAATTCGGCCCACTCGCGCCGCCGCAACGTCGCTATCGTCGACATGAGCTCGGGGGATCTATCCTGGCATCCGATCGTCGCCCACGGCCTCTGTCCGGTCTGCGGGCGCTCGCGGCCTAAATCCGTGGTCGACATCGACTCCTGGCGCGACCACCCGCTCTCGATCTCCGAGCTGCGCGCGAAGCTCGAAGGTCTGGCCGACGAAAGACTAGGAGTCGTGTCGGTGGAGCCCACGCCGACCGAGAGGCTTCCCGCTCGGGCCGGTCTGCCACACCTCGTACTCACTCGATTTTCGTTTCCAAGGCCCGCCGAGGTGCTGGGCCGACAGACGAATTTCACCCACGGTTCGGACCCCGATCCCGAGAAGGCGAGCACGATCGCGCTGGTCGAGGCGATCGAACGGTACGTGGGACTTACTCCTCCGATCGTCGACATCGTGGCGCCGTACTCTCAGTTGGGCTCGACCGCGATTCTGCCTACGGAGCTCCCGCTCTTTTCGGACGCTCAGTACGATCGCCCCGGATTTCCGTACGTCCGCTTCGACCCGAACCAACCCATGCGATGGATATCTGGGTTTTCGTTCAGGTCCGGTCGGAACAAGCTCGTTCCTGCCGCGGCGGTCTACTATGGCGAGGACGATCCCCTGTTGACGGAGACCTCGAGCGGAGTGGCCGCGCACAGCGCGAGGTCCGCGGCGCTCGTGGGCGCGCTCGCCGAGTTGATCGAGCGTGACTCGTTCTTCATTCATTGGCTGAACCGACTCTCCCCTCCGCTCGTGGAAGTGGATTCCAGCGAAGACCGTTACGTGCTCATGCTCGCGGGCTACGTGAGGTCCAAGGGTTGGGACCTTCGCGTGGGCGAGCTGACCACCGACCTCGGCGTGCCCGCCTACCTGGCGATGGGGATTCGAGAAGACGGACACGGTCACCCGCTGCTCCTCGGTGCGGGAGCGTCCATGAGCGCGGCGCTGGGGCTGCGAAAGGCGCTCAAGGAGTTGTACTCAGCGGTCGTGTGTCAGCCGGCCAGCTGGATACCTCCGGAGCTCTTGAAGCCGGAGGAGGTCAAACGGGCCAAGCAGCACATCGATTTCTATGCGTCGCTCGACAATCTGGACCGCGCGCGGTTCTTGTTCAGCTCCTCGGAGGCTCGCCCACCCCCTGAACCTTCGGAAGCGCCGGAGTCTCTGTTCGAGCTGGTCGATCACGTTCAAGATCGGGGGCACTCCGTTTACGGAGTGGAGCTGACCGCGCCGGAGCTCGCCGGCCGCAGCCTCTATGTAGTCCGCGCCATCGTGCCGGGCCTACAGCCGCTTGCGTTCGGGCCCCATGCTACGCGCCTCGGAGGCCACCGAGTGTTCGAGGCTCCGGTCCGCATGGGTGTTCGTGCGGCGCCGTTGACCGAGAGCCAGCTCAACTTCGACCCTCACTGCTTCCCGTGAGTTGCTCGAAGTTTGCGGCTCGCTCCGAGTGGGACTCAGGATCGAGCGCGAAACGGAAGAGCGGAGCTCTGCGTTCAACCCAGCGCCCGCACCGTGATACGATGGGCGCGTGAGCGGACCGACGCCGATGCGTGAACCATCCACGGCAGGCCTTCCGGCGAAATTCGTGAGGGCGAGCGCCCGGAGAGTCTTCGCGTTGGTTCGCTGCGACGTCGAGCGGTTCTGGTGGAGGACATTCGTCGCCTTCGCCGTCACCGTGTCTACTTACCTCGCGGCCCGTGAGCCCGACATCGCGGCATTCGCGTTCGTTTGTTCCTTCACCGTTGGCGCGGCAGTGTTCATCGGCCGCTGGGTTGGGGGTTGGAACGCGGAGGGCTTCGGCGCCAGAATTCCCATGCGCGACGCCGAGCGCCTGATCGCCGGTGTACTCTCGAGCGTCGCCCTCACCCTACCCTTCGCCGCCCTCATGGTGGCAGTCGAGAGCAAGGAGAGTATTCTCGTCCTCGGTCTGACTGGGTTGGCACTCGGGCTCGTGCTCGCGCTCGCGCCCCCGCTGGGCTACCTCGCGTTCGTCGTCGGCCTGATCGCTCTCCTCTCCGGAGACCGATTTGCCGAGGCTCACGTTCTTTCCATTCTGGCGATCGACTTCGCTCTCGGAGTCATCTTCGTCAGGTATCGGCGGTCGATCTCCCGGACATGGGTAGGGCTGTTCGGCAAGCTCGCGGATGTCATCCACTGGTTTGGCGGCCTCGGTTCGGTCCTCGTGGTTGCTTCGCGAAGTGGGACTCGTGCCTGGACCCAACTCTTCCTATCGCGCGGACTCCTCCTCCCCACGATGTACTTCCCCTTCCTCGTGATGCTTGCGGTTCTCGGCCTCTGGTCTGATGAGTATGACGGCGAGCTAATTTGGGAAAGCTTTCGCACCGTCCTGGTCCTGTGGATTGGCACCTTTGGAATCGGGGCGCTGATCGGCCTCGACGCCTTCTCGCGTCGCCTTCCCGCTCGGCCGGGCACCCTCCTCGCGAGCGCCCTCCTCGTGTTGTTGGTACCCACCGCGGCAGTCCTTCCCGTCTGGCTATGGGGGCCGTCGGCCGCACCAGGGAGTCTTCTCGCTTTCGGTGCGCTCGGCGTAGGATGCCTTGGCCTCCTCTCACTCCTTTATTCGATGGCCTCGTTTGCCGAGCGCGGCACTCTTGCGATCTGCACGACCTTCGTCCTGTTGGTGTTGGTGGTCCCGGCATCCCTGCTCATGTTGCTAAGAGAGAAATCGTGGCTTTACCTCGTCCTCCTCTCCGCCGCGGCGCTCGTCGAGCTCTATCGATCCTTCGCGCGAGTTCGGCGTGGTCCGATCTCCGATCTTCGCGAGGTATGGCTACACTGGCTCGTCATGCTCGGCTCGGTCGTGTGGCTGACTCTGGGTGCCAATGCTCCCATGCTCTGGCGAATCCTGGGAAAATGAGTGGCTCTCGAGCTCCCTTTCGCCGTACCGGCGGCGCAGGACACGCCTTGATCTTACTGATCTCTTACTCCTCGCCCGGATTTTTTCTGGGATCTCACACCTAAATCCTACAGCGGCCATGAGTTATCACCCTTGGGTTGCGGCCCGACGGTCGCGCCATGAGCTGACGGGTCGGAAAGAGGCGATTTCGGCCGCCGCGACGCCCTACGTGATCGGCATCGTGAATCGGGCACGGGCACGGGCACGGGCAGGGCACGGACGGGCACGGGCACGTCATGAGTTTCGGAGCTTTCAGGGACCTCCTAGCGCTGCTAGCGCCCGTGACCTCGACCTCCACCTTCCGACGCAGTATGCTAGGATGTGATCCTCGATCGGAGCCTCGTGGAGCTCGCGAAGGCGGTGCTCGAGTCCAGCTTTCCGACTGGGCCCGGTCGGTCTGCGCGATGATTTCGTTCGATGGGACCGTCTACACCGGCGCCCTCGATCCGGGGCCTCCGCCGGTAGAGCCCGAGGTGGGGCCGATGGAGCAAGCGCGCGCAGCGTGACCAGGCATCAAGCCCCGGTGCGCTGCACCGTCCGCGCTGCAAAAGCACCGTACGATCCTCAATTGCTGCGGATTCGACGAGGGCCTGGCTGCTGGGCCGGATCGCCTCGCCGCTTTGACCTCGCGCGGTCAAATCATTGGCTTCCCGGATTTGTTGCGTAAAATGCACATGATCCTGCCGATGAAGACTGGGACTCCCACACACGCTGTGCTTGGTGGAGCTTTAGAAGCTCCGGTTCTCGAGCTCAGGCTCGAGGAAGACGTCGCGCTCCGAGGTCGCGACGGCCGCGCGCGAAATCCACTTCTCCAGCACACCTGGGTGGCTCTCTGCAGCAATCCGGGCCCGAGTCTCGTCCGAAACCGGGACCCCTCGCGATTCCAGCACGACCAGAATGGCGTGTTGAATGCCGCGCTTTATTCCTTCCCGCTGCAACAGGTTCTCTAGCATTGCCTGTCTGGCTGCCTGCCGATCGAACAAAGCCTCCACGGGCACCGAGTTACGCAGCACGCCGGGGGCTTCGAGCGAATCGCCGAGGTTCCGCCGGTGCGGTTGCTTGCCCTTCTCGTGAACCTCGGCGTGCTGGGCGCCTTCGAAGCGTACGACCCAGACCCATTTCGTGCCCGCAATCAGAAGGTCCTGGATCTTCTTCTCCACTTCGTACGAATCTGAGTCGAGCGCGACATACTCGACCGCGAGCCGCGGTGGTCCTTTCACCCATCCAGGCTGATCAGGCACATCAACGGCGACGTCTGGCGCGCGAAGGGTCTTCCTGGAGAGTTCGAAGCCCGCGTCGATTCCCGCGGACTCCACGTCGGGATCCGTGGAAATTACCATCGCGGCCAGCCTTCTCAGAGACCTTCGAACCCTTCCCGCCGGGGGGCAGTAGATCGGGTGTCCATCAGACAACTCGTACGGGTCGCCAGGGCGAAGTTGGTGGACCCAGAAGGGCCCGGGCCCGGTCGTCCAGCGTGCGTGGAGACTCACCGAACGATGATAGCCCAGCCAGCGACTCGTGTCGACGTCTGGGCAAAGTCTCCAGATCGAGTCACGCTCGAGCCTCAGGTCCAGCCGGCGGAGCGCAGAATCCTGCGTGCGCGTACTCAGCGCGGACGTCCTGTCGAACTCGGGGTCGGTTCGAACTCGGGTCCAGGATCATCGCCACCTTCTCATGGTCTCGTCGGCTTCGAATTGTGGCAGGCGCTCCGTCTCGTCTTCGATGGGCGCGTCCCGGTGAGCGAGACAGGCCCTCAGCGCCTTCTTGGCACGACCGTCGAGTCGGCCGGCCGACCCAGCCCGAGTGAGCGCATACTGGCAGACCGCGTCGCCACGTGTCGCGATCCATCGCCTGTTTGAATGCCTTGAGCGCGAGGTCGAGCTTGCCCATCTCGCTGAAGCTGTTGGCGATGTTCATGAAGGCGTCGACGATCGTCGTGTTGCCCTCCTTTGTGCTCGAGAGGTCGAGGCGCAGGAGGCGCCGAAGACGTGGGGATCGTGAGATAGCTTGGCGATAGAGACCCGAGCGTGTGCGGCGCAGGAGACGCCTTTGTTTTTGCTGAGAGCCGACGGCTCATGGCTGAGCGGCTGAACGCTGCCAGTGACCTCCGCCTTCCGACGCAGTATGCTGGGACGTGATCCTCGATCGGAGCCTCGTGGAGCTCGCGAAGGCGGTGCTCGAGTCCAGCTTTCCGACTGGGCCCGGTCGGGTCTGCGCGATGATTTCATTCGATGGAACCGTCTACACCGGTGCCCTCGATCCGGGGCCTCCGCCGGTGGAGCCCGAGGTGGGGCCGATGGAGCAGGCGCGTGTAGCGAAGGACGTCATCGCGGCCTCCGTTACAGTGAGTTGGGAAGGCCCAGGGTCCTCACTTCGCTTCCGCACCCCCTCCGAGACCGTGCTGCGGTCGCTCCATTTTACCGCGCGCCGGGAGGCTCTGATTGCGGTCGACGGCCCCTTCGACCCGAAGCTCATCCCGAGTCAGCCCTTGCGGGAGCTCATAAATGTCGCACCCAACGCGGCGCTGTTGGGTGGCAACTTTGGTGCTGGCATGAAGGCCATCAAATCCGAGTTGAATCAGCTCGCGAGGGATCCGGGCATGCCGACCGCCCGAGCTGAGTTCGCGAGGTACGTGAACGAGTGCCTGAATGAGTCCTCGGTTTTGAGCGGGGCCGAGGTTCGGATAGCCCACGTCGATGGCAGTTTCTTCATGCCCACGAGCCTGGCTTCCATCGCGTTGCGGCACGCGTGGCTCGCCATCGATCTTGCGGCGGTTCGATTCACTCACGACCTCGTCCAGACGATGAGGCCTCGGCTGATCGAGATCGGATGTAACGAGGCCGACCTCGTTCACATCAAGCAAGCCATTCATGCGTTTCGGTACTCAGTCGCCAACGCTTTGGTCTATGTGGAGCTGCGCGGGCCGGTCGAGCACGAGATCCCATTCTATCCGAGCGGAAACCTCGTGCTCGCGGAAGGCGTCGCCATGCATGAGTATGTCGCTCTTCCGCCGCTCGATTTGGCGCTCGAGGGACGCGCGCGCGAGCGTAAACTCATCACGGACCTGGCCGAGCTCATGGGGAGCCCGTCCAAAGGCGGACTCTTCGAGTACGCGCGTCAGCGCGGAATCTACACGCTCGACGTCTTTTCGGGAGGTGGCCCCGGACGCTGCCCGTTCTGGCGGGTTTCGGGGGAGATGTTCCAGCAGGCCGCGAAGGCGCTGGAGATCGCGCTCCACCTCGGAACGATCCGGCTTGCTCCGGAGGAGTGAACGCTCAGCCCTTCATACTCGCGAAGCGCTCGCTCCAAGAGGCCGTTGAGCCGTTCGCCCTTCGCGCGCTCTGCGGGCGAATTGCGTCACTTGAGAAATGGGGGTAGGGCACCGAAATGATCCTTCACCTTCAGGGGGTCCTTTCCGCCGAGCAACTTGGTCGCCTCCGTGAGCTCGTGGCTCGGGAACCTTTCGTCGACGGGAGCTCCACCGCCTCGGGAAGCGCGGCCCAAGTGAAGCGGAACTTGCAGCTTCCGGCGGACTCCGAGCTGACTCGAGAAGCCGGTCAGTACCTCGTTCAATGCCTGCGAGCGCACCCGTTGTTCCATCTGGCTGCTCAGCCGAAGACCTTCACGCAGCCGCTGTTCAGCCGTTACGAGCCCGGAATGAGTTATGGGACTCACCTCGACGCACCTGTTCTGACGCGTGGTCACGTGACGCGATCCGACGTCTCGATCACGGTGTTTCTTTCGAAGGCGTCCGAGTATGACGGAGGGGACCTCGAGATCGACATCGGGTCGGCAAAGGTGCGACTGAAAGGGGACGAAGGCGACTGCCTCTTGTACCCAGCCACGTCCTTTCATCGGGTGTTGGAGGTGACGAGAGGGTCTCGGCGGGTTGCGGCCCTGTGGGTTCAGAGTGTGGTGCGCGACGCGGCTCAACGAGAGATCCTGTACGACTTGGGGTGTGCGCTTCAGTTCTACGAGACCTTCGGAGGTGGCGGGCCTTACGTGGAGCGAACTCGGAAGTCGTTCAACAACCTGTTTCGAATGTGGGCGGAAATTTAGCATCAGGAGCCGAATTCCGCTCTGGACGCTGAGGCTGAGGCCCCGAATGGCTGCAACGGGGTCGTGTTCTGCATCGTACACCACCGATCCTCGCCGCAGACGAAGTGGTCACTCGAAACACGCCGGGTTCAGAAGGGAAGATTGAGCAAGCTCACCGCGACGTCCGGCCTCGGGAGCGATCGGGAGGGTTCGAGCCCACTAAAGCTGAAGTCGGTTCCGGGCTCTCTCGTATCGGGAGACTCGGCGCTCAAATGAAAGCCGATGATGGCACCCGCAGAAGTCACGCCGAGCAAGAGTCCGACGGCTCGGCCGGCCTCTGGGCTCGCGAGGCTGATGAGCGCACCAGGGACCACGGCTATCAGCGCACCAACCAGCGTGGCGCCGTAGTCTCCGGGCACACCCATCGCCGAGTTCCCGACCAACCACACGGCCAAACTATTCAGCGGGAAATAGAAAGTCGCGATGGTGAGATAAGCAACCACGGCCTTGCAGTCGGTCGTCTCGCATGAGTTGGCGAGAGGCACGGCCACGAGGCTCCCGGCGATGGCGCCGATGATCGCCCCTCCGAGGCCACCCACGACTTGAAGCGCAATGGTCCCGCCGTTCCAGGGCCCTCGACGATGCGAGTCCCCTGCGGCCTCGTGTTTGGGCGGCGAAGAGGTCGAGGCTGTGGAAACGATAGGCAGCGTCGCCGGTTCGGGCGACTCCGCGCCGACGGCCTCTAGCTTTCCGCGGATGAGAGTACCGAAGCTGAACTCGGCGCTCCCCGTCTGCTGCCCCGAAGGCGCGAACGTGAACCAGGGACCGTCGCGTTTCCCGTCGTAATAACTTCCGCGCATTTTCACGTGATCTTCGTCATACCATTCCTCGTACGGGCCGTTTTTCAACCAACGCCCGAGGAGGTCCTGCCCCTCGCACCAAAGCCGAAGCACTCCGGAGTCCTTCTGCGACTTCAGCCGCAGCGGGGGCGCGCAGTCTAGTTCGGGGACCGCCCAGGCCGGGGACGAAACGAGCAGCGCGAGCCAGGTAAGTTGGAAATGTCGCACGCATGATCAAGACCACGTTGGCATTCCCGAAAACAGGAGGAGGCTCTGAGTGTCCGCGCTCACCTCATGAGCCCGACGACAAATCATCGACCCTCGCCTGGCGCGGGTCCCGGTCGGATATGAGTTGCCATCATTTGATTAGGGTGCAGCCGGGCCTGGATCTGAGTGCGCTGCGGGGAAGCTAGTCGAAAAAAGAATAGATAGAACGATGACTTGAGGCGATCGATCGGTGTGCGACGCGTTGCCGTTCGGACTCATAGCGAGG